>NZ_LT629793.1:2577245-3221556 GCF_900105735.1 Pseudomonas yamanorum | reverse complement strand
CTCACGTGAACGTATTTGCCTGGATGCCGGTGCTCAGCTTCGCCCTCGATGCGAAGCTGCCCCGTGTCACCCGTTGGGACCCGGAAACCGGCAAGGTCGCCATCGACCCGGACCAGTACCAGCGCCTGTCGCCGTTCGATCCGAAGGTGCGGCAGATCATCGGCGAAATCTACGAAGACCTTGCCCGCACCAGTGCCATCGACGGCGTGCTGTTCCACGACGACGCGGTGCTGTCGGACTTCGAAGACGCCAGCCCGCTGGCGCTCAAGGCCTACGCCGCCAATGGCCTGCCGGACACCATCGAAGCCCTGCGCGCCGACCCTGCGGTGATGCAGCGCTGGACGCGTTTCAAGAGCCGCTACCTGATCGACTTCACCCATGAACTGACCGCCAAGGTCCGCACGCTGCGCGGCCCGCAGGTGCAGACCGCACGCAACATCTTCGCCGAGCCGATGCTCAACCTGGGCAGCGAAGCCTGGTTCGCGCAGAACCTCGACGACTTCCTCACCAGCTACGACTGGACCGCGCCCATGGCCATGCCGCTGATGGAAGGCCAGGACCTCAAGGGCTCCAACGCCTGGCTGGAAAAGCTCGTGGCCACCGTCAAGGCCCGCCCCGGCGCGCTGCAACGCACAGTCTTCGAGTTGCAAGCCAAAGACTGGCGCACCTCGGCCGCTCCAGATCTGGACGGTGCGCAAATGGCCGAGTGGATGGGCGTGCTCAAGCGTCAGGGCGTGACCAGTTTTGGCTACTACCCCGACAACTTCCTGGAGAACTCGCCGGATCTGAAAACCGTGCGTCCGGCCCTTTCCAACCAGTGGAATCCTTGACTCATGTTCGACAGAATCCTCGCGCTTATCGTCTTGTCATTGGTATTGGGTGTGCCCCTTGGGCTGATCTTTTTGGTCACCGGGCAGTTCCTGATGGACTTCGTATTCTTCTATCCGCTGTTCATGTCCGGCTTGTGGATCGCTGGCGGCCTGTACTTCTGGCTGCACTGGGAGCGCCATTGGCCGTGGGCGGATGACACGCCGGCGCCGGTGCTGGCCGGTGAGCCACTGATCTCGATCCTGATCCCTTGCTACAACGAAGGCGACAACGCCGCCGAAACCATCGGCGCCGCGTTGGCCCAGCAGTACCGCAACATTGAAGTGATCGCGATCAACGACGGCTCCAGCGACAACACCGCCGCCGTGCTCGATGCGCTGGCGCTGAAAGAACCGCGTCTGCGGGTGCTGCACCTTGCGCAAAACCAGGGCAAGGCCGTGGCCTTGCGCATGGGTGCGGTAGCCGCGCGCAGCGAATACCTGGTGTGCATCGACGGCGATGCGTTGCTCTCGCCGAACACCGCGGCGTACCTGGTGGCGCCGATGCTCGACAACCCGCGCCTGGGGGCCGTCACCGGCAACCCGCGGATTCGCACGCGCTCCACCTTGATCGGCCGGGTGCAGGTGGGCGAGTTCTCTTCGATCATCGGCTTGATCAAGCGCACCCAGCGGGTCTTCGGGCGGATCTTCACCGTCTCCGGCGTGGTGGTGGCGTTTCGGCGGGCGGCCCTGGACCGGGTCGACTACTGGAGCACCGACATGATCACCGAAGACATTGACGTGAGCTGGAAGCTGCAACTGGACCACTGGAGCATCTTCTACGAGCCCCGCGCGCTGTGCTGGATCCTGATGCCGGAAACCCTCGGCGGCCTGTGGAAGCAGCGCCTGCGCTGGGCCCAGGGTGGCGCCGAAGTGCTGTTCAAGAACATCCGGGGCATCTGGCAATGGCGCCATCGCTACCTGTGGCCGCTGCTGTTCGAGTACTGCCTGTCCACCGGCTGGGCCTTCACCTTTTTGCTTTCGGTGATCTTTTGGGCCGTGGGCAAAGTCGTGACGCTGCCCGCCGCCATCGCCGTCGACTCGCTGATGCCGCCGGCCTTCACCGGCTTGCTGTTGGCGGTGGTGTGCCTGGTGCAGTTCGCGGTGAGCATCATGATCGACCGGCGCTATGAAAAGGGCCTGTGGAAAACCCTGTTCTGGACCGTCTGGTACCCGCTGGTGTTCTGGTTGGTGAGCCTGTTCACCACCCTGGTCAGCTTCCCCAAAGTGTTGTTCCGCCAACACCAGAAACGCGCGCGCTGGGTCAGCCCGGATCGCGGTATCAAAGCCCCCACTACGGATGTGCAGCCATGAACCTGATCCGAACCCAACAGCGCCCGGTGATGTGGGCGATCGACGTATTCCTGACCCTGCTGGCCTGGGCCGGGCTGATCCTCCTGCTGGTGCGCGGCATGGTGCCGATGCTCGACAGCCACGGCGGCCCGCGGATCGAAGCGCCGATTTTTGCGGCGCTGGACACCTTGCAGATCTACCTGTGGATCGCTGTGTTCAACGCGGTGGTGCTGATCGGTTGGGCGCGTTACCAGCAGCAACGCGGCAAGCGGTTTGCCCAGCGCCGTTCGGCGGCCAAGGCCCTGAGCGACCAGCGTTTGAGCGACAGCTTCAGCCTGGGGGAAGGTGACCTGGAGCAACTGCGCCGCCCGGGTGTGCTGGTGATTCATAACGACCACGAAGGGGGCGTGCAGGAAGTGACAGCCCATGTGTCCCGGCATGTGGAGCGGCCAGGGTTGAAGTTGGTAGCGGGGCAGGAGCGGACCAAGGAGGTTGGTTAACCGGGATGCCGAAAAATGGGATCCAATTCACAAAATAACTGCGAACTTTTCCCATCTTTTGGCTACTAACCAGTCTTGATACCGCATTGATGGCCAAGTAATGGCAATTGTAAGCGCCACCATTGGAGGTGTATCAAAACTGTTACCGCTTGTCGGAATAAAAATTCCAATTGCAAGCAATTAAACGTTGCATGATTTATTTGTTGTTAATAATCAGCAACTTATATGCCTGTTAAACATAACTTCCCACTAAGCCAGAATCTTGGCCCACCGGAAGTTCGATGTTAGTTTGCCGGCCCCCGCTTTTTCGACGGATCGAACATGTCTTTATTACTGCCACGGACTCGGCTGCTGCTGGGCGTTTGCCTGCTGACTTGCTTCGCACTCAATAGTGCGACGGCTGCGCCCACGCCTGGCGATCAGGACCTGATCCGTGATCGGCAAAACCGTCTGCTGGAAGAACAGCGCCGGCGCCTTGAAGACCTCAAGGAACTGCCCGGCAAAGAAGCCAAGCCCGAAGCGCCTGCCACCCCGGCTGACACCCGCTGCTTCCCGATCAAAGACATCGAACTCAAGGGCGCCGACAGCCTGCCTGCACCGGACCGCGATCGCCTGCTCAAGCCGTATATCGGCCAGTGTCTGGGCGTGTCCCAGCTCAATCAAGTGCTCAAGGCGATCACGGACTACTACATCGACAAAGGCATGGTCACCAGCCGTGCTTACTTGCCGCAGCAGGACCTGTCCACCGGCCACCTCCAGGTGTTGGTGGTGGAAGGCAAACTCGAAGGCTTGAAGGGCGCCGACGGCAGCAACCTGTCCCAACGCGAGCTGGCCATGGCCTTTCCCGGCAAGGTTGGCGAGCAGCTCAACCTGCGGGAAATCGAGCAGTTGGTGGACCAGTTGAACCGCTTGCCGTCCAAGCAGGCACAAATGGAACTGACCCCCGGCAGCCAGGTGGGCGGCAGTGAAGTACAGGTCAAGAACGTCCCGCAAAAGCCCTGGCGCGCCAGCCTGTCGCGCAATAACGACGGGCAGAAAAGCACCGGCGAACAGCAGTGGGGCGCCGGCCTTGAGTGGGACAGCCCGCTGGGCCTGGCCGACCAGCTTGTGTTGCGCGGCGGCCACGATGCCGTCAGCGACCACCAGAAAACCTCGAAAAACACCATGCTTTACTACAACGTGCCGTGGGGCTGGTGGAACTTCAGCTACACCTACAGCGAGAGTGATTACCGCACCTTTGGCGTAACCAACGACTTTAAATTCAAGCAGAACGGCGACAACGAAAACCACCAACTGCGCGCCGAGCGCGTGATCCATCGTGACGACGTGAGCAAGACCTCGGTGAACGTCGGCGTGTCGCACCTGCGCACCAACAACTACATCCTCGACGTGCGCACCGAGCCCAGCAGCAACCGCCTCAGCGAACTGCAACTGGGCATCAACCACGGCCGCCGCATCGGCAATGCCTTCGTCAACCTCGACCTGGGCATGCAGAACGGTATCGGCGCCTTCGATGCCCAAGCTGAAAACGAGCGCGATCAGTACGGCAATCGCCTGCCCAACGCGCGCTACCGCAAATACACCGCCACCGTCAGCTACTTGCAGCCGTTCACGCTGTGGGGCGAGTCGTTCAGTTTTTCCAGCCTGGCCACCGGCCAACGCAGTGAAGACATCCTGTTCAGCCCCCAGCGCATGAGCCTCGGCGGTTCGGCCTCGGTGCGCGGTTTCAAAGACCAGCAGCTCACCGGCGACAGCGGCGGCTACTGGCGCAACGACGTGCGCTGGGCGCGCCCGGTGACCTGGGACTGGATGCGCCCGGCCTTTGCCGAATACGGCGCCAGCGTCGGCTACGACCAGGGTGTGATCAGCAACGACCGCTACAACGGTGAAGTGCATGGCCGGGTCTCGAGCAACTCGTTGGAGTTGTTCGCCCGTGGCAAATACGTCAGCACCAGCGTGACCTTTGCCCATTCCCTGGAACGCCCGGCAGTGATGAGCGAGCGCGAAGCGCCGATCTACTTCCGCATGGATTTCTTCCTGTAATTCAACGCCCCGTTACATCGAGAATATGACAATGGATGTTCGCCACTTTGCCTTCCTGGCCCGCCAACCTTCTGCTGCGCTGAAACCGCGAGACTCGTTCTTCGGCCTGCCCAAGCGCGGCCTGGTGCTGATCCTGGCCAACGCGCTGTTCTGGCAGCCGCTGCTGGCCCAGGCCGAAGGCATTGTGGTCAGCGCGCCGGGCACCACCGTCGGCCAGGCCGGCAATGGCGTACCGGTGGTGAACATCGCCACCCCCAATGGCAGTGGCTTGTCCCATAACCAATTCAAGGACTACAACGTCGGCCCCAACGGCGTGATCCTCAACAACGCCAACGGCCCCATGACGAACACCCAGCTGGGTGGCTACATCGTCGGCAACCCCAACCTCAAGGGCGGCGCGGCCAGCGTCATCCTCAACGAAGTCAACGGCGGCAGCCCCAGCCAACTGCGCGGCTACACCGAAGTGGCGGGCCAGTCGGCCAAAGTCATCGTCGCCAACCCGTACGGCGTTACATGCAGCGGTTGCGGCTTTATCAACACCCCCAACGTGACCCTCACCACCGGCAAACCGGTGCTCGACGCCAGCGGCCAGTTGCAGCGCTACCAGGTTGACGGCGGCGCCGTGACCATCGACGGCGAAGGCTTGAATGCCAGCAACGTCGACCGCTTCGAAATCATCACCCGCTCGGCCAAGATCAATGCGCAGATCAATGCACGGGAATTGACCGTCATTGCGGGGCGTAACGACGTCGATGCCAACAGCCTGAAAGCCACCGCGCGCGCCAATGACGGCAGCGCAAAGCCCGAACTGGCCATCGACTCCTCGGCATTGGGCGGCATGTACGCCGGTGCGATCAAACTGGTGGGCACCGAGGCCGGCGTGGGCGTGAAGCTCGACGGTACCTTGGCCGCCAGTGGTGGGGATATCCAGTTGGATGCCAATGGGCGCCTGAGCATGGCGCAGACGGCGACCACCGGTAACCTCAAGGTCACCGCGCAGAACGTGAACCTGACCGACAAGGTCTACGCCACCGGCAATGTGCAGGTGAGCAGTGCCGAAGAATTGGTCAACCAGAAGAGCCTGGCCGCTGGCCAGCGCATCGAGCTCAACGCCACCACCGTCACCAACCCGGGCATCATCGAAGCGGGCGTGCAGGCCGATAACAGCCGCAATGCCACGGGCGACGTGGTGGTTAACGCGCAGAGCGTGAACACCAGCGGTGACCTGCTGGCCAGCCGCGCGTTGGCGATCACCGCCGCGCAGGCGCTGACCAACCAGGGCAGCATCATCCAGGGCAAAACCGTCAGCGTCAGCACGGCCAAGCTGACCAACCAAGGCGCCACCGCCCGTGTGTACGGCGAGCAAAGCCTGGCGATCAGCGCGCCGGCCATCGTCAACCTGGGCGGGTTGATTCGCTTCGGTGAAGGCCAGGCCGCGACTCTCGACAGCGCCTCTTTGGACAACCGCCAAGGCCGCATCGAAATGTCCGGTGGCAGCCTGGTGCTGACCAGCGCCGCACTCAACAACAGCGGCGGGCAAGTGATCGCCAACGGCCTGACCGTCAACGCTGGCAGCCTGAATAACCAGAACGGCAAGCTGATTGCCAGCGCCCTCACGGTGAACGCCAGCGACCTCGACAACAGCCTCAAGGGCCTGATCCAGGCTGACAACGGCGCACTGAACCTCACCGTTGCCAATGGGTTCAACAACAGCCAGGGTTTTGCCCAGGCCAGCACCGACCTGAACCTCAACGCCGGCAACCTCAGCAGCAACGCCAATGGCGTACTGAGCGCCAACACCGGCAAGTTGACCCTCGTCACCGCGCAACAGCTCAATAACGCCCAAGGCCGCTTGCAGGCCGGGCAGGGCGATGTCGAGTTGCGCGCGGCGAACCTGGATAACCAGAGCGGCGTAATCGTCGGCAAACAACTGCTGCTCGACGTGACCGGCGGTGACATCGACAACCGCGCCGGGCGCGTGGTGGGCGACCAACTCGACGTGCGCGCCTCCGGCCTCGACAACCGCAACGCCGGCCTGCTGGCCGGTGGCGCGCCGGGCGTGAGCCTGCTGCTCAAAGGCCCGGGCCAATTGCTCAATGCCCAAGGCCGTATTCAAAGCGAAGGCCTGTTGCAGGTACAAGGCGAGCGGCTGGACAACAGCGCCGGCATCCTGATCGGCACCTCGGTTGACGTCACCGCGCAGACCCTCAACAACAGCAACAAAGGCTCGCTGGTCAGCAATGGCGGCGACGTGACCCTCAACGTCAGCGACCTGCTGACCAACGCAGGCGGGGTCATCGACGCTGGCGAGCGCAGCGTGCTGGTCAAGGCGCTCACCACCCTCGACAACAGTGGCGGCACCCTGCGCGGCAAGCGCCTCGACATCGCCGCGCAGCACCTGAACAACGATGGCGGCCAGCTGCTGGCCGGTAACCAGGGCCTGAGCTACAGCGGCCAGGACGCGACCAACCGCAAAGGCCTGATGCTCAGCGGCGGCGCACCTACCCAACTGGATACCGGCAGCCTGGATAACACTGGCGGCACCGTGCAAGGCGACACCCTGACCATCACCGCCGACAGCGTGAACAACGCCAGCAACGGCACGTTGGCCAGCCTGGTGGGTAACCTGCAACTGACCGTCGAAGCCCTGGCCAACCAAGGTGGCAAGCTGTTCGGTAAAGAACAGGTGACGATCACCGGCAACACCCTCAACAACAGCGCGGGCGGCCAGATCAGCGGCAACCAACTCAACCTGACTTCACGCGACACGCTCACCAACCAAGGCGGCCTGATTGAAGCCAACCAGGGCCTGACCCTCAACGGTGGCAACCTCGACAACAGCGCACGCGGGCAACTGCGTGCGCTGGCCGGTGCCAGCAGCAGCCTCAACCTCAGCGGCACCCTGAACAACCAGGACGGCACCCTCGAGTTCGGCAGCACAGCCTTCAGCCTCGATGCCACGCACCTGAACAACCAGGGTGGCCAGTTGCAGCACGCGGGCAACGGCCTGTTCCGCATCAACACCGCCAGCCTCACCGGCAGCCAGGGCAACATCAATGGCATGGGCACCGCTGACTGGGCATTCGGCAGCGTCGACGGCCTGGGCCGTCTGCAACTGAACGAAGTGCTCACGTACAAAAGCAGCCAGGGCCTGACCCTCAAGGCCGGCGACCGCATGGCCAGCAGCAAGGGCCTGATCCTCGATGTGGCCAGCCTTAACAACGGCGGCGAACTGCTCAGCGACGGCGACCTCAGCCTCAGGCTGAGCGGCGACCTGAGCAACAGCGGGCGCATCGCAACCCTGCAAAACCTCAGCGTGACCGCCAACAACCTCAGCCAGAACGGCGGTCGCCTCGCGGGCAGCAACACCCAGCTCAAACTGAGCGGCACCCTCGACAGCCTCGGTTTCCTCACCGCGCGTCAGCAACTGGATATCGCAGCGGCCCAAATCAATAACCGCGGCACCCTCGGCGCCCAGGGCGCAGTGAATCTGACGGCCGTCAACGGCATCACCAATAGCGCCGATTCGCTGCTGTTCAGCGGTGGCGACATGACCCTGCGCGCCAATGGGTTCAGCAACAGCTACGGCGACGTCTACAGCAAAGGCAACCTGACCTTTGCCGGTGTGGATGGCGGGCGTGCGGTGCTGTTCAGCAACCGCTCCGGCACCGTAGAAAGCGAAGGTTCGATTGGCATCAACGCCGGCTTTATCGAGAACGCCAAAGACGTTTTCGAATTGGGACAAACCCTCGAGACCGGGAGCCTGAGCTGGGTGTGTGGGCAGCACTGCGGCGAGAAAGACGACTGGCGGCGCGGCACAATCACCATCAACGAAACCTACCTGGAAAAAGCGATCCAGGATTCGGTATCGGCGCGGCTCGTAGCTGGCCAAAACATGCTGCTGCAAGGCGACACCGTGCAGAACCGCTACAGCCTGATGGCGGCCAATGGCAACCTGAGCATCGCGGCCGTCGACCTGCTCAACCAGGGCGCGAGTACGCGCACCGGGCAGCGCAAAATTGTCATCGGCACCCCAGGGCACGTCGACAAGCACCTGTGGGAACGCATGGAATACGTCGATGTGCCTGCGTTCAACAACGCGACGGCGGCCGGGAATTTCAACAAGGCAACGTTTGAAGCGCTGAAAGCGCTGTCGCCCAATAGCGATCCGTTCCGGCAATCGAGTGACGTCACCACCTGGACGCCCAACGGCGGCCTCGCCTACGACGCCACCCTGCAAGCCGGCGGCACCGTCGACCTGTCCAAAGTCACCAACAAAATACAAAACGGCACGCTGCACGAGAACACCCTGGAGCAACTGACCGGCACCCTCGGCAATGACCAGACCGGCATCCCCGTTGGCGGCATCAATATCAACCTCAGCAAGCACGTCAACGACGCCAGCGCCCAGGCGCCCGGCAGCGTGCTGCCGGTGGCCACCCTCGCACCGGGCGGTGGCTTCGTGCCGGTGGACTACACCGGCACGCCGTTCGCCCCGGTCGACCCCACCACCTCGCCATACTTCCAGCTGCCCAAGGGTGAATACGGCCTGTTCGTCAAAAACGCCGACCCCACCAGCCACTACCTGATCGAAACCAACCCCGAGTTCACCACGGCATCGGGCTTCTTCAGCTCCGACTACATGCTCGGCAAACTCGGCTTCAACAGCGACAACGCCTGGCGCCGCCTCGGCGATGGCCAATACGAGACCCGCCTGATTCGCGACGCGGTACTCGCACAAACCGGCCAACGCTTCCTCGCCGGTGGCCTGCTCAGCGACGCCGACCAGTTCCGCTACCTGATGGACAACGCCCTCGCCAGCAAAGACGCCCTGCGCCTGAGCGTCGGCGTGTCCCTCACCGGCCAGCAAGTCGGCGCCCTGACCCACGACATCGTGTGGATGGAAAACCGCGTGGTCGACGGCCAGACCGTCCTCGTGCCGGTGCTCTACCTGGCCCAGGCCGAATCGCGCAACGTGCGCGGCAACAGCCTGATCCAAGGCCGCGACCTCAACCTCGTCACCGGTGGCGACCTGGTTAACGTCGGCACCCTGCGCGCCAGCAACAACCTCAGCGCCGCGAGTGGCGGCAGCCTCTACAACGGCGGCCTGATCGAAGCCGGCAACAACCTGAGCCTGCTGGCCCAAGACAGCATCCGTAACGCCATGGGCGGCGAAATTCGAGGCAATCAAGTCAGCCTTACCACCCTCAAAGGCGACATTACCAACGACAACACCGCGATCCAAGTGCGTGAAGGCGTCGGCATGCGCACCCTCACCGACGCCAGCGCAAGCACCATCACCGCACGCGGCAACTTCGCCATCGATGCCGGCCGCGACCTCAACAACCACGGCGCCCTGGTCGCGGGTAACGACGCCAGCCTCAGCGCCGGCCGCGACCTGAACCTGGTCGCCGTCAGCGACACCAGCGTGATCCACAACACCATTGATGGCGGCGAAAAATCCACCATCACCACCGACGTCAAAAACCTCGCAGCCAGCGTCATGGCGGGCGGCAACGTCAACATGCAGGCCGGGCAAGACGTCAACATTATTGGCAGCACCGCCACCGCCGGTAAGGACCTGAACATTCAGGCTGGGCGCGATTTCAACGTGACCTCTGTCAGTGATGTGCACAACGTCGAGGGCAAAGAAAAAGACGGTAAAAAACGCATCAAGACGGTCGATGAGCAGACCACGCAGTTGGCCAGTGTGCTGACGGCGGGCGCGGACTTTAAGAGCCAGGCCGGGCGCGACACCACGATTGTGGCGAGTAAGATCAGTGCGGGGAATGAGGCTTATCTGTATAGCGGGGATAAGTTGAACCTGCTGGCGGCGCAGAACAGTACGCATACTTTGTATGACATGAAGGAGAACGGTGGCTGGGGTGCGAAAAAAGCCAAGCGCGACGAAGTCACCCAAACCACCAACGTCGGCACTGAGATCAAGACCGCTGGCAACCTGACTCTCGTCAGTAACGGCGACCAGCTCTACCAGGTCGCCAAGCTCAACAGCGGCAACGACCTGATCCTGAAAAGCGGCGGCGCCGTGACGTTTGAAGGCGTGAAGGACTATCACGACGAGAGCCATACCAAGAGCAAGAGCAACATGGCTTGGTTCTCGATGAAGGGCAAAGGCAAAACCGATGAGACCCTGCGCCAGAGCGAACTGGTTGCAAAGGGGCAAACCGTCATCCAAGCCGTGAACGGCCTGAAAATCGACGTCAAGCAGGTCGACCAGCAAACCGTCAGCCAGACCATCGACACGATGGTCAAGGCCGACCCGCAATTGGCCTGGCTCAAGGAAGCCGAGAAGCGCGGCGATGTGGATTGGAGGCAGGTAAAAGAGCTGCATGACTCCTTCAAGTACAGCAACTCTGGCATGGGGCAGGGTGTCATGCTGGCGGTCATTATTATCGTGACCGTGCTGACGGCAGGCGGTGCGAGTGCGATGGCTGGCTGGGCCGCAGGCGCGACAGCGGGCTCAGGGACAGCCATGGCCGCCGGCACAGCTGCGGTTGCGGCAACTAGTACGTCGGCGGCAGTTGCCGCCACCAGTGCCGGGCTAGGCAACATGATGGCCACCGCCGCACTGACCTCGCTGGCCAGCACCGGTGCTGTGAGCACGATCAACAACAAAGGCAACATCGGCGTTGCGCTCAAGGATACCTTCAGCAGCAGTAGCCTGAAAAACGCCGCCATCGCGGGGCTGGCAACCGGGGCGTTGAACTACGCAGACAGTAATTGGTTCAAGGGCGCGAGCCCGGCCGACGGTGCGGGCGCGAAAGTCACCACAGCGGGGCCGGTACAAAACCCAGGCTATTCCAGTGACTGGCTCAGTTGGCAAAAAGCACAGGATGCGGTGCTGCGCGGCGGCACCCATGCCGTCATCGAAAGTGGCATCTCCACCGCCATCAACGGCGGCAGCTTGCAAGACAACCTCGGTTCAGCCTTGGTCTCGCAAGGTTTCGACCTTGCCGCAGCGGCGGGCAATAAGGGCCTTGGCAACCTCGCGAACGAACTGGACCTGAGCCCCGGCTCAACGCAGAAGGTCTTGATGCATGCTCTCCTCGGTGGCGCGCTTTCAGCGGCCCGAGGCGGCGACTTCAAGACCGGCGCCATTGCCGCCGGTGCGGCAGAGGGCTTGACGGCGATTGCGAACGAGAACCTCGGTAAGTACCTGGATGAGCGTTTCGCCACCGATGATCAATTCAAAGTCGCCACCGCGCAGCTCATTGGTATTGCTGCCGGCTCGCTGGTTAACGGCAACCCGAATGACGCCGCGTGGGTGGCGGGCAATGTTGAGCGTTACAACGAGCAGTTGCACCCAAGAGCGCCTGAGCTGATTGAAAAGCAAGCGCCTGCGCTGGCAGCGGCAAAAGGCATCAGTGTCGAAGAAGCCACGCGACTGATGGGCGTTGCCCTGGCGTACAACACCGATGAAGGTTGGAGCAAGTCGATCTCGCAAAAAGACGTAGACGCTATCGACACGGCTACTTTGCAGCATCTGGGTCTTGCGCTTACACCTATTGCAGATCAATACGCCCGAACCGACGCTTCCGCAGACGGCAGTAAGCGGGGGTACTCAGGTAATGAAACAGCGGCCTTGATTCTTGATTTCCGCACGACTCGGCCGACTGCTTACAAAGACAGCACTATAAACATCGACTACCTGGGTGATCCGAAAGGGCGTAACACCCAAGGGTTGGTAGATTTTTACGAGACTAACCTGGATTACAGCGGCAAACCGACTGACTACGGCGACGTTGCCAAAGGCCTGGCAGTAGGGGCTGGCCGCAGTCTATGGGGGTCAGTGCAAGGTCTTGCCAAGACTGCCGGTGGGCTTTTAGGTAATAGCAGCCCACTGGAAATGACCGACGGCCTGCTGGGGCCGATTGCCGACCCGACGGTGGACCGCGGCGGTCAAATGATCACCAGGCAGACGGGCAGGGAATTTGTCTCGAGCTTGCAAGGCAACAGCTATGAGTCAGCGGCGCAAGTCACTGAGTTAATGACTGATGGTTTGACCATGATCGCGCCTTCCGGCCGATTTGGGCAGGTTTCCAAGGTTGGCGAGGCTTCAAGCGTCGTCAGGGCCGACGGCGCACTTGTGGCCCGTAGCGACGTCGGTTTGACCAACGTGGGCCGCCAGGAAACGCTTGGCAGCAGCGGCATCGCACGCGTTGCGGATGACATCCCGAACTATGGCCTGACCCCCAACAGCCTTGACTCCGCCGTGCGCTTCGAGCGCACCGGCGCCAATGCGACAGCCCCGACCACCTCGATTGGGAAATACGAGCAAACCGCTTACACCGGCGATGTGGGCAGCTTCGCCAGGGCCGATGACTTGTTCGCGACCCGACGCGATGACGTCGTTCTCTCGAAATACAAAGAGCCCTGCTGCTTCGCGGCCGGCACCAAAGTCTCGACCCCCAACGGCGACCGCACCATCGAGTCGCTCAAAGTCGGTGACGTGGTCTGGAGCAAACCCGAAAAAGGCGGCAAACCCTTCGCCGCTAAAATTCTGGCCACCCATCAGCGCTCCGACCAACCGATTTACCGCCTCAAGCTGAAAAGCGTTCGCGTAGACGGCAAAGCGGAAGGCGAAACCCTGCTGGTCACCCCTGGCCACCCGTTCTACGTACCGGCCAAGCGCGACTTTATCTCTGTTATCGACCTGAAGCCGGGGGACCTGCTGCAATCCCTGGCAGACGGCGACACGGATAACACATCGTCTGAAGTTGAGTCGCTGGAGCTTTACCTGCCAGTGGGTGAGACGTACAACCTGACGGTTGATGTGGGGCATACGTTCTACGTTGGGGATCTGAAGACGTGGGTGCACAATACGGGGCCGTGTGCGCTGCCGGAGGGGTATTTCGAAGCTAAAGCAGCAGATACTGCGAAGGTCGGATTTGCTGAAGGCAAAATTGCAGGAGAGGCATCGGACTTACTAGCTCGGCCTGCCCCCGTACATCATATCTGTACCAATAAAAACTGCGTATCTACTGCCCGTGGGGGCCCATGGACTCCGAAATTTGAAGCGATTTTCACAAGAGCTGGACTCGATTTGGATGACGCTATTAACAAAGTAGCTGTTCCTGGTCATAAAGGACCTCACCCTCAAGACTATCACGCCTATATATATGATCAGCTTCAGTCTGCTACTGTCGGTGTTCCGGCCAACACAAGCGCTTATAAAAATGCTATAGAGTTGACCTTGGAACGGATTAAAGTCGAGGCTGTTACGCCAGGCAGTCAAGTAAACCGTTGGTTAAAAAAAGAGTAATATTATGCAATATTTCCGTTTGATAGATGATGTGAATTTTCCGGGTAGGTGGCACTTGGGAGATATACATGAAGTCGATAATTGGGCGTTTATGCATTCCCGTCCCCAATTCTTAAATCATGGAAAAATTGATGTATATGTTGCCGGCGCAAGGATGGACTTTACTTTTTCGGAGGTTTTTGGTGTTCCCATAGTCAGTGAAAAAGTTAGAAAGGAGTTAATGTGTTTCCCTGAAGTAGAATTTTTCCCGGTAAGTATTAACTCTCACGGGTCTGTAGATGACTTTAATGTGATGGTGACCTTGGCGTCCGTTGAGTGCGTAGATGAAGAAAGGTCGCAGTTTCAAAAGTTCGAAGAGCTGGATCCGATTAGGCCGGATAAAGCTGGTGATTATCGCGGTTTTATGAGCTTGTATTTAGATACAAGTAAAGTTAAAGGTTTACATATTTTTAGACTAAAAAAATTTGAAGTGGCCATTATTGTTAGTTTGGTAGTTAAGGACAAGCTGCAAGCTGCTGGGGTTACAGGTGTGAAATTCTTAGCTGTTTCTTGAATGCGACGAGGAAATAGGGTCCGATCAGAGGAAGTAGCGCTAGCTTTGGGTAAAAACGGGGGCAGGCCACGATTTTATTTATGAGCGTACAGGAGGCAGATTTATTTAAATGTCATAAAGGGGGCTGCGTAAAGGGGACGGATTTATTTAAATATTTAAAAATTCAGATGAGCTGATTAAATAAATCCGTCCCCTTTGAGTCGGCTTGTCCATTTAGTAGCGGTAAAAAACCATGGCAGCAGAAAAGGAACTTCAACAATGAAATATTGGAACGTATGCCGGAAAGCTCTTTACCTCTTCACCCTGATCAATCTCACTCTATTAACAGGTTGCGCAGGAATTCCCTACGAAAAGCCCGAGGACCAGATTTCCATCCAAAAGGATCTTTCCGTAAGGCCTGACGAGATTGTCACGATGAGTCAGGTGACTTGGTGCACCTATCCTTATGGTGACATGATCCCGTGTCATCCACAGGATGCACTTGCAGTACAGACACGTACAAAGCTGATACTTGCCAGTTATAGCGGTCAGCACTACAAACCCGACTTAACAGTAACAGTCAGTGACGTCATGTGCGCCCACCTCTACGAATCCCGAGAGACATCGCCGAATTTCTATTTATTCACCAAAGAGTATGGGCTGCAGATTTGGACATTCGATGTGCACAATAAACCGGACATGAAGAAGAAAAAGCTCATGCTCGACATCATGGTGCAGCCAGGCAAAAAAGCCTATGTCGGGCCAGAGGGTAATTTTGTAGAAGCCTCCGGGCGGACCAGTGAGGCAACTTATGTTACGAAGTCTCCTGCTATTGTCTATACAACAAATACGGAGATAATGCAGATGATCAATCCATGTGGTGGGGAGCTAAAAAAAGAAAAGCGGGCAGATTTTTCTAATTGAGCGTAAAGGGGGCGGATTTATTTAAATATTAAAAATTCCTTATGAGTTAATTAAATAAATCCGTCCCCTTTGCCCAGTGAGTATAAAAAATGGAAAACTTGGAACCCTCCGAATTAAAATTTCCGAGTATGAGAGAGGAGCTGGTTTCCTATCTGGCAGGTTTGTCGGACTCATATTACCAGTACCGTGCATGGGTAGAACGTTCATCGCCGGATTTAGCTTATGATGAACTTGATTACACAATACATTTTTTATATGACGATACAGGGCTCGCTGAAAATGCATACACTTGGATAGGGCTAGTTTTGAAAAATGATCAGGAAGCTAGAGCCATCGAGGACGTGGTTCAAGCTATTAACGCGCTTTTTGATAAGTATGGTACTGATCTTTCTGATAAAGAGTATTTGGAAAAAGAAGAGTGGGCACGCATAGTGTGCGTTTCTAAAGATGCTTTAAAAGTTTTGCTTCATGGTAAGTGAGGTTGTTTAACCGAGTTAAAGGGGCGGCACCCAGGCCGCCCGGCTTTTACTCAGGATGGATCGGTATTGAGCCTGCGACTGATGACATCCAGCAAATCACACCCATCGCGCAGCGGAATAGCCAGCAATTGGGCGAAGTCTTGAAGCACCACAGCATCGCTGCTGAGCTGTTCGCGAAAGGCCAGGTTTTCCAGCAGTTGGGTTACGGCGCGAATCCGGTACACGGCGGCGTCGTGGAGGACATCGAGGGGCGCATGGGTGTCGATAAGCAGGGCGGGGACGGTGCAGTCGTGGCCCGTGAGGGGCATGTATCGATTCATTGTCAGTACTCTGTTGGTGGATTAAGCCACCACTCATTCGTCGCCAAACGAATGGGTGGCAGCTGTACGCAGGTTGGCGAACCGGCAACAGAGAAAACCGGCAGACCCGAAGGTCTCCCGCGCACAGCCGCCATATCATGCACAGCTTTGCGGGTGCAAAAACACCTGCATAGAAGCGGGATGCTTTTGCGCTCTGTTGTCAGGTCGCCAAACCTGAATCGCCATGTGGGCGACGGCCCGGACTATAAGCCCGCACCCAAACCCACGCAAGGCAGCAAAGTACTGGCCCAATACCAATGCCTCATGTCTTCACCCCCATTGCCGACACCCTGGCGATGATTAAACGCATCCACCCACCACCAACATTAAAGGACTGATGTGAAAAACCTTCTCCTGATTCTCCTCTCCACCCTCATCCTCGGTGGCTGCGTCAGCCAGCCCCTCACGCCCGAGCATCGTGCGCAGGTCAAGACGGTCAAAGTGCTGCCCGTTAAGTGGGAAAAGAACATGGTCTACATGGGCCGTGAACAAGCCTGGGGTGCGGCCCTGGGCGCCGGGCTTGGCGCGGGCGTCGGCATGGCCAGCGGCGCGTCCAAGCTGGGCACGGCGGCCTTGAGCGGCGCGGGGTTTGCCGCCGGCATGAAGGCGGAGCAACTGGCCGAGATGTCGACGCCGGCCGCGATCCTCACGGTGATGGACGCCGAAAATATCGACTTGGGCGTGTTGCTCAAGCAGGCCTTTATCGATGCCTTGGGTAAGACGTCATCGCTCAAGGTGGTGGCTGACGACGAGCCGGCCGATGCACAGATTCAACTAACGGTGGGCGAGTGGGGCTTTCGCCTGACCCAGGGTTTCAGCAGCGTGGTCTACCCAACGCTCACCGTGGTGGCGCGCATGGACCGTGGCGACGAGATGCTCTGGCGCACGGTGGAGACGGTCACGCCGTTCAATGGTCAGAATGTCTACGGCTACACACCGCTCACTTATCGCACTGATCCTGAGGCATTGCGCCGTGCGTTGACGGGTATCACGCAGATCTCCGGTGGGTATCTGGTGAAGGAGCTCAAGTAACTCCGCGATAGGCTCGACATCGCCCCGTGGCTTGCGGTGGCTGATGTCGGCGCGGGTGTTATTGACCGAAACCGCAGGGCATCTTGAACATTTTGTATATCCCAGTGTCTTTACCCCGCCCACCCGCAACCGGTCGGGCTGCATGGACTGCAGCGTTTTCAAAATACATTAAGGATTAATGTGAACCTCGCCCCCTCATTCACTTTTCTGCCACCGCCCGCTGCGGTGCACTCGCTCGCGCCTGCGTTGCAGAAAGACGCCTTGGGGGCATGCACTCGGATCAAGTGATCCTTCGCTCAGTACACCTACAGCCGCCGGGCTTATTGGCGGCTTTGACTGTAGTTCATGGAGTTTTAGATGAAGCGTAAGCCGTTCCAGAAAACCCTGTTAGCCCTCATGGTCAGCGCAGTTGCCGCGCATGTCAGTGCGGTGGAATTTGACGTCAGCACCGGCCAGAACAGGTGGAAAGGCCAGGTGTTCAACGAACCTGTCACCTTGACCGGTTCGCGGAATGTGGTGGCCACGCAGCGTTTCGTCGATGGGGCCAGCGTTGCCGAGACGGATATTCAGGGCTCGTTGATCAATCGCGCCGATTACACGATCGATGGCAGCGGCCTCAACATTCGAGGTTTTGTGGTGGACGGCGCGCTGGACTCGGATCTGCGCGCCCGTGGCGGCACCATCACCGGGGATGTGATTCAGGCCGGTTCGATCAGGCTGACCAACCAGACCTGGGCCGAAGGTTTTGAAGTGGGCGCCGCCAACATCGGTGGCAGCGTCATCAACTCCGGCAACATCGTGACCGTTGACGTACCGGGTTCGGACAGTGATGGCGAGGGCATGTACCTCAATGGTACGACCGTCGGCGGTGACGTGGTCAACTCCGGCCTGATTGATGTGACGTCCATCTACGGCTACGGCCTGATTCTGGACACTCACAACAATATGCCGGTGACCATCGGCGGCAAGATTCTCAACTCCGGGACCATTCGTGTCACCGGTGAGGAAGCGCTGGGCATCGAGGTTGAAACCGACACCAGTGACCTGCGCATCGAAAACAGCGGGTTGGTGACAGTCAACGGCGGGCTGGCCAAAGCCGTACAGTTCAACTCCGGGACTTACGATTACGTGCTCAACACCGGCACTATTGAAGCCAACGGCACCAACGCGGTGGCCATTAATTTGGCCGGGGCGACCTTTACCCTGAACCCACAGACGGGTGCACGCGGCATCGTCAACCGTGGCCTGATCAAGGCCGACAGCACGGCGATCCTGGTGGACGCGAAGTACCAAACCTCGCCTTTCGAAATCAACCAGCAAGCCGGCGAGATCCGCAGTAACTCCGGCACCGCCATCGACGCCGCCAACCTCGCCACGCTGAACTGGACCGGCGGCAAAATCACCGGCGACCTGCTCAACTTGAGCGCGGTGAATGTCGCAGGCCAAGCCGATTTCACCGGCAGCCGCATCATCGCCCCGGTCTCGATCAACTCCGGCTCGCTGAACCTTTCCGCCCCGGGCACCACGATCACCGGCGACCTTAACGTTGCCAACGGCGCGGGCATCGATATGCACCTGTCCGACAGCGTCGTGCCGACCACGCCGTACCTCAACGTGAATGGCAACGCCACGTTCGCCCAGGCCTCGAAGCTGACGGTGAGCGCGCAGCCAGGCGACTTCGCACGCACCAACAACGGCACCCAATACACCTTGGTGCAAGCCAACAGTGTGCAGAACAACGGCCTGTCGGTCGCCAGTTCGTCGTCGTTGCTCGACGTGCTCAGCTACTCGGCCGACGCGCAAACCGTCAAGGCGGTGGTGGCGGTCAAGGACAACCAGCAAGTGCAGCAAGAGCTGGCCGGCGTGGGCGCCAGTGCCGCAGCGGCCACGGCGGTCAATACCTTCAAAAATGACGTGCTCGGCGGCCTCAACCAGAACGATCAAGTGTTCGAGGCCCTGGCCAACGCCGGTACTGCGCAACAACTGGCGCAAGTCAGCGAACAACTCAAGCCGGACGTCAACCGCGGCGCCTTGGACGTGGCGTTGTCGGGCCAGACCGTTATCAACGGCGCCATCTTCAGTCGCCTCACCGACCAGCGCGAAAGCCATCAAACCGGCGGCGTGTGGGTGCAGGGCCTGAGCAGCAACATGGACCAGGATGGGCGGGGCGGCAACAACGGCTACTCGGCCAACAGCAGCGGCATGGCCGTGGGTGTGGACGGGCGCTTGAACGACACCACCACCTTGGGCGTGGCGTACAGCTACCTTAACTCCAACATCCATTCCGACCTCGGCAACAAGACCGATGTGGAGGGCCATGCGCTGTCGCTGTACGGCAACTGGTCGCTGCAAAACTGGTTTGTCGACGGCAGCCTCAGCTATGGCCATAACGACAACGACAGCAAACGCCATATCGCCGGCACCACAGCCAAGGGCAGTTACGACAGCAATGTGCTGTCTGCGAGTGTGATCAGCGGCTACAGCTTCAAGCCGTCGCAGGCCGTGGTGATCGAGCCGCGCGTGGCAGCGCGTTACGCCAACGTGCGCATGGACGGTTTCGACGAGAAGGGTTCTTCGGCCGCGCTGAGCACCCAGTCGCAACGCTATGAAGTGGGCGAGCTGGGCGCTGGTGTGCGCTTGGCGGGCAACTTGCCCATGGGCGCCGGTAGCCTGCAGCCGGAAGCAACCTTGATGGCGTATCACGACCTGATGGGTGATCGCGTCGCACAAACCTCCAGCTATGTGCTTGGCGGTTCTGCGTTCACCGTCACCGGCGCTTCGGTGGCGCGTGACAGCTATGAAGCCAGTGTCGGCGTGAACTACCAGGTGTCGGACTTTACCGTGGGGGCCAGCTACACCCGCCAGGCCCGCAGTGGGTTTGATGCCGATGGGGTGATGCTCAAGGCGCGGTACGCGTTTTAAGTTTTACAGCCGATAGAAAACGGCGTCGGGCTGCGGTTCTCCCACGTAGCCCGAGCCAGATTTTTAATTGTGTTCAAGGAAGTTACCCATGAAAAAGACCTCACTCCTAATCCTCGTCCTGGCCTTGGCCGGCTGCCACTCCACTGCCAGGAACTCCTCGCCAAGCCTGCTGACGGACGGTGTTCAGTTGCAGCAAAAAAAGGTCGAGGTGGACGCCGAACACGCCAAGGTCATCATGAAGGCAACCGGTTTCACCTACCCGGTGCAGTTCTCCGTACGCCGTAGTTCCGATGTGGACCAGCGTCCGGAAATCCTCGGGACGGTGGTTGATTCCGGTCGCGGCAAGGTATTCGGCTGGATCGCCAAGATGAGCGAAGTGGGCAACAGCGCCGTCGCCAAACGCTTCCCGCAGTTGGAAGTGCAGGCTGACCCGGGGCAGCCCTTTGAAGTGATCGGCGAGTCACGGGTCTACAACGCCAACTACGTTGGCCTCGTCAAAACCTATGTGTATGAATGCGGCCCCATGAGTTCGACCTTCAAGCCTGAGAAGCAAAAGGTCTACCTGGTGGAGTTCGTGATTATCGGGAAGGGGTGTGAGCAGCATGTGTATGACGTGACTGCGCCTAATGAGCGTATTCCTGTGGCGACTGTGGCTCCGGCGGCGTGAGCCAGAGCCCGGCGCCAATGCAAATCCGATAGTCGCTCAGGTATCGACGGGTACCGCCGGGCTCCGTGGCAACAGAAGAGGCGCTGATGATTTCTGCAGATGATGTTGATGGCTTGCTTGAAGATATTTTCGAGGGGCACAAGGACTTGGCGGTGTTTGTCGCTGGTGGCAAGTACTACTACCTGGCAGACGACAAGGGAAATTTCTGTATCGATGTCAGGCCTGAATACAGGAGCTATGTCGAAAGTGGCGTCATGGACAGTAGCCTCTATGACCAGGCCGTTTCCGAGTTCAGAGGGGGCGTTCCGGTCCTGGAGGTGAACACCTTTCAGCGTTATCTGGATAACAACAGCGTCAACGTTTATTCGCTGGAGTGGATGGTCAGTTTCTTCACCTACGGTTACTCCGCTGCCTACCTTGGCGAATTTCATAACCATATCGAGGCCGTTCTATCTGGCCACGCGAAGCCTCGTCTGGATGAATGCGAGAAAATGCGAATGAGGCTGCCCCGCTTTTATGTGGACCTGGATAGCAAGGTGTTCCGGCATGTTGACTGGGACAGGTTTCATGAATCCTATGTGCCCTCGGACTGGGACGGGCAAGCGTCTGGCTCATTCGCGGAGCTGATCCCGAAAGAGCAAAGGTATTGGGTTGTGGATGGCATGGACTTTTGGACGTTGTACGCCTGATGGAGGGTTGGCTTCGTCGCCTTGGCGATAGGTTGGCCAGTGCCGTCGTGCCCCACTCGAAGTAACACACGCACCCGCGCAGGAGAAATACCGTGGTAATGACATTGGTCATGGTTGGACTGGGACTGGCAATTTTGATGCAGCTGGCCATTTTTTGTGTGGCCGTAAAAAACTCGCTGGTGCATGCGTTGCTGTGCCTGTTTATCCCTTGTTATGTGTATGTTTATGCCAGAAAGGATCGCCAGGCCGGGCCGTTCCTTTGGGGGTGGTACGCCGGTATTGGCTTGCTGGCCGCTGGGGCTATTGCTTCAAATTGAAGCAGGACTCGAAAAGGCGCCGACAACGCCGTAAAATGAAGTCAAATTGACATCATTCAGGGAAGAGTTCAGACATGCGCGTTGTTGCTTTACTCCTGGCGTTCAGCTTTCTGGCTGGCTGCGCCTCCAAGCCGGCTTACTACATTTCCCCCGCACCGGTTCAGATTCCCAAGACCGCTACCTATTGGCTCGATACCTTCGACGTTGAAGTAGTGGGCAAGAACCCACGCTTCCTGCCTGATGACAAAGTCCGCGAGCAACTGGGCGTCGACCTGGTCAACCGGCTGCTCAAGGCCAAGCGATACGCCACCAGCAAGGAAAGCGCCGATTACCTGCTGGATGTGAATCTGGTCTACACCCGCCATATCCAGGACTCCAAGGGCGGACTCGCCACGGTGCTTGTCGACGACAACACCATCTTGCTGAGTGTCGACTTCAACTATCAGGTCAAGGTCAAGAAGGGCGGCGCCGAGGTGTTGCACTTTGCCAAGGACCGCAGTGGTCTGGTGCCGGGTGGTGTGTTGGGTCAGTGGCAGCAGTACAAGACCATGGGTGGGGTTATCTCCAACACGGGCAACACCAGCGTCGAGCCTTTTTACACGGGCGTGTTGAGCCGATTTATCGTCGATGATTTGCGCGATATTCCGTCGCGCTAAGTTGCTTTAACCCGAATCACCAACTCCTTGCGTCTGACCTTGTGAACGGATCATTCACTCACGAGGTTCAGACCATGTCCCGTCCTGTTCTGCTGTTGCGTCCTGCCGCCCAAGGCTTTGCCGTGACCCTGCTGGTGGCGCTCGCCGGGTGTGGGCTTTCTTCATCCCGTGATGTGGCCAAGCCTGCTGAATCGGCGCCTGTCGTAGAGGTGCAAAGTGAGCCCGCCAGCGTTCAGGGGGCCATGGTCAAGCGGATGGTTGCTCCTGCACCGATGGCGTCGCGGTTGGTCATGAACGACGCAGTCGCCATGCAATACCAGGCCGAGCCTCGGGAGCAGTATCAGAACCTACCGGACAACCCGATCCGCAGCGTAGCCGAAACGCCGGTTTCCACCTTCAGCGTTGACGTCGACACCGGCAGCTATGCCAACGTACGACGTTTCCTCAACCAAGGCAGCCTGCCGCCCGAGGGTGCTGTACGACTGGAGGAAATGGTCAATTATTTTCCCTACGACTACGCCCTGCCTACCGACGGCTCGCCCTTTGGCGTGACCACGGAAGTGGCCCCCTCACCGTGGAACCCCCACACCCGACTATTGCGCATCGGCATCAAGGCCTCGGACCGCGCCGTGGCGGACCTGGCTCCGGCTAACCTGGTGTTCCTGGTAGACGTGTCCGGCTCGATGAACCGCCGCGAAGGCCTGCCGCTGGTTAAGAGCACCCTCAAACTGCTCGTGGACCAATTGCGCGACCAGGACCGCGTATCGCTGGTGGTCTACGCCGGCGAATCGCGAGTGGTGCTCAAGCCCACCTCGGGCCGCGACAAAACCACGATCCGCAACGCCATCGACCAACTCACCGCCGGCGGCTCCACCGCAGGCGCTTCGGGGATCGAAATGGCCTACCAAATGGCCCGCGAAGGGTTTATCGACAAGGGCATCAACCGCATCCTGCTGGCCACCGATGGCGACTTCAATGTGGGCGTCAGTGACTTCGACAGCCTCAAGCAAATGGCCGTCGACCAGCGCAAAAGCGGCGTGTCCCTGACCACTCTCGGCTTTGGTGTGGATAACTACAACGAACACCTGATGGAACAACTGGCCGATGCCGATGATGGCAACTACGCCTACATCGACAACCTGCGCGAGGCCCGCAAAGTGCTGGTGGACCAGCTCAGCTCAACCCTCGCCGTGGTGGCCCGGGATGTGAAGCTGCAAGTGGAATTCAATCCGGCGCAGGTCAGTGAATACCGATTGCTCGGCTATGAAAACCGCGCCTTGAAACGTGAGGATTTCAACAACGACAAGGTCGACGCCGGTGAAATCGGTGCCGGGCATACGGTGACCGCGTTGTATGAAATTGTCCCGAAGGGTGAGCAGGGCTGGCTGGAGCCCCTGCGCTACGCGTCGGCGGCCAAGGCTGACGGTAAAACTGATGAGTTGGCGATGTTGCGGGTACGCTACAAGCCAGCGGAAGGCGGCGATAGCCGACTGATCGAACACCCGATCAGCAACCAGCAGAGCGGCAAACCCAGCGACGACCTGCGTTTCTCTGCCGCCGTGGCCGCCTTCGCCCAGCAGCTCAAGGGTGATGGCCGCTACACTGGCACCATGAGTTTCAAGGACACGGCCGCACTGGCCCGCTCCGCTCGGGGCGACGACCCCTTCGGCTTGCGCAGCGAGTTTGTGCAACTGGTCGAATTGGCCCAGAGCCTCCAGGCCCCGGCCAAAAACTGATCCACCTCAAAGGAGTGCGCCACCTGATGGATTCACCCAGCGACGAAGCCCTGCTGTCCCGCTACCGCAGCGGCGACGGTGCAGCGTTCGAAGCCCTGTACGCGCGGCATCGACAGGGCCTGTACCGTTTTCTGGTGTCCTTGAGCAACAAGGCCGAACTGGCCGAGGAAGTGTTCCAGGACACCTGGCTCAGCCTGATCCGCAGCACCAGCGAGCCACAGGGGCGGGCGAGTTTTCGCACCTGGTTGTTCCAGATTGCCCGCAACCGCCTGATCGACCACTGGCGCAAGCACGGCATCCACAACCCACTGCACGACAGCTACGATGAGCAGCTTCACGGCCAGCCCGACGACAGCGCCGGGCCCGAACAACTGCTGAGCCTGAGCCGCGACCAGGCGCGCCTGGACACCGCACTGCAGGACTTGCCCGAAGACCAGCGCGAAGTGTTCCTGCTGCGCCTGCACGGCGAGCTGGAAGTGCCACAAATCGCCGCACTCACCGGCGCCCCACTGGAAACGGTAAAAAGCCGCTTGCGTTACGCCCAGCAGAAACTGCGCCGACTGCTGGCCGAGGAGGTACCCGCATGACTGACTCCCGACATACCCAGGACTCGAACGACGACCTGCTGATCGAGCATTTCCGTCAACACACCCGCGGCGAGCCGCCGGCTTCCTTGGACGCCTTCATCTTGGCCACCGCCCACCGCGAAGCGCCCGTGCGGCAACCCGGCCTGTGGCAGCGCTGGTTGCAGGCCTGCCAACGACCGCGCTGGCAGATGGCATTTGCCACCGTCGCGGGTGTGGCGCTGATGATTGGTTTGGTCACGCGCTCGCCGGTGCCGCAGCCGGCGTTATCCACAGGCACTTACGCGGCGGCTCCGCAAGAACTCGCTCGCCCAGCCCCGGCAGCGGCGCCGATGGCTCGATTCTCCGTGGCTCCGCAGGCCGATAGCGCACCGCAGGTGCAGGCAGAAGTCGCGGGTTCGCTGGCGGATGAGCCGGTGGCGAAGATGAGCAAGCGCTCGGCTGTTGTACTGCCGCCGCTGGAGCAAGGGCTGCAGGAAATCCTGCGGTTGCGGCAGGCGGGAGAGGCGAAGGCGGCGGATGAGAAGCTGTTGGAGTTGCATAAGCGCTTTCCCAAGGAAGACTTGCCGGCGCGGTTGGAGGCGTTGAAAAATCCTTGAGGTGGAGGTCGCCAGCCGGCGGTTGACGAGAAACTTCCGGCCTTTATAATCATCCGCAACACGGCCCCTGTCGGTTGATGCGCTTCGGTGCAGCAATTGCTCAGGGGTTTTTTATTGTCTTGATTTTTTCGATTACCAATCGCGCTCCTGCCAGTGGTGATCCACTCCCATGCCCTCCAAATTAAGATCAAGGTGGGACAAGTCTGGAAAGTCATTCTCCAATAGTGCTTTCAGCCGTCGTCCCCAGCTTGATGACGGATTGATGACCTTCATCAAGTGGTGGGTGATACACAAGAGCATAAAAGGCCGCGCGCGTCGGTGTGCATCATCATGGAATGCGGCCAATGCAGGAGCCTGTTCCTCAGGTGGCAGTTTTGGCTGATCAACGATGTTCCGATTCCACAGGCGACTGTGATGGGCGCATACGTTTCGCAGGTAGTTCAGGCTGCGCAGCCAGCTGGCGAAGACCCTGCCATTGCTGATTCCGTACTCTTGAGATATGGCATCTTGATCCGCCTCAGTCATGCCAGCATAAAGGGTCGACAACGTGCCGAAGTCCCAAACCTCGCAAGCCACCCAAACCGCCAACGGAAGGCCGTATTTTTCCTTGTTATGACGGATAAAGTCTTCGTTCGAGCGGCTGATCAATGCGGCGTGTTTGCCTACCCAGGCATGATGTTTGGTGAGCCCTGTTTTCCCGTCGATTTGGGTAGAAAAACTTTCATGGAAAAGCTCAGGTTTTAGATACGCAAACTTTTCGTGCTTGCCCAGCCCGTGGGATATGTCCACTCGCAATGCGATTTCGATACGTTCCAAGGCGTCCATGGTCAACAGGCGAAGTTTTTTATCAAACACATAAAGATCGACTGCGTTTTGGAAGGTAGTGCCGGGTTTGAAAGTGTCTAGAGGGAGCCGCCCCGGTTTGGTTTTGTTCGGCTTCTGATTTTTGTGCTGAATAAGTGGGCAGCACAGCTCGGTGCGCTCACGAAAGGCGAACCAGTAGCCGCTGAGGCGGTAATAGCCAATGCGCTCCAGATACTCCAAGGCTTTAGATCGCTCAGTAACGATCATTCCGCGAGCTATCAATATCTCAAGTTGGTCCTGGTAGCTCTGCCAAGGTTTAGGGTAACCCTGGATCATTGGTGCATCACTTTAGGCATGTGCAAGTCCCTCCTGCTTGAAATCGATGCAAGCGCCCGCCCTTCGATGTGTGGCGTCACTCGGGCTTTCACTTTGCTGGTCGAGAAACTTATGGTCAGCCATAAAACTGTTACTTTATTTGCATCTTCTTCCTTATCTTGCGCCCACAAAAAAGCCCCAGGCCTTTCGACCTGGGGCTTTTTCATCTGTATCTGGTGCACCCGGCGGGATTCGAACCCACGACCCCTGCCTTCGGAGGGCAGTACTCTATCCAGCTGAGCTACGGATGCTTGTGCGGGCGACATCATACCCATGTCGACCTTGGGCGTCCATGCCGCTTTTCGCCCGGCCGCCCGTAGGAATACGCGCTGCTGGCGCCCTGTGCCGGGCGTCTCGGCGCAATACGGTGGAACTCGCCCGAAACACGCTGATCAGAAAAATGGAGCAAATGCGCCGTTTTCGTTCTTTTTTTCGAACAGACTATTGCCCTGCACCCCCATTGATCCTAGGATTCGTTTGAGATTTCAAACGCTCCTGCCTGGGTGCTGAACCGCACATTTGTCCTTTCGTGCGCTATTTACGTGCTTGCGCCCAGTGAATGATTTCCCTGACGGCAGCCCTCAAGGCGCCTTTCAACAACTCTAATTCGCTCCGCGCGTGCGCGGTGCTGTTAAGGAAAGCCGACATGCAGCTCAAAGACACCCAGTTGTTCCGCCAGCAAGCCTTCATTGATGGCGCTTGGGTCGATGCGGACAACGGTCAAACGATCAAGGTCAACAACCCCGCTACCGGCGAAATCCTCGGTACCGTGCCAAAAATGGGCGCCGCCGAAACCCGTCGCGCCATTGAAGCGGCTGACAAGGCCCTGCCGGCCTGGCGTGCACTCACCGCCAAGGACCGCGCCAACAAGCTGCGTCGCTGGTTCGAGCTGATTATCGAGAACCAGGACGACCTGGCTCGCCTGATGACCCTGGAACAAGGCAAGCCGCTGGCCGAAGCCAAGGGCGAAATCGTTTACGCCGCTTCGTTCATCGAGTGGTTCGCCGAAGAAGCCAAGCGCGTCTACGGTGATGTGATTCCCGGCCACCAGCCGGACAAGCGTCTGATCGTGATCAAGCAACCGATCGGTGTTACCGCTGCCATCACGCCGTGGAACTTCCCGGCCGCGATGATCACCCGTAAAGCCGGCCCGGCCTTGGCCGCCGGTTGCACCATGGTGCTCAAGCCTGCGTCGCAAACCCCGTTCTCCGCGTTCGCCCTGGCCGAACTGGCCCAGCGTGCCGGCATTCCGAAAGGCGTGTTCAGCGTGGTCTCCGGCAGCGCCGGCGATATCGGCAGCGAGCTGACCAGCAACCCGATCGTGCGTAAATTGTCCTTCACCGGCTCCACCGAAATCGGTCGCCAGCTGATGGCCGAATGCGCCAAGGACATCAAGAAAGTCTCCCTGGAACTGGGCGGCAACGCGCCGTTCATCGTGTTTGACGATGCAGACCTGGATAAGGCCGTCGAAGGCGCGATCATTTCCAAGTACCGCAACAACGGCCAGACCTGCGTCTGCGCCAACCGTCTGTACATTCAGGATTCGGTGTACGACGCGTTCGCCGAGAAACTGAAAGTGGCGGTGGCCAAGCTGAAGATCGGCAACGGTCTGGAAGAAGGCACCACCACCGGTCCGCTGATCGACGAGAAGGCCGTGGCCAAGGTTCAGGAGCACATCGCTGATGCCCTGAGCAAAGGCGCGACCCTGTTGGCTGGCGGCAAGGTGATGGAAGGCAACTTCTTCGAGCCGACCATCCTGGTCAACGTGCCGAAAGACGCTGCCGTGGCCAAGGAAGAAACCTTCGGCCCACTGGCGCCGCTGTTCCGTTTCAAAGACGAAGCCGAAGTGATCGCGATGTCCAACGACACCGAGTTCGGCCTGGCGTCCTACTTTTATGCCCGCGACCTGGGCCGTGTGTTCCGTGTGGCTGAAGCCCTGGAATACGGCATGGTCGGCGTCAACACCGGGTTGATCTCCAACGAAGTGGCGCCGTTCGGCGGCATTAAGGCTTCGGGCCTGGGCCGTGAAGGCTCCAAGTACGGGATCGAGGATTACCTGGAAATCAAATACCTCTGCTTGGGCATCTAAGCCCGGCGCGGGATTGCAGTAGACGCAGAGGGCACGAGAGCGCTGTCCCTTTGCGTGTTTCACACCGTTATTCGTAGTGGCCGGGAAAGCTGTGGCAGTCGATCATCGCATGCTGCCGTAGTTGCCTCCCCGCCACGTATTCCTTGGACCACGCCACCCGATGAGTGGCGAATGAGGACTTTATGAGCAAGACCAACGCATCCCTGATGAAACGCCGCGAAGCCGCTGTACCACGCGGTGTTGGCCAGATTCACCCGATCTTCGCCGAGTCGGCGAAGAACGCCACCGTGACCGACGTTGAAGGTCGCGAGTTCATCGACTTCGCCGGCGGTATCGCCGTGCTGAACACCGGTCACGTGCACCCGAAAATCATCGCGGCCGTGACCGAACAGCTGAACAAGCTGACGCACACCTGCTTCCAGGTACTGGCCTACGAGCCGTACGTTGAGCTGTGCGAAAAAGTTAACGCCAAGGTCCCGGGTGATTTCGCCAAGAAAACCCTGCTGGTCACCACCGGTTCCGAAGCGGTAGAGAACGCCGTGAAGATCGCCCGTGCCGCCACTGGCCGTGCCGGCGTGATCGCGTTCACCGGTGCCTACCATGGTCGCACCATGATGACCCTGGGCCTCACCGGCAAAGTCGTGCCGTACTCGGCCGGCATGGGCCTGATGCCAGGTGGCGTGTTCCGCGCGCTGTTCCCGAACGAACTGCACGGTGTGAGCGATGACGACTCCATCGCCAGCATCGAACGCATCTTCAAGAACGATGCCGAGCCACGTGATATCGCTGCCATCATCATCGAGCCGGTGCAGGGCGAAGGCGGTTTCTACGTCGCGCCTAAATCGTTCATGAAGCGCCTGCGCGAACTGTGCGACAAGCACGGCATCCTGCTGATCGCCGACGAAGTGCAAACCGGTGCCGGCCGTACCGGTACCTTCTTTGCCATGGAACAGATGGGCGTTGCCGCCGACCTGACCACCTTCGCCAAATCCATCGCAGGCGGCTTCCCGCTGGCCGGCGTATGCGGCAAGGCTGAATACATGGACGCCATCGCCCCAGGTGGCCTGGGCGGCACCTACGCTGGTAGCCCGATTGCTTGCGCTGCGGCCCTGGCCGTGATGGACGTGTTCGAAGAAGAGCACCTGCTGGACCGCTGCAAGGCTGTCGGCGAGCGCCTGGTGACCGGCCTGAAAGCTATCCAGGCCAAGTACCCGGTGATCGGCGAAGTGCGTGCGCTGGGCGCAATGATTGCGGTCGAGCTGTTCGAAGATGGCGACAGCCACAAGCCGAACGCCGCTGCTGTTGCTTCCGTGGTGGCCAAGGCTCGCGACAAGGGCTTGATCCTGCTGTCCTGCGGCACCTACGGCAACGTGTTGCGCGTGCTGGTTCCGCTGACCTCGCCGGACGAGCAGTTGGACAAAGGCCTGGCGATCATCGAAGAGTGCTTCTCCGAGCTGTGATCGAAAGTTGACCTGATCGACAAAAAACCCGCTTAAGCGGGTTTTTTTGTGCCCGATGAACGGTATTCAGCCGTTGTTCATTGTACCCGGGCGGCTCCTTTGTCTAAGGTGCTGGTATTGCCGATGGAGCGTGCTGGATGACTGCTGTTGATTTACCTGCTGTACCCCGTGTGCTGATTGCCGAGGCCGACCCTTGGTCCCGGGATTTGCTCAAGCAGGTGTTGCTGAATGTGCGCTGTGACGCACGGCTGGATGTGTGCGCCGATGGCCAGCAAGCCGCCGAGCTGCTGCGTGACAAACCCTACGACTTGATCCTCGCTGATTGGGAGCTGCCCGGCGTCGATGGCCTGAGCCTGTTGCGCAGTGTGCGCCAGCAACGGCGCACGCCGCTGTTGCCGTTTATCCTGCTGGGCACCCGCAACGACAGCGCCAGCGTGCACGAAGTCTTGCCCCTGGCGCCGACGGCGTACCTGACCAAACCCCTGAACATGGAAAGCCTGACCCAGCGCCTGCAAGACCTGCTGCTGAATGAAGGCGAGACGGTGTATTGCGAAGTCCCGGCCCTGGCGCCGGGCATGACCTTGCCGGTGTTTCTGGAGCGCCGCCGCGAAGCCTCCGACGGCGCCCCGCTGCGGGTCGACGTGCAGGCCGCGGTGCAACATAGCCTGGAACCGGAAGGCCTGGACCTCAGGCGTCTGGAGGAGCAGGTGCGCGTGGACCCGCAAATCACCGCCGTGCTGATCGCCGCCGCCAATAGCGCCGGGTATCACGGCTCGCCGGTACAAACCCTGGCCATGGCCCTGCACAAGCTGGCGGCCGGGCAGAGCATGAACCTGATCCTGGGGCTGGCCCTCAAGCACAACGTGGTGCTGAGCGACCCTGGCCTCAAGGATTACGCCGAGCGTTACTGGCAGCTTTCCCAACGCACCGCCGATTACGCCCGCAGCCTGGCGCGGATGCTCGACCTTGATCACGAGCGCTGCTACAGCGCCGGCATCCTCCATCGCCTCGGCGACCTGGCCTTGCTGCGGTGTCTGCAAGACTGGTTGCAGGGTGGCGGCGAACTGGATGACGAAGCGATTGGCGAGTCTCTCTACACCTTCGGCGCTGCCTATGGCTCGGCGTTGCGCACACGCTGGCGCTTGCCGCTGGAGTTGCGCCAGTTGATCGCGGCGATATATTCGCTGGAAGGTGGGGTGTATTCCCGGGAGGCGCTGGTGGTGAACCTGGCGGCGCAGCTGGCGCGGCTGACCGAGCATGAAGGCGTCGAGGCATTGGCGAAAGGCAAGACGGCACGCTTGCTCAAGGTGGGTTTGCCGGAATTGACGCGTATGCGCAAAACCTAGCAGGCGATGCGGGCCCAGTGTGGGAGCTGGTTTGCCTGCGATAGCATCATCCCGGTACAACTGACCCACCAAGGTGCCTGCATCGCGGGCAAGTCCGGCTCCCACAGGTAATCGTGTAGCGTCAGCCGACGAGCACGCGGTTTTTGCCTTGGCGCTTGGCCTCGTACATCGCGGCGTCGGCGCGGGCGAACAGGCTATCCACGTTGGCATCCTCGGCTGTCAGGCTGGCCAGGCCCTGGCTGACGGTGACCGCGTAGCTCTCACCGTCATGGCTGAAACTCAGTTGCGCGATCTCGTGTCCCAGGCGTTGGGCCACCTGCATTGCCATCTCCGGTGCGCAACCGGGCAGCACAGCGGCGAATTCTTCGCCGCCAATGCGCCCGAACAGGTCGCCACGGCGCAGAACCCCTCGACCGCTCTCGGCGATACGCTGCAACACCTGATCGCCCTCCAGGTGGCCGTAGGTGTCGTTGACCACTTTGAAGTCATCAATGTCCAGCAACAGGAACGCCAAAGGCGTGCCTTGCAAACAGGCGCGTTCGAACTCGTGGTGGGCGCACTCGAAGAAGTGCCGGCGGTTGCTGCTGCGGGTCAGCACGTCGGTAGTGGCCAGGCGATGGAGTTCCAGCTCAAGCTGCTTCTTTTCAGTGATGTCCTCGGCCATGCCCACCACGATCACGGGTTGGCCGGGCTCGGCCTGCTGGCTGATGTAGCACTTGTCGCTGAGCCAGCGGATCTGCCCGTCGGCGGTGATGATGCGGTACTCGCGGTCTTCCACGGCGCCGCTGTGCAGCACTTGGGCCAGGCTGTGCTCGGCGTAGTCGAGGTCTTCGGGGTGAATGCTGTTGCGCCATTCCCGATGGTCCGCCAGCAGCATGCCTGCCGTACGTCCGAAAACCCGCTCATAGGCCGGGCTGACATACAGCACGCGGCGGGTGTCCCACTCGATGGCCCAGAGCACGGCATTCACGCTGACCAGCAGTGAACTCAGCAGTTGCTCGCGTTCACTCAAGCGTTCCACTTCGCCTTGGGCATGCATCAGCGCCAGCAACGTAGCGGCGGCTGCCGGTCGTGGCTGGTCGTGGACGGGGGTGTCGGTGAAGGTCTTTTCGGGGACCATCGGCACAACTCTCTCTGGGCATGCCGCGGGGTTGGGCAGCTGTTACAACAAGGGCCGCCGGGATGGCGAAGTGTTGTTTGAGAGGGGGAATTTGCAGCTAAGTTCCGTTATCAGTGCCGATTGCGCGTGATTAGGCCGCGTCCGGTATATGGCGTCAAAAACCGGTGGCGAGGGAGTTGCTCCCTCGCCATGGTACGTATCAGACCGCCGCAGGCCGCAGCGAATAGGTCTTCAGTTGATGGGCAAAGTCCCGCAGGGATTGAATCCCGCTGGCTTCGGCCTCGTGTACCCATTCCTTGATCGCCGCCAGCATGTCGTGGCCGTTGGTGCTGGTTTTCAGCCAGATCTGTTGCAGGGCCAGGCGCTTCTCATAGATCACTTTCAGGGCCTGGCTGTGTTCCAGCATGCTTTGGATGCGCATGTGGTGACGGTCATCCAGCAGGCTGGTTTCCCGCGACAGCAGGCGCTTGGCGCGATGGAATTGGTGACGCACCGAGTGATCGACCTTCTCCAGTTCCTGCTTGACCAGCGGGCCAATCACCAACTTGCGGTACTGCGCCATGATCTGGAAGCGGTTGTTGAGGATCGCCATGGCGGTGTCCATGTCCAGGTGGCCCTTGCCTTCGACCTGGTGGGCGATCGGTGCGACCCGTTGCACCTTGGCCAGGCGCAGGAAGCTGAACACTTTGATCCAGGCCCAGCCCAGGTCGAACTCCCATTTCTTCACCGACAGCTTGGCGGAGTTGGGGTAGGTGTGGTGGTTGTTATGCAGTTCTTCGCCGCCAACGATGATGCCCCAGGGAATCAGGTTGGTCGCCGCATCACGGCATTCGAAGTTGCGGTAGCCGATGGCATGGCCCAGGCCGTTGATCACGCCGGCGGCCCAGAACGGGATCCACATCATCTGGATGGCCCAGATGGTGATGCCGATGGTGCCGAACAGCAGCAGGTCGATCACGCCCATGATCGCCACGCCCAACAGCGGGTAGGGGGTGTAGAGCTTGCGTTCGATCCAGTCTTCCGGGCAGTTCTTGCCATAGATGCGCAGGGTCTCGGGGTTTTCGGCCTCGGCGCGGTACAGCTCGGCGCCTTTGCGCAGCACGGTGGACAGGCCCTTGATCACCGGGCTGTGGGGATCGTCGACGGTTTCGCACTTGGCGTGGTGTTTACGGTGGATAGCGGTCCACTCGCGGGTGTTCTGCGCCGTGGTGAGCCACAGCCAGAAGCGGAAGAAGTGTTTCAGGCCAGCATTGAGCTCCAGGGAGCGGTGGGCTGAATAGCGGTGCAGATAGACCGTGACCCCGACAATGGTCACGTGGGTCATCAACAGAGTGACTGCCACCAGTTGCCAGGCCGACAAGTCAAGAAAACCGTTGTACCACATAGGCTGTATGGCCCTCAGATAAAGAAAAAACCAGCTTGCGCATTATCACTAAGCCTACAGATAAAACCAGCCGCCCTTTCAGATAGGAGTGACTGGATGTTTCTTATTCTATAATCCGTAACCTTTGTAGGGCGAATCTGGTTTTTTAGTAAGGATCACTAAACATATGCTGTTTTCATACCGAGGTGCCCTGCGTGCAGGGCTGGTGTACCTGCTGGTTTCGATTGTGTGGATTCAGCTCAGCCATCAGGTATTGATCAACTTTATCGATGAACCCGTGGAACTGGGCCGCTGGCTTCAGATGCGCGGTTACGTGTGGGTCAGCCTCAGTGCCCTGGTGATCTACCTTCTCTGCGCCCGTTTTGCCCGGGCGAACCTGGTCCAGCAGCCACTGCGGGAAAACCGTGAGCGCCTGCGCCAGGCCGCTGCCGTATTCGATTGCACCCGTGAAGGTGTGCTGGTCACTGACGCCCAGGGGCTGATTGTTCACGTAAACCGGGCCTTTATCGAAATCACCGGCTACCAGTGCGAAGACGTATTGGGCCACCGGCCGAGCCTGTTCAAGTCCGGACGTCACTCGGCCAGTTTCTACCAAGCCATGTTCCAGACCCTGGAGCGCGACGGTGAGTGGAGCGGCGAAATCTGGAACCGCCGAAAAAGCGGCGAAATCTACCCCCAGTGGCAGACCATCCGGGTGATCCGCGATGATCAGGGCCAGATCAGCCACTACGTCGCGGTGTTCTCCGACATCAGCGCCATCAAGCACTCCGAGCACGAGTTGGCGCACCTGGCCCACCACGATCCGCTGACCGACCTGCCTAACCGCCTGCTGTTCACCGACCGCGCCGAACAGGCCCTGGCGTCGGCGCAGGCCCATAAACGCGGCTGCGCCTTGCTGCTGCTGGACCTCGACCACTTCAAGATCATCAACGACAGCCTCGGCCATAACGTCGGCGACCAGTTGCTCAAGACGGTCGGCGAGCGCCTGCAAGGCCTGTTCGGCCCCGGCGTGACCCTGGCACGATTGGGCGGCGACGAATTCGCGGTGCTGGCGGAAAGTTGTCCACAGCTGGTCCAGGCTGCCGCGCTGGCACAACGTATTCTCGACGCGATGAAAGAGCCGTTCATCTTCGACGGTCATCAACTGTTTATCAGCGCCAGCATCGGCATCAGCCTGTTCCCCAGCGATGCCCTGAGCGCGGAGCAATTGCTGCGCAACGCCGACTCCGCGTTGTTCAAGGCCAAAAGCGCTGGCCGCGAAGGCTACGCCTTGTACACCGAAGAACTCACGGCCCACGCCCAGCACCGGGTGGAAATGGCCGGCGAACTGCGCCGCGCCCTGGAGCAGCAAGAACTGCGGGTCTATTACCAGCCAGTGCACGAACTGCAGAACAGCCGCCTGATCGGCGTCGAAGCCCTGGTGCGCTGGCAGCACCCGGGGCGCGGTTTGGTGCCGCCGGGAGACTTCATCCCGATTGCCGAGCGTACCGGGCTGATTGCCGATATCGACGCCTGGGTCATGGACCAGGCTTGCCGCCAGATGTGCCAGTGGCTGGCCGACGGCGCGCCGCTCACGTTTCTCGCGGTGAATGTGTCCAGTCGCCTGTTTGCCCGGCGCGAGCTGTACGACCAAGTGGCCAAGGTATTGCACGACACCGGGCTGGATCCGGCATTTCTGGAGTTGGAAGTGACCGAAAGCGCGGTCATGGAAGATCCGGAAGTCGCCCTTGAGCAAATGCACCGCCTGCGGGAGCTGGGCTTGCGCCTGGCGATTGACGACTTTGGCACCGGTTATTCATCGCTGCTGCGGCTCAAGCGGCTGCCGGTGCAGAAGCTCAAGATCGATCAGGGCTTTGTCGCCGGGTTGCCGTGGGATGAGGACGATGCGGCGATTGTGCGAGTGGTCATTGCGTTGGCGCAGAGCATGGGCATGCAGGTGCATGCCGAGGGCATCGAGCAGGTCGATCAGGCGCGGTTTCTGTTGGACCAACAGTGCGACCTGGGCCAAGGGTACTGGTTTGGTCGGCCGATGCCGGCCAGTGAGCTGGATTGGAATAGAGCGCCGACAATTTTCTAAACACCGCCTGGCTTGATTTGAAACAGGATCAAGTGTGGGAGCGGGCTTGCTCGCGAATGCGGTGGATCAGCCAACCTATGTATCGACTGACGCGCCGCCTTCGCGAGCAAGCCCGCTCCCACATTTGGATCTCCACACGGCTTTATTTCACGGGTCGGCCCGCAAAACCTCTCGCAACCCCACGTCCCACCAGAAAATTCTTTCTGGTTATATAAACATTCTTAAATAGTATTTTTAAGAATATCCGCGCTTATCTACTATCGCCCTCACGCCGCAAGCAGTGCCGCCACTGCGAGGCACTTCTCATTTCAGGAGCACGACCATGAGCGCATCTCTACGTAGCGTTGACGGCCAGGACGAAGCAGCCATTTTGCGCGAGATCCAGAGCGCCCTGCGCGATCTGCGGTTTGGTGCGGTGGAAATCACTGTGCACAACGCCCAGGTAGTACAGATCGAACGCAAAGAAAAATTCCGTTTGCAGAACCCGGGCAATAAACCGAGCTGAGCAAGATCGGCGATTCGATTGCAAGACCCGCAACTATAAGAAAAAAGCCAACACCCCAGAATTTCAGGAGCCTTCTATGTCGTCGATTCGCCGTTATGCCCTGGCAGCACTGGCCAGTGCCGTGTTTGCCGGTTCCGCTGTTGCCAAGGATTACGAACTGCTTAACGTGTCTTACGACCCGACCCGCGAGCTTTACCAGGACTACAACGCTGAATTCACCAGCTTCTGGAAGCAGTCACACCCGGGTGACAACGTCAAGATCCAGCAATCCCACGGTGGTTCGGGCAAGCAAGGCCGCGCGGTGATCGACGGCCTGCGTGCCGACGTCGTGACCCTGGCCCTGGCCGGCGACATCGACGAAATCGCAAAACTGGGCAAGACCCTGCCGGAAAACTGGCAAACCCGCCTGCCGGACGCCAGCACTCCGTACACCTCGACCATCGTGTTCCTGGTGCGCAAGGGCAATCCTAAAGGCATCAAGGATTGGGGCGACCTGATCAAGAAAGACGTGTCCGTGATCACCCCGAATCCGAAAACCTCCGGCGGCGCCCGCTGGAACTTCCTCGCCGCCTGGGCCTACGGCCTGAAAGCCGGTGGCAGCGAAGCCAAGGCCCAGGAATACGTGAAAGAGCTGTTCAAGCACGTGCCGATCCTCGACACCGGCGCGCGCGGTTCGACCATCACCTTCGTCAACAACGGTCAGGGTGACGTGTTGCTGGCCTGGGAAAACGAAGCCTTCCTGGCCCTGAAGGAAGACGGCGGCGCCGACAAGTTCGACATCGTTGTACCTTCGCTGTCGATCCTCGCCGAGCCGCCAGTGGCCGTGGTCGACAAGAACGCCGAGAAAAAGGGCAATACCGAGATCGCCACCGAGTACCTCAAGCACCTGTACAGCCCGGCTGGCCAGGAGATTGCGGCGAAGAACTTCTACCGCCCACGCGATGAGAAAGTCGCCGCCAAATACGCCCAGCAGTTCCCGAAACTGGACCTGGTGACTATCGACAAAGACTTCGGCGGCTGGAAAACTGCCCAACCGAAATTCTTCAATGACGGTGGCGTGTTCGACCAGATTTACTCGGCGCAGTAAGCAAAATCAAACTGTAGGAGCCAGCTTTCTGTGGGAGCCGGGCTTGCCCGCGATAGCATCACCTCGGTGTAACTGATACACCGGGGTGCCGGCATCGCAGGCAAGCCAGCTCCCACAGAAGCTCGCTCCTACAGTGGTATCTACCCGCTAACCAAGGACTCTTATGTCGCGTCGTATCTCCCCCGTCATACCCGGCTTCGGGCTGACGCTGGGCTACACCGTGGTGTACCTCAGCCTGATCGTACTCATCCCCCTGGCGGCGATGTTTGTACACGCCGCTCAACTCACTTGGGATCAGTTCTGGAACATCATCTCCGCACCCCGTGTGCTGGCGGCGTTGAAACTGAGCTTCGGCACTGCGTTGTATGCCGCGATCATCAACGGCGTGATCGGTACCCTGCTGGCGTGGGTACTGGTGCGCTACACCTTCCCCGGGCGCAAGATCATCGATGCGATGATCGACTTGCCGTTCGCCCTGCCCACCGCCGTCGCCGGTATCGCGCTCACCGCGCTGTACACGCCCACCGGCCTGGTAGGCCAGTTCGCCGCCGACCTGGGCTTCAAGATCGCCTACACCCCCTTGGGTATTACCCTGGCGTTGACCTTTGTCACTCTGCCATTCGTGGTGCGTACCGTGCAGCCGGTGTTGGCCGATATCCCCAGGGAAATCGAAGAAGCGGCCGCCTGCCTTGGCGCCAAGCCCTTGCAAGTGTTCCGCTACATCCTGGTACCGGCGCTGCTGCCTGCCTGGTTGACCGGCTTCGCCTTGGCGTTTGCACGAGGTGTCGGTGAGTACGGTTCGGTGATCTTCATCGCCGGCAACATGCCGATGAAAACCGAGATCCTGCCGCTGCTGATCATGGTCAAGCTCGACCAATACGACTACCACGGCGCCACCTCCATCGGTGTGCTGATGCTGGTGGTTTCCTTTGTCCTGCTGCTGCTGATCAACTTGCTGCAGCGGCGTATCGAACACCCATAAGGAGGCGCGGAACATGTCCCAATCGTCTATTTCCGCCGCGTCCTCGGCCAACGCTGCCCGTCGTGGCAGCGCGGTGTCCCGACGCATCCTGATCAGCCTTGGCTGGCTGGTGTTCTTCCTGTTTTTGCTGCTACCGCTGTTTATCGTGGTGTCCCAGGGCCTGAAGAATGGCCTGGGTGCGTTCTTCACCGCGATCCTTGAACCGGACGCGCTGTCGGCGTTGAAACTCACGGTGATCGCCGTGGTGATTTCGGTACCGCTCAACGTGGTGTTCGGCGTCAGCGCCGCCTGGTGCGTGAGCAAGTACTCGTTCCGTGGCAAAAGTATCCTGGTGACCCTGATCGACCTGCCGTTCTCGGTCTCGCCGGTGATCGCCGGTTTGGTCTACGTGTTGATGTTCGGCGCCCAGGGCTTCTTTGGCCCGTGGCTGCAGGACCATGACATCCAGATCGTGTTCGCCTTGCCGGGCATCGTGCTGGCGACGATCTTCGTCACCGTGCCATTCGTGGCCCGTGAGTTGATCCCGCTGATGCAGGAACAAGGTACCCAGGAAGAAGAGGCCGCGCGCCTGCTGGGCGCCAACGGCTGGCAGATGTTCTGGCATGTCACCGTGCCGAACATCAAGTGGGGCCTGATCTACGGCGTGGTGCTGTGTACCGCGCGGGCCATGGGTGAGTTCGGTGCGGTGTCGGTGGTGTCCGGCCACATTCGCGGCGTGACCAACACCTTGCCGCTGCACGTCGAGATCCTCTACAACGAATACAACCACGTCGCCGCGTTTGCCGTCGCGAGCCTGTTGCTGATCCTGGCGCTCTTCATCCTGCTGCTCAAGCAGTGGAGCGAGAACCGTATTAACCGCCTGCGCGCCGGTGCGGCTGAGGAATAAGTCATGTCGATCGAAGTCCGTAATGTCAGCAAGAATTTCAACGCCTTCAAGGCTCTGAACAGCATCAACCTGGACATCCAGAGTGGCGAGCTGGTGGCGTTGCTGGGCCCGTCCGGCTGCGGCAAGACCACCTTGCTGCGGATCATCGCCGGGCTCGAAACCCCGGATGCCGGCAGCATCGTGTTCCACGGTGAAGACGTCTCCGGCCATGACGTGCGTGATCGCAACGTCGGCTTTGTGTTCCAGCACTACGCCCTGTTCCGCCACATGACCGTGTTCGACAACGTCGCGTTCGGCCTGCGCATGAAACCGAAAAACCAGCGCCCGACCGAAAGCCAGATCGCGGTAAAAGTCCACGAGTTGCTGAACATGGTGCAGCTCGATTGGCTGTCGGATCGCTACCCGGAACAACTCTCCGGTGGCCAGCGCCAGCGTATCGCCCTGGCCCGCGCCCTGGCGGTAGAGCCTAAAGTGCTGCTGCTGGATGAACCGTTCGGCGCCCTGGATGCCAAGGTTCGTAAAGAACTGCGCCGCTGGCTGGCGCGCCTGCACGAAGACATCAACCTGACCTCGGTGTTCGTGACCCACGACCAGGAAGAAGCCATGGAAGTGGCGGACCGCATCGTGGTGATGAACAAGGGCGTGATCGAGCAGATCGGCTCACCGGGCGAAGTCTACGAAAACCCGGCCAGCGATTTCGTTTATCACTTCCTTGGGGATTCGAATCGTCTGCACTTGGGTGAAGACAAGCACGTGCTGTTCCGCCCGCATGAAGTGTCGCTGTCGCGCCATGAGCTGGAGGACCACCACGCGGCTGAAGTGCGTGATATTCGCCCGCTTGGCGCGACCACCCGGGTGACCCTGAAGGTCGAAGGCCAGAGCGAGTTGATCGAGGCAGAAGTGGTGAAAGACCACGACAGTCTGACCGGCCTGGCGCGGGGCGAGACGTTGTTCTTCAAGCCCAAGGTCTGGCAAAAAGCTTAAGAACACTGCAAAACCCCTGTGGGAGCTGGCTTGCCTGCGATAGCATCACCTCGGTATGCCTGAGACACCGAGGTGCCAGCATCGCAGGCAAGCCAGCTCCCACATTTAGCTTGTGTTGCTTGTCAGGCCGTGGCGTTCTTGTGCCGCACGGCCACCGGCCCCGAACGCTCTTCAATCTGCCGCTTCAGGTCATGCCGCAGCCCCACCAGAAACGCCAACTCCGCCACCACAAACAACGGCCCCACGATCAGCCCGGACACGTCATCGACAAACGCCGGCTTGCGCCCCTCGTAGTAATGCCCCACAAACTGGATCACCCAGCCCACCACGAACATGCCGATGCCGCTGCTCAGCCACACCAGCGTGCTTTGCGCCGCCAGCACATGCCCGGCCCACACCGACAGGCCCATCAGCACCGTCATCAGCACACCAAGTGCCAGCTCCAGACGCAAATAGAACCACGCCGAGAACAGTGCCAGCAGCACCGCAGGCGACAGCCAGAGCCCGGCCACCGTCCATTCGGGGCGCGACAGCAGCACGGCCACCGCCACCACAATCAGCGGGATGCCGATAAAGTGGCTTGCGATGTTGCGCGAGTCGCGGTGGTAGGCGGCGTATTGACTGAGATGGTCGACGAGGCTTTTCATTGTTGTTCCTCCTGTAGGATGTTTGATCATGCCCTGTAGGCCCGCGACACACTGTCAACTGGCCGACAATCTTCGGAGTTCGCATGGATGTAGAGAAATGGCACCCACGGTTGGCCACCGGTCACTGGTACAGCCATCTGCCTGATGATCTACAGAATAGCTTGCTGACCAGCGCCCGGTTGCGGCAGCTGACGGCGGGGCAATACCTGTTCAAGCGCGGCGACCCGCCGTGTGGGTTGTACGCGGTGCTGGAAGGCTCCTTGCGCATCAGCGCGGTGAACGAGCAGGGCAAGGAAGCGGTGTTGAGCCTGGCGGAGTTGCCGTACTGGTTCGGCGAGATCTCCCTGTTCGACGGGTTGCCCCGCACCCACGACGCCTGCGCGGTCGGGCCTTGTACGTTGTTGCAGGTGCCGCAACCGGCGTTGCTGCAGATCCTCGAAGAGACTCCGCGTTACTGGCGCGACATGGCCCTGTTGATGAGCCAGAAGCTGCGCCTGACCTTTATCAATATCGAGCAATTGAGCCTGATGCCGGCGTCGGTGCGGGTGGCGCACCGCTTGTTGATGATCGCCGAAGGCTACGGCGACATCGAGCAGGCCCGACACGTACTGCAACTGCCCCAGGAAGACCTGGCCGCGATGTTGAGCCTGTCGCGCCAGACCACCAATGCGTTGCTCAAGGACCTGCAAGGCCAGGGCATCGTGCGCCTGGGCTATGGCGAGATCGAAATCCTCGACCCGCAACGTTTGCGCGAGGCGGCGCACGCCTGAGGGTGGTAGCCTGCGTTCACGATTATTCGAGGTGTGTTATGCGCGTCCTGCTAGTGGAACACGAGTCAGAGGCGGCCGAGGCGATGGGCCGCAGTCTTGAAGAGGCCAGTTACACGGTGGAGGTGGCGGCCAACGGCATGGCGGCCCTGCGCTTTGTGGAAAGCACCGAATACGACCTGGTGATCCTGGATGTGATGCTGCCGGGGCTGAATGCCTGGAAGCTGCAGCAGGCGATTCGGTTGAAGGGTGAGACGCCGATGCTGTTCTTGACCACTCCCGACGGGATTGAAGACCGGCTGCGTGGGTTGGAATTGCATGAGGACGACTATTTGCTCAAGCCCTTTGAGGCCCGGGCCTTGGTGGCGCGGGTGAAGAAGGTGTTGAGGCGGGATCGGGGGCGCTGACTGATTCTGGCTTTTGTGGTGTTTGATCGACCGCTTTCGCGAGCAAGCCCGCTCCCACATTTGACCACATTCCAAAGGATGTACTCGGTCAAATGTGGGAGCGGGCTTGCTCGCGAAGAGGCCCTTACAGCCACCGCAACTCCAGCTACCTCAACCCATCCCGAAACTGCCCCGGCGTCATCCCCGTCCAGCGCTTGAACGCCCGGTTGAAGCTGCTGGTATCGGCAAACCCCAGCAAATGACTGATCTCCGCCAGCGAACACTCGGGGTCCCGCAGGTGCAGCAGCGCGAGGTTCTCCCGGCACTCATTGAGCAGCGCATCAAACCGGCAGCCCTCGTCCGCCAGGTGCCGCTGCAAGCTGCGCAAACTCAAATGCAACGCCTGGGCGATACGCTCGGCGCTCGGTTCACCGTCAGGTAACTGCGCTTCAATGGCCGAACGCACTTTGCGCTCCCAGGTCAGCGGCCGCAGTTGTGCCAAGGTGCGCTTGAGCACGGTTTCATTATGTTCGGCCAACTCCGGGTTGGCGTCGTCCAGGTGACTGTCAAAGTCCTGGGCGGCGAATTCCAGACGGTCTTCCTCGGCGGCGAAAAACACGGGTGCACGAAACACCGTGTGCCACGGCTTGGGATCGGCCGGCTCGGGCCGCCGCAGGTACACCGCCAGCGGCGCATATTCGCGCCCCAGTCGATTGCGGCAAGTGCGCACATAAATCGCGGCGAACGCATCAATCGCTTCAAACGCCGGCGCGGGTGTGCCGGCAGGCAGTTGCAGGCGAAAGCGGTAACGTTCGCCCTCCCGGCTAAGCTCCAGGCTCAGGGCATCGCTGACCACCTGGTGATAGCGCACGATCCGCTCGAACACTTCCCGCAGGCTGCCGCTGGCCACCAGCGCGTAACCCAGCGCATGAAAGGTGGTGGGGCTGACAAACCGCGACACCCGCAAACCAATCGCCGGGTCGCCACTGGCCTGCACCGCCAGTTCCCACAGGCGCGTGGTGGCCGACAACGGATAACGTGCGTTGGGATCGTCCATCAACTGTGGGTCAAGCCCGGCCTGGGCGCACAACGCGGCGCTGTCGAGGCCCAGGGCGTCGAGCTGCTTGCGCAGGGCGCGGGTCCAGCTGGCGAGGGAGGTCGGTTCGGTCATGTTGATTGGCGCTTGCGGTCAACAGGTTGGCGTGTGGGGCTAGCGTCCCGCCAGATCGCATAGGGCAGGATGTACGCATCAATAAGACAGAGGATGGAAGCATGGACGGTACTTCTGCAAGCCCCCGGCAGATGAACGCACAACAGCGTTCAGCGCATATTCGTGAAGTGGTGCTGGCCGAGGGTCAGTTATTGCGTCAGCGCCACCCCTGGCTGCTGCATCAGGACGCGTTGGGCGCGGGCATCCTGACCTTTGCCCTGATGGGGATGCTGGGTTCGGCGGCGCTGTATATCACCGGGCACATGGCGTGGTGGGTGTGCCTGCTGCTGAACGCGTTCCTGGCGTCGCTGACCCACGAGCTGGAACACGACCTGATCCACAGCATGTACTTTCGCAAGCAGCGCCTGCCCCACAACCTGATGATGGGCCTGGTGTGGCTGGCGCGGCCCAGCACCATCAACCCCTGGGTACGGCGCCATATCCACCTCAATCATCACAAGGTTTCCGGCAGCGAAACCGACATCGAAGAGCGCGCAATCACCAACGGTGAACCGTGGGGCCTGGCACGCTTGCTGATGGTCGGCGACAACATCATGTCGGCGCTGATCCGGGTGCTGCGGGCACCGACCTGGAAGCACAAGCTGGGCATTCTCAAGCGCACGGCGCTGGTCTATGCGCCGTTGGCACTGCTGCATTGGGGCGCGTGGTATGTGTTCCTGGGCTTTCATGCCGCCAATGGCATCGCCAGCCTGCTGGGCGCGCCAATCGACTGGTCAGCCAACACCCTGGCAGTGATGCACATCGTCGACATCGCCGCCGTGGTGATCATCGGGCCCAACGTGCTGCGCACCTTCTGCCTGCACTTTGTCAGTTCCAACATGCACTACTACGGTGACATCGAGCCGGGCAATGTGATCCAGCAAACCCAGGTGCTCAACCCGTGGTGGCTGTGGCCGTTGCAGGCGTTCTGCTTCAACTTCGGCAGCACCCACGGGATTCATCATTTCGTGGTCAAGGAGCCGTTCTACATCCGTCAGATGACGGTGAAAACGGCGCACAAGGTGATGGCTGAGATGGGCGTGCGCTTCAACGATTTCGGCACGTTTGCCCGGGCCAATCGGTTTGAGCGCGCGGCCCATTCATCGGTGGCGATCAATCCGGCTGAAACGGCGACGCGCTGAGGATCACCCCGGTCTCTTCGACGTACTGCTGCCAGTGGCCGATCAGGGTCGCCAGCTTTTGCGGGTGGCTTTGGGCAAGGTCATGGATTTCGCCGGGGTCCTGGCCCAGGTCGTACAGTTGCCAGGTGGCAGGCCCCACGGGGCCCGGGATGTACACGGCTTTCCATTGGCCCTGGCGAATCGCCCGGCGGCCAAACAGCTCCCAGCCGGTGACGGTGTGTTCGTCATGCACCTGTTCGGTCTCGCCGGACAGGAACCCCAGCCACGACTTGCCACGCAACGGCGCAACCGGTTTACCGCGCCACTGTTTGCCTGGATGGCGCACGCCGGCGAGGTCGAGGATGGTCGGCGTGATGTCCATCACCGTGCCGAAGCCATGGCTGATCCGGCCCTTGAGGGACAACTGCGGGTAATGCACCAGCGCCGGCACGCGGATCCCGCCTTCGGTGGTAAACGCCTTGAACAGCCGTGACGGCGCGGTCGCGACTTGAGCCCAGGCCGGGCCGTACCACACGTAGGAATTGGCGCGGCCGATGTTCTCCAGGCGGTTGTCGTAATGCTGGTTGAGGTAGGTCAGCAGCTCCGGGCCGAATTTGGGGAAGGCTTCCAGCAGGGCACCTTCGGCACCGTTATCCGACATGAACAGGATAAAGGTGTTGTCCAGTTGCCCTTGTTTGCGCAGGTACTCGACCACCCGGCCGATGTTCCAGTCCATGCGCTCGACCATCGCTGCATACACTTCCATCGCCCGCGCCGACACCTGGCGTTGCTCGTCGCTCAGGGCCGCCCACTGGGTGTTCAATTCGATCAACGGATGGGGTTCCACATCCGCATCGATCAGCCCCAGCGCCTTGAGTTTTTCCAGGCGTTCCAGGCGCAACACTTCGGGGCCGGCATCGTAGCGGCCACGGTATTTGTCGACGATCTCTGCGGGGGCCTGCAACGGCCAGTGCGGGGCAGAAAACGGCAGGTAAGCGAAGAACGGCCGGGTCTGGTCCCGTTCCTTGAGGTACTGCAGCAGCTTGTCGCCAAAGGCGTCGGAGGAATAGAAATCCTTGGGCAACTGTTCGACTAAGGTGTCGTCCTCGATGTACAGCGCCGGGGTGGATTTGAGCAGCCCTGGCGTGGTGTCGTCGTAGGTCGGTTCGAACCCATAGTGGTTGGCCGCCCCCGGCAACAGCGAGAACGAACGCTCGAAACCCCGGGCATGGGGCGCCAGCTCGGCGGTCAGGCCCAGGTGCCATTTGCCGCTCATCAGGGTCTGGTAACCGGCGTCGCGCAGCAGCTCCGGCAGGGCGACCACTTTGTCGTTGAGGTAGCCCTCGTAGCCCGGTTTGCCGATCAGCTCCGGGGTGAGCGCCTCGGCCATGGTGCCGATCCCGGCGATATGGTGGTCGGTGCCGGTGAGCAGCATCGAGCGGGTCGGCGAGCAGGTGGGCGCGGTGTGGAAGTCGGTCAGGCGCAGGCCGTTGAGTGCCAGGGCATCGAGGTGCGGCGTGGCGATTTCGCCGCCGAAGGCTCCGAGGTCGGAGAAGCCCATGTCATCGGCCAGGATCACTAAAAAGTTGGGACGTTGCGGCATCAATACGCTCCTCGTTAGCAGGCAATAAAGGCCAGGGGCAGGTTGCGGATCTGCTCGCGCACCGGTGGCTGGTAGTGGTCGTCGCTGATCAGTTCGTGCAGCAGTTCTTCACGCAACTGGTGGAAGTCGAAGCTGCTGCGCTGGCGCGGATGGGGCAGGGCGATGTCCACTACCTGCTTGATCCGCCCTGGACGGGGTTCCATCACAACGACGCGGTCGGCGAGAAAAATCGCTTCTTCCACATCGTGGGTCACCAGGATTGTGGTGATTTTCGCCCGTGCGCGGATGGCCAGCAGCTCGTCCTGCATCTGCTGGCGGGTCAGGGCGTCGAGGGCGCCGAAGGGTTCGTCCAGCAGCAGGATGCGCGGGCTGGCCACCAGGCCGCGGGCAATCGCCACCCGTTGCGCCATGCCGCCGGACAGCTGGTGCGGGTAGGCGCGGGTGAAGTCGGTGAGGCCCACCAGCTCGATAAAATCGCCGATGCGCTGCTGCTTTTCGGCAACGCTCAGGGGCTCGTTGACCAGGCCCAGGCCGATGTTTTCTTCCACCGTCAGCCAAGGGAACAGACGGTGTTCCTGGAACACGATGCCGCGCTCGCCACCGATGCCGCTGACGGCCTTGCCATCGACGCTGATCTGTCCTCGAAACTGCGTGTCGAGGCCCACCAGCAAGCGCAGCAGGGTGGATTTTCCACAGCCGCTGGAGCCGACGATGGCGACGAATTCACCTTCGGCAATATCCAGGTTGAATTCGCGGATGGCCTCCAGTTCGAAGCCGTCGACATCAAAGGATTTGCCCACATGGGCGAAGCTGACGATAGGTGCGTTCATGCGTGTCTCCAGCGCGTGGCGCGGGTTTCGATGCGTTGGCCGATAAGATTGAGAGCGGCGCCGGTGAGGCCAACCAGGAGCATGCCGCTCATGATCAGGTCCATGCGCAGCAGTTGCTGGGCACCGATCATCAGGCTGCCGATGCCGCCGTTGGACGGCATGAAATATTCAGCGCCGATGGTGCCCAGCCAGGCGTAGATCAGGCTCAGGCGCAGGCCGGCAAAAATCCCCGCAGCCGCACCCGGCAGCACCAGCCGACGCAGGCGCTGGCCGAGGCTCAAGCGCAAGACCTGGGCGGCTTCATTCAGTTGCGGCGACAGATTGAGCACGCTGCGTTGGGTGGCGATAAACAGTGGAAAGAACGCGGCCAGGGCGATGAACACCCACTTGGCCAATTCGCCGAGGCCGAACCAGGCGGTGAGCAGCGGTACCCAGGCGAAAATCGCAATCTGGCGCAGGGCGGCGAGGGTTGGGCCGAGCAGCCGTTCACTGGTGCGCGACAGCCCCAGCAGCAAGCCCACGAGGAAGCCCAGGCCGCCGCCTAGCACCAAGCCGCCCAAGGTGCGCCCGAGGCTCAGGGCCAGGGCGCTGACCAGGCTCATGTCCAGCACTCCGGCCACGGTGGTTTGCAGGACTGCCCATGGGCTGACCAGGATGTTCGGATCCACCCAGGCCTGCTGTGTTGCCAGTTGCCACAGCGCTACTAAACCCAGCGGCAGCAGCCAGGGTTGCAGGCGTTGCCAGCCTTGGTAGCGCGGGCCACGGCGAATCTGTGCGGTGGCCGGATGCGGCCAGTGCACCCACTTGCGGTCCAGCCAGCCGACGCCGCGGTCCATGACCACGCCCAGCACGCCGATCACCACGATGCACACGAAGACGATATCCAGCATGAACAGTTGCCGCGCCCAGACCATCAGGTAGCCGATGCCCTCACTGGAGGCCAACAGTTCCACGGCCAGCAACGAGGTCCAGCCGGCGGCCAGGGCCAGGCGCACTCCGGCCATGAACGCCGGCAGTGCGGCCGGCAAAATCAGGCGGCGGATCAACAGGTGAGAAGGCAGGCGCAGCACCCGTGCGGCTTCACGCAGGCCGGGCTGGGCATCGCGCACCCCCACCAGCGTATGCAGGGTGACCGGCACCACAATCGCCTTGACCAGCACCACCAGCTTGAGGGTTTCGCCTATCCCGAAAAACACCATGAACAGCGGGATCCAGGCCAGGGTCGGGACTTGCGACAAAGCGCTGAACGTCGGGAACACCAGGCGCTCGGCTCGGGGACTGAAACCCAGCAGCGCCCCCAGCAATGCACCGGCACTCACCCCCGCCAGCAAGCCCCAGAACAGCCGTTGCAGGCTGATCGCCAAGTGGCTCCATAATTCACCGCCGGCCAACTCCACCGCGCTGCTCCAGACCAGCGACGGGGCGGGCAGAATCTGCTCGCTCATCCAATGATTGCGGCTGGCCAACCACCACAGCGCGAACAACACCAGCGGCAGCAGCCAGGGCAACAGGCGGTCGCCTAAGTGCGGCCAACGTGGCTGCCGCCCTTGGGCAGGGGCCGCCAGTGGTAGGCTCAACAGCGAGATTCGGGCCATGGATGACCTCCGTTGTCCGGTGGGCTTTATGTTTTTTTGATCTTATAAACAAACAATCAAGACGATTGAGGGATAAGAAAAACCATTTAAAGCCGCTACCCGATACGCATCCAATGCATTTGGAGAATATTTTCCATGCTGTTGGTGCATAGCCTTCTGGGGCCTGCGTTTGGCTGCCTATAGATCTGAAAGCTATTAAATTGTGAATTTATAGTATTTAAAGTTTTGATCCGCTTATGCCTACTTTCTGCTCCCCAGGCTACCGCCGCCCTCAGGAGCACCCCCTATGAAGCTGCCCTTCAAACGCTTGATCACACTGGTTGCCGGCACGGCGTTGGCCGGGCTGGTGCAGGCTGCCGACCTCAAGGAAATTCGCATCGCCGTGCCCGACCTCACCGCCGGTACTCAACACAGCGGCGGGGGTGTAGTGGACGTGCTGCGCCAACAGCAGATTTTTGAAAAGGCTTTCGCCGACCAGGGCATCAAGATCCAGTGGAATTTCTTCAAGGGCGCGGGCCCCGTGATCAATGAAGCCTTCGCCAATGGCCAGGTGGACCTGGCCTATCTGGGCGACCTGGCGGCAATCATCGGCAAATCCAACGGCCTCGACACGCGCCTGTTGAGTGCCAGCGCCCGAGGCGTCAAACATTACCTGGGGGTGGTGCCGGGTTCGGGCATCAAGACCCTGCAGGATCTCAAGGGCAAGCGCGTTGCGGTGTTCCGCGGCACTGCCAGCCAACTGTCATTCGACAGCGCTCTGGCCAGCCAGGGCTTGAGTGAAAAAGACCTGAAAGTCATCAACCTGGACTTCAACGCTGCCGTCGCCGCACTGGCCGCCAAGCAGATCGACGCGACCTGGGGCAGTTCGGGCCTGAGCGCGTTGCAAGCCAAGGGCCTGGCCGAAATCCCGCTGAGCACCAAGGACCTGGGCGACGCCGGCAGTATCCAGAGTGTGCTGGTGGGCAGCGGCAAGTTTGTCGATGAGCATCCCGAAGCCGTGGCCACGCTGCTCAAGGCGCAGCAGCAAGCGGTGCAATGGCTGACCGATGACAACAACAAGCAGGCCTACATCCAGTTGGTGTCGGGGCTGGCGAGTTATCCACCGGTGATCCTGACCAATGATTTGAAAGACCAGAAACTCAGCGAGATTTTCCCGTCGACCCTCGACCCGGTGTTCCTCGCCAAGTTGCAGAACAAAGTGGATCTGGCATCGCAGCAACGATTGATCCGCAAGCCGTTCCAGGTGAACGATTGGGTGGCGCCGAAGTTGGCGGCCGCCGGCATCTGAAGCCCCCTAATGCAAGCTACGTGGGAGGTGAGTGGGGCGGTGCGCTAGACCGCCACACTTACTTCGTGTTGATCCACTGCCACCAGCGTCTCGATCATCGCCTTGGCCGCCGGCGACAAGCGAAAGCCGGTGCGGCTGACGATCCCGCAACGGGCATTCAGGCTCTCGAGGTTTTGCGGCAGGTTGCGCCAGTGCAGCAGCACCAGTTTGCCTTTGGCAATGTCCTCGGCAAACGCCTCCTCGGTGCCCACGCCAATGGCATTGGACTGCAACACGATCTTCACCAGGGCCGGGAAGTGTTCGGTGTGAATGCTCGGTGAGAAATCCATGCGCCCGCTGAGATTCGCCAACAGTTTGCGAGTGCCTTGGGAAATCAGCGGCGCGGCCAACGGGTAATCGAACATGTCGTTGGTCGACAGGCTGTCCTTGGCCAGCAGCGGGTGCCCCGGCCGGCAGAAAAACACCCCGCGTTTGGGCGTCAGCGGCCGGGTCTGAAAGTTCGGGTCGGACTCGAACTGGCGGATGTCGGCGATAAAAAATTCGATCTCTTCGCGGCTCAGGCTGCGGCTGAGTTTTTCCCAGTTATCCACCTGGAAACTGGTGCGGATTTTCGGGTGCGCGGTGATAAAGCGCGCCACCGCATCCGGCACCAGTTTCACCGCCGGCGCCGGGCCGCAACCGAAGCGTAATTCGCCCGCATCCAGCTTGGTCATGCGCGTGACTTCGCTGCTCAACAACGCCGCGCCGTGCACCAGGGTCAGCGCATGTTGAAGCACCACCTGGCCTTCGGGCGTGGGGCGCAGGTCCTTGTTGCCCCGGTCCACCAGCACGCAGCCGAACTCCTGTTCCAGCCCCTGGATGCTGCGGCTGAACGCCGGTTGGGTGATGCCCATGGCGTCGGCGGCACGCACAAAACTGCGGTGTTCGTTGAGGGCAATGAAGTAGCGCAGTTGGCGAAGATCCATATGCTTTCCTGGCATTTGAAAAATAGGTCGAAGGCATTTGCGACCGGGGGAGCTGAGGTTTTAAATGCAAGCTCTTATTCCGTCAACGAAGCATGCGTTCATTTGCTAGACCTAAAATGCATATGAATAGAGCGTTGTTGCACGCTACTCCCAACCGAAAGCTGGCACATGAGGGTCATCACCATGAGCAACGCCGCACTAGCTGTTCAACCCGTCGCCCTGGCGCTGGATATCCACCCGGTGGCCGGACGCATCGGCGCCGAGATCCGTGGCATCACGTTATCCGGCGGGCTGAACGCCGCCACAGTGGAAGCCATCCAGCAGGCGCTGGTGCAGTACAAGGTGATCTTCTTCCGCGAGCAGACCCACCTCGATGACCAGAGCCAGGAAGCCTTCGCCCACTTGCTTGGCGAGCCGATTGCCCACCCCACCGTACCGGTGCGCGACGGCACGCGGTTCCTGTTGGAACTGGACGGTGCCCGTGGCCAGCGCGCCAACTCGTGGCACACCGACGTGACCTTCGTCGATGCCTACCCGAAGGCCTCGATCCTGCGTTCGGTGCTGGCGCCAGCCTCCGGTGGCGACACCGTCTGGGCCAACACCGCGGCGGCCTACAACGACCTGAACGCCGAACTGCGGGAGCTGGCGGACAAGCTCTGGGCCGTGCACAGCAATGAATACGACTACGCCGCGCGCAAGCCGGATGTGTCGCCGGAGAAGCTGGAGGAGTACCGCAAGATCTTCACCTCGACGGTCTACGAGACCGAGCACCCGGTGGTACGTGTGCACCCGGTCAGCGGCGAAAAGACCCTGCTGCTGGGGCACTTCGTCAAACGCCTGAAGGGCTATTCACAGGTGGATTCGGCGCACCTGTTCAACCTCCTGCAAAGCCATGTCACGCGCCTGGAAAACACCGTGCGCTGGCGCTGGAACACCGGCGACGTGGCGATCTGGGACAACCGCGCCACCCAGCATTACGCAGTGGACGACTACGGCACCCAGGAACGCATCGTGCGCCGGGTAACGCTCAAGGGCGATGTACCGGTGAGTGTGCAGGGGCAGCGTAGCCAGACCACCCGCGGTCTATAACTTCAACGCAAACGCCTGTGGCGCGGGAGCAAGCTCCCTCGCCACAAAAGCTTATCGGTCGTTTCGGGTCACCAGACCCCGATCTGCACCACCTTCTCCGCTTCCGGCTCTCCATACCTGAACCGTTGGCCACGCAGATCAATCTCGGCGTGGCTGATGGTGGTGCGCCGTTTCAAGCCTCGCAGCCATTCAAACAGATAACCCCGATGCGCCTCGCGCACATCCGCGTGCGCCGGGTCGGTACCCAGGTCGTGCAATTCCTGCGGGTCATTCTGCAAGTCGAACAACTGCGCGCGGTAACCGTCGTAGGCCAGGTATTTCCAGCGTTCGCTGCGCACCATGGTCATGCGACAGCGGTCGATGGGTTGGTCGAGGCGTTCCCGGGCCGGGGCCTGGAAGGCGTAGTCGTATTCGGCGATGGCGTAGCGGCGCCAGGTGATGTTTTCACCGTGCAGCAGCGGAATCAGCGAGCGGCCTTCCAGGCGGTGTTCGGCACCGGGTAATCCTAGCGCTTGCAGGAATGTCGGCAGCGCATCGATGGTTTCCACCAGGCGCTCGTCCACCGAGCCACGGCTGATATCGGCGGCAGCCCGAGGGTCGCGCACGATCAGCGGGATGCCTACGGCGGGCTCCAGCAGGAATTCCTTTTCACCGAGGAAATGATCGCCGAGGAAGTCGCCGTGATCGCTGGTAAACACGATCAATGTGTCGTCCCAGCGGCCATTGCTTTCGAGAAAATCAAATAGCCGGCCGAGTTGATCGTCCACCTGCTTGATCAGGCCCATGTAGGTCGGGATCACGTTAAGTCGCACTTCATCCCGGGAAAAATTCAGGCTCTCCTGGTGCTGGCGGAAAGCGTGGTACACCGGGTGATCACTTTCCTTTCCAGGCGCTGGCCGAATCGGTGCCTGTACATGCTCAGCCGTATACAACGCGTGGTACGGCGCCGGGGCGATGTAGGGCCAGTGCGGCTTGATGTACGACAGGTGCAGGCACCACGGTTGCTCACCTTGCTCGGTGATGAAGTCGATGGCGCGGTCGGTGGTGTAGACGGTTTCCGAGTGCTGTTCGTCCACCCGCGCCGGCAGGTGAGCGTTGCGCATGTGCCAGCCGCTGAGGATTTCCCCGGATTTTCCGGCGGCTGCATTCGCCCATTCGTGCCAAGGGTTGGTGCCGTCATAGCCCTGCTCGCGCAGGTAGTGGGTGTAGGGCGCAGACTCGCGTTTTTCGGTGAACAGCGGGCTGTCGGGGAAGATGCCGTCGTGACGGAAATAGGCTTCGAAGCCCACCTCATTCAGCGGTTGGGCCTGGGCACTGTCAGGGTCGATGTCCAGGCGTTGCAGGGCTTCGAGATTGGGCGTGGCGTGGGTCTTGCCCACCAGTGCGGTGCGGATGCCGTGGGGCCGCAAATAGTCACCGATAGTCAGTTCTTCCAGGGGCAGTGGCACGGCGTTCCAGGCCACCTGATGGCTGCTGACATAGCGCCCGGTATAGGCCGACATCCGCGACGGGCCGCAAATCGTGCCCTGGGTGTAGGCCCGGCTGAAGCGCACGCCGGCGGCGGCCAGGCGATCGATGTTGGGGGTGTGCAGATGGGCATGGCCATAGCACGAAAGGTAATCGCGGCGCAGTTGGTCGCACATGATGTACAGCACGTTGCGCACGGGTCTGGGTTGGGACATGAGGCTTCACCGAACGGAGGACAGGCGAACGATTTCGCCGCCTGGCAGGCCTTGAAGCAAGTGCATTTGGGGAATGGGTTTTATGCAGTGGGTGCATGGGTGTGGCGACTGGTGCTATCGCAGGCAAGCCAGCTCTCACATTTGAGATGCATGCCCCTGTGGGAGCTGGCTTGCCTGCGATAGCGGTCGCTCAGACAGCAAAATTCTCCAGCGCACACACCTCTTCATCCTGCTCATCGATCACCTTGATCTGCTCGATCATCGCCTCCGCCAGCGGTGACAGCCGATACCCCGCGCGACTGACAATCCCATAGCGGGTGTAGCGCTCCTCCAGGTCTTCCGCCAAACCCTCAATCCGCAGGCACACCAGCTCGCCACGGGCCATGTGCAGCACGTCGCTGTTGGCGCTGACGATGCCGATAGCGTCCGAACGCAGCACCACGCCCAGCAGGCTGTACCCGTTTTCGCATTCGACGTTGGGCGTGTAGTCGGGTCGGCCGCTGAGGTCGACGATGACCTTGCGCAGGTTCGGCGGGCGAATCGTCACCGCCAGCGGATAGCTCATCAACTGTGCCGCGGTCACGCTTTCCAGCTCCGCCAACGGGTGCCCGGCGCGGCAGCAGAAGTGCCATTTGCGCGGGCGCAAGCGGTGGGTCTGGTAATCCGGGTGGGCCTCGAAATGCCGGGTGTCGGCGACGAAAAATTCGAACTCTTCGCTGAGCAGGCGCTTGCTCAGGCTTTGCCAGTCGTCCACCTGGAACTGCACCCGGGCCTTGGGGTAGCGCCCGATAAAACTGCCGATGGCTCTGGGGATCAATCCGGCAGCGGGCGCCGGGCCGCAACCGAAGCGCAGCTCACCCGCCTCCAGCCCGTTGAACTGGCTGATCTCATTCGCCAGTTGCTGGGCGCCACTGACCAGCCGCCGTGCATGCTCGAGCAGCACCTGGCCTTGTTTGGTCGGCGCCAGGTCCTTGCGGCCACGGTCTACCAGCTGGCAACCGGCACTGAGTTCCAGCGCTTGAATGCTGCGGCTGAAGGCCGATTGCGACAGGTTCACGGTCACCGCTGCCGCGACAAAACTGCGTTGCTCGGCAAGGGCGATGAAGTGGCGAAGTTGGCGCAGGTCGATATGCATTTTTCACATTGAAAATATCGGGGAAATGCATTGGCTATGCATTAGGTCGACTCCTTATAAAGGCTATCTCTTATGCAGTAAATGTTTGTAAAAACATAAATAAATAGCCTTTAGGAATATGCGATCCAGCGTATTTCCTGACACCGGAGCCGCTTATGAGCCTGTTGAATCGCGCTGTCCCTCCCTCTCCCTGGCGCCTGAAACGCCTGCCGATGGCGCTGTTGCTGGCGGGCAGTGCCAGTTGGTCCAGCAGCCAGGCGGCCGACGAGCCTGCGCCGGCGCCCAAGGGTGAGAACGCCAGTGGCCAGCTGGAAACGGTCACGGTGACGGCGCGGCGGCGTACCGAAAGTGCCCAGGACGTGCCCACGCCCATGAGCGTGATCGGCGGCCAGGCCTTGGAGAGCCAGCGGGTCTACCGGATTCAGGACTTGCAGCAACTGGTGCCCAGCGTCAACGTCGCCTACATGCATGCGCGCCAGTCCAGCGTGTCGATTCGCGGGCTGGGGAACAACCCCGCCAGTGACGGCCTGGAAGGCAGCGTGGGGCTGTACATCGACAACGTGTACCTGGGGCGGCCGGGGATGGCCGTGTTCGACTTGATGGACATCGAACAGCTCGAAGTACTGCGCGGTCCCCAAGGCACGCTGTTCGGCAAGAACACCACCGCCGGGGTGATTAACATCAGCACCCGCGCGCCGAGTTTTACCCCGGAGCGCAGCATTGAGACTTCCTTGGGCGAGGACGGTTACTTCCAGACCAAGGGCACGATTTCCGGCCCGCTGACCGAGGACCTGGCGGGCCGTTTCTCCGCGTACCGCACCCGCAGCGACGGCGACATCAAGAACGAGTACGACGGCCACGACCTCAATGGCGGCTCGCGCCAGGGCTTTCGCGGGCAACTGCTGTACAAGCCCAGCGACACCTTCAACCTGCGCTGGATTGGCGACTACAACGAAGAAGACTCCAGCGCCGGCACCCGCGTGCTGTACAGCACCGGGCCGACCATCAATGGCACCAACCTGTATCAATCGCGGGCGGCGGCGGCAGGCGCGACCCTGGTCGACGGCACGCACCGCAAGGTCAACCTCGACAGCGACCAGCACGTCACCGTGTTCCAGGGCGGCACCTCGCTGGAAGCCAACTGGACCCTGCCCAGCGACTTCACCCTGACCTCGGTCAGCTCGTACCGCTGGTGGAATTTCACCCCGCGCAACGACGACGGCCTCAACGTCCCGGCCTCCTACAACGCGGGCGTGTCGGTGGAAGACAAACAGTGGTCCCAGGAATTTCGCCTGGCCTCACCCACCGGCGGCTTCTTCGATTACGTGCTCGGCGCCTACTACTTCGGCTCCGACCTGGACAACAAATCCTTCGCTTATTACGGGCCCAAGGCCGATATCTGGAACGGCACGCCCACCGGTGCCTTGAACAACGTCAGCAGCGTGGGCAACGGGCATATCCGCACCGACAGCTTTGCGTTGTTCGCCCAAGGCACCTGGCACCTGACCGAGCGCCTGGATTTCACCGCCGGCCTGCGCGGTACCTATGAGCAGAAAAGTGCCTGGGTCACGCGCAACGCACCCCTTGGCGGCGACGCAGTCACCGGTGCGGCGGCCACTGCACGGCGTGGGCGAGCGGGGGCTTATGACTCCGGTGACCTCAACCAATACAGCACCAGCCCCTCCGGTTTGTTGAACCTGAGCTATCGCTTCAACGACGACTTGCTGGGCTACGCGACCTTGTCCCACGGTGAGAAATCCGGCGGGGTCAACCTGGCGGTGGGCTCCGCACCTACCGCCGGCCCGGACTCGCTGTTGATCGGTACCGAGCGCGCGAACAACGCCGAGCTGGGGTTCAAGAGCACCCTGTGGGACCGTCGCCTGCAACTCAACGCCAACCTGTTCTGGACCCAGGTCAACGGCTACCAGACCAATGCCTACGACGACAGCAACCGCGTGCAGTACCTGACCAACGCCGGCTCGGTGCGCTCCCGGGGCGTGGAGGTGGAGAGCACGCTGATCCCGATCAAGGGCCTGACGCTCAATATCAACGGCTCGTACAACGACGTGCAGTACCTGTCGTACAAAGATGCGCCGTGCCCGCCGGAAGTCAGTCTGCGCCCGGGTGCGCCCGCTTCGTGCGACTTGAGTGGCCACCAGGTGGTGGGCGCCTCGAAGTGGATTGCCAACGCTAATGGCGAATACAAATGGAACCTGGATAACGGCTTCGAACCCTACGTCACCGCCAGTTATGCGTTCCGCTCCAAGGCGGTGGGCACGGTGGAAGATTCCGATTTCGGGCAGATCCCGGCCTACGCGGTGGTCAACCTCTCCACCGGCCTGCGGGGCAATTACCAGCAGGGGCAGTGGGACGTGTCGTTATGGCTGAAGAACGCCTTCGACAAGACCTACTACACCACCCTGTGGACCGGCGGTAACGGGGGTTATGAAGGGCTGTTGGGCACCCCGCGCACGCTTGGGGTGACCGGGCGCTACGACTTCTAGGCCGCAACGGGAGCGGTGCGATACGTCGCCGGGCTGAACACTTGGGTGAGTATCAGCATCGCCACCACCGTCAGCGTCAGCACCAGCCAGGCGCTGACGAAACTGCCGGTCAATTCCCGCAGCCAGCCAGTCAGCCATGGCGAAATGGCGTTGATCAAAAAGCCCACGCCCTGGACGAACGCCGCCAGCTGGCCGGCCTCCCGAGGGTCGCGGCGGTGATCCAGGGTCAGCAGCAGGCTCAGGGCAAAACATGCCCCCAGGCCGAAGCCGATCAGCGCCACCCACAGGTGCGGAAACTCCAGCGGCGCTGTCAGCAGGCCGATATAGCCCACGGTCTGGGCCAGCAGGCTGATGCTCAGCAGCGGCCGACGATCAATGCCGCGTTGCGCCAGTGCGGGCATCAACAGCGCGGCGATCACCTGGAAGATCGTCATGAACGCCAGCAGCGAACCACTGGGCAGCACGTCCCAACCCAACTGCTGATAGTAGGCCGGCAACCACGCGACCATGCTCATGTAGCCGCAATTCACCAGGCCGAAATACAGCGCCAGCAACCACGCCCGACGGTTGCGCAGGCCCTGGAACGGCGCCGTCACCTGCGGGTTTTTCGCCGCACCCAATGGCAGCCACGCCCACAGCAACAGCGCGCCCAGGGCCGGTAGCAGCCAGATCCCGAGCCCCGCCTGCCAGTGCTGGAAATGCCCCGCCACCAACGGGCTGAGCAGCGCCGCCAAGCCACCGCCGCCCATCAGCGACGCCGAGTAAACCCCCATCGCCAACGGCACGCGCTGATGGAATTGGCGCTTGATCATCGCCGGCACCAGCGCCTGGATCAGCGCCACACCGGCGCCGCCAAACAGTGCGGTAGCCAGCAGCGCCGGCGCCTGGCCAAACAGCCAGCGCGCGAGGCACGCCAGCAGAATCATCATCAGGCCCAGGGCAATCCCGCGACGTTCTCCCAGCTTCGCCTCCAGGCGCACACCCACCAACGCTACCAGCCCCATGCAGATCACTGGCAGGCTGGTGAGCAGGGCGCTGCTCTGGAAACTCAGGCCGGTGGCCAGGCGGATTTCCCCCAGCAATGGGCTGATGGAGCTGAGGATGGGCCGCAGGTTCAGGCCCAGCACCACCAGCAAACCCCAACCGGCGAGTTTGCCGGCGAACGAATTATTCAGCGTCATGCAGGGCCTGCCATTCACCGTAGAGGGCTTGCATTGCCGCTTGAGGCAGATGCTGCACGGGCAATTTTTGCTCCGCCAAAGGCAACGCCATTTGCTGGTAGATCGCTGCCGTCGACAGGCCAAATGGCGCCGCCACTTCGTTGCTGGCGGCGAACACCACGCGGGATATGCCGCACAGGTGCATCGCACTCAGGCACATCGGGCAGGGCTGGCCGCTGGCGTAGATCACACAACCGTCGAGGCGCGGGCCGAGTTGTTGGCTGGCGGCACGGATGGCGAGCATCTCGGCGTGGGCGGTGGGGTCCTGGCTCAAGTGGATCTCGTTGACCGCTTCCACCAGCACCTTGCCGTCGCGCACCAGCACGGCACCAAAAGGGCGGCCACCGGCTGCCACGTTGGCCTTGGCCAGTTGCACGGCGTGATGCAGATGCTGTTGATCGTCAGTCATGGAAAACCCCTCGTGCGCAATGAGGCGTGAAGTATGGGCAGCCGCAGGGGTATTCTGAAATTAAATATAACCATGCCAATCAGTGGCAAATGGAATGGTGAGCCCATGTTCGATCCTGTGTTGTTGCGCAGCTTTGTTGCCGTCGTCGATTGCGGCAATTTCACCCGCGCGGCCGAGCGCCTGCATTTGACCCAGTCCACGGTCAGCCAACAGATCCGCCGCCTCGAAGACGCACTCGGCAGCCAGGTCCTCGACCGCGACCAGCGCCGCGTGGTGGCCACGGTGGAGGGTGAACGCTTGCTGGCTTATGCGCGGCGCATCCTCGCGCTGCACGAAGAGGCGGCTGACGTGCTGATCAACCAGCAGAGCGATGGCGTGCTGCGCCTGGCGGTGCCCGAGGACTTTGCGGCCGAGCGCTTGATGCCACTGCTGTCGGCGTTTGTACAGGCTTATCCACGGGTGCGCCTGGAGGTCACCAGCGGCTTGGGGCCGGAGTTGCTGCGGGATTATCGCGGCGGTGAATTCGACGTGCTGTTGGTCAAGCAAATGGGCGACAGCGATGACTGTCTGGCGTCCTGGCCGGAGCCTTTGTGCTGGGTCGACAGCCGCAGCGCTCCGTCCCTGGGGCGTGATCCGCTGCCGTTGGTGGCGTTTCCCGCCGGTGGCCTGTATCGCAATGAAATGCTGCATCACCTGGAGGTGGGTGGCTGGCGCTGGCGCATCGGTTATTCCAGCGCGAGCCTGGCCAGCGTGTGTTCGGCGGTGGCGGCGGGGCTGGGAATCAGCTTGCTGCCGGTGCGGGTCGTGCAGCCGGGGCATGTGGTGTTGGGCGCAGACAGCGGTTTGCCGGCGGTGCAGGGCGTGCGGCTGGCGCTGTATGGCCGCAATGGTTTGGGCGCAGCGGGGCAGGCGTTACTGCGTCAATTGCAGGATTTATGTGCCAGTAACCCCCGCTGAGTCATGCCTTGAGTGAATATTTTGTATGCCTCAAAAGCATTCGGATTTTGCGCCTCGGCGCCAGCCCGCGCAGGCCGTGGCTTTGGCGTATCTGGATGTTTCGTTTATTCATTTTGGATCTATGTATAACTTTAAAGATTACTTTAAGAGATAAGCGTCTGGCCCCGATGATTCAGCCCTCGACGGCCGCCAAGGCAGGCCCGTCGGTTTTTTTGCTTAAGACCGCAGGGGAGTTAATCAATGGGCAATGTCCAGACCGCCGCCAGTGCACAAGAGGCGCAGTGGCGCCACGCACCGGGTGGTGAGTTGGTCGACCTTGGCCGGCCGCACCGCGCGCCGTTGGGGCAGTTGCGTACGCAGAAAACCCCCAAGGGAGTGTTGAGTCGGCGTGAAGCGATCCTGTTGGGGATTCTCGCGCTGGCTTTGCATGGTGCGGTGATCTATTGGGTCAGCCAGAAGCCAACCCCGGTGCTGCCGATTGTGCCGCCGGAAATTCCGCCAATGACGATCGAATTTTCCCAGCCGGCGCCGCCGGTGGTGGAGCCGCCACCGCCCGTGCCGCCACCGCCGCCACCACCGGTTGTCGAGCCACCGCCACCGGTGGTCGATGAATTGGCCGCCAAGCCGGCGCCGAAAAAGATTCCGAAACCCAAGCCGGTACCGAAGCCCGTGCCCAAGCCCGCACCGAAACCGGTCGCCGAGCAGCCGCCCGCGCCGCCTGTACCTGCGCCACCGGCTCCAGCACCCGCACCGCCCGCGCCTGCGCCGGTTACACCGGCCTCGGCCAACGCCGCGTACCTGAAGAACCCGGCGCCCGAATACCCGTCACTGGCCCAGCGCCGGGGTTGGGAAGGCACGGTGTTGTTGCGGGTGCATGTGTTGGCCACCGGCAAGCCGGGTGAGATCCAGATTCAGAAAAGCAGTGGTCGCCAGCAACTCGACGAAGCCGCACTGGCTGCCGTTAAACGCTGGAGTTTTGTACCGGCCAAGCAGGGCGATGTGGCCCAGGACGGCTGGGTCAGCGTACCGATTGATTTCAAGATTCATTAATTATTGGATGCGGTGTGTCGGACACATCGCGACCTGCACAGAGGGAAAACATCATGGCATTAGCATCTCCAACTGAATCCATCGAAAGCGCGGTGATCTGGCTGCTGGTGGTCTTTTCGGTCGCTACCTGGGGCCTGGCCCTGCTCAAGGGCGTCCAGTTCGGTCGCCTCAAGTCCCAGGATCGCAAATTCCACAAACAGTTCTGGGCGGCCTCCAGTCTGGACTCGGCCGCTGAACTGGCTGAAACCAGGCCGGGCGCCGCTGCTCGTGTGGCCCAGGCCGGTTACGCCGCGATCCAGGTGGGTGAGGCGCCACACGCTGCTGACCTGAGCCAGGCGATCAATCATCAGGACCGCTTGGAACGTGCCCTGCGCCAACAAATCGTGCGTGAGCGTCGCTCCCTGGAAACGGGTCTGGCGGTGGTCGCGAGTATCGGCAGTACGTCGCCGTTTATCGGTCTGTTCGGTACCGTTTGGGGGATCATGGAAGCGTTGAAAGGCATCAGCGCCGCCGGTTCCGCGAGCCTCGAAACCGTGGCCGGGCCGATTGGTGCCGCCCTGGTCGCCACTGGTGTGGGTATTGCCGTCGCGGTGCCGGCGGTGCTGGTTTACAACTACTTCCTGCGTCGCCTGAAACTCACGGCTGCTGACCTGGATGACTTTGCCCATGACTTCTACAGCCTGGCGCAGAAGAACTCGTTCCGCGTGCTGCTGCATCCGACGCTGAGCAAGGCCAGTGCCCAGGGTGGCGCGCAAAAAGTGAAGGAGGCGTCCTGAGATGGCCTTCTCCACGCAAGACAGTGATGAGGTGCTGAGCGAGATCAACGTCACGCCGCTGGTGGATGTGATGTTGGTGCTGCTGGTGGTGTTTATCGTCACCGCGCCGTTGTTGACCAATGCGATTCCGATCAACCTGCCCAAGACTGAGGCCGTGGCGCCGGTGGAGCAGAAAGATCCGCTGGTGGTGAGTATTGATGCTGCCGGCAAACTGTTTATCAACAAGGATGAAATCCAGCCGGATTTGCTGGAATTCAACTTGCAGTCGGCCAAGGCCAAGGACCCGGAGGTTCGGGTGCAACTGCAGGCTGACGATGGAGTTAATTATGGCGAAGTGGCGCGAGCCATGGCGTCTATCGAGCGCGCGGGGATTACCAAGCTGTCGGTGATTACTGCACGTTAGTTTCAAATGCCTCGACAATTTTTTTGGCCGTTTCCTTGGCAGGGTGCGGCCTTTTTTTTGGGGCTTTGGGGGGAGTACATATCCGTTATTTAGGTAACGGCTACTTAGGGTTCCGCTCTTACAGCGGGTCACTTTTGGCAAACGCCCCAAAAGTAACCAAAAGGTCTTTGCCCCACCACTCGGTGCCTCGCCTAGGCTCGGCATGCCCGCACTCCGGCACGGCTCCGCGGGCCGCCGCGACGGGCCATCCATGGCCCGGCGCGGCTAAATCGGCATCCCTGCCGATTTACCCGCTCCACCGTGCCTACTTGCGGCCATCGTGGTTGACGGGGCCCGCAGATCAAAATCAAAAGCAGAGCACAGCGGCCTACCGGCCGGCTTGAGTGTTAAAAGCCAGATCAAAAGCCAGAGCGAATGCAGCTCTGCTTTTCTGTGGGAGCTGGCTTGCCTGCGATGCAGACAACTCGGTACATCATGTACACCCAGTTGATGCCATCGCAGGCAAGCCAGCTCCCACATTTGACCGTGCCCGCTTTAGCTTTTGATTTGGCTGTTGCTTCACCACACTCAAGCCGGCCGGGAGGCCGCTGTGCTCTTGCTTTTGATCTTGATCTTAGGCGCCCCGTTAAACCACGCTGGCCGAACGCAGGCTTTGGAGCGTGGGTAACCCGGCAGGACGCCGGGTTAGCCGCGCTGGGCCATGGATGGCCCATCGCGGCGGCCCACGGTCCAAAGCCGGAGTGAGGACACACCGAGCATTAGCGAGGTGCCGAGTGGTGGGGCAAGAGCGTTTTGCTTACTTTTGCGCTGTTCAAAAGTGAGCCGCTGTAAGAGCGGAACCAATAGCGGCCATAACCGAAGAAACGGATATGTACCCCCAACCCCCTAACCCCCCCCCACCCTCAAACAAACATTTTGGTTATTAATAAATAGCTTCTTATTCCTTAACGAATATATACCCCGTGCCTATACTGACCCACAACGTTAAACGCTGCAGGAGGGCACACCCATGCACAGCGAGTCGATTCGTTATCTGATCGTGCCGGGCTGGCAAGGATCGCCAGAAGATCATTGGCAAAGTCATTGGCAGAACAGCCTGCCCAACAGCGCACGCGTGGAGCAAGCCGACTGGCTGACCCCGCGCCGCGAAGACTGGGTGGCCGCACTGGCCGAAGCCATCGCCGCCGACAGCACCCCGGTGATTCTGATTGCCCACAGCCTGGGCTGCATCGCCGTCGCCCATTGGGCCGCCACCGCACCGGTGCAGTTCCTGCGTCAGGTACGCGGCGCCTTGCTGGTGGCCCCGGCCGATGTCGAACGCCCTGCCTGCGCTCCCGCCCTGCGTAACTTCGCGCCAATCCCCAATCATCTGCTGCCGTTCCCAAGCCAGGTTGTCAGCTCCGACAACGACAGCGCCGTCAGCGCCACCCGCGCCCTGGAACTGGCGCGTAACTGGGGCGCCGAAGCGGGAATTCTCGCGGGGGCCGGGCATATCAATGTGAAGTCCGGCCATCAACGCTGGGAACAGGGTTTCGCCTACCTCTATCGCCTGCAAAATCGCCTGGAACATCACTCCCGGCGCCGTGCATAAAATTTTTTAAACGCCCCTTCCCCTTCGTGGATGGGGCGGGAGTCTGCCATGAGCCTGCATGAAACCTTCGGTCAGCCCCTGCTGACCTTCCCCGACGCCGAAAAAAGCCCCCTGAGCATTCGTGCCAAGGCGCTTGTGTTTGTCGACCCGCGTTCGCGGCAACTGCGCGAAGACCTCGAAAATCTCGCCCCCCGTGCCTTGCCCGTGTTGATCCGCGGCGAAACCGGCAGCGGCAAGGAATTGCTCGCGCGGCATATCCACCGTGGCAGCGACCGCACCGGCTTGTTTGTCTCGGTCAATTGCGGCGCCATCAGCCCGACTTATGCCGACGCCGAACTGTTCGGCTACGCCGCAGGCAGCCACAGCGGCGCAGCCAGTAGCCGCGCCGGCTGGTTTGGCTCGGCCAATGGCGGCACCTTGTACCTGGATGAAATCGGCGACCTGCCGTTGCCGATCCAGGTCAAGTTGCTGGCGGCGCTGGAAAACCACGAAGTGACCCGCGTTGGCGCTCATCAGCCAAGTCCGGTGGATGTGCGGCTGGTGGCGGCCACCAGCATCGACCTGGCTCAGGCCGTGGCAGCCGGCAAGTTTCACGAGCGCCTGTTCCATTACCTCAGCGAAGGCCAGTTGGAGTTGCCGGCACTGCGCGAGCGGGTGGGCGATATCCTGTCACTGGCCGAGTATTTCCTCGGCATCTACAGCCAGCGCCTCGACTTGCCGGTACCGCTGATCAGCGACGAAGCCCAACGCGTGCTGGAGCATCACAGCTGGCCGGGGAACACGCGGGAGTTGGAGAACGTGATTCACTTTGCCCTGTTGGTCAGCAGTGGCGACGAGATTTTGCCGGAGCATTTGAACCTGCCGCTGCCGTCGGTGACGCAGATCGAACACCAGGCGCGGCAGATCCTCAGCAGCGGTACCGAGGCCGAACGTGATGCGTTGAGGCGTCTATTGAAAGGGTTGGCGTCTGTATGAACAAAATGGAATATCAAAGTGAATAAAAAGTATTGTTCTGGAATAAAAAACCTCGGTATTGTCCGCTTCACGCCGCGATAGCACTTCGCTGGCACTCAACTACAAAGCGGCCGTCCCAGACGACCCGGATTTTCGATAAGGACACTGCATGAAAAAGGTTCTGTTGTTTACCGCACTGGCGGCTGCCCTGACTGCAAGCTTCGCCCAGGCCAACGAGAAACTGGTGGTAGCCGCTACCCCGATCCCGCACGCCGAGATCCTTGAGCTGGTCAAGCCGACCCTGGCCAAAGAAGGCGTGGACCTGGAAATCAAAGTCTTTACCGACTACGTGCAGCCGAACGTGCAGGTGGCCGAGAAGCGTCTGGACGCCAACTACTTCCAGACCCTGCCGTACCTGGAAAACTTCAACAAGGGTAAAGGCACCAACCTGGTGACCGTGGTCGGTGTGCACGTTGAACCCTTCGGTGGTTACTCGAAAAAGATCAAAAACATCTCTGAGCTGAAAGATGGCGCCACCGTGGCCATCCCGAACGAAGGCAGCAACTCCGGCCGTGCCCTGCTGCTGCTGCAAAAGGCTGGCGTTATCACCCTGAAAGACCCGACCAACGCCCTGGCCACGCCGAAAGACATCGCCAGCAACCCGAAAAACCTGAAATTCAAAGAGCTGGAATCGGCCCTGCTGCCACGCGTACTGGACCAGGTTGACCTGGACCTGATCAACACTAACTACGCCCTGGAAGCCGGCCTGAACCCGGCCAAGGACGCACTGATCATCGAAGACGCCAAGTCGCCGTACGTGAACTTCCTGGTTGCCCGCCCGGACAACAAGGACAGCGACGCGATCCAGAAGCTGGCCAAAGCCCTGACCAGCCCTGAAGTGAAAGCTTTCATCGAGAAGAAATACAACGGTGCGGTCGTGCCGGCGTTCTGATCGAGCCCCAAAACCTCCTTCAAGGTTTAAACGCCGACGGCTTCTACAGCGTCGGCGTTTTTTATGGCTGGAATGCAATCGAAATGTGGGAGCGGGCTTGCTCGCGAATGCGGTGGGTCAGCCAACACATCTGCTGACTGATACACCGCATTCGCGAGCAAGCCCGCTCCCACATTTGGGAGCGTGTCAGCTCAGAGATTCCGGCTGTTAATGGCCCTGCGCAACGCCACCAGCCACTTCACCAGCTCCTGCGGATCAATCGGTTTTGCTTTTGTCATCGCTCATTCCCTCGTCTGTTGGTTGGCCGTCAGTCTGGCCACGCGCTGCCTATCCCTGAAGTGCAGCACCGATAAAAAGACCCTTCCTACTTCCCCGGAAACAGTAGCTGTCATCCGCCGGTACCGCGAATCCGCAGGTTATCTATTTGGGTGATATCAATATGCTATTTCGGTATTTAAATTTTGCTTTTTATACCTTTAAAGTCGGCGCTACTCAGCGTTACCCACGCTGACCCGGACCGCACCAACGCCGCATTACCCCCTGCGGCGTCAGGGATTTCAGATGACCTTCGATTACGCATTTATCCTCAGCACGCTGCCAGCGTTTCTCAAGGCCGTGGGCGTGACCTTGCAAGTCGGCCTGATCGCTATCGGCACCTCGTTAGTGGTGGCCCTGATCAACGCTGCACTGCTGGTATTTCGCACACCCTACGTGTGGCGCCTGGTGGCGCTGTACGTCGAACTGGCGCGCAACACACCGCTGCTGATCCAACTGTTTTTCGTCTACTTCGCGTTGCCGGCCTTGGGATTGAATATCTCCGGGTTCTGGGCGGCGATCATCACCATGACCTTTCTCGGCGGCGCCTACCTCACGGAAGTGCTGCGCGCCGGTGTCGAGGCGGTGCCGCTGGCGCAGATCGAGTCGGGCAAGTCCATCGGCCTGTCCCACTGGCAGCTGCTGCGCCATGTGATCCTGCCTCAGGCGGGGATCCTCAGCCTGCCGGCGCTGTTTGCGAACTTCATTTTCCTGCTGAAGGAAACCACCATCGTGTCGGCGGTGGCGGTGCCGGAAATTCTCTACACCACCAAAAGCTACATTGCCCTCTATTACAAAACCTACGAAATGCTCGCGGTGCTGACGTTGATCTGCGTGCTGTTATTCCTGCCGCTGTCGCTGCTGCTCAGCCGCCTTGAAAGGAGGCTCCAGCATGGCCAGTTCGGGTCTTGAATTACTCTGGGTGTCGTTGCCGCAACTGGGCAAGGGCGCTGCGCAAACCCTGTCGATCTCGTTCCTGAGCATTGCCTTCAGTACCGTCGGCGGCGTGTTGTATGGCGTGCTGCGCACGCTGAATTCGAAAGCGATCAACCTGGTGCTGCGGATTTACCTCGAGCTATTCCGCGCCATTCCGGTGTTGGTGTGGCTGTACCTGCTGTTCTTCGGCCTGCCGATTTTCTTTGGCCTGAGCATTCCGAGCTTCTGGTGCGCGGTGCTGGTGTTATCGCTGTGGGGCGCCAGTGAAGTCGGCGAAGTGGTGCGCGGTGCCTTGCATTCGTTGCCCCGCGGCCAGCGTGAAGCCGGCCTGTCGATTGGCCTGTCGGACCCGCAGTTGTATGGCTACGTGCTCCTGCCCCAGGCCCTGAAACGCATGACCCCGCCGACCATCAACGTCTACACCCGCATCATCAAGACCAGCTCCCTGGCGGTGCTGATCGGTGTGGTGGATGTGATCAAGGTCGGTCAGCAAATCATCGAGCGCACCTACGAGTCGGTGTTGATCTACGGCGCGCTGTTCCTGTTTTTCTTCTTTATCTGCTACCCGTTGTCGGCTGCCTCCAAGGTGCTGGAACGGCGCTGGGCCCAAGCATGAGCGCATTGATCGAGTTCCAGGGTTTCAATAAATACTTCGGCGACCAGCAGGTGCTCAAGGGCATCGACCTGAGCGTGCAAAGCGGCGAAGTGGTGGTGATCCTCGGCCCCAGCGGTTGCGGCAAAAGCACCTTGCTGCGGTGCCTCAATGGCCTGGAAGTGGCCCACAGCGGCAGCCTGCGTTTTGCCGGCAAGGAGCTGCTGGACAAGGCCACCGACTGGCGCCAGGTGCGCCAGGACGTGGGCATGGTGTTCCAGAGTTATCATCTGTTCCCGCACATGAGCGTGCTCGACAACATTTTGCTCGGCCCGCTGAAAGTGCAAAAACGCGAACCCCGCGAAGCCCGGGCCCAGGCTGAAAAACTGCTGGAACGGGTGGGTCTCTCGGACAAGCGTGACGCCTATCCGCGCCAGCTCTCCGGCGGCCAGCAGCAACGCATCGCCATCGTCCGTTCGTTGTGCATGAACCCGCAGGTCATGCTGTTTGACGAAGTCACCGCTGCCCTCGACCCGGAAATGGTCAAGGAAGTACTGGAAGTGATCCAGGGCCTGGCCCGGGACGGCATGACCCTGCTGATCGTCACCCATGAAATGGCCTTCGCCCGCGCCGTCGCCGACCGCGTGGTGTTCATGGAGGCCGGCCGCATCCTCGAACAAAACACCCCCGAGGCATTCTTTACGAACCCGCAAACCGCACGCGCGCAGCAGTTCCTGGAGAAGTTCTCCTTCGTTTCAACACTGCCCAAAAGAACCAAGGAACTGGAGCTGTCATGAAAACTGCCAAGTTGTTATTCCCCCTGTTCGGCCTCGTGCTGCTGGCCGGCTGCAACAAATCCGAAGAGCCCGCCAAGACGGCCGCTGCGGCCACCCCGGCCCCGGCTGCGGTGAGCTACATCGACAAGATCAAGGCGCGGGACAAGCTGATCGTCGGCGTGTTTACCGACAAGCCGCCGTTTGGTTTTGTGGATGAGTCCGGTCGCTACGTCGGCTTCGATACCGACATCGGCCGCCGCTTCGCCAAGGACCTGCTGGGCGACGAGAACAAGGTTGAATTCGTCGCCGTGGAGCCAGCGAGCCGCATTCCGTTCCTGCAAAGCGACAAGGTCGACCTGATCCTCGCCAACATGACCGTGACGCCTGAGCGCAAGGAAGCGGTGGACTTCACCAATCCGAACCTGAAAGTGGCGGTGCAGGCACTGGTGGCCAACGGCAGCCCGGTGAAAAGCCTGGACGACCTGGCGACCCGCACCACCATCGTCACCACCGGCACTACCGCGGATATCTGGCTGACCAAGAACCACCCGGACTGGAAACTGCTGAAGTTCGAGAAAAACTCCGAGTCGCTGCAAGCGCTGTCGGCTGGCCGGGGTGATGCCTATGCCCAGGACAACCTGGTGCTGTTCAGTTGGGCCAAGCAGAACCCGGGCTACCGTGTGCTGGAGCAGAAACTGGGGGATGAAGCGCCGATTGCGCCGGCGGTGAAGAAAGGCAATATCGAACTGCGGGATTGGGTGAATGCCGAACTGGCGAAGTTGGGCGAGGAGAAGTATCTGCTCAAGCTGTATGACCAGTATGTTCGCAAGGAACTGAGCGATGACACCAAGCCTGAGAGTGTGATTGTTGAAGGCGGGAAGTGGCAGGGCTGACCCGTCAGTGATCGTTCCCACGCTCCGCGTGGGAATGCCGCCTTGGACGCTCCGCGTCTGCTGTTGGGACGCGGAGCGTCCCGTTATGCATTCCCACGCAGAGCGTGGGAACGATCATCAGCTGGGCCAATGCCACGCCGGCTCATCCAGCACCCGCTGCCCCACCACCTGCGTCTGCCCCATCACCTTTTCCAGCACGATCGAATTACACCCTTCATCCTGCTGCAACGCCGCAATCAAGCGGCTGGCATGGGACACCACCCACACCTGGCACTGCTGCGACACCTGGATGATCAGCCGCGCCAATGCCGGCAGCAGGTCCGGATGCAAACTGGTTTCCGGTTCGTTCAGTACCATCATCGTCGGTGGCCTCGGCGTCAGCAGCGCCGCCACCAGCAGCAAATAGCGCAAGGTCCCGTCCGACAGCTCCGCTGCCGACAACGGGCGCAGCAACCCCTCCTGATAAAACTCAATGGCAAAACGGCCGCCCTGCAACGGCTCGATATTCAACCGCGCGCCGGGAAACGCGTCGCTGATTGCCCGCTGCAAGGCGTCCGGATCGCCAATCTCGCGAATGGTCTGCAACGCCGCCGCCAGATCCCGACCATCGTGATGCAGCACCGGCGTACGCGTGCCCAGTTGAGGTTGGCGCACCGGGGCGTCGACGTCGCTGCGAAAGTGGTCATAAAAGCGCCAGCCGCGAATGCTTTCACGCAGCAGCAACACCTCCGGCGAACCCCGCAGGCTGCCGACCTGATCGAACAGGCTGTGGTAGTTCGGCGTGTGCTGGGCCAGTACATCCCAGGCCCGGCCTTCGCGAGCGCGCACCATCGGGCCGGAGCGCTGTACCAGCAGGCTCGCTGGGCGGTACACGTGGCCGGCCCAGATGCATTCTTTCTTGATCTCGGGGTCCAGGGAAAAGTAGGACTCGCCCGGCTCCGGCAACCCCAGGGAAATCGCATAGCTGAAATCTTCCCCGGCGAACCCCAGGCGCAAACGCTTGGCGCCCTGGCGCACGATGGGCTCCACCGCCACTTCACCACTGAGCATGCGCCGGCTGATGTTTTCCGGCCCGGCCCAGAAGGTCGAATCCAGCCCACCCTCACGGGCCAGTGCATTGATCACACCGCCCTGTGCCGTCTCCGCCAGCAGCCGCAGGGCGCGATACAGGTTGGATTTACCGCTGCCATTGGGGCCGGTGATCAGGTTCAACCGATCCAGCGGCACCACCAATTTGTTGATCGAGCGGTAATTGGCCACCGCGAGGGTTTTGAGCATGAGAAAAATTATCGCTTTGGGAACCATTGGAGTATGGGATTCTCCATGCAGATAAGGAACCCTGTTCTAAGCTCACAGTCGCATACACACTGGCACGGCGGCATCACGCAAAAGGAGCCTGCATGGGCGGTCCCAACTCCACATTTATTATCCTCGGCCTTGGCTTGCTGGCGCTGCTGAGCGGTTGCGGCCAGGAAAAAACCGAGCCCAAGGAACATTCCCGGGTGTTTGTGCAGACGGTGAAGTCCACCGACTTTGCCGCCGCCGTGACCTTGACCGGTGATATCCAGGCCCGGGTGCAGACCGATCTGTCGTTCCGCGTCGGCGGCAAGATCATTCAGCGCATGGTGGATGTCGGTGACCGCGTCAGCGCCAAGCAGGTGCTGGCCAAGCTCGATCCGAAAGATTTGCAGACCAATGTCGATTCCGCCCAGGCCCAGGTGGTCGCGGAGCAGGCGCGGGTCAAACAGACCGCCGCCGCGTTTGTGCGCCAGGAAAAACTCCTGCCCAAGGGCTACACCAGCCGCAGCGAATACGACTCCGCCCAGGCCGCGTTGCGCAGCAGCCAGAGCGCGCTGACCGCCGCCCAGGCGCAGTTGGCCAATGCCCGCGAGCAGTTGGGCTACACCTCGCTGGTCGCCGACGCGCCGGGCATCATCACCGCGCGTCAGGCCGAGGTGGGCCAGGTGGTGCAGGCCACGGTGCCGATTTTCAGCCTGGCTCGGGACGGTGAGCGCGATGCGGTGTTCAACGTCTATGAGTCGCTGCTGGTGGAGCCGCCGCCGGACAAACCGATTACCGTCAGCCTGTTGGAAAATCCGCAGATTACCGCCGTGGGCAAGGTCCGCGAAGTTACCCCTGCCGTGGCTGCGAATACCGGCACGGTGCAAGTCAAAATCGCCCTCGACGCGTTGCCCAAGGGCATGCAACTGGGCTCGGTGGTCAGCGCCACCGCCAACGGGCCGGCCAAGGCCAGCATTGAATTGCCGTGGGCCGCATTGACCAAAGACATCAGCGAACCAGCGGTATGGTTGGTGGACGCTGACGGCAAGGCGCAACTGCACAAGGTCACGGTCGCGCGCTATCTGACCGGCAAGGTCATCATCAGCGACGGCCTCAAGGGCGGCGAAAAAGTCGTGGTGGCCGGCGGGCAACTGTTGCATCCCGGCATGATCGTGGAAATCGCCCAGCCGCCGGATCAGGCCCAGGCCCAAGGAGTGCAGCCATGAAGCGGCTGACGTGTGTGCTCGCCGCCAGCCTGTTGTTGGTGGCGTGCTCCAAGGAAGAACCGGCGCCGGAGCCGGTGCGCCCGGTGCTGTCGATTGAAGTGAAATCCGAAGACCAGGAAAACCTTGGCCGCTTCGCCGGAACGATCCAGGCCCGTTATGAAAGTAACCTGGGGTTCCGCGTGCCAGGCCGCATTGCCCGCCGAGCCGTCGACGTGGGCGCTGAAGTGGAGCAGGGCGCGTTGCTCGCCGTGCTCGACCCCACCGACCAACAGAACCAGTTGCGCGCTGCCCAGGGCGACCTGGCCAGGGTCCAGGCGCAGTGGATCAACGCCCAGGCCAATGCCCGTCGCCAGCAGGAACTGTTCAACCGCGGCGTTGGCGCCCAGGCCCAACTGGATGTGGCCCAGACCGACCTGAAAACCACCCAGGCCTCCCTCGACCAAGCCAAGGCCTCGGTCAATCAGGCCAAGGATCAGCTCAACTACGCCGAACTGCGCACCGACCACGCGGGCATCGTCACCGCCTGGAATGCCGAGGCCGGCCAAGTGGTCAGCGCCGGGCAGCAAGTGGTGACCCTGGCGCGACCGGACATCAAGGAAGCCGTCATTGATTTGCCTGCCGGCCTCGCCGAGCGTCTGCCGCCGGATGTGGTGTTCCTGGTCGCCGGGCAGATGGACCCCACCGTCAGCACCACTGCCACCGTGCGCGAGATCGAACCCCAGGCCCAAAGCGCCACCCGCACTCGTCGCGCCCGCCTGACCCTGGCCGAAACGCCATCCGCGTTTCGCCTCGGCACCGCTATCAGCGTGACCCTCAGTTCAGCCATCGTCCCACGCATCGAGCTGCCCCTCACTGCCCTGCAGGAAGCCGACGGCAAGACCCGCATCTGGGTGATCGACACCCAAAGCCAGACCGTACAACCCCGTGACGTCACCATCGTCAGCCGTGACGCCGACAGCGCCTTGCTCAATGCCGGCGTCAAGCCCGGTGAGCGCGTGGTGAGTGCCGGCGTGAACAGCCTGAAACCGGGGCAAAAAGTCAAAATCGACGAGGACAGCCCGCGATGAAAGGGAGCTTCAACTTATCCGACTGGGCCCTCAAGCATCAGTCCTTCGTCTGGTACCTGATGTTCGTCGCGCTGCTGATGGGCGTGTTCTCGTACATGAACCTCGGCCGCGAGGAAGACCCGTCGTTCACCATCAAGACCATGGTGATCCAGACCCGTTGGCCAGGCGCGACCCAGGAAGAGACCCTGAAGCAGGTCACCGACCGCATCGAGAAAAAACTCGAAGAGCTGGACTCCCTCGACTACGTGAAAAGCTACACCCGGCCCGGTGAGTCCACGGTGTTTGTGTTCCTCAAGGACACCACCAGCGCCAAGGCGATCCCGGAGATCTGGTACCAGGTCCGCAAGAAGATCGATGACATCCGCGGCAGCTTCCCCCAAGGCTTGCAGGGGCCGGCGTTCAACGACGAGTTCGGTGACGTGTTCGGTTCGGTGTATGCGTTCACCGCCGATGGCCTGTCGATGCGCCAGTTGCGCGACTACGTCGAGCAAGCGCGCGCCGAGATTCGTTCGGTGCCGGGGCTGGGCAAAGTCGAGATGATCGGCCAGCAGGACGAAGTGATTTACCTGAATTTCTCCACCCGCAAACTCGCGGCCCTGGGGATTGATCAGCGCCAGGTGGTGCAGAGCCTGCAATCGCAGAACGCGGTGACTCCGGCCGGGGTGATCGAGGCCGGGCCGGAGCGGATTTCGGTGCGCACCTCCGGGCAGTTTGCCTCGGAGAAAGACCTGGCCAACGTCAATCTGCGGCTCAATGACCGCTTCTATCGGCTGGCTGACGTGGCGGAAATCACCCGTGGCTATGTCGACCCGTCGACGCCGATGTTCCGTTTCAATGGCAAGCCGGCGATTGGCTTGGCCATCGCCATGCAGAAGGGCGGCAACATCCAGGATTTCGGCAAGGCCCTGCACAAACGCATGGACGAGCTGACCGCCGACCTGCCGGTGGGTGTGGGCGTGCACAAGGTTTCCGATCAGGCGGAAGTGGTGGAAGAGGCCGTCGGCGGCTTTACCAGCGCGTTGTTTGAGGCGGTGATCATCGTGCTGGTGGTGAGCTTTATCAGCCTCGGCGTGCGTGCCGGGTTGGTGGTGGCGTGCTCGATTCCATTGGTGTTGGCGCTGGTGTTCGTGTTCATGGAATACAGCGGCATCACCATGCAGCGGGTGTCGCTGGGCGCCTTGATCATTGCCCTCGGCCTGTTGGTGGACGACGCGATGATCACCGTGGAGATGATGATCACGCGCCTGGAAAAAGGCGAAACCAAGGAGCAGGCCGCGACCTTCGCCTACACCTCCACGGCATTCCCGATGTTGACCGGCACACTGGTGACCGTCGCCGGTTTTGTGCCGATTGGCCTCAACGCCAGTTCCGCGGGTGAGTACACCTTTACGCTGTTTGCAGTGATTGCCGTGGCGATGCTGGTGTCGTGGGTGGTCGCAGTGTTGTTCGCGCCGGTGCTCGGGGTGCATATCCTCAGCAGCAAGGTAAAACCCCATAACGCCGAGCCGGGCCGTGTGGGCCGGGCGTTCAATGGCGGCATGCTGTGGGCGATGCGCAACCGCTGGTGGGCCATTGGCATTACCGTGCTGTTGTTTGTGGCGTCGGTGTTTTCCATGCAGTTTGTGCAGAACCAGTTTTTCCCGTCCTCGGACCGTCCGGAAATTCTTGTCGACCTCAACCTGCCGCAAAACGCCTCGATCAACGAGACCCGCAAGGCCGTCGACCGTCTTGAGGCGATCATCAAGGACGACCCGGACATCGCCCGCTGGAGCACCTACATCGGCCAAGGCGCGATCCGTTTCTACCTGCCGCTGGACCAGCAACTGGAGAACCCGTACTACGCGCAACTGGTGATCGTCAGCAAGGGTCTGGAAGAGCGCGGCGCCTTGATTGCGCGCCTGCAAAAACGCCTGCGGGAAGATTTTGTCGGCGTGGGCAGTTTCGTCCAGCCACTGGAAATGGGGCCGCCGGTGGGGCGTCCGATCCAGTATCGGGTGTCTGGCAAGGACATCGACCAAGTGCGCAAACACGCGATCGAACTGGCGACGATGCTCGATAAAAACACCCACATGGGCGAAATCATCTACGACTGGAACGAGCCCGGCAAAGTCCTGCGGGTGGATATCGCCCAGGACAAGGCACGGCAATTGGGGCTGTCGTCGGAAGACGTGGCGCAGTTGATGAACAGCGTGGTCAGCGGTGCGTCGGTGACCCAAGTGCATGACGATATCTACCTGATCAATGTGGTCGGCCGCGCCGAAGATGCCGAGCGCGGTACGCCGGAGACTTTGCAGAACCTGCAGATCGTCACGCCCAACGGCACCTCGATTCCGCTGCTGGCGTTCGCCACCGTGCGCTATGAGCTTGAACAGCCGTTGGTGTGGCGTCGCGACCGCAAGCCGACCATCACCATCAAGGCGGCGGTGCGCGACGACATGCAGCCGACCGACCTGGTGAAACAGCTCAAGCCGGACATCGACAAGTTCAGCGCCGCGTTGCCGGTGGGCTACAAGGTCGCCACCGGCGGCACCGTGGAAGAAAGCGGCAAGGCCCAGGGCCCGATTGCCAAGGTGGTGCCGCTGATGCTGTTCTTGATGGCGACCTTCCTGATGATTCAGTTGCACAGCGTGCAGAAGATGTTCCTGGTGGCCAGCGTCGCGCCGCTGGGGCTGATTGGCGTGGTGTTGGCGCTGATTCCCACGGGCACGCCCATGGGCTTCGTGGCCATCCTCGGGATCCTTGCGCTGATCGGCATCATCATCCGTAACTCGGTGATTCTGGTGACCCAGATCGACGCCTACGAGCGCGACGGCTACACGCCGTGGGATGCGGTGGTGGAAGCCACCGAACACCGGCGCCGGCCAATCCTGTTGACGGCGGCGGCGGCCAGCCTGGGCATGATCCCGATTGCCCGGGAAGTGTTCTGGGGGCCGATGGCCTACGCGATGATCGGCGGGATCATCATCGCGACCTTGCTGACGCTGCTGTTCCTACCGGCGCTGTATGTGGCCTGGTACAAGATTCGCGAGCCGAAGAAAGAAAACGCCTGACAGCCACTGCGATGACATTCCTACACGGACGTGGGAATGTTCCCTGAAACATTTTTTTGCCCTTCGCACCCGATCAATTGTTTTACCCTCCGGGCCTGATCCTTTTGCCAAGGCCTGCCCATGCGTTGTTTTCTGCTGGTTTGTAGCTTGTTGCTGTCGCCCGTGGCCCTTGCCGGCACGGTGCTGGAGAACGCCCTGTGGCGGGTTGAGATCGATCCGGCGACACTTGCGATCCACGTTATCCCCAGCGACAAGACCGCCGTGCAGGCTTCAAGCGGCGTCCCTGCGCACCGGGTCAACCAGCTCTCCCAAAGCGCCAGTCAGGCCAGTTGGCAATGGGATGATGGCGCTTATCGACTGAGCGCCACCCTCGATCAACGGGATCTCGCCCTGACGATCACCGCCCGTGATGCCGGTGAGTTGGCGATCCTGCGCCAACCCGCCAGTGCCATGGGCAAGGGCCTGATCTGGCCCCTGGCCGAAGGGCATTACGTACCGGCGGGCAATGGTGTGTGGCAGGACTTCCTGCTGGAGCAGGGCGACGTCAACACCACCCAGGACCTCAGTTTGCCGTTGTGGGGCGTGGACCACGGCGCGTTCACCCTCAACTGGCTGATGACCAATCCTTACAACAACCGTTTGCACTGGCAGGCCGACGGTAAAGGGCTGGCGTTGTCCACCTTCCATGAATTCACCACGCTGGACCCCGCCGCGCCGATGACCGTGCTGTTGCACCTGGGCGAAAGCGACCCGCTGGCCGGCGCCAAGCGCTATCACCAATGGCTGGTGGAGCAGGGGCTTTTTGAACCATTGGCAGACAAGTTGCGGCAAACCCCGGAAGCGGAAAAGCTGCTGGGCGCCAGCCATATCTACCTGTGGGGCAATGACCTGCTGAGCCTGGGTGATGTGCGTGATTGGCCGCAGTTGCTCAAACTGCTGCGCAGTGGCAAAGGCCTGGCGGCGGAGTTGAATGGCTTGCTGGACAAAGAGGCTGCGCAGGTTCGACAGGTCAAGCAACCGTATGAGCAGGCTGTCCTGCTGCGCGGCCTGAATGCGGCGATCAGCACAAAGGCCCGGCAGGGTTGGCAGCCCTCCACCGAGCCGAATATGACCCAACTCGCTGACGGTTATGGTGCGCTGCGTCGTGAGTTGGCCGTGGCCTTTGCCGGTGCCTTGAGCACAACGCCCGAGACCTGGGGCAACACCCTATCGGTCACCAACGCTTTGAAAGACGCCGGTCTCAAGCGCCTGCTGGTGACTCAGGGCGAAGGCTGGGAAGGTGGGCTCTGGCATCCTGAAGCGGTGAAGGCCGGGGTCGACGCCGGTTACTTGATGGCGCCCTACGACTCATATGAAACGGCACTGTCTGCCACTGAAAACCCCGACTGGACCACCGCGCACCTGGGCAGCAAGGCCTATGGCGAGTGCGCGATCGTGTTGAAGGGCGGCCAGTTGAAGACAGGCTTCCAGAAGTCCGGCCACTACACCGACCCGCGCTGCGTGCGTCCGCTGCTGGAGGCGCGGATCAAGGCGGTGCAGGCCAAGTCCGGGTTCAACGCCTGGTTCCTCGACGCCTATGCCACCAGCATGTTGTTCGACAGCTATCGCACGGGTGCGAGCATGACCCAGGCACAAAACGCCGAAGGCAATATCGACGCAGCCCGCTGGATCAATACCCCGCTGAAGTTGCCGGCAGGTTCCGAGGACGGCAACGCGATCACCGCCCGAGGCATCCTGTTTGCCCACGGCATGCAAACGCCGGTGCTGGGCTGGGGTGATCGGGAGATGACCCAGGACAAGCAGTCGCCGTACTACGTCGGGGCTTGGTATCCACCAGAGCAGCCGGCGGTGTTCTTCAAGTCCGTACCGCTGAAAGAGCCGTTTCGCACGGTCTACTTTGACCCGGCGATGCGCCTGCCGCTGTATCAGGCGGTATTCCACGGCTCTGTGATCACCACCCACCATTGGCTGTTCGACAGCCTGAAACTGAGCAACGTGCGGGCCGAGAACGAGCTGACGCAACTGCTCTACAACGTGCCGCCGCTGTATCACCTGAGTGCGGCGACGGTGAAGCAGCGCTTGCCGGTGATTCAGCGCCAGGATGCGTTCTTTCGGCCGCTGCATGAGCGGTTGGCGACTCAGGCGATGACGGATTTTCGTTGGCTGACGGAAGATAAGCAGGTGCAGCAGACTACGTTTGCTGATGGGACGCGGTTGGTGGCGAATTTTGCTGAACGCAGTATTACGGCTTTCGTGCCTGGCGCGCAGGCCGTGGTGTATCAGGTGGATTAGTGGCGGCCGTGAGTCCATCGCAGGCAAGCCAGCTCCCACATTTGACCGGGTTGTCAGGGCTTGCACCGATCAAGGGTGGGAGCTGGCTTGCCTGCGATGAGGCTGTTTCAGGCAATGCAGCTCTAAACTTTCTTCCACACACTCGCCAGCCACGGCTGCTGTTCCCGAGGCAGCCCGGCAGGTCGGTAGTAATGCTCCAACTCCACAAATCCCGCCGCCGTCAGCAGTTCCTGCCAGGCCTGCAAGTCGTGATACGAGCCATACCGCGGCCCATTCCAACCCTCCTGGTTTTCACCCCGAGGGTTTGAGCTGAACAACACCCCACCGACCTTCAACGCCCCATGCAACTGCCCAAGAATGCGCGGCAGCTCCTGCTTGGGAATATGGAACAGCACCGCGTTGGCGAAGATCCCGTCGAAACGCCCGGCGGGCAAATCCAGCTTCAGGAAGTCCTGTTGCAGCACTTCACAGCCGCTGTCTTCCCGGGCCATCTGTGCAAAGCGCTCCGAACCATCGAGCCCCACCGCGATATGGCCCATGCGCGTAAACGTCTGCAAATCCCGCCCCGGCCCGCAGCCAAAATCCAGTACGGTAAACGGCGCGTCGCCCTGGATATGCCGCAGCAGCGCATCAATGTTCTGGCTCACATCGTGATCGCGGGTGCCTTCACGGAAATCCTCGGCCACTTTGTTGTAGTGGCCGAGAGTGGTGGCGGTGATCTGGTCGAGGTCGTCGGGGGCGAGTTTCATGGCGGGCAATACCGGGCGCTGAGATGGCCCGACTATACCTCACCTCTTGTTCAGAACCCTGGCCAACCGATCGCCGCCCAACTGAATCACGGCTACCAGGATCACCAGAAGCACAATCACGGTGAGCATGATCTGCGTGTCAAAACGCTGATAGCCATAGCGATAGGCAATATCCCCCAGCCCGCCGGCGCCAATTGCCCCGGCCATGGCCGAGGAGTTGATCATCGTCACCAGGGTAATCGTGAACCCGCCAACAATCCCCGGCAGCGCTTCCGGCAGCAGCACATGCCAGACGATATGCCAGCGCCGGCAACCCATGGCTTGGGCCGCCTCGATCAAGCCGTGATCGACTTCGCGCAAGCTGACTTCGGCGATCCGCGCAAAGAACGGCGTGGCTGCGATCGTCAACGGCACCACCGCCGCCCATACGCCATAGGTGGTGCCGACGATCAGCCGGGTGAACGGGATCAGCGCCACCATCAGAATCAAAAATGGAATCGAGCGGAACAGGTTAACGAACGCCCCCAGCACCCGGTTCAACGCTGGTGCCTGATAGATGCCGCCCTTGTCGCTGGTCACCAGGAACACCGCCAGCGGAATCCCCACCAGCAGCGCGATCAGCGATGACACACCGACCATCAACAGCGTGTCGATGGCGCCCTGCAATAAACGATCAAACCACATAGCCCAGCACCTCCACCTGTTGTGCCCAGCGCCCGGCGCGGGCGCGCAGTTCTTCGGCGGTCAGGGCCGAGCCGCTCACCGCCAGCAGCAATTGCCCCAAGGCATGCCCCTGGATACGCTCCACGCCGCCTTGCAGCAAACGCACGCGCCCGCCGAGGGCGCTGAACAATGCCGCCAGGTCTGGTTCGTCTTCGGCACTCCCGGTCAGTTGCAAGCGCAGCACCACGGCAGCGTCCTTGGACGCCGGATTGGCCTGCAAACGGCTTTGCAACTCTTCAGGCAAGCCGTGTTGCAGCGGCGCCAGCAGGGTTTTGCTGACGTCGTGCTGCGGGTTGCCAAACACTTCCCACACCGGGCCTTGCTCGACCACGTGGCCGTGTTCCAGCACAACGACGCGGTCGCAGATTTCGCGAATCACGGCCATTTCGTGGGTGATCAACACGATGGTCAGGCCCAGGCGTTTGTTGATCTCCCGCAGCAGGCCGAGGATGGATTGGGTGGTCTCCGGGTCGAGCGCCGAAGTGGCTTCATCGCACAACAGAATCTGTGGGTCATGCACCAGCGAACGGGCGATGCCCACCCGCTGTTTTTGCCCGCCGGACAGCTGCGCCGGATAGGCCTTGTGCTTGTCCTGCAAACCCACCAACTCCAGCAGCTCGCGCACCTTTTTCTCGCGCTGCTCTTTGGGCACACCCGCGACTTTCAGCGGCAATTCGACGTTCTGCCACACAGTCTTGGCCGACATCAGGTTGAAGTGCTGGAAAATCATGCCGATGCGTCGACGCAGGGCTACCAGGCGGTCTTCGTCGAAGTCACCGATGTCGACCTGGTCAATCAACACCCGGCCGCTGCTCGGTTGTTCCAGGCGGTTGATGGTGCGGATCAGCGACGACTTGCCGGCGCCGCTGCGGCCGATGATGCCGAAGACTTCGCCGCGCTGGATCGCCAGGTCGATGCCTTGCAGGGCGGGCACGGATTGGCCGTCATAGGTCTTGCCCAGGTTGATAAAGCGCACGTGCGCGCGGTTCAGGTCAGGGTGCAGTTCTGTCTGCTCGGCGTCCCTGGGTGGCAAGCCCAGGTCGCGCAGTTGAGAGTGGGCGGCGGTCATTTTTTATCTTCCCAGCCCACTTGGTAGAGCTTGCCAAGGGATTTATCCAACGCGGCGCGCACCACCGGCGAGTGCTGGTAGATGTCGACGAACTTGATCACACGCGGGTCGGTTTTGCTCTTGGGCTGTATCACGAACTGGATCACGTATTCCGGGTGGTCGAGGCCGTCGAACAGCAGCGCCGACTCGGCATCGAAGGTCTTGGACAGGCGGATATACGCCGGGTAGCCCTGCACCAGGTCGGCGTCGTCATAGGCGCGCACCAGTTGCACGGCTTCCACTTGCAGGATCTTGATCTTCTTCGGGTTGGTGATGATGTCTTCTTCAGTGGCCTTGTAGCCCACGCCCGGCTTGAGGGAGATCAAGCCGGCCTTGGCCAGCAGTTGCAGGCCCCGACCGCTGTTGATCGGGTCGTTGGCAATCGCCACGCTGGCGCCCTGGGGCAGGTCGTTGATGCTTTTGTACTTCTTCGAATACAGGCCGACGTTGTTGATGATCCCCGGGGCGAACGGCACCAGGTCAAACCCGGCGGCGGCCTTGGCGTTTTCCAGGAACGGGATGTGCTGGAAGTAGTTCACGTCGATATCGCCCGCTGCCAGGCTGACGTTGGGTGCGATCCAGTCGGTGAACTCCACCAGCTCGACTTTCAAACCCTGTTTGCCGGCCTCTTCGACGGCGGCTTCCAGGGGAATCGCGAATGCGGCGGTGGTACCGACCTTCAACGGTGCGTCAGCGGCAAACACCGCCGAGCTGAAGAGTCCGAGGGCGAGGGCCAGTGCTTTGACTGGGTGGCTGAGCAATGTTTTTTTCATCGTGGATTTCCAGTCATAAGGTATTTGTGTGAGCAACTCGGTCAACTGTGGGAGCTGGCTTGCCTGCGATAGCGGTGGGTCAGCGACATTTCTTCAACTGACACTCCGCAATCGCAGGCAAGCCAGCTCCCACATTTTGGTTCAGTGTCGGTAGGTGGAGCCGGTGTGTTGTTCGGGCAGGTGCGCTGAGTGGTGGAACACTTTTTCCCGCAGCGTCCCGGTGTCATACGCGGTCTTGTACGAGCCCCGGCGCTGCAACTCCGGCACCACCAGTTCGATAAAGTCGACGTAGCTTTCCGGGGTGACGATGCGCGTCAGGTTGAAGCCATCCAGGCCGGTTTCGCTGATCCATGATTCAAGTTCATCCGCCACCTGTGCCGGCGAGCCCACCAGGGTGATGTAGCGGCCGCCGAGGGCGTGCTGCTCCAGTAATTTGCGCCGGGTCCAGTCGTTGTTTTGCAGGTTTTTGGTCGCGGACTGGATGGCGTTGCTCTTCACGTACTGGATCGGTTCATCGATTTCGTACTGGGAAAAATCAATCGCGGTGGATGCCGAGAAATGCGCCACGCCGGCTTCCGCACTGGCGTAGCTCAGGTACTCGGCGTGCTTGGCCCATGCGGCTTCTTCGGTGGCGCCGACAATCACGTTCAGCCCCATGAACACCTTGATGTCGTCCGGGTTACGCCCGGCTTCCACGGCGCTGGCGCGCACCTTGTCCACCTGGGTTTTGGTCGAGGCCTTGTTCTGCCCGCTGATGAATACGCACTCGGCATGACGCCCGGCGAACAGCAAGCCACGGTCCGAACTGCCCGCCTGGAACAGCACCGGCGTGCGCTGCGGCGACGGCTCGCACAGGTGATAACCCTCCACCTGATAGAACTCGCCCTTGTGCTCGACCTTGTGCACCTTCTCCGGCTGGGCATACACCCGCGCCTGCGGATCGTTGATCACCGCGTCGTTTTCCCAACTGCCTTCCCAGAGTTTGTAGAGCACTTCCAGGTATTCGTCGGCCTGGTCGTAGCGCCGGTCATGCTCGACCTGCTCGGTCAGGCCCATGGCCTTGGCGGCACTGTCCAGATAGCCGGTGACGATGTTCCAGCCCACCCGGCCACGGCTCAGGTGGTCGAGGGTCGACATGCGCCGGGCGAACAGATACGGCGGTTCGTAGGTGAGGTTGGCGGTCAGGCCGAAGCCGAGGTTTTTGGTCACCGCCGCCATGGCCGAGACCAGCAGCAACGGGTCGTTGACCGGCAGCTGGATAGACTCTTTGAGCGGCACATCCACCGAATTCTGGTAGACGTCGTACACCCCGACGATGTCGGCGATGAACAGCCCGTCGAACAGTCCGCGCTCCAGCAGCTGTGCCAGTTCGGTCCAGTATTCGAGGGTCTTGTATTGAGTCGAAGTGTCCCGTGGATGGGTCCACAGGCCATGGTTGATGTGCCCGATGCAGTTCATGTTGAAGGCATTGAGCAGGATCTTTTTCTTGGCCATCAGATAGTCCCCCGCAGTGGCGGGTTTTCATCGTTGAGGTAGTAATTGCCCACAGCAAAGTACTTCCAGCGCACCGGGTCGTGCAGGGTGTGCACCCGAGCGTTGCGCCAGTGGCGGTCCAGACCGTGTTCGGCGAGGGTGGCCTGGCTGCCCGCGAGTTCGAACAGGGTGCTGCCGGCGGCCAAGGAAATCTCGGTGCTGAGGGCGCGTACTTCGGCGACTGCGATGGATGCGGCCGCGACGGTGTCGGCATTGCTGTCGGCCTGGGCACGGTCGAGGAATTCACCGGAGCGCTCCAGCAGGGCTTCTGTGGCGTGCAGGCGGATGCTCAAGTGGCCGAAGCTTTTCAGGGTCAGCGGGTCTTCGGTGGCCTTGTCGCTGGTGGCGTCGATCCATGGCCGGGTCTTGGTGCGCACGAAGTGCAGCGCATCTTCATAGGCCGCACGGGCGATGCCGGTGTCGATGGCGGCGTGAAGGATCTGCGCCAGCGGGCCGACGGTGGTCGGGCGTTCGAAGGCGCTCTGGAACGGAATCACGTCCTGGGCCGCGACCCACACGTTATCGAACACCACCGAACCGCTACCGGTGGTGCGCTGGCCGAAGCCGCTCCAGTCGTCGATCACAGTCAGGCCCTGGCTGTCACGGGTGACAAAGGCCAGTTGCTGCACGCCGTTTTCGTCCACTACAGACGTGGGAATGCGTTGGGCGTAGATCGCACCGGTCGAGTAGAACTTGCGACCGGTGATACGGAAACCGTCACCGTCGCGGGTGATTTTCGTGATGCGGTCGTGGGCGGTCTTGGTGCCCAGCTCCGCCAGGGCATTGCCGAAGCGCTGGCCGGCGAGGACTTCGGCGTACAGGCGTTTTTGCTGCGCCGGGCTGCCATTTACCCGCAGTACTTCGAGGGCATAAAAGTGGTTCTGCGGGATCTGCCCCAAGGATGCATCCGCTTGGGCAATCAGTGCCGTGACCTTGGCCAGGGTCACGTTGGAAACGCCGGCACCGCCGAATTCCTTGGGTACGCTGATGCCCCACAGGCCGGAGCGGGAAAACACGTCCAGTTCGGGCAGGGGCAAGCGGCGTTCGCGGTCACGCAAGGCGCTGTCGCGGCGGAAGTCTTCGGCCAGGTCGCTGGCGACAATAAGGGCTTGTTCATCGCTGGTAATAACCGCGACGTGATGAGAAAGAGTCATAGGTTTCTCCAGAGGTCTGGTCGTTAAATCCAGGAATGCCGGGCAGGCAAAGTGCCGTTCAGGTGATAGGCGCCCACCGCGTGATATTTCCAGCGCACCGGGTCGTGCAGGGTGTGCACCCGGGCGTTGCGCCAGTGACGGTCGAGGTTGAATTCGGCGAGGGTCGCGCGGCTGCCGGCCAGTTCGAACAGCTTTTCGCTGGCAAGCAAGGAAATCTCGGTGGTCAGCACCTTGGCTTCGGCCACGGCAATCGAGGCGCGTGCGGCTGACTGCGCGGTGATCGGTGCGGCACTGACTTGATCCAGCACCTGGCCGGCCTTGCGCAGCAGGGCTTCAGCGGCGTGCAGTTCGATCTTCAGCTTGCCGATATCGGCGATCACATACAGGTCATCGCTGGCCCGCTCGACCTTGGCGTCGATCCATGGCCGGGAGCGTTCGCGTACAAAGCTGATGGTGTCTTCGAGAGCACCACGGGCGATGCCGGCATCGATGGCCGCCTGGATCAATTGCGAAACGGCGCCCTGGATACCCGGCGCTTCGCCGAGGCGCCACGTCTCCACCACCAGTTCGGCGTCCACCGCCACCTGATCGAGAAGCACTGTGCCGCTGGCCGTGGTGCGTTGGCCAAAGCCTGACCAGTCATCGACGATACGCAGGCCTTCGGTGCCACGGCGCACGAACGCCATGACGACTTTGCCTTCATCGTCCAATGCCTTGACCGCCACCCAGTGGGCGAATAGCGCGCCGGTGGAATAAAACTTCTGGCCACTGATGACGTAGCCGTCGCCTTCGGCAGTGATGCGTGCCTTGAGGTCCAGGGTGTTTTTGGTGCCGCGTTCCGGGCCGCCGTTGCCGATGCGCCAGCCGTCCAGCACGCTCTGGAACAGCTGCTTTTTCTGGCGCTCGCTGGCCGCACCTTGCAGCACGTGCAGGATGCCGAAATGGTTCTGCGGGATTTGCCCCAGCGCCGGGTCGGCCGCACTGATGATCGCGAACACTTCCGCCAGGGTCACAAAGGACACTTGCGGGCCGCCGTACTCACGGGGAATGGAAATACTGCCCAGGCCACTGCGGGTGAAGTGTTCGATTTCAGCCCAAGGCAGTTTGCGTTGCTGATCGCGCTTGGCCGCTTGCAGGCGCGCAGCCTGTGCCAGCTCATGAGCCGCGCTCAGTGCCTCGGCGTCGTTGCGCAGCACCTTGGCGGGCAACAACAGCGGGGCGACGTCCAGATCACTCTGGGGGGGTGTTTGTGCCAAGTTAGACATCAGCGCCGCTCCTTGGCTGCACGCAATGCCCTGGCGTTACGCACCGGGGTAATTTTGACCATACCTACCTCACATCCGTTGAAAAGATAAAAAATCAGGAATGTCCGGTGGTCCGGTGCATATACCCTAAGCGTGTTAAATTTTTTAATAAACTAACTTTTAGGAATATGCATAGAAGGTCTGTCACCCGGGCTCACAGGGTGAACCGGGGCGGCGGGGTTGGTAGACCAGCGCAGGCTTGGCGGGGCTGGTCGGGGCCTTGGGAGCGTACGTAGCGATGCGCAGGGTGCGGGCTGGCGCCCAGCGTGAATTATTGCCGACCCGGTCGAGAATGCAGTAAGTGACTTCGAGGCGATGGTCGTCCCCGGCCTCGACGATGACCGACGATGGCACCCACACCTGCACGGCCTTGCCGACATCGCTGGCCTGGATTTTGGGCAGGTCCAGGCGTACGTCACCCCAGCGCAGCGTGATCTCGTCGTCGGTCGCCATGTTCAGGTACGGCTCGATGGTGAGAGGCACGCCTCGGCGAATCTGGCTGCTGTTGACGCCATGGCGGCGGATGGTTTCGGGCAGGCTGACGGCGGCCAGGTTCTGGTTTTCGTCAATGCTCAGTGCGCAGGGCCGGCCGCCGGGGTAATCGGTCTTGATCTGTATCCGAGTGATGGCTGAGCGCGCCGAGTCGCGTCCGACTTGCATGACCCGGTAATGAATCCGCGCCGGGCCATTTTGCACAAAGCTTTCCGGCACCCGCAGGCTGGTGGACATGCCGATTTTGCCGGCGGTGACACGCCGTGAGGCGGCAAAGCAGTTGTTCCAGAACAACTCGATCAGGTCGCCTTCATCCATGCCGCAGTAAGGCGCGATATCGACTTGCAAGTTTGTCGCGGCGAGGGCATTGATGCCTTCTCGATTGGCCTGGGGCAAGGTCGGGGCAGTGAGCAGCGCCTGAGTGGAAATACGCTTCATAAATAATCTCCTTGATGCAGCCAGCAGCCATCGCTCCGGACATTAAGCGCGGGCAGGCGGCGTAGTCCGAAAGGAACGACTTAATGAAAAACCGGAATGGATCCAATTATCTGGGTTCTAGATAAGAGGCTTGGTTAGTTGGCGTCAAGAGGCTGGGCGGGGCAAACAGGGGGTTATGGAATATTCAGAAGGGTCTTACTGGCGGGGCGCTGCAAGTGTGTGTTTCAAGGTGACTTTTACCCAATGAATAAAGGGCTTTTCCCAAAAAACGCCTAAGAGGCGAGTTGCCTTTCGGCAACTCTATAAAGCGAAGTTTCTTACACTTGATAGGCGCAAGTTAGTTGTTGATGAACTTGCTGAGAAACTGCCGGGTACGTTCTTCTTTCGGGTTGGCAAACAGTGCCTTTGCATCGCCTTGTTCAACAATTACGCCCTTGTCGAAGAAGATCACGCGATTGGCAACATCCCGCGCAAAACTCATCTCGTGGGTCACGATGACCATGGTGCGGTTTTCTTCCGCAAGGCTACGGATGGTCGCCAGCACTTCGCCTACCAGTTCCGGGTCCAGGGCCGAGGTGGGTTCATCGAACAGGATCACCTCCGGTTCCATCGCCAAGGCCCGGGCAATGGCTACCCGTTGCTGCTGGCCGCCGGACAGGCGCCGTGGGTAGGCGTCTTCCTTGCCCGCCAGGCCGACCCTGGCCAACAGCTTGCGGCCGAGGGCGTCTGCGGCGCCCCGGGGCATCTTCTTGACCACGATCGGGCCTTCGATGACGTTCTCCAGGGCGGTGCGATGCGGGAACAGGTTGAAGTTCTGGAACACAAAACCGACGTGCTGGCGCAGGCGCCGCACCAGGCCTTGCTGTTGATTGAGCGGGCGGCTGCTGTCGATCTCGATGTCACCGACCTTGATCCGGCCACTGGTAGGTTCTTCGAGGAAATTCAGGCAGCGCAAGAAGGTGGTCTTGCCGGAACCGCTGGGGCCGATGATGGCGACGACTTCGCCTTCCTTGACCTCAAGGTCGATCCCGTTAAGCACCACCTGACCCTTGAATTGTTTGGTCAGTTTTTCAACCACGATCATGCTTCAAGACTCCAGGTCATGCCGGTTGACTCGTGCTTCCAGGCGGTTTTGCACGTGCGCCAGAACGCTGGCAAGAATCCAGTAGATCAAGGCGGCGGACAGATACATGGTGAAAATTTCGAAGGTACGGGCCGAGACCAATTGCGCCTGGCGGAACAGTTCCGGCACCTGGATGGTGGCGGCCAGGGCGGTGTCCTTGACCAGGGAAATAAAGCTGTTGCCCAACGGCGGCAAGGCCGTGCGCATGGCCTGCGGCAGGATGGCCCGGCGCAGGGTCTGCGCACGGGTCATCCCGATACTGGCCGCAGCTTCCCACTGGCCGCGCTCGATGGAACCGATGGCGGCACGCAGGATTTCACAGGCGTAAGCGGCCATGTTCAGCGAGAAGCCGATCATGGCCGCCGGGATAGGATCCAGCTCGATGCCCACTTGCGGCAAGCCGTAGTAGATCAGGAACAGCTGTACCAGCAAGGGCGTGCCGCGAAAGAACGACACGTAGACGCGGGCGGTCCAGCTCAACAGCTTGAAGCGCGACAGGCGCATCAAGGCCAGGCCGAAGCCCAGCAGCAAGCCGAAAAACATCCCGCCAAGGCTAAGAATGACCGTGTAATACGCGCCCTTGAGCAGAAAGGGCGCGGAGTCCAGCGCGAGTTGGAAACCTGCTTCCATTATTGAGTAACGTCAGCGTTGAAGTACTTCTCGGACAGCTTCTTCAAGGTACCGTCGGCGCGCAGTTCGTCGAGGGCCTTGTTCACCGCAGCCAGCAGTTCAGGCTCGCCTTTGCGCAGGGCAATACCGGCTTCCTGACGGGAGAAAGCAGCACCTGCAGCGGCGGTGTCCTTGGCTTTCTTGGCGTATTCCAGCGCCGCCAGGCGGTCGATCAGAATCGCGTCGACACGGCCGATGCGCAGGTCCTGGAACTTGGTGGGGTCATCGTTATAGGTTTTGACGATGGCTTTCGGTTGGTTTTCCTTGAGCCATTGTTCGTAGTTGGTGCCCAGGCCCACACCGATCTTCTTGCCGGCCAGGTCGTCGGCGGTCTTGATGGTGTCGGCGTTTTTCGCCAGGGTCAGCGCCTGGATACCGGAGACGGTATACGGCTTGGAGAAGTCGTACTTTTCCTTGCGCGCGTCGGAGATGGTCACCTGGTTGACGACCGCGTCCAGGCGCTTGGATTCCAGGGCGGCGAGGATGCCATCCCACGGTGTGGCTTGCAGCTTGACCTTGACGCCGAGTTTCTGGGCCAGGGCTTCAGACAACTCGACCTCGAAACCGCTGAGCTTGCCGCTTTCATCGACGAAGCTGAACGGTGGGTAGGTGCCTTCCAGGCCAATCTTGATTTCGCCGGCTTTCTTGATGTTGTCCAACTGCTCGCCGGCAACTGCCTGACCGAGCCACCCGGCGCCAAGCGCCAGCCCCAACGTACCAACCAGTAACGTGCGACGGAATACGGAAATAGTCATGAAGAGCCCCTGTGTTTTTTATGTTGAGCGATGCAGGTGACGCGGTAGTCGTATCCTGCCTTAAAAGCGCCGTGTGTGGGAGCCGGGCTTGCCCGCGATTGCATCAACTCGGTGTTTTGGATCTGCCCAGTCATGCGTATCGCCATCAAGCTCGCCTACGGCGCGACTATAAAGCCGGTTTTTAAGACTTGAAAATAATATAAAATCAGATTGATATTTCTTTATGGAATATCAAAAGCTCGAATCATAAGCAAACAAGGCGGGTGCGCCACCGGTGTGCAGGAAGATGATCGGCCCCTCTTCAAAGCGCTGCCGGCCAATGCCATCCAGCAACCCGGCCATGGCTTTGCCCGTGTAGACCGGGTCCAGCAGCAGGCCTTCCTGGCTCGCCACCAGCTTGATCGCCGCCAGCGTGCCGGCACTCGGCTCGCCATAACGGGGGGCGAAGTACTCGTCCCACAGGATCACCTTGAACGCGTCGGGCACCGGCACGCCGAGCAATTCGGCCGTACGTTCGGCCAAGCCTTGCACCTTGGGGCGCTGGGCTTCGTCGGTGCGGGACACTGTGACGCCAATCACTTGCAGGTCCGGAAGTACTTCGGCCAGTGCCAGGGCCAGCCCGCTGTGGGTGCCGGCGCTGCCGGAGGCCAGGACCACGGTGGAGAACGGGATGCCGCTGGCTTCAATCTGCCCGGCCAGCTCCAGCCCGGCGCGCACATAACCCAGGGCACCGAGGGCGTTGGAGCCGCCGATGGGCACCAGGTACGGCTTCTTGCCGTTGCTGCGCAGGCGGTCGGCGAGGGCGTTGAGTTGGTCGTCGACGTTATCCAGGTTTTCTACCAGCTCGACCTTGGCGTCGAACAGTTCCAGCAACAGGCGGTTGCCGTTGGCCAGGTAGTTGGGGTCATCGGTGCCTGTCGGGTTTTCCAGCAGGGCGACGCAGCCCAGGCCCAGCTTGGCGGCCAGTGCGGCGGTTTGACGTACATGGTTGGACTGGATCGCGCCGGCGGTCACCAGGGTGTCGGCACCCTGGGCCAGGGCGTCGGCGGCGAGGTATTCGAGTTTGCGCAGCTTGTTGCCGCCCATCGCCAGTGGTGTGGTGTCGTCACGTTTGACGTAGACGTCACGCCCCAGCCAGGCCGACAGCCGTTCGAGTTTTTCCAGGGCGGTGGCGCCGCCCAGCAGTTCCAGACGGTTAAAGCGGTCGAGCTGTTGTTTGATCATGGCTACGCACGGTTGGTCAGAGATGCTGGGACTATAGGCAGGCACTTTTGCGTCGGCAACCGCCAATCGCTTATGTGGACGGGTTATTAGCATTGCACTATTGGTTCTTAAGGACGCTCAGGTGCCTTGCCGTAAAGTGGTGGGCATTTCGTCAGGAGTGAAGACCGTGAGTGAGCGTTCCAGTCATTGGCAATTACAGACCATCGTCAGCCAGCTGCGCAGCGCCCGGGACCAGTGGCGCACCCGCAATGGCCGGGTCAGCGGCGAGCAGGGTGGGCGCGAGCTGCCTTCACGGGAAGCCGTGGCGCAGATTCTCGAGGCGTTGTGTGGTGCGCTGTTCCCCATGCGTTTGGGGCCGGTGGACCTGCGTGAAGAAAGTGAAGACTTCTACGTCGGCCATACCCTGGATGTGGCGCTGAACGCGCTGCTCGCCCAGGCGCGACTGGAGCTGCGGTATGCCGCACGGCAAGGCGGCCAGGATGACAGTGAGGTGGACGCCCATGCCATCCACCTGATCCAGGATTTCGCCCTGGCATTGCCAGCCTTGCGCAGCCTGTTGGACACCGACGTACTCGCCGCCTACCACGGCGACCCGGCGGCGCGCAGCGTGGATGAAGTGCTGTTGTGCTACCCGGGGATTCTGGCGGTGATTCACCATCGCCTGGCGCACCACTTGTATCGGGCGGGCTTGCCGTTGCTGGCGCGGATCAGTGCGGAAATCGCGCACTCTGCGACCGGGATTGATATCCACCCGGGCGCGCAGATCGGCCCGAGCTTCTTCATCGACCACGGGACAGGTGTGGTGATTGGCGAGACGGCGATCATCGGCGAGCGGGTGCGTATCTATCAAGCCGTGACCTTGGGCGCCAAGCGCTTCCCGGCGGATGAAGATGGGCAGTTGCAGAAGGGCCATCCGCGGCATCCGATTGTCGAGGATGATGTGGTGATCTACGCCGGGGCGACGATTCTGGGGCGGATTACCATTGGCAAGGGTTCGACCATTGGCGGCAACGTGTGGCTGACGCGGAGCGTGCCGGCGGGGGCGAACCTGACCCAGGCGAATTTGCAGCATGATGATGGGACGCAGAAGTAAATCCCCTCTCTCAAGATCACACAGATCAAATGTGGGAGCTGGCTTGCCTGCGATAGCGGTGTATCAGCAACAGATGTCTGGCTGACCCACCGCTATCGCAGGCAAGCCAGCTCCCACAATGGATCGCATTCCAGTCTCGGCCAGTATTTCCCTCAGCTATCGCTGAACGTTTCGTCATCCCCATACGTCATACCTTTCCTTGAGCTAGTGTAGGAAACACCTACCACTCGGCCCTGCGATTAGTCCTCAAACCCCTATCCATGTTTAACTTGACTGTTCGTTCAAGTTAAATCGGTGGTTCGCTGCCCGCTCACAACAGGAGGCTTACCTTTGCTGAGTCCGTTTTTTACAGCCACATCCCACACCCTTGAGGTGCGCCCTTCATGAGTGCATCGTCCACACCTTCCAGCGGTCTGGTCCGCATGAACCCGCCGGTGTTTTACTTCGCCGCGAGCTTAATCCTGCTGTTCGGCCTGACTGTCATCGCAATTCCCGAACAAGCCGGCGCCTGGCTGCTGGCCGCACAAAACTGGGCGGCCAATACGGTCGGCTGGTACTACATGCTGGCGATGACCCTGTATCTGGTCTTCGTGGTGGTCACCGCGTTATCGGGCTACGGCAAGATCAAACTCGGTGCCGACCACGACGAGCCCGAATTCAGTTACCTGTCCTGGGCCGGCATGCTGTTCGCCGCGGGGATCAGCATCACGCTGTTTTTCTTTTGCGTTTCCGAACCGTTGACTCACCTGGTGCAACCGCCCCAGGGCGAAGCGCTGAACGGTGACGCCGCGCGCCAGGCCATGCAGATTCTGTTTCTGCACTGGGGCCTGCATGGCTGGGGCGTGTTCGCCTTCGTCGGCATGGCCCTGGCCTACTTCGCCTACCGGCATAACCTGCCGCTGGCGTTGCGCTCGGCGCTGTACCCGCTGATTGGCAAGCGCATCAACGGCCCGATCGGTTATGCAGTGGACGGCTTTGGCATCATCGCCACGGTGTTCGGCCTCGGCGCCGACATGGGCTTTGGCGTGTTGCACCTCAACTCCGGGCTGGACTACTTGTTCGGCGTGGCCCACACCCAGTGGATCCAGGTCGGCCTCATCACCTTGATGATGGGCGCGGCGATCCTGGTGGCTGTCTCCGGTGTCGATAAAGGCGTGCGGGTGATGTCCGACATCAACATGCTGCTGGCCTGCGCGCTGCTGCTGTTCGTGTTGTTCGCCGGGCCCACCCAGCACTTGCTCAACACCCTGATCCAGAACATCGGCGACTACCTTGGCGCCTTGCCGACCAAGAGTTTCGACCTCTACGCCTACGACAAACCGAGCGACTGGCTGGGTGGCTGGACCGTGTTTTATTGGGCCTGGTGGATCGCATGGTCGCCGTTCGTGGGCCTGTTCATCGCGCGTATTTCCCGCGGCCGCACCATCCGTGAGTTCGTGTTCGGCGTGCTGTTGATCCCGCTGGGCTTCACCCTGGCGTGGATGTCGATCTTCGGCAACAGCGCCATCGACCAGGTGCTCAACCACGGCCTCACGGCGCTCGGTCAGTCGGCCATCGATGATCCGTCGATGAGCCTCTACCTGCTGCTGGAAACCTACCCGTGGAGCAAGACGGTCATTGCGGTCACCGTATTCATCAGCTTCGTGTTCTTCGTCACCTCGGCCGACTCCGGCACCGTGGTGCTCTCGACCTTGTCGGCCAAAGGCGGCAACGCCGATGAAGACGGGCCGAAGTGGCTGCGGGTGTTCTGGGGCGCGATGACCGCGTTGGTGACCAGCGCGCTGCTGTTTGCCGGCAGCATCGATTCGCTCAAGTCTGCCGTGGTCTTGACCTCGCTGCCGTTCTCGATGATTTTGCTGCTGATGATGTGGGGGCTGCACAAGGCGTTCTACCTTGAGTCGCAGAAACAGATTGCGCAGATGCACTCCCTCGCGCCGGTGTCGGGCTCACGCAAGGGCACGGGCGGTTGGCGCCAGCGTTTGAGCCAGGCGGTGCACTTCCCGTCACGGGATGAGGTGTACCGTTTCCTCGAGACCACGGTGCGTCCGGCGATCGAAGAAGTGACGGCCGTATTTGTCGAAAAAGGCCTCAACGTCGTCACCCAGCCTGACCCGTCCAACGACAGCGTCAGCCTGGAAATCGGCCACGGCGAACAGCATCCGTTCGTGTATCAGGTGCAGATGCGCGGCTATTTCACCCCGTCATTCGCACGGGGCGGCATGGGTTCCAAGCAGCTCAACAACCGCCGCTACTACCGGGCGGAAGTGCACTTGAGTGAGGGCAGCCAGGACTACGACCTGGTGGGCTACACCAAGGAGCAGATCATCAACGACATCCTCGACCAGTACGAACGGCATATGCAGTTCCTGCACCTGGTTCGTTAAGGCTCAGGCCCTGATAAACAGGGCCAGTGCCACCAACGGCGCACCGAATACCCCACTGCCGATCACCAGCTCCGAGACCAGGGGCTGGCCGGCAGTGACCACACCTGCCGCGCCGTTCACCACCGACACCACCAGCCAGATCCCGACAAAGCTGTAGGCCAGAATGTGCCGGCTGACGCCCAGCTTTTGGCCGATGAACAGCATCAGCGCGAGGAGGATCAGGCCGCAGGTGATGACGAGGGCGGTGTGCATATCTGAAGTCTCCTGATACCCGCTGATTTTCCGTGAACACCAAACCTGTGGCGAGGGAGCAAGCTCCCTCGCCACAATATTAGTGCGTCGTAGAGTGAGTGTTGTGTGGTCGTCAGACCAAACCACCATTGGCCCGCAGGATTTGCCCGTTCACCCAACCACCGGCCGGGCTCACCAGGAACGCCACCACGCGGGCGATATCTTCCGGTTGGCCCAGGCGTTCCAGCGGCGCCATCTTGGCCAGGCCCTGGATCTGCTCTTCGCTTTTGCCATGCAGGAACAGTTCGGTCGCCACCGGGCCCGGGGCAACGGCGTTGACGGTGATGCGCCGGCCGCGCATTTCCTTGGCGAACACCTGGGTCAGGGATTCCACCGCCGCCTTGCTGGCGATGTACACCGCATAACCGGGGAAGTTGAGGCCGACGGTGCTGCTGGAGAAATTGACGATGCGCCCGCCGTCGTTCAGGCGGGTGGCGGCTTCACGCAGGGCGTTGAAGGTGCCGCGGGTATGGATGTCGAAGTTCTGGTTGTAGAGCTCATCGCTGTGTTGGGCCAGCGGCAGCACCTTGAGAATCCCGGCGTTGTTGATCAGCACATCAACCTTGCCCAGCTGGGCTTCGGTCTCGTCGAACAGGCGCTTGACGTCGGCGGCGCTGGCTACGTCGCCCTGGATCGCTATGGCTTGGTGGCCGGCCTGGCGCAACTCCACTACCAGCCTTGACGCTTCGGTGGCGCTGTTGGCGTAGTTGATGGCGACGGCATAACCGTCGGCAGCCAGTTGTCTGGCAACCACGGCGCCGATGCCGCGTGAGGCGCCGGTAACGATAGCAACTTGGGTAGTCATGATCTGGTTTCCTTGGGGGAGTGGTTGGGTGTGGAAGCAGATTCACATGTTTACCCAGGCCGATAAATGCGCCAGAGTTGCCTTGACTGTTCAAGAATCGCCAACAATGGAGACGCGCCGTGGACCAGGTCAAAGCGATGAAAGTGTTCGTGAGGATTTACGAACGCAGCAGCTTCACGCTGGCGGCCGATGACCTGAACCTGCCGCGTGCCACCCTGACCCACACCCTCAACCAGTTCGAGTCCTGGCTCGGCACGCGCCTGCTGGAGCGCAGCACCCGCCGCGTCCGCCCGACCCTTGATGGCGAGGCCTATTACCTGCGCTGTGTGCAACTGCTGGCGGAGCTGGAAGAGGCGGAACTGGCCTTCCGCTCGGTGGCCCCCAAGGGCCGCCTGCGGGTGGATTTGCACGGCACTCTGGCCAAGTACTTCGTGATCCCGGCGCTGCCGCAATTCATGGCGCGCTACCCGGAAATCGAGCTGTCCATCAGCGAGGCGGACCGCTTCGTCGACCTGATCGCCGAAGGCGTGGATTGTGTGCTGCGGGCGGGCACCCTGGGGGATTCGGCGTTGATCGGCAGGCGTGTCGCGACGCTGCGCCAGGTGACCTGCGCGAGCCCGGCCTACCTGCGCAAATACGGCGAGCCGAAGCGCCTCGCCGACCTGGGCGAGCACCGTGCGGTGAACTATGTTTCACGCACCACCGCGAAGCTGTTCCCCTTCGAATTCATGGTCGACGGCCAGGTGCAGGAAGTGACGATCGAAGGGGCGCTGTCGGTGTTCGGCGCAGAGATTTATTCCGCCAGCGCAGTCGCCGGACTGGGCATTATCCAGTGCCCGCACTACCGCATCGCCGAGCTGATTAACCAGGGCGTGATGCAGGAAATCCTCACCGATACACCGCCGCCGCCCATGCCGGTTTCGGTGCTCTACCCGCAAAATCGACACATGTCGCCGAGGGTGCGGGTGTTCGTCGATTGGCTCGCTGAAATCTTCGCCACCGCCCGCTAACCCCCGTCGTTACTGGGTTTCTTAAATTTAATTTCATCCGGGTAAAGGGTGTTTTGACTCCGAACTGTCACATGGCCATCGCCTAATTGTGTGAAGCGTTTGACGCTTTCATTTCAGAACAGTGACGGAGACCGGTACCAATGAAGACGTTATTAAGCCCCATGGTGGGTGCCGCCATGGCGAGCTTTATGCTGTCCGCCCACGCCGATTTTATCGATGACAGCCACGCCGACGTGACCCTGCTCAACCGCTACCTCAATCAGCAGGGGCGGGATGTGGTGAACAGCAATAACAAGGCCCACAGCATCCGCGATTGGGGCCAGGGTTTTGAGTTCAACTTCAAGTCCGGCTACACCGATGGCCCGGTGGGCTTTGGTCTGGACTTGCAGGCGTTCTACGGTTTGAAACTGGACTCCGGTGGCGACCTCAATGACAAGGATCACCAGGGCCGCTACCCCGGCAGCATGTTCCCGCTGGATAACGGCAAGTCCGCCGACCAGTTCGGCGTGCTCAGCCCGACCTTCAAGATGCGCTTCGCCCAGGATGAGTTGCGCGTCGGCACGCTGTACGGCAACAACCCGGTACTGGCCAACACCGACGGCCGCCTGTACCAGCAGACCAACACTGGCGTGCAGTTGGTTTCCAAGGACTTGACCGACTTCACCTTTACCGCCGGTGACATCCTCAAGACCAAGATCCGCAACGAAACCGGCGACCAGGGCATGATCACCGCCGGCGGCACCAAAGAGAGCGATCGCTTCCTCTACGGCGGCGCGGACTACAAAGGTTTGCCGGACACCACCGTCAGCCTGTGGTACTCCAACCTTGAGGATTACTACCAGCAGTTCTTCCTCGGTGCCAAGCGCCATGACGCCTTGCCTGTCGGCGCGATCGACACCGACGTGCGCCTGTACCGCAGCCTGGGTGTGGGTGAAAACGCGGCGGGCGACAAAGACTATTCCGCTGCGGGTCTCTACGGCGATGGCACCTCCAAGGGTCGCATCAACCAGTCCACCGTCAGCCTGCTGGAAAGCTACAGCCTGGACGGCCATACCGTCGGCCTGGGCATCCAGAAAAACAGCGGCGACAGCGACTTCCCGTACCTGGATTCCGGCCTGAACAGCGGTGCCAGCAACCAGGGCCCGGGCTCGGGTGCCGACACCCCGGCACTCACCAACATGCAACTGAACAAGTTCCAGCATGCCGGCGAGCGCACCTGGCTGGCGCAGTACAAATATGACTTCGGCAAACTCGGCCTTAACGGCCTGACCTTCGCCACGTCCTACGCACACGGTGATGACATTCGCACGACCCAAGGCACTACCAGTGAATGGGAACGTAACGTCACCTTGGCTTACCAGGTGCCCACCGGCACCCTCAAAGGCCTGGGTGTGACATGGCGAAATGCCCACGCCAGCCCGGATATCACCGGTGCCACCGTGCAAGATGAAAACCGCTTCTATGTGAGCTACGTCGTTCCACTCTGGTAGGAAATTGCTGTACAAAGAGCGAGCACCTTAAGCGATTCAGCTGCTTAAAAGGCTTGGGAATATCGTTATTCCCAGGCCTTATTTGCTCTAAGACCAGAGAGGATTCGATGACTTACATTGCTGCCGAAAACCGCTATGAATCTATTCCTTACCGCCGCGTAGGTCGCAGCGGACTGGTGCTGCCGGCACTGTCCCTGGGGCTGTGGCACAACTTTGGCGACAGCACCCCGATCGACACCCAGCGCGCCTTGCTGCGCACGGCGTTCGACCTGGGTATCAACCACTTCGACCTGGCCAACAACTACGGCCCCCCGTACGGCAGCGCCGAGATCAACTTCGGTCGTTTGCTGCGGGAAGACTTCAAGCATTACCGCGATGAACTGATCATCTCCAGCAAGGCGGGCTGGGACATGTGGCCGGGCCCTTATGGCCAGGGCGGCGGTTCGCGCAAGTACGTGCTGGCGAGCCTCGACCAGAGCCTGCAACGCCTGGGCGTCGACTACGTGGACATCTTCTACTCCCACCGTTTTGATGCCGACACCCCGCTGGAAGAAACCGCCAGCGCACTGGCCACCGCCGTGCAACAGGGCAAGGCGTTGTACATCGGGATCTCGTCCTACTCCGGCGTGAAAACCCGGGAAATTGCGGCGCTGCTCCAGGAGTGGAAAGTCCCGCTGCTGATCCACCAGCCGGCCTACAACCTGCTCAACCGCTGGGTGGAAAAAGACCTGCTGGACGTCACCGAAGAACTCGGTGCCGGGGTGATCGCGTTCACGCCATTGGCCCAGGGCCTGCTGACCGACAAATACCTCAACGGCGTACCGGCGGATGCGCGGGTCAATCGTCCGGGGGGTGGTTCGTTGCAGGCCAAGCACTTGTCCGAGGCCAACATCGCCCACGCCCGCGCGCTGAATGAAATTGCCAAGCGCCGTGGCCAGAGCCTGGCGCAGATGGCGTTGGCGTGGACGTTGCGTGATCCACGGGTCACCAGCGCCCTGATCGGCGCGAGCCGGCCGGAGCAGATCATTGAAAACGTCGGGGCGTTGCAGAACCTGAGCTTCAGCGCGCAGGAACTGGCGGAGATTGATCGGTTTGCCCAGGAAGGCGGGATTAACTTGTGGGAAAAGCCGTCTACGGCTGAATAAGCGGTAGAGCCTGATTTCTGCATCAACCCCTACCCAATGTGGGAGCGGGCTTGCTCGCGAAAGCGGAGTGTCAGTCGCTGGATATGTCGACTGATTCACCGCCTTCGCGAGCAAGCCCGCTCCCACATTTGATTTGTGGAGTGCCTGCTAGAACGGCACATCCCCCAAAATTGTCGCCCGATGCATCACCCGCCGTTGCGGCCGGTAATCATCCACCGCGTAATGCTGGGTCACGCGGTTATCCCAGAACGCCACGTCATTTTTCTGCCAACGCCAGCGAATGGTGAATTCCGGCCGTGTCGCGTGCGCAAACAACAGCTTCAGCACCGCCTCGCTTTCTGCCGGCTCCAGTTCGTTGATCTTGCTGGTGAACCCTTCACTGACGAACAGCGATTTACGCCCGCTCACCGGATGCGTACGAATCACCGGATGGGACAGCGGTGGGTTCTTGCGCCGGGCTTCTTCCCAGCGTGCCAGGTCTTCCGGCGTATTGCCGTAGCGTTCCAGAGGGAAGGAGCGGGTGAAGTCATGGGTCGCCGTCAAATCCTCCAGCAGCTTTTTGAACGGCTCCGACAGCGCCTCATACGCGGCAATCCCGCTGGCCCATAACGTATCGCCACCAAACTCCGGCAATAGCTTGGCGCTGAGCACCGCGCCGAGGGCGGGCGTGGGCAGGAAAGTCACGTCGGTGTGCCAGATGGCGTTGTCGCGTACGTCGGTCACGGCGGTGTCGAGGATCAGCACTTCAGGCTGTTCCGGCACGTTGGGGTAGATCGGGTGAATGTGCAGGTCGCCGAAATTTGCCGCGAACCGCGCCTGTTGCTGCGGGTTGATCGGCTGATTGCGGAAGAACAGCACCGAATGTTTGAGCAGCGCCTGTTCGATCGCGTCGCGGTGCTCGATGTTCAGCGGTTGGGTGATGTCGACGCCACTGATCTGTGCGCCAAGGGCGGTGCTGAGAGGTGTTACGGTCAGGCTGCTCATGGGATTCTCGTCGAAAAATGCTTAGTGTGCCTGGCCATGCCACGGCACCAATTTGCGCTGCAGGGCACGCAAGCCCATTTCCATGGCGAAGGCGATCAGCGCGATCACCAGAATCCCCAGCACCACCACGTCGGTGACCAGGAATTGCGCGGCGGACTGCACCATGAAGCCCAGGCCGCTGGTGGCGGCGATCAGCTCGGCGGCCACCAGGGTCGACCAGCCGACACCCAGGCCAATCCGCACGCCGGTGAGGATGTCGGGGAGGGCGCTTGGCAGGATCACGTAGCGAATCAGCTGTGCCCGGGTCGCGCCCAACGACTGCGCAGCGCGCAATTTGGCCGGGTCGACGGTGCGTACGCCGGTGGCGGTGGCGATGGCGATCGGCGCAAAAATCGCCAGGTAGATCAGCAGCACCTTGGACAGCTCACCGATACCGCACCAGATCACGATCAGCGGCAAGTAAGCCAGCGGCGGAATCGGCCGGTAAAACTCGATCAGCGGATCCAGAATGCCCCGGGCGATGCGATTGGAGCCAATGGCAATCCCCACCGGCACGGCGGTCAGTACGGCAAAACCGAGGCCGAGGCCGATGCGCTTGAGGCTCGCGCCCAGGTGCTGCCACAAGGTGGAGTCCATGTAGCCGGTGGTCGCCAGCAGCCAGCCTTTTTGCAGCACGGCCGAAGGCGGTGGCAGGAACAGTGGCTCGATCAGCCCGCTGACGGTCACGGCCCACCAGATGGCAACCAGGGTCACCAAGGTGAGCACGCTGATCCAGCGGGTGCTCAGGCTGCGGCGTACGGGCACGGCGGGTTTGGTCACCGGCTTGGCGGCCGTGACCGGTAATTCATAACTGCTCATGCGGACACCTGCCGTTGGGAGAACACCTTGCCCAGCACGTGTTCGCGGGTTTCGATAAAGCGCGGGTCGGACTTGATCGCCCGTGCCGACTCACCGGCGGCATAACGCTGGCCGAAGTCCAGGCTCAGGCGTTCGACGATCTGCCCGGGGTTGGGCGCCAGCAGAATCAGGTCCGTAGCGAGGAACACCGCTTCTTCGATGTCATGGGTAATCAGGAACACCGGCTTGGCTGTGCGCCGCCAGACTTGCAGCAGCAGCTCCTGCATCTGTTCGCGGGTGAAGGCATCGAGGGCGCCGAAGGGTTCATCCATCAGCAATACGCGCGGGTCGGCGGCCAACGCGCGGGCCAGGCCCACACGTTGCTTCTGGCCACCGGAGAGTTGCCAGATACGGCGGCTGTCGAAACCGGCGAGGTCCACCAGGGCGAGCATTTCCCGAGCGCGGATTTCACGCTGGGCCTTGGGCACGCCCGCCAGTTCCAGGCCGAAGCCGACGTTGGCCAGCACGTCCTGCCAGGGCAGCAGGGCGTCGTCCTGGAACACCACGCCGCGTTCGGCGCTTGGTCCTTTTACCGGCACACCGTCAAGGGTGATGCGCCCGGCGCTGGGTTCGACAAAACCGGCAATCAGGTTCAACAGCGAAGTCTTGCCACTGCCGGAAGGACCGAGGGCCACCAGCAATTGCTGGGGGCCAAGGCTCAAGGAAATATCGGCCAGTACGGGCTCCGGGCTGCCTGGGTACTGTGCGCTGATGCGCTCCAGTTGTAGCAAGGCCATCGCGGTGAACTCCTGGTATCAGTTAGTGATGAACTTCGGGCTGACGTACGGGGCGTAGTCCGGCAGTACGGCGTCGACCTTGCCCTGTTCCTTGAGGAACGCGGCGGTGTCGGTGACAGCCTTGGTGGTTGGCGCGCCGAGCAGGGTCACCTGGTCAGCCGCCAGCGGGTAGACGTTGCCCTGCAGCAGTAATGGAATGTCGCTGGCCTTGGCCCCGGAGAGCTTCACCAGTTTGTCGACGTTGCCTTTGTCCGCCAGCCAGGCTTGTGGGTCTTTGCGGTAAGCGGCGTAGGCATCCAGGGTGACCTTGGCAAAAGCCGTGACGATTTCCGGGTGCTTCTCGGCGAAATCCTTACGCACGATCCAGGCATCGAAGGTCGGCGCGCCGAACTTGGCCAGTTCGCCGGAGGTGATCAGCACCTTGCCGTTTTCCTTGGCCACGCCGAGGGCTGGGTCCCATACGTAAGTCGCGTCGATATCACCACGCTTCCAGGCGGCGATGATGGCCGGCGGGGCGAGGTTGAGGATGGTCACTTTGGAAGGGTCGATGTTCCAGTGCTTCAGCGCGGCCAGCAGGCTGTAGTGGCCGGTGGAAACGAACGGCACGGCGACTTTCTTGCCGATCAGGTCCTGCGGGCTGTTGATCCCGGAACCGTTGCGGGCCACCAGGGCTTCGGCACCGCCGATCTGGGTGGCGATCAGGAAGGTTTCCACCGGGACCTTGCGGGTCACGGCAGCGGTCAGCGGGCTGGAACCGAGGTAGCCGATCTGCACGTCACCGGAAGCGATGGCGGCGATGATGTCGGCACCGTTGTCGAATTTGCGCCAGTCGATCTTGGCATTGGTAGCTTTTTCATAAGCGCCGTCGGCCTGGGCGACTTTCGCCGGGTCAACGGTGGTCTGGTAAGCGATGGTCACATCGGCGGCCTGGGCAAACAGGCTGGCACCGGCCAGGGACAACGCCGCCAGGAGGCGAAGGGGGAAATGCAGTTTCAAGGGGGAAGTCCTCATCAGGCGGCCGGAGGTCGGCGTGTGAGAAGACTAAATGATCTAAGAATCCGAAAATAAATAACATTTTCGAATTAGCTTATGAGGAGAAACTCGAGCACCAAGTTAGAAGGCGCATGGCCAAATGTGGGAGCTGGCTTGCCTGCGATAGCATCGACTCGGTACTAATGAAATACCGCGGCGCCTGCATCGCGGGCAAGCCCGGCTCCCACAAGAGCCCGGCCCCCACAGGGTTTTGTGCCAGGCTTTTAGTTACTGATAGCGAGGATGCTCGCCTGGTACGACCCGACAAACACGTCAAAATCGCCCACTTCGTTCTGCTCAAGCTCCGCCTGCTGCGCCAACGAACTACGCGCCAGTTCCTCAAAACGCGCCTGTTCCTCAGCCTTCAACGGCTCGCTGCGGAAGTGTTCTGCGTGCACCTGGCTCTGATGCAACGAGAACTGCGCAAAGCTCTCTTTACGCTCGCTCATCGCCGCCAACACCTGGGCCGACGGGGTCAGGGACGAATCCTTGACCTTCGCCAACTGGGCGTCCAGCGCCTGGCTGTGTTCAGTGATGCCCTGGCTCTGATCCAGCAAGGCTGCCAGCGGAGCAATCTGCTCCAGCAACTCGGCGGCCCATTCCTTCATGTCCACCGATTCGCCACGGCGCTGCAATTGCAGGCCCGGACGGCGACCTTCCTTGACCACGCTGAGGAAATTGGAGGTGGCGTTGCCGCACTCGTTGTCGGCGAACAGCGGGCTGTCATTCAACGCGCAATACAGCAGGAACGCATCGAGGAAGCGCGACTCTTGCAAGTCGATGCCCATCGGCAGGAACGGGTTGATGTCCAGGCAGCGCACTTCGATGTACTGAATGCCCCGGGCCATCAGCGCCTGGATCGGCCGTTCGCCGGTGTAGGTCACGCGCTTGGGCCGGATGTTGGAGTAGTACTCGTTTTCGATCTGCAGGATGTTGGTGTTGAGCTGCACCCACTCACCGTCCTTATGGGTGCCGACTTCGACGTACGGCGCGTAGGGCGTTGCCACAGCTGTGCGCAGGCTGTCGGTGTAGCTCGCCAGGTCGTTGTAGCACGGCGTCAGGCCAGCCTGGGCGTTGCTCTGGTAACCCAGGTCGCTCATGCGCAGGCTGGTGGCGTACGGCAGGTACAGGGTGTCGGCGTCCAGCACTTCCAGCTGATGCGAGCGACCACGCAGGAAACCCGCGTCCAGGGCCGGCGAGGCGCCGAACAGGTACATCAGCAGCCAGCTGTAGCGGCGGAAGTTGCGGATCAGCGCGATATAGGCCGTGGACTGGTAGTCACGGTCGGTACCCACGTAGCCTTCGGCTTCCTTGAGCAACGGCCAGAGGTCTTCCGGCAGGGAAAAGTTGTAGTGGATCCCGGCGATGCACTGCATGGTCTTGCCGTACCGCAGGGCCAGGCCCTTGCGATACACGTACTTGAGCTGTCCGATGTTGGAGGTGCCGTAGTAGGCAATCGGAATATCTTCCTCGGCCGGCAACGGGCACGGCATCGATGGACTCCACAGGTACTCGTTGCCGAGCTTGCTGTAGGCAAAGCGATGGATCTTGTCGAGGCTGCTCAGGGTATCGGCCGGGTTGGGCAACGCCGGTGTGATGAACTCAAGCAGCGACTCGGAATAGTCGGTGGTGATCTGTTCGTGGGTCAGTGCAGCGCCCAGCGCCTCGGGATGCGGCGTTTGTGCCAGTCGGCCTTCACCGGTGACGCGCAGGCATTCGCGCTCGATGCCGTGCAGGCATTGCTCGAGCAAAGAGAGGTGTTCGTGCTTGCCGAGCAGGGCCAGGCGGCGGTTGAGAAGTTCGCTCAAGTTGGATTCCTTCACGCGTCAGTCGCCCCAATATGGGGGTGGGCAGGACGGTCTACAAGGGTGAAGTGGAAACTGGCGTTATCGCCTGGTTTTCGAGCCGGATTGACCCACTCTGAAAGAGCCGCCTTCGTCCCTGAATCTGGCTATCGCGCACGAGGAAAAGTTCGGCGCAACTTTCGAAGCGCCGAAATTAACTCAAATCGATGACAGGGAGCTATAGGACAGCGAAGGTGCCTTGTGCTTTTGCGACCAGTTTTTCGTCCTGGTACACGTCCGCCTCGACCACCAGCGTACGCCGACCGGGGTGAATCACCCGGGCAGTGCACAGCACATCGCCGTCGGAAACGGCGCGGATGTAGTTGATCTTGCATTCAATGGTCGCGCTTTGCTGGTCGAAACCATGGGAGCTGGAACAGGCCAGCCCCATGGCAATGTCCACCAGGCTGAAGATCGCCCCGCCATGGAGCTTGCCAGCGCGGTTGCGCAACTGCGGCTCCAGGGTCATGGCCACCTCTGCAACCCCGGTTTCCAGGCGTTGCAGGCGGCAGCCAATGAGTTCGCTGAAAGCGCTGTGGGTCAAGCCGGCTGGCAGTTCCATTAACGTTTCTTCAGTTGTTTGGCGTTGGCGAACAGCGAGGCCATGGCGTTATTGGCCGGGGCTGGCGCGGCGGTTTCCTTGCGGGGTGCACTGCCTTGGGACTGGCGTGGCGCCGAGCCTGGGCGGGCGCCGCGGGCACCGTCGATTTTCTCGCCCGGGGTGTCGCTCATGCGCATCGACAGGCCGACGCGTTTGCGCGGGATGTCGACTTCCATGACCTTGACCTTGACCACGTCACCGGCTTTTACCGCTTCGCGCGGGTCCTTGATGAACTTCTCCGAAAGCGCGGAGATGTGCACCAAACCGTCCTGATGCACGCCGATATCCACAAACGCGCCAAAGTTGGTCACGTTGGTCACCACACCTTCGAGGATCATCCCCAGTTGCAGGTCCTTGAGGTCTTCGACGCCGTCCTGGAACTCGGCTGTCTTGAACTCGGGACGCGGGTCGCGGCCCGGTTTTTCCAGCTCTTGCAGGATGTCGGTGATGGTCGGCACGCCGAAGGTTTCGTCGGTGTACTTTTTCGGGTCCAGGCGCTTGAGGAACGCGGCGTCGCCGATCAGCGAGCGGATGTCACGGTCGGTTTCAGCGGCGATGCGTTGTACCAGCGGGTAGGCTTCCGGGTGGACGGCCGAGGAGTCCAGCGGGTTGTCGCCGTTCATGACGCGCAGGAAGCCGGCGGCTTGTTCGAAGGTTTTTTCGCCAAGGCGTGCGACTTTTTTCAGCGCTGCACGGGTCTTGAACGCACCGTTTTCGTCGCGGTGGGTCACGATGTTCTGTGCCAGGGTGGCGTTAAGGCCGGAAATTCGGGCCAACAGCGCTACCGATGCGGTGTTCACATCCACACCGACCTTGTTCACGCAGTCTTCCACTACTGCATCCAGGCCGCGTGCCAGTTTCAGCTGCGATACGTCGTGCTGGTACTGGCCGACGCCGATGGATTTCGGATCGATCTTCACCAGTTCGGCCAATGGATCCTGCAGGCGGCGAGCGATGGACACGGCGCCACGGATCGACACGTCGAGGTCCGGAAATTCCTTGGAAGCCAGTTCAGACGCGGAGTACACCGAAGCGCCGGCCTCGGAGACCATCACCTTGGTCATCTGCATGCCTGGGTATTTTTTGATCAGCTCGGCGGCCAGCTTGTCGGTTTCACGGCTGGCGGTGCCGTTGCCGATGGCGATCAGGTCCACTGAGTGCTTGGCGCATAAGGCGGCCAGGATCGCGATGGTCTGGTCCCACTTGTTGTGTGGCACGTGGGGGTAAACCGTGGCGTGATCCAGCAGCTTGCCGGTGGCGTCGACCACGGCAACCTTGCAGCCGGTACGCAAGCCCGGGTCGAGGCCCAGGGTGGCGCGTGGGCCGGCTGGCGCGGCCAGCAGCAGGTCGTGCAGGTTGTGGGCGAACACGCTGATGGCTTCGGTCTCGGCGCCGTCGCGCAGCTCGCCCAGCAAGTCGGTTTCCAGGTGGGTGTAGAGCTTGACCTTCCAGGTCCAGCGCACGACTTCACTGAGCCACTTGTCCGCAGGACGGTTCTGATTCTGGATGCCGAATTGTTGACCGATCATGCCTTCGCACGGGTGCATGGTGCCGGGCAGCTCGTCGCCGACCTTCAGTGCGGAGCTCAGGATGCCTTCGTTGCGACCGCGGAAAATCGCGAGGGCGCGGTGGGACGGCATGCTTTTCAGCGGCTCGTCGTGTTCGAAGTAATCGCGGAACTTGGCGCCTTCCTCTTCCTTGCCGGCGATCACGCGGGCACTGAGGGTGGCTTCCTGCTTCAGGTAATTGCGCAGTTTTTCCAGCAGGTTGGCGTCTTCCGCGAAGCGCTCCATGAGGATGTACTTGGCGCCTTCGAGGGCGGCCTTGACGTCGGCCACGCCTTTTTCGGCATCGACAAAACGTGCAGCTTCGGTTTCCGGGGCCAGGGACGGGTCGTTGAACAGACCGTCGGCCAGCTCGCCGAGGCCGGCTTCCAGGGCGATCTGGCCCTTGGTGCGGCGCTTCTGCTTGTACGGCAGGTACAAGTCTTCGAGGCGGGTCTTGGTGTCGGCGAGCTTGATGTCGCGTTCCAGTTGCGGGGTCAGCTTGCCTTGCTCTTCGATGCTGGCGAGGATGCTGATACGCCGTTCGTCGAGTTCTCGCAGGTAGCGCAGGCGCTCTTCCAGATGCCGCAACTGGATATCATCGAGGCTGCCGGTGACTTCTTTACGGTAACGGGCGATGAAGGGCACTGTGGAGCCTTCATCCAGTAGAGCGACGGCCGCTTCGACCTGTTGTGGGCGTACACCGAGTTCCTCGGCGATGCGGCTGTTGATGCTGTCCATAAAACCACCTGAAATTCTGAAAGCAGGCTCGCAGGCCCGGAAAACAAGGCTTGCGAGGCTGGTTGAGCGGCCCGACTGGCGCCGCTGCCTGGGTCAAGAGGCAGCCTATTGACCCTCGAAATCGAAAAAATCACTACAAGCGGGTGAAAAAAATCCCCTGGCAGTAAACGGCAACGAACTGACGTTGCCCTGCACAAAGGCGCCGCATTATAACCAGCGTTCCGCCCTTGGGGGGATTGCGGCCAAGGTTGTAGGGCGCGGGTTCGCTGGCGGTAGAGGAAAAATCTGCTAACAATGCACACGGTGCGTATAACGGCAGCTACGCCATAATGCGCGCCGAGATAAGAGGAGCATCTAATGAGCAGCACTGCACAAACTGCTGAAGGCGAAAAAATTCTCATCGTTGATGACGATCCGGGGCTGAGCAGCCTGCTGGAGCGTTTCTTCAACTCCAAGGGCTATCGCGCACGCGCGGTGCCAAACACCGAACAGATGGACCGCCTGTTGGGACGTGAAGTCTTCAACCTGGTGGTGCTGGACCTGATGCTGCCCGGCGAAGACGGCCTGACCGCCTGCAAACGCCTGCGCGGCGCCAACAATCAGATCCCGATCATCATGCTGACCGCCAAGGGCGATGAGCTGAGCCGTATCAAGGGCCTGGAACTGGGCGCCGACGATTACCTGGCCAAGCCGTTCAACCCGGACGAGCTGATGGCGCGGGTCAAGGCCGTACTGCGCCGCCAGGCTGCCCCGGTACCGGGTGCTCCAGGCAGCGAAGACGAAAGCGTGACCTTCGGCGACTACGAGCTGTCATTGGCCACCCGTGAGCTCAAGCGTGGCGATGAAGTGCACATGTTGACCACCGGCGAATTCGCCGTGCTCAAGGCGTTGGTGATGAACGCGCGCCAGCCGCTTACCCGCGACAAGCTGATGAACCTGGCCCGCGGCCGCGAATGGGACGCCCTGGAGCGCTCCATCGACGTACAAATCTCCCGTCTGCGCCGGATGATCGAACCCGATCCATCCAAGCCGCGTTATATCCAGACGGTGTGGGGCGTGGGTTACGTGTTTGTGCCGGATGGCACTGCAACCAAGTGACCGATGATTTGCAGAAGCGGGCTTGCCGGTGATGACTCGATAAGAGTCAGCCGGTTGCCCGGCGTTTGCAATTCTGCGAGCCTCGCTCGCTCCTGCAAGGTGTCTAGCTGTCTTCTATGAAAACCCCGTTGTGGTTCCCGCAAAGTTTCTTCTCACGCACCCTTTGGCTGGTGCTCATCGTCGTACTGTTTTCCAAGGCCCTGACACTGGTTTATCTGTTGATGAACGAAGACGTGCTGGTGGACCGGCAGTACAGCCACGGTGTCGCCCTGACCTTGCGCGCCTACTGGGCCGCAGACCCCGAGAACCGCGAGAAGATCGCCAAGGCCGCTACCCTGGTCCGGGTCGCGGGTGCGGGTGTGCCCGAGGGCGAGCAACATTGGCCCTACAGCGAAATCTACCAACGCCAGATGCAGGCCGAACTGGGTGAAGACACCGAGGTGCGGCTACGCATGCATGTATCACCGGCGCTCTGGGTGCGGGCCCCAAGCCTGGGCGAGGACTGGCTGAAGGTGCCGCTGTATCCGCATCCATTGCGGGGGCAGAAGATCTGGAACGTGTTGGGCTGGTTCCTGGCGATTGGTTTGCTTTCCACCGCGTCTGCCTGGATTTTCGTGCGCCAGCTCAATCAGCCGCTCAAACGCCTGGTGTTTGCGGCACGCCAGCTTGGTCAGGGCCGTAGCGTGCGGCTGCCCATCAGCGACACGCCGAGTGAAATGACCGAGGTGTACAGCGCGTTCAACCAGATGGCCGAGGATGTCGAACAGGCGGGGCGCGAGCGCGAGCTGATGCTGGCGGGGGTGTCCCATGACCTGCGCACGCCATTGACGCGTTTGCGGCTTTCCCTGGAACTGATGGGCAACCACACCGACCTTACCGACGACATGGTTCGAGACATCGAGGACATGGACGCGATTCTCGACCAGTTCCTCGCGTTCATCCGCGATGGCCGGGACGAGGTGGTGGAAGAGGTCGACCTGACGGACCTGGTGCGTGAGGTGGTGGCGCCCTACAACCAGAACGGTGAGCAGGTGCGCATGCGCCTGGAGCCGATCCAGCCGTTCGCGTTGCGTCGGGTCTCAATGAAACGCTTGCTGAACAACCTGATTGGCAACGCCCTGCATCACGCCGGTTCCGATGTGGAAGTGGCGGCCTACGTTTCCGGGGATACCAGTGCGCCATACGTGGTGCTGAGTGTCATGGATCGTGGCGCCGGTATCGATCCGGCAGAGCTGGAAGGCATCTTCAACCCGTTCACCCGTGGTGATCGTGCCAGGGGTGGCAAAGGCACGGGCCTGGGGCTGGCGATTGTGCGGCGGATTGCTTCGATGCATGGCGGCAATGTCGAATTGCGTAACCGGCCGGATGGCGGTTTGGAAGCACGGGTGCGTTTGCCGTTGGGGCTGATGTTGCCTAGGGACGCGGTCTAAATGTGGGAGCGGGCTTGCTCGCGAAGGCGGTGGGTCAGTCCATAGAAATGTTGACTGATCCACCGCCTTCGCGAGCAAGCCCGCTCCCACACTGGTTTTGCGGTGCTTTACAGGTTGGGAGTCCTCAACCTTTGCCTTTGGTCCTGGTCATATTCGGCCCACCACTCTTCTCCAGATGCTGAATGATGATCCCCGCCACATCCTTGCCGGTGGTGGTCTCAATCCCTTCCAGGCCCGGTGACGAGTTCACCTCCATCACCAGTGGCCCGTGATTGGAACGCAAGATATCCACACCCGCCACGCTCAACCCCATGACCTTGGCTGCCCGCAGTGCGGTCATGCGTTCTTCCGGGGTGATCTTGATCAGACTGGCACTTCCGCCACGGTGCAGGTTGGACCGAAACTCACCCGGCTTGGCCTGGCGCTTCATCGCGGCAATCACCTTGTCGCCCACCACGAAGCAGCGGATATCCGCACCGCCAGCTTCCTTGATGTACTCCTGCACCATGATGTTCTGCTTGAGGCCCATAAACGCCTCGATCACCGATTCGGCCGCTGTCGCGGTTTCACACAGCACTACGCCGATACCCTGGGTGCCTTCCAGTACCTTGATCACCAGCGGTGCACCGTTGACCATCTCGATCAGGTCGGGGATGTCATCCGGGGAGTGTGCAAAGCCGGTGACCGGCAAACCAATGCCACGGCGCGACAGCAGCTGCAGCGAACGCAGTTTGTCCCGCGAACGGGCGATCGCCACCGATTCATTGAGGGGAGAGACCCCCATCATTTCAAACTGGCGCAGCACTGCGCAGCCATAGAACGTTACCGAAGCACCGATACGCGGGATCACCGCATCGAAGCCTTCCAGCGGTTTGCCCCGGTAGTGGATCTGCGGCTTATGACTGGCAATGTTCATATAGGCGCGCAACGTATCGATCACCACCATCTCATGGCCACGTTCGGTGCCGGCCTCGACCAGGCGACGGGTGGAATACAGACGCGGGTTACGCGACAGCACAGCGATCTTCATGCAGCACCTGTGGCAGAGGTAGTAGAGACCGGGAACACCGGCTTGTCTTGAACGTATTTGACGCCGGGACTGACCACCAGTTGGCCGTCAATCAGGGCCTTGGAGCCCAGCAACAGGCGGTAACGCATGGCCTTGCGGCAGGCGAGGGTGAATTCTACCCGCCATACCCGATCGCCCAGGGCCAGGGTGGTGCTGATCACATACCGCACCTGGGCCTGGCCATTGGAGCTTTTAATGGTTTTCATCGCCACCAGCGGCGCTTCGCAGCGTCGGTGACGCAGTTGCACCACGCTGCCCAGGTGCGCGGTGAAGCGCACCCACTTTGCACCGTCGCGCTCAAATGGCTCGATCTCGGTCGCATGCAGGCTTGAGGTACTGGCGCCGGTGTCGATCTTGGCGCGCAGGCCTGCCACTCCCAAGTCGGGAAGTGCCACCCACTCACGCAGACCCACAACGGTCAAATGGTCAAATGTCTTCAATATGAATAACCAGCAATTAATTCGCCCAGGCCTCGGGTGATACCTTGGCCAGGGCTTTGAATGCAGGCTTGGCGAACCAGTAGCCTTGCATCAGGAAAATTCCACAGTCGGCGAGAAAGTCTCGTTCGCCGGCACTTTCGATGCCTTCGGCGATGACAGTAACGCCCAACTGCTCACAGATTGTGACAATCCCCCGGACGATCACCTGACGGACACGATCACGGTCGACATCGCGGATCAGCGCCATGTCGAGTTTGATCAGGTCAGGTTGGAAATCGGCCAGCAGATTCAGCCCCGAATAGCCCGCCCCGAAATCGTCGATGGCGGTCTTGAAGCCGAATTCGCGGTATTCACGCAGAATATTCGTCAAATGGCGATAGTTATCTACGTGCTCGCTTTCCAGTGTTTCGAAAATCAGGCGGTCCAGCGGAAAATTGTGCGCGCGAGCTGCCTCCAGGGTGCTGCGAATGCAAAGTTCCGGCCGATACACCGCGTTGGGCATGAAGTTGATTGAAAGGTGCGTCTGCATGCCCAGTGTCGAGGCGGTGGCAATCGCCTTGGTGCGGCATTGCTGGTCGAAACGGTAGCGATTGCTGTCGTTGACTTGATCCAGCACCGACAACGCGCCCTCACCGTTGACCCCGCGCACCAGGGCTTCATGGGCAAAGATCGACTGGTCCCGCAGGTCCACGATAGGCTGATACGCAAAATCAAACTCAAAACCCAGCGGTTCACTTTGCTGGCAACCCGCACAGCCTTGTTTGGGTGAGGTGAGTGAAACAGGAAAGTCGGTCACACGTTAACCTCGCGAAAACAGGATACTGCCTGGCGTATCTTAGGTGAGGTGAAGGGTTTATGCGTTGAAGGGGTTCAACGGTAAAGTTGCGACATTTTTCAGAGCGAGGAATTCAAGTGGCTCAGAAGCAGGAAGAGGAAGAAAAAGTCCGTTTGGACAAGTGGTTGTGGGCGGCGCGCTTCTTCAAGACCCGCGCCCTGGCCAAAGCGGCCATCGAGAGTGGCAAGGTGCATTGGCGCGGTGAGCGTTGCAAGCCCGGCAAGGAGCCGCGCATCGGCGATGAGTTCCAGATCCGTGCCGGGTTTGATGAGCGAACCGTCGTGGTCCAGGCGCTTTCAATTGTGCGAAAAGGCGCTCCCGAGGCGCAGGCGTTGTATACCGAAACCGAAGCCAGCATCGCCAAGCGCGAAAACGCGGCGGCCATGCGCAAGGCGGGCTCCCTGGGCATGACCACCGACGGCAAGCCGAGCAAGAAACAGCGGCGCGACCTGTTCAAGTTTCGCGGCAGTGGCAATGATGATTAACCGGCAGACTGCAGGAGCCAGGCCGGCTCCTGCAACTTCAACTCAAACGCTGCGAATCACGCTCAAGCGATTAACCAGCGGCACTCGCTGAAACCACTCAAACACCGGTCCCGTCAGCCGCAACAGCCCCCCTGAAACTTTCGCCGCAAAGGGCGTGTAGTAACCCCAACCCAGCGCCAACAGCGCCAGCAATACCCCGCCGATATAGTCGTCCTGCCCCCAATGCGCGCCGGCCACCAGCCGCGGCATCATGAACAGCAGCGCCAGGCCCCAGATCACCAGGACGTGCCCGAGGCGCTTGGCGAACACGCTCATGAACATCCCCCAGATCAACAACACCGAAGCATGATCCCCCGGGAAGCTCTGGCTGGAGCGGTCCTTCAATTCCCACGTTTTCTCAAGGCCTGGAAAATAGTCGCTCATCTGAATCGCCCCGCTGATCACCATCGACGGGCTATGGTGTTGCCAGCCCATCTGCGCTGCCAGCTTGGAAAACAGCATGCGGATAAACAACAACAGCAGCAGAATGCCCAGGAATCCAAAAAACGCCTGGCGCACTTCAATCGCCTTGAACACCCAGTCGCCGCGGATCAACAGCGCCAGCAGAATCACCCCCACCACGGCATCAAACGGGCGCAAACTGGCCACCGCCCACACATGCAACCACGCCTGGCTGCTCGCCAAGGGGTCGTTGAGCAGATGAAACAGCCACTCGTCGAAAACCACACAGAGCGCCTGGCCCGCTGGCCAGAGCCAAAAACACAGCAGCCCCACAGCGAATAAATTGCACAGGGCCAATCGCCCGAGGTTCCACCTGGCTTGGAACAAACCCGGATTGTTCATAAACTGTTTCCTCTTTGCTTTAAAGCGCTTCGTTTTCCTGAAGAAGGCCGCACCAAAATGGTGCTAAAGCGTGTAATTCTATAAACGTTGTCATCTTTTTGTCATCAATTCAGATACCCAGACCTATGACTGATCTACCGGATACCGACTTCACCCAACGCTTCATCTTCGACGACAGCGACGCCCGTGGCGAACTGGTCGCCCTGGAGCGCAGCTATGCCGAAGTCCTCGCCAAGCACCCCTATCCGGAGCCGGTCGCGCAATTGCTCGGCGAGCTGATGGCGGCTGCCTCGCTGCTGGTGGGCACCCTGAAGTTCGATGGCTTGCTGATCCTGCAGGCCCGTTCCGAAGGCCCGATCCCGCTGCTGATGATCGAATGCTCCAGCGAGCGTGAAATCCGTGGCCTGGCCCGATACGACGCGGACCGGATCGCTCCCGATGCCACCCTGGCTGACCTGATGCCTGACGGCGTGCTGGCACTGACCGTCGACCCGACTGAAGGCCAGCGTTACCAGGGCATCGTCGACCTCGACGGCGAAACCCTGTCCGACTGCTTCACCAACTATTTCGTGATGTCCCAGCAAGTCGGCACCCGCTTCTGGCTGAACGCCGACGGCAAGCGCGCCCGTGGCCTGTTGCTGCAACAATTGCCGGCCGACCGTATCAAGGATGAAGAAGACCGTGCCGACAGCTGGGCCCATATCACCGCCCTGGCCGGTACCTTGAAAGCCGAAGAACTGCTGGGCCTGGACAACGAAACCATCCTGCACCGCCTCTACCACGAAGAGGCCGTGCGCCTGTTCGACGTGCAATCCCTGCACTTCCACTGCAGTTGCTCCCGCGAGCGTTCGGCCACTGCCCTGGTCAGCCTGGGTCTGGAAGATGCGCAGGCCCTGGTGGTGGAACACGGTGGCAACATCGAGATCGACTGCCAGTTCTGCAACCAGCGCTACCTGTTCGACGCCGCCGATATTGCTCAATTATTCGCCGGCGCGGGCGTAGACACCCCTTCAGGCACCCGCCACTAAAACGTTTAAGCACAGGTAAATCACCTGACAAACGCCGGATTTCCGCCGTTCTGACCGGAGGGCCCTACTCTTTTTGGGCTTTTCTGGCATAATCCGGCCCACTTTTTTCGCGGTAGTAGTGCGCAACTTTCTACTACAAAACGTTTGGAGCACTCGGCCACTGGCCGACGGGGAACCTCATGACGCAAGCCAATAACGCCGTATACACCGATCTGAGTGTTGACGATCTGGTCAAAGAAGCCCTGCAGCGCGGTGAAGGCGTGCTTGCCGATACCGGCGCGCTGGTCGTAGAAACCGGTCATCGTACCGGCCGTTCGCCAGTCGACCGCTTCATTGTTGAAGAGCCTTCCACCCAGGCTGCCATTGCCTGGGGCCCGATCAACCGCAAGTTCCCGGCCGACAAGTTCGATGCCCTGTGGGCTCGCGTCGAGGCATTCAACAACGCGCAAGAGCATTTCGTTTCCCACGTTCACGTAGGGGCTGCAGAAGACCACTACCTGGCCGTGAAAATGACCACCCAGACTGCCTGGCAGAACCTGTTCGGTCGTTGCCTGTTCATCAATCCGGCCCAGTACAACCCCGCCGGTCGTGAAGAGTGGCAAGTGCTCAACGTAGCCAACTTCGAATGCGTGCCAGAGCGTGACGGCACCAACTCCGACGGTTGCGTGATCCTTAACTTTGCCCAGAAAAAAGTGCTGATCGCCGGCATGCGTTACGCCGGTGAGATGAAAAAAGCCATGTTCTCGGTGCAGAACTTCCTGCTGCCGGCCTCCGACGTACTGCCGATGCACTGCGCCGCCAACATCGGCGAAGCAGGCGACGTGACCCTGTTCTTCGGCCTGTCGGGCACGGGTAAAACCACCCTGTCCGCCGACGAAAGCCGCTACCTGATCGGCGACGACGAACACGGCTGGGGCGAAGGCGTTGTGTTCAACATCGAAGGCGGTTGCTATGCCAAGTGCATCGACCTGTCCGAGAAGAACGAGCCGGTTATCTGGAAAGCCATCAAGCACGGCGCCGTGCTGGAAAACGTCGTCATCGATGACGCCAAGCACGCCGACTACGCTGACGTCAGCCTGACCCAGAACAGCCGCGCCGCCTACCCGCTGGAACACGTTGCCAAGCGCTCCGAGAAAAACTTCGGTGGCGAGCCAAACGCCGTGATCTTCCTGACCTGCGACCTGACCGGCGTACTGCCGCCAGTCTCGATCCTCAGCGAAGAACAAGCGGCCTACCACTTCCTGTCCGGTTACACCGCACTGGTGGGCTCGACCGAAATGGGTTCGGGCGCCGGCATCAAGTCGACCTTCTCCACCTGCTTCGGCGCACCGTTCTTCCCGCGCCCGGCTGGCGAATACGCAGAACTGCTGATCAAGCGCATCCGCGGCTTCGGCTCCAAGGTTTACCTGGTCAACACCGGCTGGACCGGCGGCGGCTACGGCGTTGGCAAGCGCTTCAACATCCCGACCACCCGTGGCGTGATTGCAGCGATCCAGAGCGGTGCGTTGATTGGTGCCGAGACCGAGCACCTCGACACCATCAACCTGGACGTGCCATTGGCTGTACCGGGCGTCGAGACTGGCCTGCTGAACCCACGTAACACCTGGGCTGACAAGGCTGCTTACGATGAAGCCGCCAAGGCGCTGGCGGGTCTGTTCGTTGAGAACTTCAAGAAGTTTGAAGTGAGCGATGCGATCAAGGCTGCGGGTCCGAAGTTGTAAGATTCGGCCGTTGTGAAAAAGCCGCCCCTTGTGGGCGGCTTTTTTGTGGGCGAAGAATTAGTCGACGAGGTGCAATACCACAGCTCCGACCAACACCAGCACCACACCGGTTATTTGCACTGCCGACAGTCGTTCCTTGAAAAATACAAACCCCAGGATCGCGGCGATCCCGCCGGATAAGGTACTGATCACGGTCACTACCGAAACCGATCCCGCCATTGCACCCCACGAGAATGCCGAGAATCCACCCAGGTTCATCACGCTCGCGCCGGTCAGCGTTGCACAGTTTTTCAGCGGTGGGATTTTCAGGCCGTCTTTGACTTTGAGCACCATCAACACCAATACGCATAGCCCTACCAGGTAACCCAGCCAAAGCATCGTGACCGGTCCAAGCGTCGGCAGGGTGTAACGACCCTGCACCCAAAAACTGGTGCCGTAGAGCAACGCTGCGAGCATCGCGTAGCCGATCGAGCTGCTGGAGTTGTTGTGAGGCACGCCGTTGTCCTTGTGGATACTGGAAAGGATCACACCCACCACGCACAGGGCGATGCAGCCGAGCTGGCTCAGGCTGATGTGTTCGCCGCTGGCCCATGACAGCAAAGTAGTCACCACGCCGTAGGACGTCACCAGAGGCGCGACGATGGCCGCTTTGCCCAGAGCGAAGGCCTTGGACAGTGCGAGGGCGCCGGAGACGGTCAGCAGGGCTGCTGCGGCGCCCAGGAGCCAGACACTCAAAGGCGCCGCGAGGGATTTGACGAGGAAGGCCGGGAATATGACCAGCAGCAGGGTCATGATCAGGAAGCCCAGGGCCTGGCCGAAGTACACCGCGCGTTTGACGCCGACGGCTCGGGCGTTGAGGCCGACGAGGAAGTCCGTGCCGCCCCAGAGCAGGGCGGCCAGCAGGCCCATTAGTACGTCCATGTAAGGTCCTTGTTATTTTTTGAAGGCTGCGGTGTATCGGCTTATAGGTGTGTTGACTGTCCCGGCCTCATCGCGGACAAGCCCGGGTCCTACAGTTGATCTTCAGCGCGTTTGGGGTTTGTGTTCGCTCAGGTTTTCCAGGGTTTGGGTGTCCCAGCGTTGGGTCTTGATTGCGAGGTATAGCATGCCGACGGTCAGCGGGATTTTGTCGCCGCGGCCTTTGGCACGGTGTTTCAGGAAGACGTCGAAGGCGGGAGGTTGGAAGTAACGATAAGCGTCGAAGTCGTTCAGGTCTACGGCGAAGTCTTGTTCCAGCGCTTCCATGAATTGATTGGCTTCGGCGCCGTCGCAACCCAGGTCCAGGTTGATGGCCGTTTCAAGGCGCAGCGTCTTATGTTCAGGCAGGCCAATTTCTTCATGCAGCAGTTGCAAGAGCTGTTGCATGGCAAGGTCTTCAGGAAAGTTGGGGGCCAGGTTCATGGTGGTTACGCGTGAGTGGGCAGGGCGACTGACTTTATCGATCGAACCATGATCCTTCAAACGAAACAGTTCAAATGTGGGAGCCGGGCTTGCCCGCGATGGCGGTGTGTCAGTGGTAGAAGTGTTTTCTGACACACCGCTATCGCAGGCAAGCCAGCTCCCACATTTTTAGCTGTGTGGTTGCTCGGGTGGTGTTCGCTTGACGGCGGCTAGCGCGGGGTACTGATACACCGCTCGAAAATCGCCTCCAACCCCCGGTAATCACACGCCACCGCGTCGATATTCGCCAGTATCCACGCCGCGTTCTTCACCAGCCACCAATTCACCGAAAACCCGGCGTTGACGATGATCTGCTCGAACAGAATCCGCTGCGCCCGGCCGTTCCCTTCGCGAAACGGGTGGATCACGTTGAGGTCGCCATAGGCCTCGGCAATTTGCGTCACCAACTCTGCCTGCGTCACCCCGACAAACCAGTTGGCCTGCGCCATGTGCTGGATGATCTTGCTCGCCTCAGGCGGGATACGCTCCGGTGTGCAGAACAGCGTGTCGCCTTTCTGGATGTTGACCGTACGCAGTTCCCCGGCCCATTCGTAGATGTCCCCGAACAGGGTGCGGTGGATGTGTTGCAGGCGTTCAAGGTCGTAGGGCGGCGGATACAGCGGAAGGCTGCCGACGGCAATTTCAGACAATTCCCGTTCGGCCTGATGCAGGCGTTCTTCGTCGAACAAATCGAGGCGGTTGCGCAGGACGCTGCTACCGGGGTAGCAGTACGGGTCCTGGCCCACACCATATTTGTCGAGCATCAGCGTGGGGTGTTGCGGTACTTGGCGAGGACGGCTTCGCGGGTCGGCAGGGGTTTGTCGACATCGGCGGGCTGGGTGTCGAACCCCTCCAGGCGCAGGCTGGCCAGGTAGTTGGAACGGCGGATCTTGTGGTAGTGATCCTGCTTTTGCTCAAACGTCAGTTCGGCCATGACAGCGTCCTCTCGGTGCGAAGCTTGATTGTAGCGCAATGAGTTTCGAGATGCGTCCTGCGTAAAGGTGGAACGTTTCTTACGGGTGCCTACTCCACTTCCCAGGCTGTGTATCATCCAGACTCTTTTTTCCTTGCGACCTTTCTCGATTCGCTGAATGCGCTGGTCTATGTTTTGGGCTCGTTCAGCGGTCAATGGAGTGACAGCTTATGCACAACACCCTCCAACAGGTCTTTGGTTATCCACAGTTTCGTTTGGGCCAGGAGGCGGTGGTCAGTGCCGTGCTGGCCGGTCGTTCGGCGGCGGCGATTTTCCCCACCGGTTCCGGCAAGTCCCTGTGTTATCAACTTTCCGCCGTGTTGCTGCCGCACCTGACGCTGGTGGTGTCGCCGTTGCTGGCGCTGATGCAGGACCAGTTGGGTTTCCTGCAGCGCCACGGTATCTCGGCGGGCAGCATCGACTCGGCCCAGAGCCGCGATGATGCCAATGACGTCATGGCCCGGGCGCGTTCGGGCGAGCTGAAGATCCTGATGGTTTCCGTGGAGCGCTTGAAGAACGAGCGCTTTCGCAACTTCCTGCAAAGCGTGCCGATCTCGCTGCTGGTGGTGGATGAGGCTCACTGTATTTCCGAATGGGGCCATAACTTTCGCCCGGACTACCTGAAGCTGCCGGATTACCAACGCCAGTTCCGCATCCCCCAGGCGCTGCTGCTGACCGCCACGGCGACGCCCAAGGTGATCGCTGACATGCAGGCCAAGTTCGCCATTGCACCTGACGATGTGATCACCACCGGGTTCTACCGCTCCAACCTCAACCTGCTGGTTGAGCCCGTCAGTGGCCAGGACAAGCGACGACGGCTGGTGACGTGGATGCAGGAGCGAGCCAATCAGCCAAGCATCGTCTACGTCACGCTGCAAAAAACCGCGGAGCAGATTGCCGAGCATTTGAATCGCAATGGAATCCAGGCCGAGGCTTATCACGCGGGCCTGGCTCACGATAAGCGGGAAGCCATTCAGAAGCGATTCATGGGCGGGCAGTCCAACTGCATCGTCGCCACCATTGCCTTCGGCATGGGCATCGACAAAAGCGATATCCGCAACGTGGTGCACTTCGACCTGCCCAAATCCATCGAGAACTACAGCCAGGAAATCGGCCGTGCCGGGCGTGATGGGCAGCCGTCTGAGTGTCTGGTTCTGGCCAACCGCGACAGCCTGAATATCCTGGAAAACTTTGTGTACGGCGATACGCCGGAACAGGAAGGTATTCGCCGAGTCCTGGAGGAAATACAGGCGGTCCGAGCCGATGGACAGTGGGAGTTTATGCTCCGGTCACTGTCGGACCACAGCAACATCCGTGAACTACCGCTGAAGACCTTGCTCGTGCAGCTTGAGCTCAAGGGTGTGATCGCGCCGCGCTATGCGTTTTACGCCGAATACCGCTTCAAGTATTTGATTGAACCAGAGGCATTGCTGGCGCGTTTTACCGGCGAGCGGCAGCAGTTTGTCGCAGCGATTATCGAGGTCTGCAAACGGGCGAAAACCTGGGCGACGGTGGACTTCGACGCGCTGTATCAACAGCACCAGGCCGAGCGCAGCCGGGTGGTGAAGGCCCTGGATTACTTTCAGGAACAAGGCCTGATCGAGATGGAAAGCCGGCAGATGACCGAGGTCTACGCCCTGCTGAATACCGACTTCGATCCACAGGCGCTGAGCACGGAGTTATACACAGGCTTCAAGCAGCATGAGGTGACGGAGGTGGCACGGATTCACGCCATGCTGGATCTGTTCGCGACACAGGAGTGCCTGGGTTACCGCCTGGCGCATTACTTCGGTGATGAAAACGCGCCCCGGCAGTGCGGGCACTGCTCGGTATGCCACGGTAACGTCGCCCACTTGCCGGCGCCGCCGAGCTTGCCGCCGCTTGTGGATAAAAACTTTCTCGCGCTTTGCGGCGAATTTATCCACAGCCACCATGAGTACAGCGGCGACTTGCCAAGCGCGGAGCGGCTGACACGGTTTTTATGCGGTCTCAGCGTGCCGTTGTTTACCAAGCTGAAGGCACGAGGGATTCCAGGTTTCGCGGTACTGGAGGAGTATCCCTATGCAGAGGTTCGTGAATGGGCGGAGGCAGGGTTGGAGGCACTCTGATTTCCGGTCTGGAAGGTCGCGCTTTCCCTTCCAGTGGCAGACGCCGCCGACAGTCGGACCGTGCCCGCAGGTGAGAAGGTTTGATGCTCCACTTCTTCTGCAAAGGAATTGCCCATGGCTTTTGGATTTTCTCGTGGTGTTGTCCCCGGTGTCTTGCTGCTCGCCGGGTTGCTGGTCGCACAAGGCACGCTGGCCTCGGTCATCCCGTTGAGCGTGAATGACTGTCGGCAGATGCAGCTTCGCCACACCATCACCGCCACCAATCCGTTGCCCTGCGCCCGCCTGGCGCGGGTGACGTTCAGCTACGTGGACTTTGGCGGAGTGCTGCATAACAACGGGCAGCTAGTGGTGTTGGATGCCATCGCGCCCCATGTGGAGGAAATCTTCAGGCAGTTGCTGCAACGTCGGTTCCCGGTGCATCAGGCGGTCAGGCTGGAAACCTATCGAGGCAATGACAAGGTCTCGATGGCCCGCAACAATACCAGTGGTTTTAATGGGCGACAGGTCAGTGGCGCTTCGGGGTGGTCGCTGCACGCCTACGGCGCCGCAATTGACCTTAACCCTCTGCAAAACCCATTCGTTTTGTTCGGGCGTAACCCGCGAGGTGAATTCACCGGCCAGGCCACTGTTGAGCCCAAGGCAAGTACCGCGACTGCCGTTAATCGCCTGGATGCTCGCCCCGGCAAGCCGGCGCGCCCGGGGCGGGCGGAAGAGGTGATTGACCTGTTTGCCGAACACGGCTTTTTGACCTGGGGTGGCTATTGGGATTTTCCGCTGGATTACCAACATTTCCAGATCGGCCGGCGTTCGTTCGTGGAGTATCTGGCGCGTGTTACGCCACAGCAGGCCAGCGCCGCAGTCGAGGCCTATATCAGCGCCTATCACCAGTGCCTGCAGCAATCGGCCGAGACGGATCAAACACTCAGGCGTATGGCGTGCGTCCAGCAAACGATTGAGCAAAGCCCAACCTAGGCTTGCGGGTCATGCTTGAACCCAGTATCAAGAGAGCCTCTTCTTGCCCGGGTTTTACCGATGACCAACGCCATGCCACAACGCGCCGATTACCGCCACTTCCAGCCGATCATCACGCGCTGGCACGACAACGATGTATATGGCCATGTGAATAACGTCACCTACTACAGCTTCTTCGACACGGCGGTGAATACCTACCTGATCGAGCAGGGCGGGTTGGATATTCATGATGGCGAAGTGGTTGGGTTTGTGGTGAGTTCGGCGTGCGACTATTTCGCCTCGATTGCCTTTCCGGACCGCATTGAGATCGGCCTGCGGGTGGGCAAGTTGGGCAACAGTTCGGTGCAGTATGAGCTGGCGGTGTTCAAGGCGGGAGAAGACGATGCCTGCGCAGCGGGGAGGTTTGTGCATGTGTTTGTGGATCGGGCGTCGAACCAGCCGGTGGCGATTCCGGGGATATTGCGCGACGCGTTACAGCGATTGGTGGTCTGAATACGATCTGCGAAACAATGAAAATCAAATGTGGGAGCGGCGGTGCGACGATTCGACTTGCTCGCGAAGGCGGCGGATCAGCCAATACATCCGGCGACTGACCCAGCGCTTTCGCGAGCAAGTCGAATCGTCGCACCGCCGCTCCCACATTAAATCCGCTGTGTTCTTTCGATTCGCGTGTTACCGGTGGTGGCGATAGTGATGCTTGTTCTTGCGATGCCCATAAGCATGGCCGCGCCCGCGATGGTCGTCGCGGTCATAGCGGCGGTTATCGCGCCCGCGGTAACGACGATCATCGTCATCGCTCTTGTTGCCCATGTAGTTGCCCAGCGCGCCACCAGCGCCACCGCCGGCGGCTGCGCCGATCAGGCTGCCGGTGCTGCCGCCGACACTGCGGCCTACAACGTTACCGCCGGCTGCGCCCAATGCGCCGCCAATGGCAGCTTCGCCGCGGCTGCGCTTGTCTGCGCCGACCGCACTGCCGCCTGCGCCGCCAAGAGCCGCACCGATGGCTGAACCGGTGTTACCGCCCAGTTGCTGACCTACGACCGAACCTAGAACCCCGCCCAATGCGCCGCCCACACCGGCTTCGGTGGTGCCACCGGCCATGGCTGCGCCACTGACCAGGCCAAGGGACAACAAGAGAATCGAGGAGAACTTCATAGAGGAACCTCAAGAGGATGACGGCGCGATCCTGAGGTTGTATCGAGACGGTGACAATCGAAACCCGACCAGTGGTATGAGTTGTATACAATTCTCTAAGTTGCTGTTTTTTATGGGGAACTTAAGTTGTATTTGCGAGTCTTTAGTTACTTCGGAACGGCCGCTTTTATGCAAAAGCGGCCTTTTTTGTGCCTGTAAAAAACTCGGGTGCTGTCTGTGGCGAGGGAGCTTGCTCCCGTTGGGTTGCGCAGCGGCCGCAAAATTTCTACGGGCGCTACGCACCCGAACGGGAGCAAGCTCCCTCGCCACAATGAGGTGTCGCTTAGGCCGACTTCGCCATGATCAAGCCGGTTGCACTCGCTGCTTCCAGGCGGATCGCCACAAACTTCGAGGTTGGCGTATGGCTGCCATCCCCAGTGCTTTCCAGCGGCACCAGCGGATTCACTTCCGGGTAATAAGCCGCAGCCTGGCCCGCCGGAATATCAAACGCCAGCAAGGTAAAGCCCTTCACCCGGCGCTCACGGCCGTCATCCCAGATCGACACGATATCGGCCTTCTGCCCCGGCTTGAAGCCCAGGCGGATGATGTCGGCTTCGTTGACGAACAACACATCCCGCTGGCCCTTGACCCCGCGATAGCGGTCGTCCAGGCCATAAATCGTGGTGTTGTACTGATCGTGGGAGCGCATCGACTGCATGATCAGGTCTGGCAATTGCCCGGTGTTGCGGGTGCGTTCGTGCACCAGGTCCTTGGGCAGGATATTCGGGCGGAAGTTGGCACGGCCCGACGGGGTGTTCCAGCGACGTGCACCGGCCGAGTTGCCCAGGTAGAAACCGCCCGGGTTTTTCAGGCGTTCGTTGAAGTCCTTGAAGCCTGGAATGGTGTCGGCGATCAGGTCGCGAATGCGGTCGTAATCGGCCACCAGCCAGTTCCAGTCCACCGGCTTACTGCCCAATGTAGCGGCGGCAATGCCCGCCAGAATCGCAGGCTCGGATTTCATCTGTTTCGACAATGGCTGCAGCTGGCCGTTGGAGGCATGGACCATGCTGAAGGAGTCTTCCACGGTCACCGCTTGCGGGCCTTCGGCCTGGATGTCGATGTCGGTACGGCCCAGGCACGGCAGGATCAACGCGTCCTTGCCGTGCATCAGGTGGCTGCGGTTGAGCTTGGTGCTGATCTGTACGGTCAGGTCGCAATTGCGCAGTGCTTCAAAGGTGCGCGGGCTGTCCGGCGTGGCTTGGGCAAAGTTGCCACCCAGGCCGATAAATACCTTGGAGCGGCCTTCGAGCATGGCGTGAATTGCTTCCACCACGTTGTGGCCATTGTCCCGCGGTACCTGGAACTGGAAGCGACGCTCCAGGGAGTCGAGGAACGCCACCGGTGGCCGTTCGTTGATGCCCATGGTGCGGTCGCCCTGCACGTTACTGTGGCCACGCACCGGGCACAGGCCTGCGCCCGGGCGGCCGATGTTGCCGCGCAGCAGCATCAGGTTGGCGATTTCCTGGATGGTCGGCACCGAGTGGCGATGTTGGGTGATGCCCATCGCCCAGCACATGATCACGTTCTTGCCTTTGGCGTACATGCGCGCCGCTTGCTCGATCTCCACCAGGGTCAGGCCGGACTGCTCGACGATCTCATCCCATGAGGTGTCGTCGATCTTGCCCAGGTAATCCAGCACGTTGGCGGTGTGTTCATTAAGGAAGTCGTGGTCGAACACGGCCTCTTTGCCTTCGGCTTGGGCCTGGCGTTCCCACAGCAGCAGGAATTTGGCCATGCCCCGTAGAATGGCCATGTCGCCACCCAGCGCCGGGCGGAAGTAGGCTGTGTTGGTTGGCTTGTCACCGTTGGTGAGCATTTCCAGCGGGTGTTGCGGGTGCTGGAAACGTTCCAGGCCACGCTCTTTCAGCGGGTTGATGCACACCACCTGGGCGCCGCGTTTTACCGCTTCGCGCAGTGGCTCCAGCATGCGTGGGTGGTTGGTGCCGGGGTTCTGGCCCCAGACGAAAATCGCGTCTGCATGCTCGAAGTCATCGAAGGTTACGGTGCCTTTGCCCACGCCCACGCTTTGCGCCAGGGCGACGCCGCTGGCTTCGTGGCACATGTTCGAGCAGTCCGGGAAGTTGTTGGTGCCGTAGGCACGCACGAACAGTTGATACAGATAAGCCGCCTCGTTGCTGGCCCGGCCCGAGGTATAGAACTCGGCCATGTCCGGGTTTGGCAGCGCATTGAGGTGCTTGCCGATCAGGTCGAAAGCCGACTCCCAACTGATGGGTTTGTAGCGATCGGTTTCGGCGTCATAGCTCATCGGCTCGGTCAGGCGGCCCTGATATTCCAGCCAGTAGTCGCTCTGCTCCAGCAGCGCGCTGACGCTGTGCTTGGCGAAGAAGGCCGCATCGACCCGGCGCTTGGTGGCTTCCCAGTTGACTGCCTTGGCGCCGTTCTCGCAGAACTTGACCATGCCGCTTTCCGGCGAATCACCCCAGGCGCAGCCCGGGCAGTCGAAGCCGCCGTTCTGGTTGGTCTTGAGCATCATGCGGATGTTTTTCAGCGCGTTGTCGCTGGTCAGCCAGGCTTGCGCCACGCTGATCAGTGCGCCCCAGCCACCGGCCGGGCCTTTGTAGGGCTTGTAGCGCGGGGTAGGTTTGTCGTCGGCTTGATGATGAGTGCTCACGCTTGATTCTCCATCGCAGGGCTATAGACCCGCGGCGCACTTTTCTGCGGCAGGTGGATGAGATTGAGGTTGTGCCGGCGGGCCCATTGCAGCGCCAGGCCGGTGGGCGACGACAGGCTGACCAGGGTCTGGATGCCAGCGCGCAATACTTTCTGGATCAGTTCGAGGCTGCAGCGACTGGTAACAATCGCCAGGCCACCGTCGGTCGGGATCTTTTGGCGGATCAACGCGCCGATCAGCTTGTCGAGGGCGTTATGCCGGCCGATGTCTTCACGGCCCAGCAGCAATTCGCCCTGATTGTTCATGAACACTGCCGCGTGCACCGCGCCGCTGTACTGGCCCAACGGTTGGAACGCGCTGATGCGCTGGCGCAGGCCGTCCAGCCATTCGGCGGGCGGCAGGGGCGCGCCGGGCAGCACCTTGAGGTCGGGCAGCGCTTGCTCCACGGCTTCTACGCCGCACAGTCCACAGCCGCTGGTGCCAGCCAGTTGCCGGCGCTGCTGCTTCATATTCCAGAAGGCGCGGCTGGAAATCTGCACCTGGGCGTATTGGGTCGAACCCGAGCCGCTGATTTTCAGGTCATAAATGTCGCTAACGTCTTCGATAATGCCGCTACCGATGCTGAAGCCGACAATGAAGTCTTCAAGGTCGGTCGGCGTTACCAGCATCACCGCCTGGCTGATGTCGTTATAAGCAATCGCCAACGCCACTTCCTCGGCGAGCGCGGTGCTGGCCGATTCGGTGTGTTCGAGATTACAAAACTGGTAGCTCTGGCTGGCGGCGGGCGCGGGCGTTTCGAGGGCGGGCGCCGCGCAGACTGGGCGCTGGGCGTTCATTGGGCATTACCACCGGAAGTATTCAGCTGTAAGACTAGGCGCGACAAAGGGTCGCGTCTAATCGTCAGTACTGATCTACCGATAGATGACGTCGATCAAGGTTCGAGCAGCGATTTCTGGTACAGCGCAAAACAGGCTTCTGCCAGCGCGGAGCGGGGCGCACTGCGGCGCATGATCAGCCCCAGGCGGGCCAGCGTGTGAGCGTCTTCAATGGGTTGCAGGCGCAGGTGCTCGGTGAGGGCATCGAGGCCGCCGTCCAGTGGCATCACCGCGCAACACAGGCCGCCGTGCACAGCTTGTAACAATTGATGGACGGCATCGGTCTGCAACAGCGGCTGCGGGTTGAGGCCACGGCTGTGGAAGTTGTGGTCGATGGACTGGCGAAAGTGCATGCCGCTGGTGAGCATGCCCAACGGCAGTTCGATCAGCGCTTCCCAGCTCAACGGCTTGTCACCGAAGCTGAAGAACCGTTGGTCGTACAGCAGGCCCATGCGGGTTTCGCCTAGGGCCAGGGAGTCGAAACGCTCGGCGTCCAGGCGTTCGAGGTACGACACGCCGAGGTCCAGGCGATTGCTCGCCAGTTGTTCGAGGATTTGCTCGGAGCTTAACGCGGACAACTCAAAGCGCAGGCTCGGGTGTTCCTTGTGCAGCTTCTGCATCAATGCCAGTGGATCGAAACTCGACAACGGCACCACCCCCAGGCGCAAGGTACCCACCAGGTTGCCGCGACAAGCAGCGGCCTCGGCTTGCAAACCGTCATAGGCCGCCAGCACCGTGCGCGCCCAGGCCAGCACGCGTTCGCCGGGGGCGGTAAAGCCTTCGAAGCGCTGGCCGCGATTGACCAGCGGCAGCTGCAGCTCTTCTTCCAGGCTGCGCAGGCGCATCGACAGGGTCGGCTGGGTAATGTGGCAGCGCGCCGCCGCCTGGCCGAAGTGACGGGTTTCGTCGAGGGCGATGAGGAATTTCAGCTGTTTGATGTCCATCTTCGCTCCGGGCTTATTCCAATGCGGTGGGATTCTAGCGTGTTTGGGTCTTTGGTCAGGCTGGAACCCAATTCTGTAGGACTGGTCTAGTCTTTGGCATCTGGAAATTAAATCCCAAGGAGAGCGCACCATGAGTATTTTTAGCTTTGTTAAGGAAGCGGGCGAGAAGCTGATTGATCTGTTGACGCCGGGTAATGCCAACGCGAGCGAGCAGTTAAAGGATCACGTGGCCAAGGTCGGGTTGGGTAACCCCAATGTGCAAACCACCGTCGACGGTGACAAGGTGACCGTGACAGGTGAAGTCGCCAGCCAGGAAGAGAAAGAGAAGATATTGCTGGCGCTGGGCAACATCGCCGGCGTTGCGAGTGTTGATGACCAGATCACTGTTTCCGGTCCGGTTGTCGCTGCCGCCCGCTTTGTAGTGGTGAAAAAGGGCGACACCCTGAGTGCGATTTCGCTGGCGGTGTATGGCAACGCCAACCAGTACAACAAAATCTTCGAGGCCAACAAGCCGCTGCTGTCCCATCCGGACAAAATCTACCCAGGGCAGACGCTGCGTATTCCTGAGTAATACGCGGACCAAATGTGGGAGCGGGCTTGCTCGCGAAAGCGGTGGATCAGTCAATATATTCAGTGGCTGAAACACCGTATTCGCGAGCAAGCCCGCTCCCCCATTGGATCTTCAGCGTTGTTACAAACCTACGATCAATTCCCGGTAATCCCCAACCGCTGCAAACTCCGCCGTGTCCTTGGGCCCCTTCCGGCTGTCCGGTTCCTTCACCGCCAGCAAGTGCCCCACGCCAAAGGCCCGGGCGCTGCGCAGGATTGGCAAGGTGTCGTCGATAAACAGGCTGCGGGCCGGGTCGAAGGCGATGTCGGCGTGCAGGGCGTCCCAGAACTGTGGGTTTTCCTTGGCAAAACCATAATCATGGGAACTGATCAGTCGCTCGAAATAAGGCGCCAACTCGATGCGTTCTAGCTTCAACGACAGCGAATCCCGATGGGCGTTGGTGATCAGGATCACCCGCTTGCCGGCCTGTTTGATCGCCGCCAGGAACGTATCGGCATCCGGGCGCAAGGCGATCAGGTGCGCGGTTTCCAGCTTGAGTTCGCGCACCGGGATCTTGAGTTCGGCGCTCCAGAAATCCAGGCAATACCATTGCAACTGTCCGGCGTTACGCTCGAACAGTGGTTGCAACTCCATCTCGGCCATGGCCCGGCTCACACCATGCAACTCGGCATAGCGCTGGGGCAGGTGCTCCATCCAGAAATGGTTGTCGAAGTGCAGGTCGAGCAAGGTGCCGTCCATGTCCAGCAGGACGGTGTCGATGGCGTGCCAGGGCAATGGAGGCATAAAGAACACTCATGTAAGAAAAGATATCCGACACAGACAATCGGAAAAGCCACGGTATAGTAACCCGATCACGCCAAGGAGCCGCTCATGCGCCAGAAACCCACCGTCCTCGCCCGCGAAATAGTCGCCAGTAGCCGTTTGTTCCGCGTGGAGGAAGTGCAATTGCGCTTTTCCAATGGCGTGGAGCGGACCTACGAGCGCCTGGTGGGCAGGGGGGCCGGTTATGGCGCGGTGATGATTGTGGCGATGATCGACTCGGACCATGCGTTGCTGATCGAAGAATATTGCGGCGGCACCGACGAGTATGAGCTGTCACTGCCCAAGGGCTTGATCGAACCGGGCGAAGACGTGTTGGCGGCAGCAGACCGTGAGCTCAAGGAAGAAGCCGGTTTTGGCGCCCGACAGTTGGAACACATCACCGAGCTGTCGCTGTCCCCCGGCTACATGAGCCAGAAAATCCAGGTGGTGCTGGCCACCGAACTGTATGAAGAACGCCTGGAAGGCGACGAGCCGGAGCCCATGCGTGTCGACCGGGTCAACCTGCGGGAGCTCTCGCAGTTGGCGCAGAACGAGCAGTTCAGCGAGGGCCGTGCCTTGGCGGCGCTGTATCTGGTGCGCGACCTGTTGACTCAACGCGGGGCGTTCCAGCCATGAGCGAACTGTTCCTGGGTCACCCGTTTATTGCCCCCGTGATCGAATTGGCCCGCCAGGCCGGTGAAGTCATCCTGCCGTATTGGCGCGCCGATGTTGCCGTGACCACCAAGACCGATGATTCACCGGTCACCGCCGCCGATCTGGCTGCCCATCACTTGATCCTCGCCGGGCTTACTGCCCTGGACCCGAGCATTCCGGTGCTCTCGGAGGAAGACGCCGACATTGACCAGAGCGTGCGTGCCGGTTGGCAGCGCTGGTGGCTGGTGGACCCGCTGGATGGCACCAAGGAGTTCATCTCCGGCAGCGAGGAGTTCACCGTCAACATTGCCTTGATCGAAAAAGGCCGCGTGGTGTTCGGCGTAGTGTCGATGCCCACCAGCGGTCGGTGCTACTTCGGTGGTGCCGGTCTGGGTGCCTGGCGTTCCGATGTGGGCGCTGCGCCCAAGCAAATCCAGGTGCGCCAGACACCGGCGACGGGTGAAGCGTTTACCGTGGTTGCCAGTCGTCGCCACACGAGCCCTGAACAGGACCGCTTGCTCGCTGGCTTGAGCGCCGGATTGGGTGAGTTGAAGCTGGCGAATATCGGCAGTTCATTGAAGTTTTGCCTGTTGGCCGAAGGCAGCGCCGATTGCTACCCGCGTCTGGCGCCGACCTCGCAGTGGGACACCGCCGCGGCGCAGGGCGTACTGGAAGGGGCGGGCGGTGAAGTGCTGGAATTGAATGGGCAGCCGTTCAGTTATCCGGCGCGGGAATCGCTGTTGAATCCGTTCTTTTTGGCACTGCCGGCCAAGGCTGAATGGCGTGAGCGGTTGCTGACTCTGGCCCGTTCTTAAACACAGCGCCGATCAAAAGTGTGGGAGCGGGCTTGCTCGCGAAGGCAGTGTGTCAGTCACCAGATGTATTGGCTGATCCACCGCTTTCGCGAGCAAGCCCGCTCCCACATTTGTTATGTGTGCAGGACGTACTGCCCGGTAAAGGCCACGGCTCGCTCTTCACTGCCCTCGTTGACGATCCATGTCTCCAGCGCCAAGCGCGCCCGGCCATACCGTTTATAGGTTGCCAAAAACCGCTTCCACACCTTGTCATCCGGTGCCTGGCAAATCGCCGTCGCATCGGTAGTCACCGGCAGCGGATAACTGATCTGCCCTTCCTGAATCACGATGTGCCCGTCTTCGATCCCTTCCTCACGCAACTGCAAATGCAACCAACCCCAACCCGCAAGCACGGCGCCGCAATACAGGCTGCCACCAAACATGGTGCTCTTGTGGTTGATGTTGGCGTCCAGCGGCAAGTGCAGTTGCAGTCGCCGGTCCTGCCAGTCGATAACCTTGAGGCCCATTTCCCGGGTCAAGGGAATGTCGTGGTGAAGGATCGACTCCAGGTAACGGCTATCGCGACTCATGGTGGCCTCGTGGCAGGTGGAAAAGGGTCATTCGTCGTCAGCGTGACTGTTGCCGCTGTCAGCGAAATTCAGTCCGTGCTTGCGCAGTTTGTCGTGCAGGGTTTTACGCGGCACACCGAGGGCTTCGGCAAGACTGCGCATGGAGTTGTGGGTGCGTGCCAGCTCTGCGGCGATCAGGCTTTTTTCAAACTGCTCAACCTGTTCGCTCAAACCCCCGGGCGTGCTGGTCAGGAGACTGGCTGAAGGGCTGTCCGAGGTGCTGTCCAGCGCCAGCTCAAGGCCCAGGGCGAAACGCTCGGCGGCGTTTTGCAGCTCGCGCACATTGCCCGGCCAGCTGTGACGCAGCAGCAGCGCGCGTTGCCCCGGTTGCAGCTCTTTCATCGGTAGCCCATGACGGGTGCTGGCTTCGTCTGCAAAGTGCTGGAACAGCATCAACGCATCCTCGCCCCGCTCACGCAGCGGCGGAATGCGCAACGGCGCGACGTTGAGGCGGTAATACAAGTCGGCCCGGAATCGCCCCTGGTCGGCAGCTTGGCGCAGGTCTTCCTTGGTGGCGGCGATGATGCGGATATCCAGCGGGATCAGCTGATTGCCGCCAAGACGTTCCACCACGCGCTCCTGCAACAGTCGCAGCAGCTTGACCTGCACATCCAGGCTCATGCTTTCGATTTCGTCGAGAAACAGCGTGCCGCCATTGGCGAATTCGAATTTGCCGATGCGCCGCTTCTGGGCGCCGGTGAAGGCACCTGGCTCATGGCCAAACAACTCGCTTTCCACCACCGACTCGGCCAGTGCGCCGGCGTTGATCGCCACAAACGGGCCGGTGCGCCGGTTCGACAGATCGTGCAGCGCACGGGCCACCACCTCTTTGCCGGCGCCGGTCTCGCCGAGGATCAACACGTCAGCCTTGGTCGCCGCCAAAGCACCAATCTGTTCGCGCAGGCGCAGCATTTGCGGGGAGTGCCCCACCAAGCGGGTGCTCAATTGTTGGCGGTCGCTCAAGGCCAGGCGCAGGCTGCGGTTGTCCAGCACCAAACGGCGCAAGGCCAAGGCACGGCGCACGCTGTCGAGCAGGGCGTCGCTGGCGAAAGGTTTTTCCAGGAAGTCATAGGCGCCGGTACGCATCGCTTGCACCGCCAGTGGCACGTCGCCGTGGCCGGTAATCAGCAGCACCGGCAGTTCCGGGTCCTGGGCGTGGAGCTCCCTCAACAGTTCCAGGCCGTCCATGCCGGGCATGCGGATGTCGCTCACCACAACCCCCGGCCAGTCCCGGGACAGGCGCGCGGTCAAGCCTTGGGCTTCGCCGAGAGTCAGGACCTTCAGCCCGGCCAGGTCCAGGGTCTGGCACAGGGCCTGACGCAGGTGTGGATCATCGTCGATCAACACCACCTGAATCTGGTTATCGATACTCATACACTGCGGTCCTCGGACGGTTGCAGACTGACACCCGGTGCTCCGGCGCGCAGTTTCAAGGTTAACAGCGCGCCGCCTTCCTTGTGGTTGGCGAACAACAGTTCACCGCCAAAGGCGCGCATCAGGGTGTCGCAGATCGCCAGGCCCAACCCCAGGCCCTGGGTGCGGGTCTTGGTGGTGTAGAAGGGCTCGCTGGCGCGGCCCAAGGCTTCCATACAGAACCCCGGGCCGTTGTCGCGAATGTACAGGTTGACGCCCTGTTCGGTGGTTTGGGCACTCAACCAGAGTTTGCGCGGCGGGCCTTTTTCGGTCAGGGCGTCCAAAGCGTTGGCCAGTAGGTTGCCCAGCACCTGGCGCAGGCGGGTTTCGCCGGCTGCGACCCACAAGGTGGCTTCGGGCAAATCGCGGATCAACTCGACTTCCATGGACCGCCTGCGCTTGGCCAGCAGCGCCAGGGCATCGTCCAGGGCCGGTTGCAGGGCCACACTTTCCGGTGCGTGGCGGTCGCGTCGGGCGAAGGCGCGCAAGTGGGCGATGATCGAGGCCATGCGCCCGGTCAACTCGCTGATCAGCTTGAGGTTGCCACGGGCGTCGTCGGTGCGTTGGTGGTCCAGCAGGATCCCGGCGTTTTCCGCGTAGCTGCGAATCGCCGCCAGGGGCTGGTTGAGTTCATGGCTGATACTCGCCGACATGGTACCCAGCGCCGACAATTTGCCGGCCTGCACCAAGTCATCCTGGGCGCGCACCAGTTCCTGCTGGGCATGTTCACGTTCCAGCACTTCCTGTTTCAAGCGCCGGTTGAGGCCTTCCAGGTCGCTGGTCCGCTCGATCACGCGCATCTCCAGCTCGCGACGGGCCTTGGCTTCGAAGGCGATGCGTTCCAGGTAGTGACGACGGCGCTGCATTATCAGGCCGAGCAACAGCATCAGCACCAGCAGGGCGGCGCCACCCACCGCGACCACGGTACGCACCGGGCGGCTGATCAAGGTACGGGGCGCGAGAATCTCGACTTTCCAGCCGGTTTCGGCGATGTCCGTGGATTGGCGCACCCACGCCGTCGGGCTGAGGCTCAGCGGCTGCGGGTCGCGGGTCGGATAGGGCTGGATGGCGATGATGGCGCGGCGTTCTTCGTCCGTCAGCGGCCGGGTGGCGCGGAATCGCCATTGCGGGCGCGAGGTGAGGATCACCACGCCGTTATGGTCGGTCACCAGCAGTTGTTCCGGTGTGTTGCCCCACAGGCTTTCGGTGTGGTCCAGGTCGACCTTGACCACCAGCACGCCGATGATCCTGTCGCCATTGCGCACGGCGGCGGCGAAGAAGTAGCCGCGCTTGGCCGAGGTGGTACCCAGTCCGAAGAAGCGTCCCAGGCGCCCGGCCATGGCTTCGCTGAAGTACGGGCGAAAGGAAAAATTACGCCCGACGAAGCTGTCCTGCTTGTCCCAGTTGGACGCGGCGAGGGTCTTGCCGGTGGTGTCCATCAGGTACATCACTTCCACCCCGGCCTGGGCGGCGACGTCCTTGAGCAGGTGGTTGGCGTTGACCAGGTTGGTGCTGACCTGGGGCGCATCGATGGCGGTGCGCAGGGCCGGCAGGTCGCCGAGAATTTGTGGCAACACTTCGTAGCGGTGCAGGGTGCCCAGCAGGTTGGCGACGTACAGGTCCAGCGTCTGACGGTTCTGACCGGCCAGTTCGCTGCGGTAATAACGCTCGGCCAGGTGCTCCAGCGGCCACAACAACGGTGCCAGGCACAGCGCCAGCAACGCCAGGCTGCGCCAGCGGGGTCTTCGTGGAAGGGGTGGAGTCATGGGAGTCATGCGCCTGTGGGTACAGGCGCATTATGCCTAGTGCTGCTCGGCAAGACACTCGCGCAATGCGTCGTGCCACTGCGGTTGCGAGACGTGCCACTGCTGTTGCAGGCGGCTGCAATCGAGGCGCGAGTTCAACGGTCGCTTGGCCGGGGTCGGATAGTCGCTGGACGGAATCGGTTCCAGCTCGGCGCAGGCACGGCCGCTGGCCCGTAGTTGCTCGCCGATGGCCTGGGCAAAACCGAACCACGAGGTCTCGCCTTGGGCGGTCAGGTGATAGACACCCCAGTCCCCTGCCTGGCCTGCTTGCCAGCGTTCGATCAAGGCACGGGTGCTGTTGGCGATGGTCCCGGCCCAGGTTGGCGCGCCGATCTGGTCGGCGACGATGCGCATCTGCGGCTTTTCCTGCAGCAAGCGCTGCATGGTCAGCAGGAAGTTCTTGCCGTGGGTCGAGTAGACCCAACTGGTGCGCAGAATCAGGTGTTCACCGCCGACTGCGGCGATCGCCTGTTCACCGGCCAGCTTGCTTGCGCCGTAGACGCCCAGCGGGTGGGTGGCGTCGCCCTCGTTGTAGGGCACAGCCTTGCTGCCGTCGAATACATAGTCGGTGGAGTAGTGGATCAGCGGGATGCCCAGTGCCTTGGCTTCCTCGGCGAAAACGCCGGGCGCGGTGGCGTTGATGGCGAAGGCCACGTCCGGTTCGCTCTCGGCTTGATCCACCGCCGTGTGGGCGGCGGCATTGATGATCAGGCCGGGGCGATGGGCCTGCACTTGCTGGCGGATCTGCTCGGGATGGGTCAGGTCCAGCTGGTCTCGGCCCAGCACGATCAACTCGCCCAGGCCCTGGAGGCGCTGTTGCAGCTCCCGGGAGACCTGGCCGTGTTGGCCGCTGATGAGGATTTTCAACGGGCTGCTCATGGGAACAGGTCGGCTTCTTTGAGGCTCATGCCGTTCTGGTCCTTGCTGGACAAGGTAGGCGCGCTGGTCAGTTGCCAGTCGATGTTGAGGTCCTGGTCGTCCCAGCGAATGCACCGTTCTGCCGAGGGTGTGTAGTAATCCGTAGTTTTATAAAGGAACTCGGCGTAGTCGCTGAGCACCACAAAACCATGGGCAAATCCCGGTGGAATCCACAGCTGGCGATTATTCTCGGCGGACAAGCGTGCGCTCGCCCATTTGCCGAAGTTCGGTGAGCTGCGGCGGATATCCACCGCCACGTCCAGCACTTCACCAGCCGTTACACGCACCAGTTTGCCCTGGGCGTGCTCGACCTGATAGTGCAGGCCACGCAGCACACCTTTTTGCGAGCGCGAGTGGTTGTCCTGCACGAACTCTTGTTGCAAACCAGTCGCCTGGGCGAAAGCCCGAGCGTTGAAACTTTCATAAAAAAAGCCGCGTTCATCGCCAAAAACCTTCGGCTCGATGATCAAGACACCGGGCAGTTCAGTGGCGGTTACATTCATTTAGTTTCCCCAGCGAGAGTGAACAAGTATTGACCATAGCCGGTTTTGCCAAAATATTTGGCCCGTTCCAGCAAGTGATCACGGTCGATCCAGCCGTTCTCGTAAGCGATTTCTTCCAGGCACGCCACTTTCAGACCTTGGCGGTGCTCGATGGTCTGCACGTACGTCGAGGCTTCCAGCAGGCTGTCGTGGGTGCCGGTGTCGAGCCAGGCAAAGCCACGACCGAAGCGTTCCACATGCAGGTCACCGCGCTGGAGATAGGCGTTATTGACGTCGGTGATCTCCAATTCGCCCCGTGGCGATGGCTTGACCGCCTTGGCGATCTTGATCACATCATTATCGTAGAAATACAGGCCGGTCACCGCGTAGCTCGACTTCGGCTTGGCGGGTTTTTCCTCGATGGAAAGCGCGCGGCCCTCGCTGTCGAAATCAATCACGCCGAAACGCTCTGGATCCTTGACCCAGTAACCGAACACCGTGGCACCGGACGGGCGCTCAGCAGCCGTGCGCAGTTGGTCGCCGAAGTGTTGGCCGTGGAAGATGTTGTCGCCCAGGATCAAGCACACCGGATCATCACCGATAAACTCTTCGCCAATCAAAAACGCCTGGGCCAGGCCGTCCGGGGACGGCTGCTCTGCATAGGTGAAGCGCACACCAAACTGGCTGCCGTCGCCCAACAGATTGCGGTATTGCGGCAAGTCCACCGGGGTGGAAATCAGCAGAATGTCCTTGATCCCGGCCAGCATCAGCACCGAGATCGGATAGTAGATCATCGGCTTGTCATACACCGGCAACAGCTGCTTGGATACGCCCAAGGTAATAGGGTGCAAACGAGTGCCGGAGCCACCGGCCAATACGATTCCCTTCATCATGCGATCAAATCCTTAACGTCAGTGTTGCCCAATCGTTCGCCCTGATAACTGCCGTCCTGGACCCTGCGGCACCATTCCAGATTATCGAGGTACCACTGCACGGTTTTGCGCAGGCCGGTTTCAAAGGTTTCTTCAGGCACCCAGCCCAGTTCGCGTTCGATCTTGCTGGCATCGATCGCGTAGCGCTGGTCGTGGCCCGGACGATCCTTGACGAAGGTGATCAGGTCGGTAAATTTTTCAACGCCGGCCGGACGCTGAGGGGCCAGCTCTTCCAACAGGCCGCAGATGCTGCGCACCACGTCGATATTCTTCTGCTCGTTATGGCCGCCGATGTTGTAGGTCTCGCCTACCACACCTTCAGTCACCACTTTGAACAGCGCGCGGGCGTGGTCTTCGACGAACAACCAGTCGCGCACTTGCAGGCCATCGCCATATACCGGCAACGGTTTACCGGCCAGGGCATTGAGGATCACCAGCGGGATCAGCTTCTCGGGGAAGTGGAACGGCCCGTAGTTGTTCGAGCAGTTGGTCAGCAATACCGGCAGGCCATAAGTTCGCTGCCAGGCGCGTACCAGGTGATCGGACGCGGCCTTGCTCGCGGAGTACGGCGAGCTGGGCGCGTAAGGCGTGGTTTCGGTGAACAGGTCATCGACGCCATGCAGGTCGCCATACACTTCATCGGTGGAAATGTGGTGGAAGCGGAAGGCGCTTTTGGCCGGCTCTTCCAGCTTCTGCCAATAGCCGCGCGCAGCCTCCAGCAAGCTGTAGGTGCCAACGATGTTGGTCTGGATAAAATCCGATGGGCCGTCGATGGAACGGTCCACATGGGACTCGGCCGCCAGGTGCATGATCGCGTCGGGCTCAAAGCGCGCCAGCACGGCGCTGACGGTGGCCTGGTCGATGATGTCGGCCTGGACGAACTCATAGCGGCTGTTGTTCGCGACGCTGGTCAGCGACTCGAGGTTGCCTGCATAGGTGAGTTTGTCCAGGTTGAGCACTTCGTGCTCGGTGTGTTGAATCAGGTGCCGGATCAGAGCGGAACCGATGAATCCGGCGCCGCCGGTGATGAGAATGCGCATGTCGGAAGCCCTTTTCCTTAGACGGACATTAAGCGAATGGAGCATAGCTTGAGTTGTGGCGCGAGACGGTGCAAGGGGCGATGGCAATTTGCGTGCCGAAACACCGCATTTGCGGGGCTGCATAACCTCCGTCAACAATGGCGATATAAGCGAATGGCGATATAAGCGCCTGGTAAAGACTCCGGGGGGCGTCACATGTTGCTCGCCACGTTGATTCATCGCGCCAGTCTGCCATGCCCGCACGTCGGGCCGGGGAGGGGGCTATAACAATAAACTCGATTGTTATCGGTAAACTTTGAACATTTTTCGATAAACGGATATTTATTAGCTTCAAAAGCCGATTTTTATCCGCTATAAAGGCGTCCACTTGCCCGCCGCCGAGGAGATGATTCATGAGCCGTATCGTTACCGTTGCCGCGACCCAGATGGCCTGTTCCTGGGACCTTGAAGCCAATCTCGAGACCGCTGAAAGGCTGGTGCGTGAGGCCGCAGCCAAGGGCGCGCAGATCATCCTGATCCAGGAGCTGTTCGAGGCGCCGTACTTCTGCCAGAAGCCGAACCCGGACTACCTGCAACTGGCGACCACGGTTGAAGACAACATCGCGATCAAGCACTTCCGGAAAGTCGCCCGGGAATTGCAGGTGGTGCTGCCCATCAGTTTCTATGAACTGGCCGGCCGCGCGCGTTTCAACAGCATCGCGATCATCGATGCCGACGGCTCCAACCTCGGGATTTATCGGAAAAGCCACATCCCGGACGGCCCGGGCTACCATGAAAAGTATTACTTCAACCCAGGTGACACCGGCTTCAAGGTGTGGAATACCCGCTACGCGAAGATCGGCGTGGGCATCTGCTGGGACCAGTGGTTCCCGGAGGCCGCCCGCAGCATGGCGCTGCAAGGCGCGGAAATCCTGTTCTACCCGACCGCCATCGGCAGCGAGCCCCATGACAAGACAATTTCGTCCCGCGCCCACTGGCAGCGGGTACAGCAAGGCCATGCCGGTGCCAACCTGATGCCGCTGGTCGCCAGCAACCGCATCGGCAATGAAGAGCAGGACGGCTACGACATCACCTTCTATGGCTCGTCATTTATCGCCAACCAGTTCGGCGAAAAAGTTGCAGAACTCAACGAAACCGAAGAGGGCATCCTGGTGCACCACTTCGACCTCGATGAGCTTGAACACATCCGCAGCGCCTGGGGTTCGTTCCGCGACCGCCGTCCGAACCTGTATGGTGCGCTTAAAACCCTCGACGGTTCCCTGGAGTCCTGAATCGCCATGACCACTTTGCACAGCACCCCCCGCGCCGACGGCTTCTACATGCCTGCCGAATGGGCGCCACAGACCCAAACCTGGATGATCTGGCCCGAGCGTCCGGACAACTGGCGCCTGGGCGGCAAGCCAGCGCAAGCCGCCCACGTGGCGGTGGCCAAGGCCATTGCACGCTTTGAGCCGGTGACCGTAGCGGTCTCGGCCGGCCAGTACGAAAATGCCCGGGCGCGCCTGGACGTGCCGAATATCCGCCTAGTGGAAATGTCCAGCGACGACGCCTGGGTACGTGATACCGGGCCGACCTTTTTGATCAACAACAGCGGCGAAGTGCGTGGCGTGAACTGGGATTTCAACGCCTGGGGCGGCTTCGACGGCGGCCTGTATTCGCCGTGGAACCGCGACTCCCAGGTGGGCGGCAAGATCCTCGAGATCGAACGCAGCCCGCGTTACCGCACCGAGGGTTTTGTGCTGGAAGGCGGTTCGATCCACGTCGACGGCGAAGGCACCCTGATCACCACCGAAGAATGCCTGCTCAACCGCAATCGCAACCCGCACCTTCAGCGTGAGGAAATCGAAGCGGTACTCAGCGCCAATCTGGCGGTGGATAAGATCATCTGGCTGCCGGATGGCCTGTTCAACGACGAAACCGACGGGCATGTGGATAACTTCTGCTGCTACGTGCGCCCGGGCGAAGTGTTGCTCGCCTGGACCGACGAGCCGCAAGACCCGAACTACGCACGCTGCCATGCCGCCATGGACGTGCTGCAAAGCAGCACCGACGCCCAGGGCCGCTCGTTCACAGTGCATAAAATGCCGATCCCGGGGCCGCTGTACGCCACCGAGGAAGAATGCGCCGGTGTCGACCCGGTAGACGGCACCCAAGAACGCAATCCCACGGTGCGGTTGGCGGGTTCCTACGTCAACTTCCTGATCGTCAACGGCGGCATCATCGCGCCGAGCTTCGATGACCCGCTGGACAGCCGCGCCAGGGAGATCCTGCAGAGCCTGTTCCCGCAGCACGAAGTGGTGATGGTGCCGGGCCGCGAACTGTTACTGGGGGGCGGCAATATCCACTGCCTGACCCAGCAACAGCCGGCCCCGCACAAAAACTGAGTGCACTTGTAACAGCCTGATGCCGGGTTGAACGGCAATCGAGCGCGCTACGGTATGCGCGCTCACACCAAGCCCACGGCCCGTCAGGTTCGTGGGCTTTTTTGTGTCCAGGTCCCCACAAACCGGGCACATTGGCATAGCTCTTGTATCGCTGTTGGGACATAGAGCACGGTGTATGACTAAGCGGTTCTGTCATAAACCTTGAGTAAGTTAGCCGCTCAAGCAGTCGGAGAGAGCGCTGAAATGAATGCCGATATCAACCTGATGTACACGCGCACGTTCCACCCTTTGCGGGTGAACGGTGACGCGATTCATGCGCTGGCGCTCTGGTTGAAGGAAAACGGTTCGAGGCAGATCAGGACGCCCGACCCGCGCCGGGTGATGAGCGAACGGTACCCGGTGGGGTTGTTCAGCGAGGATGAAGTGCAGGCGTTGTGTGAGTTGATGCAAGACTGAAGAGGAGAGGGATATTCGACCGATTCTCGAAACAGTCTGAAAGCCAATCCAGGGTTTTTCCTAACTGTGCGTGAGACTAATCTGGCGGGCATCAACGTCCATCGGAGCCCGTCATGTCGGCAGCCACGCTTCACTACATTTACGACCCGCTGTGCGGTTGGTGTTACGGCGCCGAGCCGCTGCTGAACGCCGCCCGCAGCGTGTTACCGATCCAGTTGCACGGCGGCGGCATGATGACCGGCGCCAATCGCCAATCCGTATCGCCACAGTTGCGTGACTACGTCATGCCTCATGACCGGCGCATCGCCGAGTACACCGGGCAACCGTTTGGCGAGGCGTATTTCGAAGGCCTGCTGCGGGACCACGACGCGGTGTTCGACTCCGCCCCGCCGATCAGCGCCGTGCTGACCGCAGAAAAAATCGCAGGTCGAGGCCTTGAACTGCTGGCACGTTTGCAAACGGCCCACTACGTCGAAGGTCGCCGAATCGCCGATCACGATGTGCTGCTGACCCTGGCCGAATCCATCGGTTTGGATCCCCGTGCCTTCAACGCCGCCTTCAATGAAATCCTGGGTGCTGAAACTCAAGCGCACATCAACGACAGCCGCCAATGGCTGGCAAAAATCGGCGGCCAGGGCTTTCCCACGTTGGCCTTGGAGCAGAATGGCCAGCTGCAATTGCTCGACATCAGCCCTTGGCTGGGCAAGCCCGAAGCCTTTTCTGAATGGCTGAGACAAAGAGTCGCAATTTCGATTCAACCCACCCAATCGAGTGCACCAATGTGTGGCCTGCAGGGGTGTGAAGATCCAAGAAGCGCTTGATAGAGCCTTGCGCGATGATGGCTATTTAATGTTTCTTAGACTTTTTTAGCCTAAATACAGAAGATTCACGAAATTGACACACAGTAAAGGGCGCGGATAGGATTCGCCCCAACGCCTGTGGCTAACCGCCATGACTTCTCCAATAAAAAAAGGCCCGCGGCATATTCAGTCGTCCGCGGGCCTTTTTTTATCTGGGAGAGTCGACACCAGAAAAGCAACACGGAGCCTGGTGTCACAGCGCGTACTCAACCAGTAATAAGGAATATAAGAAAATGTTGAAGCAACGGATGGGGCTGATCGCTCTGGGGATTTTGAGCGCTACGCAAGCAATGGCTGACGACCAATCCCAATCGAAGGGTTTTGTTGAAGACAGCCACCTGAACATCGCGGCACGCAACGCGTACATCAGCCGCGACTACAAAAACGGCAAGCAAGACAAAGCCGAATGGGGCCAGGGCTTCATCGGCAAGTTCGAGTCCGGCTTCACCCAAGGCACCGTCGGTGTGGGTGTGGACGTGATCGGTCAATACGCCATTCGCCTGGATGGTGGTAAAGGTCGCAGCGGCGCGGGTGGCATCAACTTCTTCAAGCAAGGCGACAGCGGCGAAGCGGCAAGCGACCTGGCCAAGGGCGGCGCAGCCGTCAAGGCGCGCATCTCCAACACCGTGATCAAATACGGTCAGCAGATGCCAGCCGTGCCGGTCCTGGAATACGACAACTCCCGTCTGTTGTCGGAAACCTACGAAGGTACTTCGATCGTTTCCAAAGAGATCGCTGGCCTGCAACTGGACGCTGGTCACTTCACCAAGCAAGCCCAGAAGGGTGCTGAAGGCAGCGACAGCGGCCATCTGAAAAGCATCAACTACATCGGTGGCAGCTACAAATTCACCGAAAGCCTGTCGGCTGCACTGTACGCCTCCGACATGGAAGACGTGCTGAAGAAACAATACGTCAACGTCAACTACGTGCTGGCCCTGCCAGAAAAACAATCGTTGACCTTCGACTTCAACGGCTACAAAACCAAGCTGGACAAGAGCTTCGCCCAGCTGACCCAAGGCGATGCTGACGCCCGTGACAACAACATCTGGAGCCTCGGCGCCACCTGGGCCGTTGGCCCGCACAGCTTCACCCTGGCCCACCAGCGCAGCACCGGTGACACCGGTTACCTGTACGGCGGCTATCGCAACAACACCAAGGACAGCGGCATCGGCGACGGTGGCAACACCATCCTGTTGGCCAACTCCTACTGGTCTGACTTCAACGGCAAGGACGAGCGCTCCTGGCAAGCAGGCTATGGCCTGGACTTCAGCGCCTTCGGCGTGCCTGGCCTGACCTACAACATCGCCTACGTGCGCGGCACCAACATTGACGACGGTTCCAACCGCGGCAGTGGCACCGAGCGTGAGATCTTCAATCAGTTCAAATACGTGGTACAAAGCGGCCCGGCTAAAGACCTGAGCCTGCGTGCCCGTGCGTCGTGGTTGCGCGTTTCCAACAACGCCAGCAACTACAACGTGGGTGGTAACGAAATCCGCCTGTTCGCCGACTACCCGATCAACGTTTTCTAATTGATTCGGCGTCGCGCCTGATTCAAGGCGATAAAAAACCCCGACTGGTTCGGGGTTTTTTTATGCCTGCGGTTCGGGCTATTGATTACACCGCATCACTAATGAAGTACTCCGCTCCACCTTTATCCACTTCAAGCAACCTCATAAATTGGCCTCACTGCCTGCCCACCACACCGATGGGCACGTCACTGGAGCCTTGCCATGCCATTTGTCAGCGTACGTATCACCCGCGACGGCGTCACCTCGGAGCAGAAAGCCCAGGTCATTGCCGAAATCACCGAAACCCTCGAGCGCGTCCTTAACAAACGCCCCGACCTGACCCACATCGTCATCGAGGAAGTCGACACCGATAACTGGGGCTACGCCGGCATCACCACCACCCAGTACCGCAAGCAGCTCGCGGAAAATCCGTCATGAGCACGCCCGTCACCATCGACTTCATCTCCGACGTGGTCTGCCCATGGTGCGCCCTGGGCGCCACTGCCCTGGAACAAGCCATCGACAACCTGGCGGGCGAAGTGAAGGTTGAACTGACCTTCAAACCCTTCGAACTCAACCCCGACATGCCGGCCGAAGGTGAAAACGCCGTCGCCCACATGATGCGCAAATACGGGCGCAGCGCTGAAGAAGTTGCCAGCGGGAAGAGAATGCTGATGGAGCGCGGCGCGGCGATCGGCTTCACCTTCGACCTGGAAAAACGCAGCCACTTCTACAACACCTTCGACGCTCATCGGTTGCTGTTTTGGGCGTTGCAGCAAGGGCGACAGATCGAGCTGAAAAAGGCGCTGCTGCATGGGTATTTCACCGATGGCCAAAACGTCAGCGACCACGAAACCCTGGCCCGTTTAGCCGCCGAAGCCGGGCTGGAAATCGAAGGCGCACGACGGGTGCTGGGCTCTGCCGCCTACGGCAATGAAGTGCGCGAGCTTGAAGCGTTCTACCGCGAGCACGGCATCAACTCCGTACCGGCCATGGTCCTCAACGGCCGCCAGTTGGTCTCCGGATCGCAATCCGTCAGTTACTACGAACAGATGCTGCGGGAAATGTCCGCCGCGGCTGCTTGAACCATCCCCTTTTCTATATAGAGGTTTCATCATGAGCAATTCGAAAAAAGTCGTTGTGATTACCGGCGCATCCCAAGGCCTCGGCGCGGCTGCGGTCAAGGCTTACCGCGAGCTGGATTACCGCGTGGTTGCCACCTCCCGGTCGATCAAACCGTCGACGGATCCGGACATCCTCACCGTGGCGGGCGACATCGCCCACCCGGCCACCGCCGAGCGCGTGATCCGCGAAGGCGTGGCGCGTTTTGGCCGCATCGACAGCCTGATCAACAACGCCGGCATCTTCGTCGCCAAACCCTTCACCAGCTACACCCACGAAGACTACGTGAACGTGCTGGCCGTGAACCTCAACGGGTTCTTCTACATCACCCAACTGGCGATTACCGAGATGCTGAAACAGGGCGCCGGGCACATCGTCAACATCACCACCAGCCTGGTGGACCACGCGATTGATGGCGTGCCCTCGGTGCTGGCTTCGCTGACCAAAGGCGGACTGAACTCGGCGACCAAATCCCTGGCGATTGAATACGCCAAGCGCGGGATTCGCGTGAACGCGGTGAGCCCAGGGATTATCAAGACGCCGATGCATGGCGAAGAGACGCATGCGGCGTTGGGAAGCCTGCATCCGGTTGGGCATATGGGAGAGGCGCGGGATATTGCGCAGGCGATTGTCTACCTGGAATCGGCTGGGTTTGTGACAGGGGAAATTCTGCATGTGGATGGTGGGCAGAGTGCTGGGCACTAAGCGATACGGCTGAATAAAAAACGCCCCAAACCGTGATGGTTCGGGGCGTTTTCGTGGGTGACGGCTTCAAGCCAGGCACTCTAGAACAAACAACAAAGATCAAATGTGGGAGCCGGGCTTGCCCGCGATGGCGATGGCCCAGCCAACACATCCACAACCTGACACACCTACAGATTATTGCCCGGCGACTCCAACACCTTCACCACATCATCAATCACCGCCTTGCTCATCTCTTGCAGATAGTGCGAAGCCCAGGCGTATCGGTCCGTATTCCGAATCATCGCCGCATCTTCTGCCAGCAGCTTGGCCACATGCAGCAAATCGGAAACGTGAGACAGCGCTTCCCGCAGGGAAACCCCGCTGTTAACGCGGAACAAAGGCTGATCAGAGTGAAACGAGAAAGGGGTAACGCCGAGGGTAGTGAAGCCAGACGGATTTGGAGCGCTCATCGGTAAAACTCCCATATCAAGTGAGAGCTACCACGTTCGTTATCAGGCGAATGGGTGGCAGCTGTGCGCAGGCTGATAAACCGGAGATACAGGAACCCGGCAGACCCGAAGGTCTCCCACGCACAGCCGCCATTGCACGAAATGGTGGGCGTAAAAAAACGCCTGCACATCGTGGTTGTGGGGCGCTGTTGCGCCTGCATCTTGCCGGGTTATCAGGCCCGGTCGCTGAATTTGCAGCGACCGGAGGAGGGTAGCGTGGTGGTGGGGTGGGCGCAACAGGGGAAATAGTTGTTTGGTTTTGCTGCCGCAATGTTCGGTTTTGGGGATGGGAAGATGAGTCTGTCGCGTTTTCTCAGGAAGCGGAGCTTGAAGGGCTGGTGCGCCATTTCTACCGCCCGTTCCGGACGCAAAATCATGCTGCTCGTGCGGTATGCTTTTTTAAGCGTGAAGGGGCCGGATTTATTTATCGCTCTGCACGGTTCCGCCTAAACCCAAAATCTCGCATACAAAGATCGATGCGAGCGTGGTTACAGGAGTCGGGGCTTTCGAAAGGTTTGCAGAGGGGCGTGGGAGCAGGTAGGTGATCAGCAGGAAAGTAGTGAGGCTGCCAGATCAGGATCTGCGGTAGGGACACCCCAGAAACAACAAAGCCCTCACATTTCTGCGAGGGCTTCGTTTTATATGGTGCCGGCACCAGGAGTCGAACCCGGGACCTACTGATTACAAGTCAGTTGCTCTACCAACTGAGCTATACCGGCGTGTTAGGGCGACGATTATAGCGATTGGCAAGCTCCTGTAAACCCCTGAATTCTGACTATTTTTGCAGGTACAGAGGTTTTCTTGCATCCAGCTCATTTTGACCACTGGGGATGGCTTCCTCAGCCCGAAGGCCATCCAGCGTCAGCCCGTATAAGAATGTGCATCGATCAGCTGCCTTCGTTACACGAATCCGCAAACTTCATGTACTCAAACACCCGCTTCTGCCCATGGGAATCCAGGTAGGTCATCCGCGCATTCACCACGCCGCATGCCGCGCCGCCATCGTCCACGGTCGACAGCACTTGCTGAATATCCAGCTTGGGGCTGGCCTCGGCCTGGGCCGAGAAGGCGGCGATGTTGAGCAAGGCAAACAAACCGCTGGCGATGAAGGTGTTCCGGTTCATGGTGGTGTCCTCTGAGGTCCAATAGGAGTGTGTTGCGTTGGAGCCTATTGAGCGCCTGGGAGGTATCCGCCCTGTGTCATGCACCTCGGGGTTTTGCCTCGGCATGTATAGGAGATGGATTTCATACAACTTGATACACGAGCACCGCCATCAGAGGTATTTGCGGACATTCTCCGATGCGGCGAAGACTAGTCATTAAATTGACCATTTACCGTTCGTCGTAAAGATTTCTTCAGAAACACCAAAATAATGACACTTTCATTCCTTTGTCACAGAATGCGTACACAAAGGCGCCCACAAAAAGACCTGCGGTAAGCATCAGTACAGCTGACCTTTCACGTCTTTAAGATGCGTCGTGATGGAGTGTTGGCGATGAGCCGTACTGACGAACTTTTTGAGTTGTTTAATAAGACAACTGCCAATGATGTCCAGGGAATGGATTCGATGCTGCAATTCTTCGAAGACATGCCCATCGACGACAGCGCCAGTCTCAACATGGGCAGCGGCGCGTCGTTCTCCCGGCATTCCCCCTGTGCCAACGAGCAGTCCCGCGAAGCCGCGACCATTCGTGCGAATGTGGTGGCGCTGGTGTCGGTCAACGGCGGCGTCGGTCGCAGCACCCTGGCCACGGCGCTGAGCAGCGGTTTGCAGCGACTGGGGCGGTCGGTGGTGGCGCTGGACCTGGACCCGCAAAATGCCCTCTATCACCATTTTGGCCTGAGCCACAGCTTGCCCGGCATCGGGCGCACCAGCCTGCAGAACGAGCGCTGGAGCCAGATCCTTCATTCGGGCTTCGCCGGTTGCCAGGTGATCACTTTTGGCGAAACCGATATCCGCCAACAGGAAGACCTGCAGCGTTGGCTCAAGCAGGAACCCCAGTGGTTGGCGCAGCACCTCTCGGCCCTCGGTCTGAGCGAGCAGGATACGGTGATCATCGACACCCCGGCGGGCAACAACGTCTACCTGCATCAGGCACTGAACGTGGCCGATGTGGTGCTGGTCATCGCCCAGGCGGATGCGGCCTCCCTCGGCACTCTGGAGCAGATGGAGCAGTTGCTGGCGCCACACGTTGATCGTCAGCCGGCGCTGCGGTGCCACTTTGTGATCAACCAACTCGACGAGACTTCCGGCTTCAGCCTGGACATGGTCGAGGTGTTCAAGAAGCGCCTGGGTGAAAACCTGCTGGAAGTGGTGCACCGGGATTCGGCGATCAGCGAGGCTCTGGCCTTTGGCAGCGACCCGCTGGATGGCGACGCCGCAAGCATGGCCTGTGACGATATCAACGAGCTTTGCCGCCTGTTGATTACCCGCTGAAAAGACCGGGTTATGCCGCTAACGCCAGATGCTTATGCACAATCGGTTGGTTCAACCTGTCACGAAACAGCAATTTTGCGGAGGCGTTCTCATCACGCTACAACTGCCTGTTTTGCGTGCGTTTTATTTTGTGAATAAAAAATGACCAGTCAGCATTTTGCCCTGTAAAGCTTGCCGCCAGGGCTCGCAACAGAATTCCATCAACAGACTTATCCACAGGGCACGCTGCGACAAATTGCCCTTTAATTGCGCTCGGCAAGCAGCATCAGGTTACGCGGGGTCAGCGGTGTTTCGCAGAAGCTGCCGACTTGAACCCTGTAGCCGTTTTCTTCGAGCAACAATGCCCGGTCCAGCACTAGCCACATTTCCAACGGGCGCCGAAACAAACCACGCAGCAATTCCAGGTTTCGCACGTGAGCCAAGCGCTGCCAGCCTTGAGCCTCCAGAACCGACCAATCCTGCTCGCCTGTGGATAATCCCTTGAGCACAGCCAGTTCCCGGCAGTAGTCGGCGAACGGCTTGGTCAGCCAGCTTGCAGGCAATGACGGGGTCGGCAGGTACTCGTCGCAACCGCGCAGCTGCCGCTGCAGCACATCAAAGCCCAACCGCCTGGCCATCGACGTATCGCGCTGCTGGCGTACGCGCGCGCCGGCGGTGACGGTTTCGCTCAGCGGCAGGCCGAGGTCCTCCACTGATAAACGTAGTGATGAAGCCTGGGCCGCAATCGACAGCGGCTGATATTCCTCGGCGCGGATGCGGTTGTAGCAGCAGGGCGCCACAGCCAGTTGCTGGCAGCCGGCGGCGCTGGCCAGCTGGAGCAGGCGTACATGCAAGTCGCCGCACGCATGCAGCGCGACCGGGGTTTGGTCGCGGCTGATCTGCACGTCGGCCATCACGTCTTGCAGGCGATGGGTGACGGGCAATCGATGGTGCTCGCTGAGTGTTTGGCCTGAAGCAATCAGTGCCGGGTCATATTCCAGGCAGGTCAGTTGCTGCCCGGGTTGCAGCAGGCGGCGGCCGAGGTGGCCCTTGCCGGCGCACCAGTCGAGCCAGTGTTGGGGTGTTTTAGAAAATTGCAGGGCGGCGCCGAAGGCTTCTATCTGCTGCCATTTGCGGCCGGGTACATCGACGTTTAAGCGGTGGTGGGCGGCCGGTAGCGCAGTGAACGGTAAGTTATCCACAGCACCGAGACTCAGCGACTGGGCCGCCAGCTCGGGAAACGGCGCGGGCGCCGGCAGGTTATGAGGTTGGTTATGGCTGCTTTCCGCCTCAGCCAGCGAGCGTTGGCGCAGCCAGTTGGCCAGCTCGGGATGCTGCGCTTCCCAGGGCAATTGCAGGTGGGTAAAGGGCCGTGGTCGCCACAGCCCTTGATGCTCGGTGAGAAACGCGTCCAGTGCCTGGAAGCGGGCGAGCAACGGCTCACCCGTCAACACGGCGTCAGCGCCCTTGGCAGGCATCGACCCGCAACCAGCGTTCCAGCAGCTTGAAGAAGCGCACCAAAACGTACGACATCAGCAGGTAGAACAACCCGGCAGCGAAGAAGATTTCCACCGGCAAGTAGGTGCGGGCAATGATCGTGCGGGCCATGCCGGTCAGTTCCAGCAAGGTCACGGTACTGGCCAGGGCGCTGGCCTTGAGCATCAGGATCACTTCGTTGCTGTAGGCCGGCAGGCCGATGCGCGCCGCACGTGGCAGGATGATATAGAACAGCGCCTTGGGCTTGGACATGCCCAGCGCCCGCGCCGCTTCGATTTCACCCGGCGGGATGGCCTGGATCGCGCCGCGCAGGATCTCGGCGATATAGGCGGCGGTGTGCAGGGTCATGGTGGCGGTGGCGCACCAGAACGGGTCCCGCAGGTACGGCCACATGAAGCTTTCACGCACGGCGTCGAACTGCGCCAGGCCGTAATACACCAGGAACAATTGCACCAGCAGCGGCGTGCCCCGGAAGAAAAAGATGTAGCAGTAGGGCAGGGTGCGCACGTACCACAGGCGCGAAGAACGCGCGATGCCCAACGGGATTGCCAGCAGCAGACCGGCGATCACGGCGATGGCCACCAGTTCCAGGGTCAGGGTCGCGCCCTGGGCCAACCGGGGCAGCCACTTGATGATGACGGCCCAGTTCAGGCCCAGGTCGAAATGCGACAGCCAGCTGTAGTCGCCACTCATTGCGTGCTCCTCGCAAAGCCGCGCGCGGCACGTTTTTCCAGGAAGTGCATGCCGGTCATCGCCAGGACGGTGAGGCCCAGGTACATGAAGGCCGCAACCATAAAGAAGGTGAAGGGCTGCTTGGTGACGGTCACGCCGATCTGCGCGTGGCGCATGATTTCTTCCAGGCCGATCACCGAGACCAGCGCGGTGTCCTTCATCAAAATCATGAACAGGTTGCCCAGTCCGGGCAGGGCGATGCGCCACATCTGCGGCATGATCAACCGGGTGAAGATCCGAAACTTCGACAGGCCCAGCGCGACACCGGCTTCACGGTGACCCTTGGGAATGGCGAGGATCGCGCCGCGGAACACTTCCGTGGCGTAGGCGCCAAAGCACAGGCCCAGGGCGATAACACCGGCGGCAAAGGCACTGAGGGACAGGTCGGGGTTGCCGAAATACTCCCCGAGGGAGCGCATCAGGTTGACCGTACCGAAGTAAATCAGCAGTACCCACAGCAGTTCCGGAATGCCGCGAACCAGGGTGGAGTAGGCGCCGCCAAGCCATTGCAGCGGCTTGTACGGGGATGTCTTGGCCAGGGCGCCGGCCAGGCCGAGCACCAGCCCGAGGCACAGGGCGGTGAGCGCCAGCTTGACGGTCATCAGCGCACCAGCGGCAAGCGCCGGGCCGAATCCGTAGAGGTCGAAATTCATGGTTTAGTCGTTTCGCAAGGCAAAGCTCAGGACCGGCGCACTCAAGCGAGCGCGCCGGGCAGGCCATTCAGAATCACTCGATACTGAAAGGGAAGTACTTGTCGTTGATCTTTTTGTAGGTGCCGTCGGCTTTGATTTCTGCCAGGGCTTTGTTCAAGCGCTCACGCAGTGGGTCGCCTTTGCGTACGGCGATACCGATCTTGTCACTCTCGACCACCGGGTCGCCCTTGAATTCGTAGGCGGAGCCGTCTTTGCTTTTCAGCCACTCGTACTGCACGTACTTGTCGGCCAACATCCCGTCCAGGCGGCCGGAAGTCAGGTCGAGGTAGGCGTTTTCCTGGGTGTCGTAGAGCTTGGCGGTGGTGTCCGGCAGCTTGTCTTCCAGGTAGGTGCCGGCCAGCGTCGCGCGTTGAGCACCGATGATCTTGCCCTTCAGGTAGTCCGCGTCGGTCTTGAAGTCCTTGGTGGCTTTAGGCGCGATGAACTGCAGCTTGTTGGAGTAGTACGGGTCGGTGAAGTCGACGGCCTGCTTGCGTTCATCGGTGATGGACAGCGAGGAGACCAGGAAGTCGAACTTCTTGGCGTTCAGGGCCGGGATGATGCCGTCCCAGTCCGAGACATACACTTCGCACTTCTCGACTTTCATCTTGGCGCACAGGGCGTCGCCGATGTCCTTGTCGAAGCCGACAACGTTGCCGCTGGCATCTTTATTGTTGAACGGCGGGTAGGCCGCTTCGATCCCCATTTTCAAAGTCTCGGCCATCGCCGTGGCGCTGAACGCCATCGAAACGGCGGCAGCCAGGAGGAATTTTTTATAGTTCTGCATGCATGTTGCTCCGTTAGCGGTTGCTGGACATGAATTGTTTGCAGCGCGCCGAAAGCGGGTTTTCAAACACCTGCTGTGGCGATCCTTGCTCTTCGACCAGGCCCTGGTGCAGGAACACCACTTCACTGGACACCTGGCGGGCGAAGCCCATTTCATGGGTGACCAGCAGCATGGTGCGGCCTTCTTCGGCCAGTGCGCGGATCACATTAAGTACTTCCTGAACCATTTCCGGGTCAAGGGCCGATGTCGGCTCGTCGAACAGGATGACTTTGGGCTGCATGGCCAGAGTGCGGGCGATCGCGGCGCGTTGCTGCTGGCCGCCGGACAGTTGCGCCGGGTAGGCGTGGCGCTTGTCGCTGATGCCGACCTTGGCCAGCAAGGCTTCGGCGATTTCGATGGCTTCGGCCTTGCTCTGGCCGAGCACGCGGCGCGGGGCCTCGATGATGTTGTCGAGGACGCTCATGTGCGGCCACAGGTTAAAGTTTTGAAACACAAAACCGATTTCGCTGCGCAGGCGGTTGATCTGTTTGCCGTCGGCGGCTACCAGCTCACCGTTTTTCGCGGCCTTGAGCTTGAGCTCTTCGCCAGCCACCAGGATTTGCCCCTGATGTGGGTTTTCCAGGAGGTTGATGCAGCGCAGGAACGTGGACTTGCCGGAACCGGAGGAACCCAGGATCGAGATCACATCGCCGTCGCGGGCGGTCAGCGAGATACCTTTAAGCACCTCCAGCTCACCATAGCGTTTATGCAAGTTGCGGATTTCAAGCGCGGGCGTGGCCTCAGCCATGTGCGGTCCTCATTGTGTTCATTGCGCTCCTGCTGTTGGCCCGCCTTCCTGGCGAGGCGCCAAGCTAGCATAGCGTTTGGATGACAGCCAACAGCCCTGCAGGCGGTAAACAGACGGTCTGCGGCAGGGTGTCGCATCGGCACAGCAGTGTGTCGCGCCATCAACAACCGAACAGCCGTTTGAACCCGGATGCCTACAGGCTTCGCGTAAAAAAGGGCGCGATGGTGCCAGCTTTGGCCGGGTGTTGGAAGGGTTAAACCGGCGAACGGTCCTTATCAGCCCTTTAATGGAGCGTCACGCACAATTTGTGTGTGTTTTTGGTGCGTCCGTTCGTACTTCAAGTGGGTCGCACAGTAACGCTATAGCGGAATGCCATTAGTGTCAGTGACTTACGAGAGCTGTTGAGTTTCCCTACAGGCCGCGTCAATCGCGGCCCTGTAACATTTTGGCGCAAATCTTGCGTAAAAAATAAAGAACGCCCCGTTGGTTTCTTTTCACGAGAAAGACGTCAGGCCGGGTGGACCGTATTCGCAATTCCTCGTAAAGGTGTGTCAATGAGTAGTACGCAAAGCTCCAATGACCTCGAACAGGGGCTCAAACCGCGTCACGTCACCATGCTGTCGATTGCCGGCGTTATCGGTGCCGGGTTGTTTGTCGGCTCCGGCCACGCGATTGCTGCCGCAGGCCCGGCCGTGCTGCTGGCGTATGCGGCCGCCGGTACGCTGGTGGTGTTGGTCATGCGCATGCTGGCCGAGATGGCCGTGGCATCCCCGGACACGGGTTCGTTCTCTACTTATGCCGACCGTGCGATTGGTCACTGGGCCGGTTTCACCATCGGCTGGCTTTATTGGTGGTTCTGGGTGCTGGTGATTCCGCTGGAAGCCAACGCCGCCGCGACCATCCTCCACGCCTGGTTTCCCAGCGTGGCGATCTGGGCATTCACCCTGATCATCACCTTGCTGCTGACCGCGACCAACCTGTTCAGCGTGAAGAACTACGGCGAGTTCGAGTTCTGGTTTGCGCTGATCAAAGTGGTGGCGATCATTGGCTTTGTGATCCTCGGCATCCTGGCGATTTTCGGCTTCTTGCCGGGCAGCCAGGTCAGCGGCGTTTCGCACCTGTTCGACACCCAGGGCTTCCTGCCAAACGGCATGGGCGCGGTGTTGGCGGCGATCCTGACCACGATGTTCTCGTTCATGGGCACCGAGATCGTGACCATCGCGGCCGCTGAATCGAAGAACCCTGGCCAGCAGATCTCCAAGGCCACCAATTCGGTGATCTGGCGGATCGGCTTGTTCTACCTGGTGTCGATCTTCATCGTCGTGGCCCTGGTGCCATGGAATGATCCTGCGCTGGCAGCGGTCGGTTCCTACCAGACGGTGCTGGAACGCATGGGCATCCCGAATGCCAAGCTGATCGTTGACCTGGTGGTGTTGGTGGCTGTGACCAGTTGCCTGAACTCGGCGCTGTACACCGCTTCACGCATGATGTTCTCCCTGGGCCGTCGCGGTGATGCACCGGCGGTGTCCAAGATCACCAACAAGAGCGGCACGCCTTACTGGGCGGTGTTGCTGTCTACCGGCGCGGCGTTCCTGGCGGTATTCGCCAACTACGTGGCCCCGGCGGCGGTGTTTGAATTCCTGCTGGCCAGCTCCGGCGCCATCGCGCTGCTGGTGTACTTGGTGATCGCCGTGTCGCAACTGCGCATGCGCCAGAAGCGCACGGAAGCGGGCGAGAAGATTGCCTTCAAGATGTGGCTGTTCCCGGGCCTGACGTATGCGGTGATCGTGTTCATCGTGGGCGTGCTGACGATCATGCTGTTCCAGGAAGCGCACCAGGTGGAGATCATGGCCACCGGGATTCTGAGCTTGCTGGTGGTTGCGGCCGGGCTGATGGTGTCGCGTCGGCGCAAGGGCCGGAAGATTGGGGCGGCGGTGCTGAATTGATGGATTGAAATACGATTCATCAAACACTGCAAAAAACTGTGGGAGCCGGGCTTGCCCGCGATGGCGGTGTGTCAGTCAACACATGTATCGACTGACACACCGCCATCGCGGGCAAGCCCGGCTCCCACATTTCGTTTTGTATCAGTCTTCGGAGCTAACCAGCGCCTGTGACGCCGCGACGTAATCGGCCTGGAACTCCGGCGATTCAATCCACGCCAGCGCTGCCGCTTCATCCTCGGTATCCGTGGCCCACTGGCGATACTCGATCAGTGCCGCGAGGATAAAGTCGGTCGCTTCCTCTTCACCTTCCTGCTCCAGCACCACCGCCAACAGCGGGTGCGCCAGGAACACCGCACACAGCGCCTGTTGGCTGGTTTCGCCAGCGGTGCGCATCTCCAGGAACAGCTCGGTCAAATCCACCGACTCAAGATCAATGCGGCTGTCATCGCCAGCAAAAGCATCCGGCTTGGTAGCGACGGCGCGCTGGGTGCGGTTCTGCTTGGCCTTGGCTTTTGCCCGGTGGGCGCGTTTTTGCTGCTTGTTCGGCGAGGCCATGGGCTCACGTCCTTGGTGTCAGGATCTGGGAATGGGGTATTGAAGCGCAGGTCTGGGGAAATCCCAAGGCTTTCTAAGTGCGATCCGTCACTTGGCGCCCCGGAGTGCCTTGGGCCAGCTCTCCCCGCTGTAGCCATGCCAGCGCAATCGGCCACAACCGATCCTGATACTGGCTGCGAAAGAACGCGAAATGCCCGACCTCTTTTTCGCCGATATCTTCAGGGGCGATCCGCAGATGCGTGCGCTCGCTGCCTTTGAAATAACCCAGCAGGCGCTCGATTGCCGCCACCGTGCCAAACGGATCATCGGTAATGCTGATCGCCAATACCTGTGCCTTCACCCGGGAAAACGGCAACTCACCCAAGGCCCGCCCGCTGGGGCGCTGTTCATAACCCGGCGTCGGCGTGCTCCAATCGCGTACCACACCCGCCGGCGTATCCTCGAGCCAGCCCATGCGCTTGCCCGGGAAGTAGCCAAAAAACGCAGTTATCAATGGCATCACCACATGCCATTTGGCAAACATCCGCCAGCGCCAGCTCGCCTCGTAGTCGCGCCAGTAGGCAAACTGCGCGCCTACCGTCACCAGGCGCCGAATTACCGCGCCGGAAGCCCCGAGTCCCGCCGCACATCCGCCAAAACTGTGCCCGACCACATCAATCGGCTGGCCAGCGAACTCCCGCTGTGCTCGCTGCAGGATCGCTTCGAAGTCCAGCACGCCCCAATCCGACCATGAGGCCTTGAACCCCTTCAGCGAGCCGCTGCGGGATTCGCCGATGCCGCGGTAGTCGTAGGTGATGACGTCGAAGCCATTGGCAAACAGGTAATCGGCAAACCGTGAGTAGTGACGGCAGCGTACAGAGGTGGCGGCGTTGATGATGACGACCGGGCGTTCAAAGTCTGTGCGCGGATGGCGCCACGTGAAGCCTCCGATGGAATGCCCATCGGCTGTGGGCTCGCGGAATGCTTCGGCTTGAGGTCGGATTGGCAGGTTCATGAGCAGGCTCGATCATTGCGCTTTCGATGGGGTGTCAACGGCCCGTGCGCAGTTTTATAAGAAGTCGAAACTAACAAATTTCCGCTACGAACACCCCGGGGATTTTTCTGAGGCTCGACCTGAGCGGCACAGATGCCTAGGCTTAGACCCTTTCGCCCACCAGAGCCGGCCCATGACCCGCGACACCCTCGAACAAAACCAGATCCCGATCTACTTCGCCACCGTGCTGCTGGCTGCCATTGTCGGCCTGTTGGCGCCATCCATGGCCCAAGGCCTGGGCACCCTGGTGACACCTGCCATCGCCGTGTTGATGTATGCGATGTTCCTGCAAATCCCGTTTCTGCACCTGCGCCAGGGTCTGGGCAACAAACGCTTCATGGTCGCGTTGCTGTTGGCCAACTTCATCCTGATCCCGCTGCTGGTGTGGGCGTTGACCCGTGGCCTGGTGGAACACCCGGCGATTCTGATCGGCGCGTTGCTGGTGCTGCTGACGCCATGCATCGACTACGTGGTGGTGTTCACTCATATCGGCAAGGGTGACTCGCGGCTGATGCTTGCGGCGACCCCGGTTCTGTTGCTGCTGCAACTGTTGCTGTTGCCGGTGTATCTGGGAGTGATGTTGGGGGCGCAGTCGCAGGTGGTGGTGGCGGTGGGACCGTTTGTAGAGGCCTTCCTGCTGCTGATCGTTGTGCCCATGATTCTGGCGGTGCTGACGACTTCCCTGTCCCGGCGATCCACAGTCATCAGTGCGTGGAACGATGCCTGGGCCTGGTTACCCGTACCTGCCATGGCGCTGGTGCTGATGGTGGTGATCGGTTCGCAGATTACTGCTGTGGTCCGCGATATCGGCCTGCTGGCGCCGGTGATCCCGGTGTATATCGGCTTCCTGTTGCTGGCCCCGCTGATGGGGGCATTGGCTTCGCGACTGTTCAAGCTACCGGCGACCACGGCACGGGCGGTCACCTTCAGCGCGTCCACACGCAATTCCCTGGTGGTGCTGCCGCTGGCGCTGGCATTGCCTGAAGACATCCGCGGGCTTGCCGCCGCCGCAGTGATCATGCAAACCCTGGTGGAGCTGGTGGGAGAGCTACTCTATATCCGGCTGATTCCGCTGCTGATCTGGCCCGCTCGTCGTTAGGCGGATGAATGTTTGATTCCGTTCAGGGGGCATTCAGGGTGGGGTTCGGCAACATGGACCGGTTTACCCCACCTGACAGGCTGAATAATGGATCAACACAATCGCTTTCGAATGGAATCGCTGGGCATTTTCGTTATCGCCTTGCTGCTGTTTACCCTGGGCATCTGGGACCAGCAGCCACAAGGCTTCGACGGCCGCTGGGCCGTGTTCATGCAAGAGATGTTTCGCCACGGCGCGAGCCTGTTTCCTACCACCTACGGTGAGCCTTACCCGGACTACCCGGGCACCGCGACCTACCTCAGTTACCTCTTTGCCCGCTTGTTCGGCGCGCCCAACGACCTGGCTAACGTGATGCCCACCGCCTTGGCGTCTGCCGGGGTCATGGCGCTGATCTACCGCTTGCTGGTGCCGTCCGGCCGGGCGTGGGCGCTGCTGACGGTGCTGCTCACCGCACTGACCGCCCAGTTGCTGGAGAAGTCGCGCTCGGTATGCCTGGACCAGATGGTCTCGTTGCTGTGCCTCGGTGCTTTTTATCTGTTGCATACCGGCGAGCGCATAGGTTCGAGGCTGCGCCAATATGCGGTCTTTCCGTTGTTCGTGTTGGCGTTTGCCATTCGCGGGCCGCTGGGGCTGATCGAGGTGTGCGGGGTGGTGTGTGTCTACTGGGCACTGGGCCCCGCTCGTACGCGGCAAGAGCGAATTGGCGTGCTGAAAAAGGTCATTGCCCATGGCGTGATCGGCCTGATCCTGCTGGCCGGCTGTTGGTGGTTGCTATTGAAGCTGGCGCGGATCAGTGGTGGCGATGCTTTTGTCGATGATGTGCTCAGGATGCAGTTCGCCGGGCGCCTCGACGAATCCGGTGAGGCGTTCTACTTCTACTTCAAGCTGAGCCTGTACCGTTACTTCCCGGTGGTACCTCTGGCACTGGCAACGATGATTGCCCTGCGCCACAAATGGTCGATGCGTAACGAAGATGCCGACGTGCAGCTGATGCTGCGCCTGGCCGCCTGCGGCCTGATGATTTTAGTGGGCTTGTCCATCCCGCACTTCAAGCGCGCCTATTACATCGTGCCGATGGTCCCGATGTTTGCTGCGGTAGCCGCCTATGGCCTGCTCCAGGCCCAAGGCTGGCTGCTTGGGGTGCGTCGTGGCTATGAGTGGCTGGTGGCTGTGTTGCCGGTGCTGGGCATTGTGGTGGTGTTTGTCTGTCGGCACCTGTGGCACAAGCACGGTTACTGGCCGGACGTTTCAGTGCCTGCGTTGGTGGGTGTGCTGATGGTGTTGCAACTGGCAGCGGTGATTGCCTGGCGCCGTTTGCAGGGCCGTCTCGGCCAGCGTTTGGTGGTGCTCAGCCTTGTTGCGTTGGTCACCCAATGGCTGGTGCTCGTCGTGGTGGTGGAGCCGGCCAAGGACCTGCAATACGACACCAAGAACTTCGTTGGCGCGGTGGAGAAGCTGCGTGCCGATACGCCTGGAACCCTGGTGTTTGTGGATCTCGCCAAAGACACCTGGGCGATTCGCTACATCATGAACCTGGATCACGACGAGAAGCCGTTGTTCATTGGGCGCAACGAACCGTTGCTAGTGGACACGCTGCCGCGCCCCGCCTGGGTGATTGTGGAGCGAAAGCAAACCGCATTGCTGAGCGGCACGCCGCTGGAGCATATGGCGCCTGTGTTCAATGGGCGGTTGAATGACAACCCATTATTGGTGTTCCTGGTGAAGTAACCCGTTGCCCTGGTCGCCGCCTGGATGACCGGCTGGCCTGATTAAAGCGCTTTGCAGCCTACCTGCCAGGCTTTGGTACTTTCGTGGTGATCGACATCACGTCGCAATCACACGGCATAAAAAAACCTGCACGGGGCAGGTTTTTTGCAGGCGATGTTTTTGGCTGCGGTGACAGGCAGCCATCGATCACGCCGCTTCCAGCGTCGGGATCTGCATGCCGATTTTTGCCGAGGCAAAGTTGATGTCGCCACTGGCAATCGACTGTGCCTTGAAGCCTTGGCCGATCAAGTCCTTTATGTAGAACTTGTTGTAGATGAACGCAAACACGATGTTGCTGAAGCCCATCGTGATTATCGCGATCACGAATTGAAGCAGGCCGTATTTGAGGTCGCCGCGGAACAGTGCCGGGAAGCAACCGAAAAAGAACGTCGTCCACGAAAATCCGACAGGTGCTTCCTTCATCGAGCCCGTGTTCGGGTTTTTGAAAATGATCGATGTGTATGCCATTTACTTCTCCATATGCCCTGAGGGGTAGCAGTGCGCCGGGCTGTCGCAATACCGGGTAGTGCAACCGGGTGCGTGTTTATCGGTGTTAATCGACGACTTCCCAGATGATGTTGTCGTCATCGACCATCACTTTGAGGATCAGGCTTTCCTCGCCATCGGGGCCGTCGACCTCAAGAAGCCCGCGGTATTTGTTTTCTCCGCGTTTGATCAGCGTCAGCTCCTTGATCTTGTTCTCGCCAGGCGAAGTGGATTTATCCCACTCTTCTTGAATGCTCTCCCTGACCTCTTGGGCAAGTTCTTCATTGGCGGCATGAGCGGTGCCGAGGCAGAGCAGGGACGCAGAGAGTGCCAATGCGGCTTTGAGACTTCCTGTTGTGCGGATCATCCGGGTGTCCTTGATTGGGCGTGCCGGGCGCTGTCCTGCGCCCGTTCAGGGGTCAAGCCTGCTGGGTGTGGCCGCGCAGAATGTTTTGCTTTCTTTGCTCTTCAGGCAGGTCGTTGATGCAGTAGTTGATGTAGTAGACGCTCAGGAAGAAGGTGTAGAAGCCGTTCATTCTCAGGTCGATCTGGAATTCGTTCAGCGCATATTCCGACAATGCTTTCCTGGCTTTGAATGCCCAGACGACGTACAACGCGCCGCCTGCCAGGGAAAGAATGAGGCCCACCAGATCGAGGGACGATCCGGTCTTGGTAAAGGCGCCGCTCAAGCCAATGCATACCGCCAGCCAGATGATGTAGGTGTTGTCGACCAGGCGAATTTTTGTGGTTTCGCTGATGATCAGGTTGCTTCTGTACACCCACAGCAGAAGGTACAGCCCGGCCGTTGCGATGGTGAGCAACACCATGTTCACGGTTTTAGTGTCGATTTTGTCTTTTAGATCGTTGATGGTGGGCATAACTCTTCCGTGTCGATTGACGTCGAGGGCTTTGGGAACTGGCAGGGGAGGCGCAAACGCGTAGACCTGTTTTGGTTTGCAAATACCAAAGGTCGGCGGGGAGTACGGGAGGGGTGCATCCTTCTAGTATCGCTCGCCTGCCATGGCATTCGCCTGAATCATATCATAGTGCCATTATTTTGCGGCGCTGCAGGTCGGCTTGATCTTGTGTGTGCTGGGTGCACGGGGAAGCACTAAATCGCAGGCAATAAAAAACCCCAAGGAATCATCTTCGCTTGGGGTTTTTCGGTATTAGTGGTGCCCAGAGACGGAATCGAACCGCCGACACGGGGATTTTCAATCCCCTGCTCTACCGACTGAGCTATCTGGGCAACGGGGCGCATTAAACGGGTTTTTCAGGGGGTCGTCAAGCAAGTTTTCAAAAAATATTTAATTATTACCGTCGCTTACGGGCCAACCCCCACATTTGATCAATTATTCAGCAGGTGGCACGTAGCCGTCGGCCTTGGCGTAATCTTCGCCGGAAAAAAACTTGTCCATCTCGCCCTGCAGGTATTTGCGGTCTTCGGCGTTCATCATGTTCAGGCGTTTTTCGTTGATCAGCAGGGTCTGGTGCTTTTGCCAGTCAGCCCAGGCCTTGGCGGAGACGTTGTCAAAAATGTCCTGGCCCTTGGCGCCAGGGAACGGGGCGCGCTCCAGGGCGGGCAGTTCTTCGTGGTACTTGCGGCAGATGATGGTGCGGGTCATGACGGAACTCCTGCGTTCAATACTTCAGCCGCGCGCTTCAGCAGTTTTTTCACCGGGGCGGCAAGGCCCAGGCGCGGCGGGGTGGCGAGGTTATACCAGAGCCAGTCAGCCTCGGCCACGTGATGGGCAGACTCCTGGACCTGGACCAGCCAGGGTTCGATAGCCAGTTGGAAGTGGCTGAAGGTGTGGATCAGGCTCGGCAGTTCCTGTTGCTCGCCCAGCGCCAGCGAGTGCTGGTTGGCCAGGTGCTCCAGATCGCTCAGGTCATCCAGCTCGGGCAAGCTCCACAAACCGCCCCACAGGCCCGTGGAAGGGCGACGGTAAAGCAGGATCGCGCCCTCGCCATTGGCCAGCAACGGCATCAGCGTGCGCTTCTGGGGCACGGTCTTGCGTGGCTTGGGGATCGGGTAGCGGGTTTCCAGGCCGAGCATGTGGGCTTCGCAGCCCTTTTCCAGCGGGCACAGCAGGCAACTGGGTTTACTGCGGGTGCAAAGGGTGGCGCCCATGTCCATCATCGCCTGGGTGTAGGCGTTGACGCGGTCGTGGGGCGTAAAGCGCTCTGCGGTGGCCCACAGCTGCTTGGCGACCTTCGGCTCGCCCGGGTAACCCTCTTGCGCGGTAAAGCGCGCCAGCACGCGTTTGACGTTGCCATCGAGGATCGGCGCCCGCAGGCCCATGCTCAGGCTGGCAATTGCGCCAGCGGTGGACAGGCCAATGCCCGGTAACTCGGTGAGCTTTTCGACGTCACGGGGAAACTCGCCGCCGTATTCGGCCACGACGATCTTTGCGGTCTTTTGCAGGTTGCGCGCTCGGGTGTAGTAACCCAGCCCGGTCCACAGGTGCAGCACCTCGTCTTCCGGCGCGGCAGCCAAGGCTTCGACCGTCGGCAATGACGCCATGAACCGATCGAAGTAGTTCAGCACCGTGCTGACCTGAGTCTGCTGCAACATGATCTCCGAGACCCACACCCGGTAAGGCGTGATGCCCTGTTGCCAGGGCAGGTCGTGGCGACCATGGCGGTCGTACCAGTCCAGCACCGCCGTTGAAAATTCCTCGTTTTTCATCGATTGAACAGGCCTTTCAAAGCGTCTTTCAACTGTGGATTGACCTTGTCGAGCTTCTGCTCAAGCTTCTCGCTGAGCTTGTTGCCCGCCGCTTTGATCGCGACCTGGCTCAAGCCGTCCTTGTCCAGGCGGCAAGCCTTGGCGCCCAGTTCCAGCGGGCCACGACAGCGCAACGGGACTTCGATGTTCTGGAAATTGGAGCCCACCTGGCAAGCCGGGTCCGGCACGTCGCGCTGGTCGCCTTCGACGATGATGCCGACCCGGTAGTCCATACCCAGCACGCGCAGGTCGATGTCGCCGTTGCCGTTGACGGCCAGGCCCGGGATGCGCACTTTCAGGTCAGGGTTACTGGCCACGCCGTTACGGAAGGTCAGGTTGCCCTTGAGCTCCTGGAACGGGGTGTCCTTGCCGCGCTGGTCGCCGCTGAGGGTCTTGCGGTTGAGCAGGGCGATGCCCGTGCACAGCTGTTGCTCGATGTTGGCGTTGAGCAGCACGCCATTGTTGATCGCGAAGCTGGCGGTACCGTTGAGGCTGTCGATCAGGGCTTTCTGGCTATTGCCGCGACCGTTGAGGTTGCTGTCGAGGGTGAGCTGGCCCTTCACCGGCGGGTTTTGCCCCTGGGCTTGCAGGATGCGTTCGACGGGTACTTGCTTGATGCGGGTTTGCAGCGCCAGCAGCGGGACGTCCTGGCGCACGTCAAGGTTGCCGTTGGCCTGGAAGGTGCCGTTGTAGAGGCCGCCGCTCAACGTGTCGAGCTTGAGCTGACCATCGAGGCCGGAAGCTTTCAGGGCGGCGTTCTGGATCGGCAGCTTGCTCAGGGTCAGTTGGCCGAAGGACAGGTCGGCGTTCACGTCCAGGGTACGCAGGCGGGTCAGTGGCAGCAGTTTGTCGGTGCTCCAAGCGGCCTTGGTCGGCGCATCCGGCAGTGGTGTGGTGCCACCGGCCGCCATGGCGCCGGCTTCGCTGTTCTGCACTTCAGCCTGGCGTGCGGCCGCAGCGCCTTTGGCGGCTTCGGACTTGGCCGGCAGGTAGTTGTCGGCGTTGAACGTATCCGCCTTGAGCTGCACTCGCAGGGATTGCTTGGCGAAATCATCCACGGCCACGCGCCCGGTAAAGGTGCTGTCGTCGAGTTTCAGGTTGAGGTCTTCAAGCGCCAGGCTGGTCGGCGTGCCCTTGAGGCGGCTGACCAGTTCGACCTTGCTCAGGCTGCCTGCGGCCATCGGTGGCAGCGGGTTGCCGACGCTGTCGAGGAACTTGGCCAGGTCAAACTGGGCAATCGACAGGGCACCATTAAGCTGCGGAGTCTTGTCCAGGTCATTGACCTTCAGCTCGCCCAGGGCGCGCAGTTGGTTCAGCGACAGCTTCATATTGGTCCATTCGGCGATGTTGGCGGCAAGGTCCACCAGCAATTGGCCCTGGGTCGAAAAGGTTACGGTCTTGCCTTGCAGTGGCTCGCCCGTGGCTTCGCCACTGAGTTTCATGTCTTCGAACTGGTAACGCTGGAGGGCGCGTTGAATGCGCAGGTTGCCGTTCAACTCGGTCTTGACGCGCATCAGCGGCTGGTTGGTGCCGAGGAATGCGGTGAGTTTCAGTGGGATGCTTGCACCTTCGTGCACCGCGCCGGCGCTCAACTGGATGCTTTCGGCGCTGAACTGCTTGCCGGTCTGCTCATCGTTGTATTCGACGCGGGCGTTGTTGATGGTCAGGCTGTCGATGTCCAGGCGGATCGGCTGCGGCGGCTTTTCAGGCTTGGGCGGCGTGGCCGCTTCAGTGACGGTGGGCGCATTGGTGGCGGTGGCCGGGTCCGGCACATTCTTGCCGATGTCTTCCCAGTTGCCGTGGCCATGCACGTCTTTGTTCAGGCGCAGGTTCAGGCCTTCGACGCGCACGTCGCTCATCTGCACTTCGCGGCGCAGCAGCGGCAGCACGCGAACCGACAGGCCGAGCATCTGCAAATCGGCAAACGGTTGGGTCGGGTTGGTCAGGGTCGCAACGCTGGCCTCGTGCAATTCAAGACCGAGCCAGGGGAACAGGCTCCACCCGATGTCGCCATTGAGCGTCAGCTCGATGTGGGCCTTGTCGCGGGCAATCTGGCGAATCTCGTCTTTGTAGTCGTTGGGATCGAAGAGATGGGTCAGGGCAAAGCCTAGAGCCACAATGATCAGCAACAGCCCGAGAAGTACCAGACCCAGGATTTTGCCGAACGCTTTCATGGGCGAGTCCTTGTATGTCGATTTAAAATTTAGCCGAAGAGTATAACGCCCGAAGGCTTACGTCAGTTCGCGGATAGTTACATTGTATCCACGGTCGGAAAAACGGGATTTTGGCGTCAAATAAGTCAGATAACCTGGAGAAGGTGATGGCAGTTTGGTTTTTCTGTCATCCACAGATGCTAATCTCTGCGTGTTCGTCCGCCTTCTGCGGCTAAACGTCGCGCCAAAATGGAGCTTTACTCAAAAAAACGGCCACGCTTTGCGTGCAAGGCTGAAGGAGAGAGCGCCCGACGGACACATACTAATAACTGGGGGAAACACCAATGAGCACTAGCACTGCGGCGGGTCATACTGCTGCACAGCCTGCGTTCCTGTCCAAGGAGCGCATTATCGCCAAGCCCGGGTTCAACCGTTGGCTGGTACCACCAGCCGCCCTGGCCATCCACCTGTGTATCGGCATGGCCTACGGCTTCTCGGTGTTCTGGTTGCCGTTGTCCAAGGCGCTGGGTATCACCGCACCGGTCGCCTGTGCGCCGGACATGAGCTTTATCAGCCAGGTCTTCTCGTCGCAATGCGATTGGCCCATCTCCATGCTGGGCTGGATCTACACCCTGTTCTTCATCTTCCTGGGTTGCTCGGCAGCCATTTGGGGCGGCTGGCTGGAACATGCCGGGCCACGTAAAGCCGGCGTCGTGTCGGCCTTGTGCTGGTGCGGCGGCCTGCTGATCTCCGCATTGGGGATCTATACCCACCAGATCTGGCTGATGTGGATCGGCTCCGGGGTCATTGGTGGTATCGGCCTGGGCCTGGGTTATATCTCGCCGGTCTCGACCCTGATCAAGTGGTTCCCGGACAAGCGCGGCATGGCCACCGGCATGGCGATCATGGGCTTCGGCGGCGGCGCGATGGTGGGTGCCCCGTTGGCAGCCGCCCTGATGGGCCACTTTGCCTCGCCGACCAGCGTGGGCGTGTGGCAGAGCTTTGTGGTCATGGCCGCGATCTACTTCGTGTTCATGATCGGCGGTGCCTTGTCCTACCGCGTTCCGCCGACCGGCTGGAAGCCCGAGGGCTGGACTGCCCCGGCGAAAAAAGCCAGCAACGCGATGATTACCCACCGTCACGTGCACGTAAACGTGGCCTGGAAAACCCCGCAATTCCGCCTGGTGTGGCTGGTGCTGTGCCTGAACGTATCGGCCGGTATCGGCATCCTCGGCATGGCTTCGCCGCTGCTGCAGGAAGTGTTCGGCGGCAAATTGCTGGGTAACGGCCTGACGTTTGGCCAGCTGGATGCCGGTCAACTGGCGTCCATCGCAGCCATTGCCGCCGGCTTTACCGGTCTGTTGAGCCTGTTCAACATCGGTGGCCGGTTCTTCTGGGCATCGTTCTCCGACTACCTGGGCCGTAAAAACACCTACTTCGTGTTCTTCGCATTGGGATTTGCCCTGTACGCGTTGATCCCGAACCTGGGCCACCTGGGCAACGTCGCGCTGTTCGTGGCTGCGTTCTGCATCATCCTGTCGATGTACGGCGGTGGTTTTGCGACCGTCCCGGCTTACCTGGCGGACCTGTTCGGTACGCAAATGGTGGGCGCGATCCATGGTCGTCTGCTGACGGCGTGGGCAGCGGCGGGTGTGTTGGGTCCGGTACTGGTGAACTACCTGCGTGAGTACCAGTTGAGCATCGGCGTTGAACGCGCTGCGGCCTACGACATCACCTTGTACATCCTCGCCGGCCTGCTGGTGCTGGGCTTTATCTGCAACCTGCTGGTACGGCCGGTGGCAGACAAGTACTTCATGACCGACGCGGAACTGGCTGCCGAACAGGCGCTTGGCCACGACAAGGGCGCCGATTCCAGCACCGTGCTGGAATGGAAAGCCTCATCCGGCAGCGTGCCATTGGCGGTTGCCGCCTGGCTGGTGGTGGGTATTCCGTTGGCGTGGGGCGTGTGGGTCACCCTGCAGAAAACCGCAGTATTGTTCCACTAACACCGCGTAAACCTTGTGGGAGCGGGCTTGTGTGGGAGCGGGCTTGCTCGCGAATGCGATGGATCAGTCAGCACATGTATTGGCTGACACACCGCTTTCGCGAGCAAGCCCGCTCCCACACAAAGCTGCTCCCACGCTTGTACTGACATGTCTATCCTCGACACTCCATCAGTCTTATCCCCTCCGATGTTTCTGTTTAGCGCCCGCGCCCCTATAATGGCTGCCTTTTTCGCCCAATGATTTTGCGGAGCTGGTGATGGCCGAACGTAAGGCGTCCGTCGAGCGCGACACTCTGGAAACCCAGATCAAAGCCTCGATTAACCTGGATGGCACCGGAAAGGCCCGATTTGATATCGGTGTACCTTTTCTTGAGCACATGCTGGACCAGATCGCCCGTCACGGGCTGATCGACCTGGATATCGTCAGCAAGGGCGACCTGCATATCGACGACCACCACACCGTGGAAGACGTCGGTATCACGTTGGGCCAGGCATTTGCCAAAGCCATCGGCGACAAGAAAGGCATCCGTCGCTATGGCCACGCCTATGTCCCGCTGGATGAAGCGCTGTCGCGTGTGGTCATCGACTTCTCCGGCCGCCCAGGCCTGCAGATGCACGTGCCCTACACCCGCGCCACCGTGGGCGGCTTCGACGTCGACCTGTTCCAGGAGTTCTTCCAGGGCTTCGTCAACCACGCGCTGGTCAGCCTGCACATCGACAACCTGCGTGGCACCAACACCCACCACCAGATCGAGACCGTGTTCAAGGCTTTCGGTCGTGCCCTGCGCATGGCCGTAGAGCTGGATGACCGCATGGCCGGGCAAATGCCGTCGACCAAGGGCGTTCTGTAATGCAGACGGTCGCGGTTATCGATTACGGCATGGGTAACCTGCACTCGGTGGCCAAGGCCCTCGAGCACGTAGGTGCCGGCAAGGTACTGATCACCAGCGATGCCGACGTGATTCGCGAAGCCGACCGGGTGGTGTTCCCGGGGGTTGGCGCGATTCGCGACTGCATGGCCGAGATTCGCCGCCTGGGCTTCGACAGCCTGGTGCGTGAAGTCAGCCAGGACCGGCCGTTCCTCGGCATCTGCGTAGGCATGCAAGCCTTGCTCGACAGCAGTGAAGAGAACGCCGGCGTCGATTGCATCGGCCTGTTCCCGGGCCAGGTGAAGTTTTTCGGCAAGGACCTGCACGAAGACGGCGAACACCTGAAGGTCCCGCACATGGGCTGGAACGAAGTACGCCAGACCGTGGACCACCCGCTGTGGCACAACGTGCCGGACCTGGCGCGTTTCTACTTCGTACACAGCTACTACATCGCCGCCGGTAACCCGCGCCAGGTGGTGGGTGGCGGGCACTATGGCGTCGACTTCGCCGCTGCCCTGGCCGACGGTTCGCGCTTTGCCGTGCAGTTCCACCCGGAGAAGAGCCATACCCATGGCCTGCAATTGCTGCAGAACTTCGCCGCGTGGGACGGGCGCTGGTAATGGCCAAGAAGGTCAAGCCGCCGATCTTGAACCTCACTCCCCAGCAGGAGAGTGAGGCCACCGACAAGATCAAGCGTTTCATGGAAGACCGCTTCGAGCTCAAGCTCGGCTCGTTCGAGGTCGCAGAAATCCTCGAACTGTTCACCACTGAAATTGCTCCGCACTATTACAACAGGGCGATTTTCGACGTGCAGACGCACCTTAAAGAAAGGTTCGAAAGCATCGAAAGCGACTTGTGGGCGCTCGAGAAACCCTGATTTCCCGAGCAACGCTGAATATCGAATAAGGTTTGCCAGATGCTGATTATTCCCGCTATCGATCTCAAGGACGGCGCCTGCGTACGTCTGCGCCAGGGCCGCATGGAAGATTCCACGGTGTTCTCCGATGACCCGGTGAGCATGGCTGCCAAGTGGGTGGAAGGCGGTTGCCGTCGTCTGCATCTGGTGGACTTGAACGGTGCGTTCGAGGGCCAGCCGGTCAACGGCGAGGTGGTGACGGCGATCGCCAAGCGCTACCCGAACCTGCCGATCCAGATTGGTGGCGGCATCCGCTCCCTGGAAACCATCGAGCACTACGTGAAAGCGGGCGTGAGCTACGTGATTATCGGCACCAAGGCTGTGAAAGACCCGGCCTTCGTCGCAGAAGCCTGCCGTGCGTTCCCCGGCAAAGTGATCGTGGGCCTCGACGCCAAAGACGGTTTTGTCGCCACCGACGGCTGGGCTGAAATCAGCACCGTCCAGGTGATCGACCTGGCCAAGCAGTTTGAAGCCGACGGCGTCTCCGCCATCGTTTATACCGACATCGCCAAAGACGGCATGATGCAAGGCTGCAACGTACCGTTCACCGCTGCGCTGGCCGCTGCTACCAAAATCCCGGTGATCGCTTCCGGCGGTATCCACAACCTGGGCGACATCAAGTCGCTGCTGGACGCGAAGGCGCCAGGGATCATCGGCGCCATCACCGGCCGGGCGATCTATGAAGGCACTCTGGACGTCGCTGAAGCCCAGGCTTACTGCGACGCCTACAACGGCTGAGGACTGACCATGGCGCTGGCCAAACGCATCATCCCTTGCCTGGACGTCGACAACGGTCGCGTGGTCAAGGGCGTCAAGTTCGAGAACATCCGTGACGCCGGCGACCCGGTGGAAATCGCCCGTCGCTACGACGAACAGGGTGCTGACGAGATTACCTTTCTCGACATCACCGCCAGCGTCGATGGTCGTGACACCACGCTGCATACCGTGGAGCGCATGGCCAGCCAGGTGTTTATCCCGCTGACCGTGGGCGGTGGCGTGCGCACCGTGCAGGACATTCGCAACCTGCTGAATGCCGGCGCGGACAAGGTCTCGATCAACACCGCCGCCGTGTTCAACCCGGAATTTGTCGGCGAAGCTGCGCAGCACTTCGGCTCTCAATGCATCGTCGTCGCCATCGACGCCAAGAAAGTCTCCGGCCCGGGCGAAACCCCGCGCTGGGAGATCTTCACCCACGGCGGGCGCAAGCCGACCGGGTTGGATGCCGTGGAGTGGGCGATGAAGATGGAAGCCCTGGGCGCCGGTGAAATCCTGCTGACCAGCATGGATCAGGACGGCATGAAAAACGGCTTCGACCTGGGCGTGACCCGTGCCATCAGCGATGCGCTGGGTATCCCGGTGATTGCTTCCGGCGGCGTAGGCAACTTGCAGCACCTGGCCGACGGCGTGATCGAAGGCCACGCCAGCGCGGTACTGGCAGCGAGTATTTTCCACTTTGGCGAATACACCGTTCCTGAGGCCAAGGCCTACATGGCGGCGCGCGGTATCGTCGTACGCTAAACGTCACTGGACACCATGGCAGGCTCGCGGCACTCTCTGGGCTTGCCATGGATTCCGGTAACTTTCATGTTCAGAGACCTGCTGCTCGCCCTCGCCAGTACCACCGTTCTATTGACGGGTTCGGCCCATGCCGATGAACCGTCCGGCGGCGCTTCCCTGGTGCTGCTGACGGAAAACTTCCCGCCGTACAACATGGCGAAAAACGGCAAGAACTTCGCCAAGGAAGAGAACATCGAAGGCATTGCCGTGGACATCGTCCGCGAGACCTTCAAGCGTGCCGGCATTTCCTACAACCTCACTCTGCGTTTCCCCTGGGAACGAATCTACAAACTCGCCCTGGAAAAACCCGGCTACGGCGTGTTCGTGATGGCGCGCCTGCCGGACCGTGAGGCGCTGTTCAAATGGGTCGGCCCCATCGGCCCGGACGATTGGGTGTTGCTGGCCAAGGCTGACAGCAAGATCCAACTGAGCGACCTTGAGCAGGCGCGGCGCTACAAGATCGGCGCCTACAAGGGCGATGCCATCGCGGAAAGCCTGGAGAAACAGGGGCTCAAGCCGGTGATCGTGCTGCGGGATCAGGACAATGCGCAAAAACTGGTGGATGGCCAGATCGACCTGTGGGCCACCGGGGACCCGGCGGGCCGTTATCTGGCACGCCAGGTCGGGGTGACCGGGCTCAAGACCGTTCTGCGCTTCAACAGCGCGCAGTTGTACCTGGCACTGAACAAGAACGTGCCGGATGAGGTGGTGGCGAAACTCCAGGCGGCCCTCGATCAGTTACGGCAAGAGGGTGTCGTCGATGCCATCATGGGGCGTTATCTCTAGGTTGTTTTCTGTGGGCTCGGGCACCTCTTCTGGTACTTCCTGTGGTTCCTCAACAGCAGTAACTGCCGCTTCAGGTTGCAGCAGCTCGCTGAAGTAGACGTTATCTCCGCTGGCATAGGTAAGGGTTGGCCCGAGCTGGCTGCCGTCAACCCGCAATAGCTCGTATCGGCTTTTGACCAGGTAGGCAGCGATGGATTTATTCGCCGGGATGTAAGCCATCACATCCGCCACGCTCTCCCGTTCCCAACCTTGTGCGGTCAAGCCCGTATGCGTGAAGTCGCGATTGAGGCTGGCACTGACACTCAACGAATGACGGGGTGTCCATGCAGCCTTTATATCGATATCGGTCACGTAGCGCAGACCCATGGAGAAGTCACTGATTTCCCCTTTTGCGAAGACCCAACTGAAGGTTTGGCTTGCTGGCGTGGTGTTTTGACCGCTGGCCACCAAGCTGTATTGGTCGATTCTTTTGAGCCGATAAACCGGGCACGTTTGCAGTTTTTCCAAGGGCGTCAAGGTCGGGTCGTTCACGGTAAACCAGGGCAGTTCGCACACATGAGTGCCTTCTGTTACCTGCTCCGGCATCGTGCGTCCTGGTGCCATTTCGCGTGGAAGTGGCGGCAGATCCTCGGAATGGAGCGCAAGGTCCAGCCGCAGGGCGTGCACCGGGCTTTGCCTGGTTGGCTTGGCATAGCCCTCGGCGCCGGTAAAGGTGCCCGGTGCCAGGTAGGCTTGTCCAGGAGCTGCCTGCGACGGGGAAACGCCCCAGGCGCTGAAGTCCTGGTGGGCGCCGCTGCCTTGGTCGCTCCAGATCAACTGGTCGACATAGGCCTGAGTCACCAGGTCTTCTCTGACACAGCGGATGGTATTGCGTGGTGGTTTGTCATTACCGAGGCCACAGACCAGCCCCATCGCCACATAACCTTCTGGAGCGGTGGGCTGCCAGATTGAGAAATTGGCGCGTGCCCTTGGTCCTGAATGTTCCCAGACCCTCTCGAAATCGACGGGGGGCCGCAACGCGGTGCCATTCTCCCGGTCAACTTCGCTGACAACGGCCACGATTTTCAGTTGATTGATGTTGTGGTAACCCGCTACCGCCACATCACCCAGCGAGACGAAGTTGCCCAGCGCGTCGGAAGATGTGCTCGGGCGCCAGAAGGTCACGGGCTTTTCGGCGCGGGTGCCTTTGTCGTTCCATACAGGAACGAACTCGGTGGTGAAGTTGATCAGCAGGTCTTTGTATTGCAGTGAGTTCATGTACAGACTCTCCAGTTGATAAGAAGATCGACTATCGGAGAGTCCGCTCGGTCAGGCGCGGTAGCTATATAGCACTAGCGGTAAGTGCCGTTTTTTCCGTGCCCGGCCATGGCCTGGTTGCTGCGCAGGCTGATCATCAACTTGATGTCGATCCACTCGACGCCCTGGGCCTTGAGCTTGGGCAGCTCTCGTTCCAGTACCGCCAGCGTCTGTGGATAAGGGTGGCCGATCATCACCGCAGAACCCTGTTTGTGGGCCAGCTTGATCGCGGTCTGCAATTGAGTGGTGATGGCCGCTTCGGTGCGTTCGTCATCAAGGAACACATCCCGCGAGACGCTGGCCAGACCAATCTTTTGTGCCTCGGCGGCGGCGACGGTTTTAGCGCTGGTGCGGCTATCGACGAAGAACTTGTGGCGCCGTTGCAGCTCACCCATCAACCAGGCCATGGCCTCTGGCTGCGCCGTCATGCGGCTGCCCATGTGGTTGTTGATGCCGGCGGTATAAGGCACGGCCTTGAAGGCCGCGTCCAGGCGTTTGCCGAGTTCTTCGATGGGCAGGTCGGGGTGCCAGGCGAACGGGCCGGTGGCCGGGTCCATGGGCATGTGCAGGATGACGATTTTGCCCGCCTTGTGGGCTTCGCGGGCGAATTCGGCGGCATGGGGTGTGTCGGGCATGATCGCCGTGGTCACCGGGCCGGGCAGGGCGAGCACGCGACGATCCCTGGGCAGGTTTTGCCCGAGGTCGTCGATGATCAGGGTCAGGTAGGCTTTGTGTTCAGCAGGGGCTGCACTGGCGGGGTTGCCTTGGGCAGCTCCCGCCAGACAGCACAGCAAAGCGATGATCAGGCCACGGCGCATATCAACGGCTGCGCGTAATGCTCAGGCCCTTGAGCAGGCTCAGCGCCTGGGCCAACTGATAATCGTCGTCCTGCGGCATCGGCTTGGCTTTCGAGCCGCTGCCGGTTGGCTGGTCGGCGCCGCCGTTGCCATTGCCCAGGTGGCCCTGCAGGTCAGCTTCCTTGTAGAACTCGCTGTCCGCTTCGTTGGTGATCTTGGCCTTGCGCACCTCGATGTCCGGCACGATGCCCTGGGCCTGGATCGAGCGACCGTTCGGCGTGTAGTACAGCGCCGTGGTGATCTTCAATGCGCGGTCGTTGTTCAGCGGCAGCACGGTTTGCACCGAGCCTTTGCCGAAGCTGGTGGTGCCCATCAGCACGCCGCGCTTCTGGTCTTGCAGGGCGCCGGCGACGATTTCCGAGGCCGAGGCGCTGCCGCCGTTGATCAGCACAACCATCGGCACGCCTTCGCTGAGGTCGTTACCGGTGGCCGAGAAGCGCAGTTCGGAGTTGGCAATACGGCCCTTGGTGTAGACGATCAGGCCCTTGGTGATGAAGTGATCGACCACTTCCACCGCCGCCTGCAACACGCCGCCCGGGTTGTTCCGCAGGTCGAGCACGATGCCGCTGAGTTTCTTGCCGTTGTCTTTGCGCAGCTTGGCCAGGGCCTTGGCCACTTCGTCGCCGGTCTTGACCTGGAACTGGGTGATACGGATGTAGCCGTAGCCCGACTCCAGCAGCTGGCTCTTCACGCTCTTGACCGTGATGGTGGCGCGGGTCAGGGTCACGTCGAACGGCGTGCCGCCGTCGCGCACCAGGGTCAGGGTGATTTTCTGACCGATCTTGCCGCGCATCTTGTCGACGGCTTCGGTCATGGTCTGGCCGCGGGTCGGCTGGCCGTTGATCTTGACGATAAAGTCGCCGGCCTGGATGCCGGCCTTGGACGCCGGGGTATCATCGATCGGCGAGACCACCTTGATGTTGCCGTCGTCGGCGCCGACTTCGATGCCCAGGCCACCGAACTCACCGCTGGTACTCTCCTGCAGCTCGGCAAAATCTTCCGGGCCCAGGTAGGCGGAGTGCGGGTCAAGGTTGCTGAGCATGCCCTTGATGGCATTTTCCAGCAGGGTCTTGTCGTCCACAGGTTCGACATAAGCGGCCTTGATCCGGTCCATGACCTCGGCGAAGGTGCGCAACTCGTCCAGCGGCAGCGGGGCCTTGGTGGTCGCGGCCGTGGCTGACTGGGCGGTCTGGTCGGCGAATGCCAAAGGCGCGCCGATCACCAGGGCGATCGTCAGGGCCAGCGATGTGAGGCGGGACAAATGCAGCATGTCGAACGAACTCCTAATGTAGATGCGCCCCTTATCCTTGGGTGCGGCACCATTGTGCCGGGTCGCTCGGGCGGCCCTGCTGACGAATAGCGAAGTACAGCGCCGGAGTGTCCTGGCCACCACTGTTACCGACAGTGGAGATGGATTCACCGGCTTTTACAACATCACCTGCCGCTTTAAGCAAAGTTTGATTGTGGCCGTAAAGGCTCAAATAGCCATTACCGTGGTCAAGAATCACCAACAAACCTGCGCCGCGCAGCCAATCGGCGAACACCACACGGCCGCCGTGAATGGCGTGGACCTGAGTGCCGGCACCGGCACTGATCATCACACCGTCCCACTTGGCGCGGGTGTCGTCGCCACGGGTTTCACCAAAGCGTGCCAGTAATCGACCATCAACTGGCCATGGAAGTTTTCCCCGGGCTGAAGCAAAAGGTCCGCCAAACGATTCGCCGGCGCTGGAAACCAGCGGGCCAGGCGCTGCACGCGCCGGTTTACGCGGGGCCGGGGCATCGGTGGCGCTGGCAACGGCCTCGGCCGCCTCACGCTCGCGCTTTTTTTCGGCTTCCTGCTGGGCGATCAGCGCTTTTTGCCGCGCTTCTTCGGCCTCGCGGGCCTGGCGAGCCAGGGTTTCCTCGATGGTTTTCAGGACTTTGGCCAGGTCGGCCTGGTCTTGCTCGCGATTCTTGAGCTTGGCATCCCGGGCCTTTACGTCGTCATTCAGCTTGGCCAGCGCCTGCTGGCGCTCCTTGCGAACCTTGTCCAGCTCGTCGCGCTGGCTGTCGAGGGCGCTTTTCTGGTCGAGCAACTGCGACTGCTGGTTAGCTATTTCCTGCTCGACATTGGCCAACTGGCGCAGGGTCTCGTTGAAGCTTTTCAGTTGCTCCAGGCGGGCCTTGCTCAGGTAGTCGTAATAGGTAAGGGTACGAGCGAATTTTTCCGGGTTCTGCTGGTTGAGCAGCAGCTTGAGGTATTCCTGGCGGCCATTCTGGTAGGCGGCGCGGGCCTGGATCGCGATCAGGCGTTGCTGTTCAACGCGGGCGCTCTGGAGTTTTTTTTTCTCAGCGTCGAGTCGCTCCAGTTCCGACTCGCTCTTCTTTAGTTCTTTTTGCAGCTCCTGGACTTGCTTCTCCAGCTTGCCCATCTCGGTTTCCGTGCCGCGCAGGTCTTTCTGCACACCGGATTTCTCTTCCTGGAGCTTGCCGAGCAGCTTCTTCAGCTCGGTAATGTCCTGACGCGTAGCGTCCAACTGTTGTTGGGTTTGTGCGCGCTCATCGGCAAATGCCGGTTGGAGCAGGCAGACAAGAGCAAGGGTAATCAAGGCGCGAAGCATAGAGGCGGGCGACACCAGGGAAAGGGACGGCCTAGTATGCCCGCCAAGCGCTGCAAAAAAAACGCCTCAAAGCCAACTGCTTTGAGGCGTTCGTCATAAAAAGCCGTTTCGGGCGATTTAATCGGGCGGTTTTGCTATTAAACCAATATCGAAGTGCCAGTCATCTCTTTCGGCTTCTCCAGCCCCATCAGCATCAACATGGTCGGTGCCACGTCGGCCAGTACGCCGCCGTCACGCACTTTCAGGTCGCGTTTGCCGACGTAGATGAACGGCACCGGCTCGGTGGTGTGGGCGGTGTGGGCCTGGCCGGTGGATTCGTCGGACATTTGTTCGCAGTTGCCGTGGTCGGCGGTGATCAGTGCTTCGCCGCCTACCTTGTCCAGGGCGTCGACGATGCGGCCGACGCACAGGTCCAGGCATTCCACGGCTTTTACCGCCGCTTCCAGGTTTCCGCTGTGGCCCACCATGTCGCCGTTGGCGTAGTTGACCACGATCACGTCGTAACGCTGGTGCTCGATGGCGTCGACGATCTTGTCCGTGACTTCCGGGGCACTCATTTCCGGCTGCAGGTCGTAGGTGGCGACTTTCGGCGACGGGATCAGGATGCGCTCTTCACCCGGGAACGGTTCTTCACGACCGCCGGAGAAGAAGAAGGTCACGTGGGCGTATTTCTCGGTTTCGGCAATGCGCAGTTGGGTCTTGCCGTTTTTCGCCAGGTAATCCCCCAGCACGTTTTCCAGGCTGCCCGGGGCGAATGCCGAGGGGGCCGGGATGTTGGCGGCGTATTGGGTCAGCATCACGAATTCGACTTTCGGCTGGCGGGCGCGCTCGAAGTCCTTGAAACCGGCATCGACAAACACATGGCTCAGCTCGCGGGCACGGTCGGCGCGGAAGTTCATGAACACCACGGCGTCGCCATCTTCGACTTTTACCGGTTCACCGATGGTGGTGGCCTTGACGAATTCGTCACTCTCGCCACGGGCGTAAGCGGCCTCCAGGCCTTCCTGGGCAGTGGCGGCGTTGAATTCGGCCTGGCCGTCGACGATCAGGTTGTAGGCCTGGGCCACGCGATCCCAACGGTTGTCACGGTCCATCGCGAAGTAACGGCCGACCAGGCTGGCGATGCGGCCCTTGCCGAGGGTCTTGAAGGTTTCGTCCAGCAGTTCGATGGAGGACTGGGCGCTTTTCGGCGGGGTGTCGCGGCCGTCGAGGAACGCATGCAGATAGATCTTCTCGGCGCCGCGCTTGAAGGCCAGTTCGGCCATGGCGATCAGGTGGTCCTGGTGGCTGTGGACGCCGCCGTCCGACAGCAGGCCCATGAAGTGCACGGCCTTGCCAGCCTTGACTGCCTTATCCACTGCCGCGCAAAGAGTCGGGTTCTCGAAAAACTCGCCGTCGCGGATCGATTTGGTCACGCGGGTGAAGTCTTGGTATACCACTCGTCCGGCACCGAGATTCATGTGGCCGACTTCCGAGTTGCCCATTTGGCCGTCCGGCAGGCCAACATCCATGCCCGACCCGGAAATAAGGCCGTTCGGTACGGTAGCGCTCAGACGGTCCAGTACTGGCTTCTTGGCCGAGTACACAGCGTTGTCGTGGTGGCTTTCACTGTGTCCGAAGCCATCGAGAATTATCAGGACCAAAGGTTTAGGCGTAGTAGTCATAGATCCTCTCGCGGCGGTAATGAATGAAGGCAATTGAAAAGGGAGTGGCAGTTTAAAGCGAAGTTCCGACCACGTCACCGCTTTACGGGGGTTGGCCGACCATGACGGCTGTGTATACTTACCGCCATTTTAACGCCCTGGAACCTCCTTGATGGTTGATCACCTGATTGCATTTGCCACTACCCACTATTTGCTCGCTGGTGCGTTCGTCGTACTGCTGGCGCTGCTGATCGCTCACGAAATGAGCCGCGGTGGCCGCAGCCTCAGCACGTCCGAGCTGACCGCCCTGGTCAACAAGGATGAGGCCGTAGTGGTGGACATTCGTCCCGCCAAGGATTTCGCCGCCGGTCACATTGTCGGCGCGCTGAACATTCCCCAGGACAAGCTGATTTCGCGCCTGGCCGAGCTGGAAAAGCACAAGGCCAAGACCATCATCCTGGTCGATGCCCAGGGCCAGCACTCCGGCACTCACGCCCGCGAGATGCTGAAGGCCGGCTTCAACGCCGCCAAACTGTCGGGTGGTATTTCCAGCTGGCGTGGCGATAACCTGCCGCTGGTGAAGTGATATGAGCCAGGTTGTCGTTTATTCCAGCGATTATTGCCCTTATTGCATGCGGGCCAAGGCCCTGCTTGAGAAAAAGGGCATTGCCTTCGAAGAGATCAAGGTTGATGGCAAGCCCCAGGTGCGCGCCGAGATGACCAAGAAAGCGGGACGCACGTCCGTGCCGCAGATCTGGATCGGTGGCAAGCATGTCGGTGGATGCGATGACCTGTTCGCACTTGAGCGCGCCGGTAAACTGGATGCGCTGCTTCACGTCTGACTCCTAACCCCTAAAAGACCCCAAGATCACGAAGGATCTGCGATGACTGACCAACAGAACACCGAAGCGGCAGCAGAAGAGGCTCAAGGCCCACAATTTTCCCTGCAGCGTATTTACGTACGTGACTTGTCGTTCGAAGCGCCAAAAAGCCCGGCCATCTTCCGTCAGGAATGGACCCCGAGTGTTGCGCTGGACCTGAACACCCGTCAAAAGGCGCTGGAAGGTGACTTCCACGAAGTCGTGCTGACCCTGTCGGTCACCGTCAAGAACGGCGAAGAAGTGGCCTTCATTGCTGAAGTGCAACAGGCTGGTATCTTCCTGATCCAGGGCCTGGACGAAGCGTCCATGAGCCACACCCTGGGCGCGTTCTGCCCGAACATCCTGTTCCCGTATGCCCGTGAGACCCTGGACAGCCTGGTCACCCGTGGTTCGTTCCCGGCGCTGATGCTGGCCCCGGTGAACTTCGATGCCCTGTATGCGCAAGAGCTGCAGCGCATGCAACAGGAAGGTTCGCCAACGGTTCAGTAATTTCGAACCCGACGCAGGACTAAATGTGGGAGCGGGCTTGTGTGGGAGCTGGCTTGCCTGCGATAGCATCACCGCGGTGTGACTGACACGCCGAGGTGTTTGCATCGCGGGCAAGCCAGGCTCCCACACAAGCCCGCTCCCACATTTGTTATGTGCGCTATTTGAAACCGAGTTGCCGCCAACCCTCATAGACGGCCACGGCCACGGTGTTGGACAGGTTCAGGCTGCGGCAGCCTTCGCGCATCGGCAGGCGCAGGCGGTGGCCGTCGGGCAGGGCGTCGAGGACGTCCGCTGGCAAGCCCCGGCTTTCCGGGCCGAACAGGAAGGCGTCGCCTTCGGCAAAGCTGGCATCATGGAATGGCCGCGAGCCCTTGGTGGTAAACGCGAACAACCGTGGGTGGTTCAGGCTTTCCAGGCAGCTGGCGAGGTCCGCGTGGCGTTGCAGGGTGGCGTACTCGTGGTAGTCCAGCCCGGCGCGGCGCAGGCGCTTGTCGTCCATGTCGAAACCCAAGGGCTCGATCAAATGCAGGTGGCAGCCACTGTTGGCGCACAGCCTGATAACGTTGCCGGTATTCGGCGGAATTTCTGGTTGAAAAAGGATGACGTGAAACATGCACGGCTCCGAAGGCAAAGATGCGCTGCATTCTACCCCTGAAGAAGACCCCAGGCCGAAGCTATTGCCACGGGTTTTAGGCTCGTTGGCCATTGTCGGCTTGATGGTGGGCCTGATGATCGGCCGTCTGACCACGCCAGACCCGGTTGAGCTGCAGCAGGTGGAGCCTTCGGCCGATGGCCTGGTGGTGTGGTTCAACAGCGAGCCCAAGCTGCACGGAGAGCATATCGACGGCACGGTGGCGCTGCTGTTCGATGCGCTCGGCAAGGCTCAGGGCGGGCAACTGAAGGTCAATGACAAGGACGTGAACTGGCGCGTACGCAAGACCGATGGCGGCTTGCTGCTGAACCTGGTGGCGGCTCGGCCGTTGCGCGGGGAGTGGTCGGGGGCGAAGGTTGAGGGACGCTGGCGGGTGGAGATCCATCTCCAGGAGCAATAAAAGAGGGAATCCCCGGCCTGCCTGTACCAAGGTTCCCAAAACGGGCTAGGGCTATGGGCGCGTTGCCTCATAAGCCCCGGGTGTAAAGAAGGGAGTTCCCGGCCTGCCTGTACCAGGGCTCCCAAAACGGGGTGAAGCCAAAGGCTTCGGTGTTAAAGAGGGAATCCCCGGCCTGCCTGTACCGAGGTTCCCGAAACGGGTGTGGGGCGCGACGCGATTCGCATCAAGCACCCCGGGTGTAAAGAGGGGATTCTCGGCCTGCCTGTACCAAGGTCCCCGAAACTGGGTAGTAACAAGGTTATTGCAGGGCGCGTGCCAGAATTGCGAAGTGGCGCCAAAAAATCTCTTCAGAAAGCGCAAAGCCCCGGAATACGGGGCTTTGGCTTTTTTGGGTTTTAATATTTTCTTAACAAGGTTGGCGTTTCAAGCGTTGGATCTGTGCGCGATGCCGGTTCGTGGTGCATTGAAGCGGTGCACGGTCGTTAGTCTGGTACAAAACAAATGTGGGAGCTGGCTTGCCTGCGATGGCGCTGTGTCAGTCGATACATCCAGTGACTGACACAGCGCCATCGCGGGCAAGCCCGGCTCCCACATTAGATCTTCAGTGGATCAGGGATTAGTGATCAGGCTTCATCACCCTCATCATCGTCACCGCCGTCGACCTTCATCCCCAGCTCTTTGATCTTGCGAGTCAGGGTATTGCGGCCCCAGCCCAGCAGCACGGCAGCATCGCGACGACGACCGGCGGTATGCTTGAGGGCGGTTTCGATCATGATCCGCTCGAAGGCCGGCACAGCGCTGTCCAGCAGGTTCGACTGGCCACGTGCCAAGGCCTGGTCGGCCCACTGGCGCAGCGCCTGCTCCCAGTTGGTCACCGGCGCCGAATCCTGCGGCAGGCTCAACAGCTCAGGCGGCAGGTCGCTGATATGCACTTCGCGACCCGAAGCCATCACCGTGATCCAGCGGCAGGTGTTCTCCAGCTGACGCACGTTGCCCGGCCATGGCAGGTTTTTCAGGTATTCCTCGGTCTCGCTTTTCAGCAGCTTCGGCTCGACGGCCAGCTCCTGGGCGGCGCGGCTGAGGAAGTGACGGGCCAGGGTCGGGATGTCTTCGCGGCGGTCCGACATCCGTGGGATGTGGATGCGGATCACGTTCAGGCGGTGGAACAGGTCTTCACGGAATTTCCCGGCATGCACCAGGGTTTCCAGGTTCTGGTGGGTCGCTGCGATGATGCGTACATCGACCTTGACCGGCGTGTGCCCGCCTACGCGGTAAAACTCGCCGTCGGCCAGGACCCGCAGCAAGCGCGTCTGGGTGTCGGCCGGCATGTCGCCGATTTCATCGAGGAACAGCGTGCCGCCATCGGCCTGCTCAAAACGGCCGCGGCGCAGGTTGGCCGCGCCGGTGAACGCGCCTTTTTCATGGCCGAACAGTTCCGACTCCATCAGGTCCTTCGGAATCGCCGCCATGTTCAATGCGATGAACGGCGACGCGGCCCGTGGGCTGTGACGGTGCAGGGCGTGAGCCACCAGTTCTTTACCGGTACCCGACTCGCCGTTGATCAGCACGGTGATGTTGGAGTGGCTCAAACGCCCGATGGCGCGAAACACTTCCTGCATCGCCGGCGCTTCGCCGATGATTTCCGGGGTGCGGGTCAGGGCCGGCGGAGCTTCCTGGTTCTGCTGTTCCTGGGCGTGCTGGTTGGCGCGTTTTACCAGCGCCACCGCTTCGTCCACATCGAACGGTTTTGGCAGGTATTCAAAGGCACCGCCCTGATAGGACGCGACAGCGCTGTCCAGGTCCGAGTGCGCGGTCATGATGATCACCGGCAAGCGCGGGTGCTGCTCGCGAATCCGCGCCAGCAAGTCCAGGCCGCTGGCGCCGGGCATGCGGATGTCGGAGATGATCACGTCGGGCTGCTGGCGAGCCAGGCGGCTCATCACCCCGTCGGCGCTGTCGAAGCTCTGGGTGGTCATGCCTTCCTGTTGCAAGGCTTTCTCCAGGACCCAGCGGATAGAACGGTCGTCATCGACGATCCAGACAGTTTCACTACGGCTCATGTCGATGGGGCTCCTTGTTCCAGTGGCAGAAAGATCGAGAAGGTGGTGTGACCGGGATGGCTCTCACATTCGATCAAACCCTGGTGCTGGCTGATGATGTTCTGGGTAATGGCCAAGCCGAGCCCGGTACCGTCCGGGCGGCCGCTGACCATTGGGAAAAAGATGGTTTCCTGCAGTTCTGCAGGGATGCCTGGGCCGTTGTCGATGATCTCGACCTTGGTCACCAGGCGATGGCGCACGTGGCCGATGGTGAACTGGCGCAGCGCGCGGGTGCGCAGGCTGATGCGGCCAAGGCGCAGTTCGTTCTGGCTGCTGATGGCCTGCATGGCGTTGCGTACGATATTGAGCACCGCCTGGATCATCTGCTCGCGGTCGATCAATACGTCGGGAATGCTCGGGTCGTAGTCGCGCACCAAGGTGATGCAGCCCTGGCTTTCGGCCTCTACCAACTGGCAAACCCGCTCCAATACTTCGTGGACGTTAGTCATCGCCAGCGACGGCAGCTTGTTGGAGCCGAGCATGCGGTCCACCAGGTTACGCAGGCGGTCGGCTTCCTCGATGATGACGTTGGTGTAGTCCTTGAGGTTCTCGTCCGGCAGCTCGCGGGCCAGCAACTGTGCGGCGCCGCGAATCCCGCCCAGGGGGTTCTTGATCTCGTGGGCCAAGCCACGCACCAGCATCTTGCTGGTTTCCTGCTTGGACAGTTGCGCCTCTTCCTTGGTAATGCGCAGCAGGCGATCCCGGGGGTGCACCTCCAGCAGGAGCAAAGTGGCACCGTGGCTCAGGATCGGTGTAACCGCGTAGTCGACCGTCAGGGTCTGGCCGGTGAGGGCGGTGAGCATCGCTTCGCGCTTGGTGAACGGGTGCGCCTGCTCCACGGCCTGGCGCAATGAGCTCAAGGCCTCGGCCGACTCAGTGAACAGTTCACTGATGAATTGCCCATGGCTGCGCTGTCCGCTGATGGCCAGCAGCATTTCCGCCGCCGGGTTCATGTACTCAAGGCGCAGTTCGTCATTGAGCAGAATGGTCGCGGTGGTCAGGTTGTCGAGTAGCAGGCGGTGCAGTGCGTCGCTGATGGTCATTAGGACCTCTTTTGGAGCAAGGCGCGGCCTTGAGGCATGCGCTGATACAAGGAAAATGCAAAAACCAAACCAAAGCTCCGAAAAGAAGCGTTAAAGCCCTGAAATGGGAGGTTAAGGCGCGAAACTGTGGCGTTCTGCCAGCTTGCGCGGGAAGTTTCGAACCAAAATGGGTTGCGTAAGTGGGAAGGGTGCAGCGTATCGCACCAATATAGTGCGGTTTTGAAAGATCTGTTCAGGAAGCTGGTGGCAACGACTGATTGACTGAATGGGTCTGATCTAAATTGTGGGGGCGGGCTTGCTCGCGAAGGCGGCGTGTCAGTCATGCATATATCAACTGACACACCGCCTTCGCGAGCAAGCCCGCTCCCACATTTTGATGGGGTTCGCAATTTTAGATTTTATAGAGGCACAGCTCGGCGGTGGCGCGGATCATCGTCAGTTGGTGCATTGGGTCATGTGCGGCCGCGTGATTGGCCTGGGCCAGCCATTGTGGACATTGCGGGTTGCTGCGCTCCGGGGTGAAGTCTGCCAGCTGTTGCAGCAGGCGTTTTTGCAGCAGGTCCAGTTTAGGGCGGATTTGCCCGACCAAATCAGGGCGTGGATCGTTAGGGGCTTTGCCTTGCAGTTGCCAGTCGGACAAGTGGGCGTACTGCACCAATTTGTTCGCCTCGATCTGGGCTGAGAAAAACTGCTCGGCCTGGGCCGGTGCCAGTTTGTAGCTCGGCGCCTGGGCGACGACGCTGGCGATTACGTCCTGCTCCCGCGCACGGTCCTCGACGGGCTTGTGGCTGTCCCATTTGCTCAGGGCCACCTGGTCGGCAATCGCCAGTCGTTCTGCGATGCTGTCGAGCAGTGGGGCGAGGGTGGGTGGTGCGGCGAATACATTGGCGCTGAAGCACAGCAGGGCGAACGCAAGTCGACGTTTCAACGGTGATCTCCTTGTGGGAGCGGGCGTGCCCGCGATGACGGTGTGTCAGTCAATACAACAGATGGCTGACTCTGCGCTATCCCGAGGCAAAAAAAAGACCTCCCGAAGGAGGCCCTTTTTCATCACGCCACGTTAAGCAGCGCTACCGGATCAGCAGCTGTAGTACAGCTCGTATTCCAGTGGGTGTACGAAGGTGCGGACCTTGATTTCTTCTTCGCTTTTCAGGGCGATGTAGGCATCGATAAAGTCGTCGCTGAACACGCCGCCTTTGGTCAGGAACGCACGGCCCTTGTCCAGCTCTTCCAGGGCTTCTTTCAGGCTGCCACACACTTGTGGGATCTCTTTGGCCTCTTCAGGCGGCAGGTCGTACAAGTTTTTGTCGGCGGCGTCGCCAGGGTGGATCTTGTTCTGGATACCGTCCAGGCCCGCCATGACCAGAGCAGCGAAGGCCAGGTATGGGTTGGCTGCCGGATCCGGGAAACGGGCTTCGATACGGCGAGCGCGAGGGCTGGACACGTAAGGAATACGGATCGAAGCGGAACGGTTGCGAGCCGAGTAGGCCAGCATCACTGGCGCTTCGAAACCTGGGACCAGACGCTTGTAGGAGTTGGTCGACGGGTTGGTGAAGCCGTTCAGGGCCTTACCGTGCTTGATGATGCCGCCGATGAAGTACAGGGCGGTGTCGGACAGGCCGGCATAACCTTCGCCAGCGAAGGTGTTCTTGCCTTCTTTGGCGATGGACAGGTGAACGTGCATACCCGAACCGTTATCGCCGTACAGAGGCTTAGGCATGAAGGTAGCGGTACGGCCGTAGGCATCAGCCACGTTGTGAACGCAGTACTTCAGGGTCTGTACTTCGTCAGCCTTGGCAACCAGGGTGTTGAACTTCACACCGATTTCGTTCTGGCCGGCAGTCGCCACTTCGTGGTGGTGAACTTCGATGACCAGGCCCATCTCTTCCATGGCGTTGCACATGGAGGTACGGATTTCGTGGTCGTGGTCGAACGGAGGAACCGGGAAGTAGCCGCCTTTGATACCTGGACGGTGGCCTTTGTTGCCGCCTTCCACGTCCTGGTCGGACATCCACGAACCTTGTTCGGAGAAGATCTTGAACATGGAGCCAGAGATGTCGGACTTGAACTTGACCGAATCAAAGATGAAGAATTCTGGTTCCGGACCTACGAATACGGTGTCGCCGATACCGGTCGACTTCAGGTATTCCTCGGCACGCTTGGCGATCGCACGTGGGTCACGGTCGTAGCCTTGCATGGTCGAAGGCTCGATCACGTCGCAGACGATGATCAGCGTTGGGTCTTCGGTGAACGGGTCGAGTACGGCGGTGCTGTCGTCCGGCATCAGAATCATGTCGGAAGCTTCGATGCCTTTCCAGCCGGCAATGGAGGAGCCGTCGAACATTTTGCCTTCTTCGAAGAAGGCGTCATCCAGCGCGTCGCGAGCCGGCATGGTCACGTGGTGCTGAGTGCCTTTGGTGTCCGTGAAGCGCAGATCAATCCATTTGACGTCATGATCTTTGATGAGTTGAACCGACTTCGACATAGTGTCCTCCGGGTGGCTTCGGGCTGGGGTAGTGGAGTAGCCCTTAGAATGTGGGTGATGCCGGCGCGAATACTCGACCAAGGCAACCTGCCTCACAAGAGAGCAAATTGCATGCCAGTGCCCCGACATGGGTTTTTTGCCACAAAAACGCCCTTATAAAGGTGCAATCCGCTGAAGCGGAAGAAAATGCGCACCGCAATGTAGCGCGAATTTTCGTTTATGACCCGTTTTGGTGCGCGAAAGGTTCGATGCATATTAACTGGTTAAACCTTGAGCGATTTCCGCTATAATCCGCGCCCCCCTTTTTCGGCTGGGCCTGCGCGCGCTGTTTTCATGAAATTAATCGTTAAAGTCTTCCCCGAGATCACCATCAAGAGCCGACCGGTCCGGATGCGTTTCATCCGTCAATTGGCCAAGAATATCCGTGCCGTGCTCCGCGATCTGGACCCGGCTGTGGTGGTGAACGGTGTGTGGGACAATCTCGAACTGGAAACCCGCCTCACAGACCCCAAGGCCTTGAAGGACATGACCGAGCGCCTGAGCTGCGTGCCGGGCATCGCGCATTTCCTGCAGGTCGACGAGTACCCGTTGGGTGACTTCGACGACATCACCGAAAAGTGCAAACAGCACTACGGCGATGTGCTGGCGGGCAAGGTTTTTTCGGTGCGTTGCAAACGCGCCGGCAAGCACCCGTTCAGCTCCATGGATGTCGAGAAATACGTGGGCAGCAAGCTGCGTCGCGAGTGCGGCGCCGCCGGAATTTCCCTGAAAGCGCCACAAATTGAAGTGCGGATGGAAATTCGCGACCAACGGTTGTTTGTGATCCACAGCCAGCACGACAGCATCGGCGGCTACCCGCTGGGTGCCCTGGAACAGACCCTGGTCTTGATGTCCGGCGGTTTCGATTCCACCGTCGCGGCCTACCAGATCATGCGCCGCGGGCTGATGAGCCACTTCTGCTTCTTTAACCTGGGCGGACGTGCACACGAATTGGGCGTGATGGAAGTCGCGCATTACATCTGGAAGAAGTACGGCAGCTCGCAACGGGTCCTGTTTGTCAGCGTTCCGTTCGAGGAGGTCCTGGGAGAAATTCTCGGGAAAGTCGATAACAGTCATATGGGCGTAGTATTGAAGCGTATGATGTTGCGCGCTGCGTCCCGAATCGCGGATCGGCTGGAAATCGACGCATTGGTCACCGGTGAAGCGATTTCCCAGGTGTCCAGCCAGACCCTGCCGAACCTGTCGTTGATCGACTCTGTGACCGAGAAGCTGGTATTGCGCCCGCTGATCGCCAGTCACAAGCAAGACATCATCGACCTGGCGACCCAGATCGGCACGGCGGATTTCGCCAAGCACATGCCGGAATATTGCGGGGTCATCTCGGTGAACCCCAAGACCCACGCCAAACGCAACCGCGTGGAGTACGAAGAACAACAGTTCGACATGGCGGTGCTCGAGCGAGCGCTTGAGAACGCCAAACTGGTGCCGATCGATCGGGTTATCGACGAATTGGGCCAGGATTTGCAGATCGAAGAAGTCAGCGAGGCTCTGGCCGGTCAGATCATCATCGACATCCGTCACCCGGATGCCGCTGAAGACGAGCCGCTGGAAATTGCTGGCATCGACGTACAAACGCTGCCGTTCTATGCATTGAATGCGCGTTTCAAGGAACTGGATGACAGCCGTCAGTACCTGTTGTATTGCGACAAAGGCGTGATGAGTCGCCTGCATGCCCACCATTTGCTCAGTGAGGGGCATGCCAATGTGCGCGTTTATCGACCGAGCTAAGAGCCCGGGGCTGTTTGCCTGTGGCCTGCGTCACCGGCCCCCCGACTCTGCCGTCAAGCTGTAACGGCAAGGCCTGACTCTACTGTTAATCGCTGCCACGACCTGTCAGCACACCGAATCCTCTGATCGAGATACACAAGTGATCGAAAATCTACGCAACATCGCCATCATTGCTCACGTTGACCATGGTAAGACCACCCTGGTAGACAAACTCTTGCGTCAATCCGGCACCCTGGAGCGCAACGAGCTCAACGACGAGCGCGTGATGGACTCCAACGACCAGGAGAAAGAGCGCGGTATTACCATTCTGGCGAAAAACACCGCCATCAACTGGAACGGCTACCACATCAACATCGTGGACACCCCGGGCCACGCCGACTTCGGCGGCGAAGTTGAACGCGTAATGTCGATGGTTGACTCCGTTCTGCTGCTGGTTGACGCTCAAGACGGCCCTATGCCGCAAACCCGTTTCGTGACCAAGAAGGCTTTCGAAGCCGGCCTGCGTCCAATCGTGGTCATCAACAAGGTTGACCGTCCAGGCGCGCGTCCGGACTGGGTTCTGGACCAGATCTTCGACCTGTTCGACAACCTGGGTGCTACCGAAGAACAGCTGGACTTCAAAGTCGTCTACGCCTCGGCCCTGAACGGCATTGCCGGTCTGGAACACACCGACATGGCTGAAGACATGACCCCGCTGTACCAGTCGATCGTCGACAACGTACCTGCGCCGAAAGTCGACCGCGATGGTCCGTTCCAGATGCAAATCTCCGCACTGGACTACAACAGCTTCCTGGGTGTTATCGGCGTTGGCCGTATCGCTCGTGGTCGCATCAAGCCGAACACTCCGGTTGTCGCTATCGACGCCGACGGCAAGAAGCGCAACGGTCGTATCCTGAAGCTGATGGGTCACCACGGCCTGCACCGCATCGACGTTGAAGAAGCAGCTGCCGGCGACATCGTCTGCATCAGCGGCTTCGACCAGCTGTTCATCTCCGACACGCTGTGCGACCCACTGAACGTCGAAGCGATGAAGCCGCTGACCGTTGACGAACCAACCGTTTCCATGACCTTCCAGGTAAACGACTCGCCTTTCTGCGGTAAAGAAGGCAAGTTCGTGACCTCCCGGAACATCAAGGAGCGTTTGGACAAAGAGCTGCTGTACAACGTTGCTCTGCGCGTTGAAGAAGGCGACTCGGCTGACAAGTTCAAAGTCTCCGGCCGTGGTGAGTTGCACCTCTCGGTACTGATCGAAACCATGCGTCGCGAAGGCTTCGAAATGGGTGTTGGTCGTCCGGAAGTGATCATCCGTATGGTTGACGGCGTGAAGCACGAACCGTACGAAAACGTGACCATCGACCTGCCGGAAGAATCCCAAGGTTCGATCATGGAACAGATCGGTATCCGTAAAGGCGACCTGACCAACATGGTTCCGGATGGCAAGGGCCGTGTGCGCCTTGAGTACAACATCCCGGCTCGTGGCTTGATCGGTTTCCGTAACGAGTTCCTGACCCTGACCTCCGGTGCAGGCATCCTGACCTCGATCTTCGACCGTTACGACGTGATGAAGTCCGGCGACATGTCCGGCCGTCAGAACGGCGTGCTGGTTTCGGTAGCTACCGGTAAGGCGCTGACTTACTCGCTGGAAACCCTGCAAGCTCGCGGCAAACTGTTCCTGGGTCACGGTGAAGACGTGTACGAAGGTCAAATCGTCGGCATCAACAGCCGCGACAACGACCTGGGCGTTAACCCAACCAAGGGCAAGAAGCTCGACAACATGCGTGCTTCGGGTAAAGACGAAACCATCGCTCTGGTTCCGCCTATCCGCTTCACCCTGGAGCAGGCTCTGGAATTCGTTCAAGAAGACGAATTGTGCGAAGTCACTCCTAAGTCCATCCGTCTTCGTAAGAAGATCCTGGGCGAAAGCGAGCGTACCCGCGCTGCGAAAAAAGCTGGTAACTAAGTCTTTTAGTTAGCTGCAAAAAAAACGCCCCCGACCGCAAGGTCGGGGGCGTTTTTGTTTGTCTGGGGATTGTGTGGTGACTGTGCCGGCCTCTTCGCGAGCAAGCCCGCTCCCACAGTTGGAATGCATTTCAAATGTGGGAGCGGGCTTGCTCGCGAAAGCGGTCGTTCAAGCAATAAAGAATTCGGATCAAAACTTATCGAGCGTGCGCAACTTGGTCTCGCGCACCACTTCCTTCGGCTTGTACGCGCAATACCCCGGACGCGGTCCGATTTTCGGGTGATTGCGGCAAGTATCCGGGCGCTTGTCATAAATAGTGCAGAAGCGGCTCTTACGATCCAGGTACAGGCAATCGTTGTTGCTCATGCGCTGCAGGGTGAAGATCTCGGATTTGGCATTGAAGCGCTCGACGATACCTTCCTTCTGCAAGCGCTTGGCGATGTTCTTCGGCGGGTCGCCACGCTCGAATTCATCGACGATGCCGATGCGGATCAGGTCCTTGATCTTCACCTCAACCGGTAGGGTGCAGCAGCTTGACACACAGCCGCCACACATATGGCTTGAGTATTTCTGCCAGGTCTCGAGACGGTCGAGTTCCGCGGCGGCGATCAGTTGAGGCTTCATCAGGTTTCCAAGAGGGGTGTTATCCGGCGCGGGATCATACCGGAATTGGTGGTTTTTTGAACAATATCTTCCAGGTTTCAGCTCTAAGGCTGTGACGGGCTACAAACGGGCACGGCCCCTGCATCTAAATCATGCAAAGGTGAATGAGTTAAAAAACTGCCGAACCAGAGCGTCTACCGTCTGTCAGACCGTCTAGGCTCTAGCAACTCCTTCTATCTCGCCCGAGGTCGCATCGATGTCTCAGGAACCGCTTGTACGAGAAGCAGAGGTAGCCGCATTTCGCGATGCCGTCTTGACCAAACTGACCTATGCGGTGGGCAAGGACCCCGATCATGCCTTCGACCACGACTGGTTCGAAGCTATCGCACTGGCCGCCCGCGACCACATGGTCGACCACTGGATGGACCACACGCGACACATCTACCGCAAGGGACAGAAGCGGGTCTATTACCTCTCGCTGGAATTCCTGATCGGCCGTCTGCTCTACGACAGTCTGAGCAACCTCGGCTTGCTGGACGTGGCCCGTGAGGCCATGAGTGAGCTCGGTGTGGACATGGAGCGCATTCGCCTGCTGGAGCCCGACGCGGCCCTGGGCAACGGTGGTCTTGGCCGCCTGGCGGCGTGCTTCATGGAAAGCATGTCGACACTGGGCATTGCCGGCCACGGCTATGGCATTCGTTATGAGCATGGGCTGTTCCGCCAGGCAATTGTCGACGGCTGGCAGCAGGAACAAACCGAACGCTGGCTGGATTTCGGCAACCCTTGGGAGTTCGAGCGCGCCGAAGTGATCTACCCGATCGGCTTTGGCGGTGGTGTGGAAACCGTGCTGGACGCGTCCGGCAAGTCGATTCAGGTGTGGTCACCGAATGAAACTGTACGCGCGGTAGCGTATGACACCCCGGTGGTCGGCTGGCGCGGCGCAAGTGTCAACACCTTGCGCCTGTGGCGTGCCCGTGCGGTGGAAGACCTGCACCTGGAACGCTTCAACGCCGGTGACCACCTGGGCGCTGTCGCCGAAGTGGCCCGCGCCGAAAGCATCTCCCGAGTGCTCTACCCGGCCGACAGCACCGAAGCGGGGCAGGAACTGCGCCTGCGCCAGGAATACTTCTTCGTTTCCGCCTCGTTGCAGGACTTGCTGCGTCGCCACAAAAACATGCACGGCTCGGTGCTGAGCCTGGGCGAACACGCGGCCATCCAGCTCAACGACACGCACCCGTCGATTGCGGTGGCCGAGTTGATGCGCCAGTTGGTGGACCTGCACGACATCCCGTGGGATGCCGCCTGGGACGTGACCGTCGAAACCCTGTCGTACACCAACCACACCTTGCTCCCCGAGGCTTTGGAAACCTGGCCGGTCGGCCTGATGGAACGCATGCTGCCGCGGCACATGCAGATCATCTACCTGATCAATGCCCAGCACATCGACTCGCTCCGGGCCAAAGGCATCCACGACTTCGACGTACTGCGCGCCGTCTCGTTGATCGAGGAAGACAACGGCCGCCGCGTACGCATGGGCAACCTGGCGTTCCTCGGCTCCCACAGCGTGAACGGCGTGTCGGGCCTGCACACCCAACTGATGCGCAGCACGGTGTTCTCTGAACTGCACAAGCTCTACCCGGACCGCATCAATAACAAAACCAACGGCATTACGTTTCGCCGCTGGTTGTTCCAGGCGAATCCAAAACTCACCGCGATGCTGGTGGAAGCGCTGGGTCCGGACATTCTCGACAACACCGAAACCCGTCTGGTTGAGCTGGAAACCTTCGCCGAGAAGCAAGCGTTCCGCAAAGCCTTCGCCGAGCAGCGTCTGCATAGCAAAAGGGCGCTGGCCGACATCATTCACGAGCGCCTGGGGGTTTCGGTCAACCCGGCGGCGATGTTCGATGTGCAGGTCAAACGGATCCACGAGTACAAGCGCCAGCTGTTGAACCTGCTGCACACCGTCGCGCTGTACCAGGCGATCCGTGCCGAGCCGGGCACCGATTGGGTGCCGCGGGTGAAGATATTCGCCGGCAAGGCAGCGGCCAGCTATCACCAGGCCAAGCTGATCATCAAGCTGACCAACGACATCGCCCGCACCGTCAACAACGACCCCACCGTGCGTGGGTTGCTCAAGGTGGTGTTCCTGCCCAACTACAACGTCAGCCTGGCGGAAAGCATCATTCCGGCGGCTGACCTGTCGGAGCAGATTTCCACTGCCGGCTTTGAGGCGTCGGGCACCAGCAACATGAAGTTCGGCCTCAACGGTGCACTGACCATCGGCACCATGGACGGCGCCAACGTCGAGATGCACGAGCGTGTCGGCGCGGATCACATGTTTATCTTCGGCCTCAGTGCCGAGCAGGTTGAAGCGCGCAAGCATGCCGGAGAGTTCAATGCCGGGCCAGACGTTGCCGCGTCTCATCGCTTGAATGACGTACTGCAAGCGATTCGCGGCGGGGTGTTCTCGCCGGATGATCCGGGCCGTTATGCCGGGTTGGTGGATTCGCTGATCGACTACGACCGCTTCCTGGTCTGTGCCGACTTTGATTCCTACTGGGATGCCCAGGCGCGGGTCGAGGCTCATTGGCACGATTCCAAGGAATGGTGGCGCTCGGCGGTGCTCAATACCGCGCGCATGGGGTGGTTCTCGTCGGACCGGACCATCCGGGAGTATGCGACGGAGATCTGGAAAGCTCTGGACTGAGTTTTTCTTAATCTGTGCCCCAAGGCCCAACCTGTGTTGGGCCTTGTCGATATACTAAGCGCCGGTTCCGCCCGCTTCGGGCTGCTTAGGGATATCCACCATGCAATGGATTTTCATGCTGATTGGCCTGGTGCTCGGCTGGACGCTCGATGAGTCGTTCAGTGATGCGGGCATTGGTGCGTTGCTCGGTTTGGGCATTGGCCAGGCGATTCGCCTGTCGATGCTTGCCTCGCGTACGGAGGAGCAAGGCCGTCAGCTGGAGTCGGCCCGGAACGCCCTGAAGGTGGTCGAGCAACGCCTGGCTCTGCTGGAAAGGCCTGCCGCCGTTGAAGCCCCTGAACCTGTCTTTGTCGAAGAGCCGCTGCCGGTAGCGGCGCCGCCCGAACTCGTCTGGGAATTACCCGCCGACCTGGAACCTGCCTACGCAACCGTGGTGGCCGAGCCCAGCCAGCCATTGCCGGCTGACGTGTGGAGGGCTGAGCCGAGCGCCAGCATCCCTGAACAACCCGCCGCGCCTGCGTTACCTCGCGGCCCCAACTTCATCGAACGCGCCATCAGCGGTGCCCGCAACTGGCTGTTCGGTGGCAACACCGTGCTGCGGGTCGGCGTGGTGCTGTTGTTCCTCGGTCTGGCGTTCCTGCTGCGTTATGCCACTGAAGGCATGGTGGTGCCGATCGAGCTGCGTTATGCCGGTGTTGCCGGCTGTGCGTTGGCCTTGCTGGGCCTGGGTTGGTGGCTGCGGCTGCGCAATAGCAACTACGGGTTGATGCTGCAAGGCACCGGTATTGCCGTGTTGTACCTGACGGTATTCGCCGCGATGCGCCTGCATCCGTTGCTTGATCCCGGTGCAGCCCTCGGCTTGCTGGTGGCTGTCACGGTGTTCTCGGCGATCCTGGCGATCACCCAGGACGCCCTCGGCCTGGCCTGCGCCGCCGCCCTCGGCGGTTTTGCCGCACCTATTCTTACGTCTACCGGCGCTGGCAATCATGTGGCGCTGTTCAGTTACTTCGCCCTGCTTAACGCGGGCATTCTCGCCATCGCCTGGTTCAAGGCCTGGCGCCTGCTCAACCTGATCGGTTTTGTCGGCACCTTCGGTATCGGCTTCGCTTGGGGCATGCGCTCTTATACGCCGGAGTTGCTGTGGAGCACCGAGCCGTTCCTGATTCTATTTTTCCTGATGTACCTGGGCATCGGCCTGTTGTTCGCCCGGCGCAAGTTGCTGGAGATGCGCGACGCGCCGGACGATGACAGCCGTGGCGCGCTGCTGCGTTGGTCAGCGGCCAAAGGTGATTACGTTGACGGCAGCATGCTGTTCGGTCCGCCGCTGGTGGGCTTCGGTTTGCAGTTTGCGCTGGTGCAGCACCTGGAGTTTGCCGCCGCGTTCAGTGCGCTGGCCCTGGGCATTACCTACATGGGCCTGGCCCGTTTGTTGAGCGGCGGGCGCGCCTTGCTGCTGGCGGAAACCTGCCTGGCGCTGGGCGTGATCTTTGCCAGCCTGGCGATTCCCTTGGGCCTCGACGTACGCTGGACCGCGGCGGCCTGGGCCGTGGAAGGCGCCGGGATCTTCTGGCTCGGCCTACGCCAGCAACGGCCGTTGGCGCGGGCGTTTGGCTTGCTGTTGCAAGTCGGCTCCGCGCTGGCGTTCCTCAGCGAATTGCGGGTGGGCGAGACCAGTCTGTTGGATGGCGCACCGTTGGGTGCGTTGTTGCTGGGTGCGGCATTGCTGTTCAGTTTCTTCCAGTTGCGCAAGGCGCCGGTGGAGCAAGCGGCGCAGTGGGAGCGTCGTGGCTTGCCGGTGTTGGCCAGCGTCGGCCTGGGTTTCTTGTACCTGCTTGCGCCGCTGCTGCTGTCGACCCAAGGCACCGCCATCAGTTGGGCGATAGCGGGTCTTGCGACCCTGCTGGTCGGGCTGCGCATCGGCTCGCGCACGTTCCTCTTTACCGCGTTTGCCGTGCAACTGCTGGGTGGGGCGCTGTTCCTGCTGCGGTTGCGGACGGGCGCCGATTCCGGCGCGGTGTTCAGTGCGGGATGGAGCGGGCTGCTCACGGCTTCGCTGATTGGTCTGGCGTTGATTGGCGGCATGCTGCTAGCCGCGCGGGACACCATGGTGCGCAGCGATGCGCGGTTGTTGCGTGGCCTGTCGGTGGTGTTGCTGGCCGGGCTGGTGCTGATCAACCTGGCGGTGCTGTTCGTGCTGCCGTGGGAAACCGCCAGCGGCGTGTGGGCGGCCAGTGGTTTGTTGATCATCTGGCTGAGCCTGTATCTGCAACAACGCGTCAGTTTTGTCTTCGGGTTGTTGCTGCAAGTGATCGGTGGCGCTTCGTTCCTGATCGCGGTGCCGGACCTGCTCGGGCCGCTGGCCAGCGAGGGTTTGCGTCCTTTGGGCCATAGCGGTTTCTGGACGCCAATGGTGCTCGGGCTGGCAGCGCTGGTCGGTGCCTGGCGCTTGCAGCGCCGGCCACATGCACCGGTGTTCGAAACGCTGAGTTTGCAGCGGCTGTCCGACGTGCTGCTGGTGTGGGGCGCGGGCTGGTGGACGCTGGCGTTGGTCAGTGAAGTGCTGCGTTTTGCGCCGTCGATGCTGCAAGGTACCTGGCTATTGGCGGTGGCGGCGGTGAGTGTGGCGATCTGGGCCGTATTGGCCTTGCGGCTGCAATGGGCGTCGCTGGGCTTGCTTTGCACGCTGTTGATGCCGGCGGCGGGCGTGGTGTTGCTGGGCGCGTGGGGCTCGCGTTATCACCCGGCGGCGAATTTCGCCTGGCTGGCGTGGGCAGCGGTATTTGCGGTGCACTTCATGTCGCTGCGGCGCCTGGCGTTGGTCATCCCGGAAAAAGCCCTGGGCGCCGCGCACGTGCTCGGTTGCTGGCTGCTGATCGGCGTGCTGGCGCTGGAGTTGCGCTACGGCCTGTTGCTGCTGTCCGAGGAATACAACGCCTGGCGCTGGCTGGGCTGGGCGATTCTGCCGAGCCTGTATCTGGTGCTGGCCGCTGCGCCGCGCAGTTGGCCGTGGCCGGTGTCGGCGTACCCACGCGAGTACCGGTTGTATGCCGCGCTGCCGCTGGCGGTGCTGATGCTCGGCTGGTTCTGGCTGGCGAATATCTTCAGCGACGGCACCGCCGAGCCGTTGCCGTATGTACCGCTGCTTAACCCGTTGGATCTGGGATTGTTGTTCGCACTGCTGGGTGTGTACCTATGGTCTCGCAGTGCCGCACCAGAACGCGGGCCGCGCGCCGAGCTGGTCGCCCAGGCGGTCGCCGGTGCGTCGTTGTTCGCCTTCTTCACCACGCTGGTGATGCGCACGGCTCACCATTGGGGCGGCGTGCCGTTCCATCTGGATGCGTTGCTGGAGTCGATGCTGGTGCAGGCCGGGTTGTCGATCGTCTGGACCTTGATTGCCCTGAGCCTGATGATCGGTGGCCATCTGCGTCACCGGCGTGAGGTGTGGTTGATCGGTGCGGCGTTGATTGCCGTGGTGGTCGCCAAATTGTTCTTCGTCGAATTGAGCAACCGCGGCGGGCTGGCGCGGATCGTATCGTTTATCGGTGTGGGCGGGCTGTTGCTGGTGGTGGGCTATTTCGCCCCGCTGCCGCCCAAGCGCCCCGAGCCGGTGGTTGAAACTGAAGGAGTGGCCTCTTGATGGGCAAGCTGAGTGTGGCGCTTTTGGGGATGTGCACTACGTTATCGGCCTGGGCCCAGGAAACGCCCGCCGACTTCACCACGCGGGTGCCGCTGACGGTCAGTGGTGGAGGCCCGTGGTACCGCCTGGAGCTGCCGTTGGCGGTGCAATTGAGCGCCCGTCAGGCCGACCTGAGTGATGTGCGGGTGTTCAACGCAGCCGGCGAACCCCAGGCCTACGCGCTGGCGCGGCAGTCGGTGCAAAGCACCGAAAGCCGCAGCCTGTCCAACGTGAAGTGGTTCCCGCTGTACGCCGCGGCCGACTCCGCTGAAGCCGTGCCCAGCGTGCGTGTGCAATCCACTTCCACCGGCACGTTGGTGCAAGTGCAGCCGCCTAGCCAATTGGAGGCAGGCGAAGAGGTCCTGCGCGGCTGGCTGCTCGACGCCAGTGGGATCAAGGCGCCGTTGCAGCAACTGGTTCTCGACTGGACCAGTGAGCGCGACGGCTTCCAGCGTTTCAGCATCGAAGCCAGCGACGACTTGCAGCACTGGCGTGCCTGGGGCGAAGGGCAGGTGGCGCGACTGTCGTTTGCCGATGAGCGGGTCGAGCAGCACGAAGTGAGTTTGCCTGGGCAGTCGGCGCGGTACCTGCGCCTGCTCTGGAAAGGCCAGGCCGCACCGACACTGACGTCGGCGCAGTTGGAGAGTGTCAGCGCCCATAGCCTGCCGTTGCCGCTGGTGTGGTCGCAGCCATTGTCGGGCAGCCGTCTCAAGGCCGGGGAATACAGCTGGCAGTTGCCCAGCGCACTGAATGTCGAACGTCTGCGTATCGACCTGAGCCAACCCAACAGCCTCGCACCGGTCACTCTGTCGGGCCGCCGAGAGAGCAATCAGGCCTGGCAGCCTTTGAGCAGTGGCTTACTCTATCGACTGACGCAAAATGGCCAGGACGTTTTACAGAACGAATTGCAGTTGCCCGGGCAGGCCGTTGCGCAGCTCAAGCTCAACGTGGACGAACGCGGCGGTGGCTTGGGTGTGGAGGCGCCGACGCTGAGCTTTGCGGTGCGGGCCACGCAGTTGGTTTTTCTGGCACGGGGCGAGCCACCGTTCACGTTGGCGTTGGGCAATCCGTCGGTGAAAGGCGCGAATTTGCCGCTGTCGACGTTGATCCCGGATTACAGTGCTGAACGCTTCGCCACGCTTGGGCAGGCCAACGTGGCGGGCGAAGCGGTGGTGACTTCGCCTGCGGTTGCGACCCCTGTTGATGCCGGGCCGAACTGGAAAAAGCTCGGTCTTTGGGCCGTGCTGCTGCTCGGTGTGGCGGCGCTGGGCGCCATGGCCTACAGTTTGCTGCGCAAGCCGCCGGTGGCACGTTAAATAAAGTCCATGAACTCTATTGGGTTTAAATCCTCTGATAGGAGGAAATACGCCCCGACTCGCGTTAAACTGCGCGGGTTTTTAGCCCCCACTTTCCGGAGCCTTCCATGTCCCGCGTTACCCTGAGTCGCTATTTGATCGAGCAGACCCGCAGCAACAACACGCCTGCCGATCTGCGCTTCCTTATCGAAGTGGTGGCGCGTGCTTGCAAGGAAATCAGCCACGCCGTCTCCAAAGGCGCATTGGGTGGTGTCCTGGGCAGCATGGGCACTGAAAACGTACAAGGCGAAGTGCAGAAGAAACTCGACGTGATTTCCAACGAAATCCTGCTGGAAGCCAACGAATGGGGTGGTCACCTGGCCGGCATGGCGTCCGAGGAAATGGACAATGCCTACCAGATCCCGGGCAAGTACCCGAAAGGCGCCTACCTGCTGGTATTCGACCCATTGGACGGTTCGTCGAACATCGACATCAACGCGCCGGTTGGCACCATCTTCTCGGTACTGCGTTGCCCGAACGAATACCTGAGCCAGAACGAAGCCCTGAACGAAAAGGCTTTCCTGCAGCCAGGCACCGAGCAGGTCGCTGCCGGTTACGCGATCTACGGCCCGCAGACCATGCTGGTGCTGACCCTGGGCGACGGCGTCAAAGGCTTCACCCTGGACCGTGAAATGGGCAGCTTCGTGCTCACTCACGAAGACATCACCATTCCCGCGTCCACCCAGGAATTTGCGATCAACATGTCCAACCAGCGCCACTGGGAAGAGCCGGTTACCCGCTATGTGGGTGAGTTGATGGCAGGCGAAGAAGGTCCGCTGAAGAAGAACTTCAACATGCGCTGGGTGGCTGCGATGGTCGCCGACGTGCACCGTATCCTGACCCGTGGTGGTTTGTTCATGTACCCACGTGACAGCCGCGAGCCGTCCAAGCCGGGCAAACTGCGCCTGATGTACGAAGCCAACCCGATGTCGTTCCTGGTTGAGCAGGCGGGCGGTGCGTCCACCGACGGCCACCAGCGCATCCTCGACATCCAGCCTGAAGGCCTGCACCAGCGTGTGGCGGTGTTCCTGGGGTCGAAGGAAGAAGTTGAGCGTGTGACCGGCTACCACAAGGCGTAAGTCTTTGCGGTAAGCAAAAGCCCCGAAACGTTTCAGCGTTTTCGGGGTTTTTTGTTTTCGCTCGTCGGGAACCAGACACCCCTTTTCCCTTCTAAGCTTCTGGCAGACCCCCAAGCTGCTTCGTCTCTCCAGGAGTTATTCCATGTCGTTACGCCGTCTCGCCCTGTTGTCGTTTTGCGTGCTTCTGGCCGCTTGCAGCAAGGTCACCCAAGAAAATTACGCAAAACTGTCGGCCGGCATGCCCAAGGCCGAAGTGGAGTCGTTGCTGGGTAAGCCGACTGATTGCTCTGGCGCGCTGGGTATGTCCAGTTGCACCTGGGGCGATAAAAACAGCTTTATCAGCGTGCAATACGCCGGTGACAAAGTACTGATTTTTTCCGGGCAAGGCCTGAAGTAAACCGGGGCGAAAGCCTGCGGGAGAAAAACAACATGATGCGTTTCGTTCTATACCTCTGCGCCAGCCTGTTTTTGGCGGGCTGCGCCAGCCATTCTGGCGATGATCTGCAACCCAAGACTGTCGGCAGCGTCAACCTCAAGCGTTACCAGGGCACCTGGTATGAGTTGGCCCGTTTGCCGATGTACTTCCAGCGCAATTGCGCACAGTCCGAAGCCCGCTACACGCTGTTGCCCGACGGCAATATGTCGGTATTCAACCGCTGCCTGACGCCTGAGTGGAAATGGCAAGAAGCCAAGGGCACGGCCACGCCGCAGGTCGCCGGCAGGACCGACAAACTGTGGGTGGAATTCAATAACTGGTTCACCTCGCTGTTGCCGGGCGTGGCCAAGGGCGATTACTGGGTGCTGTACGTCAGCGATGACTACAAGACCGCCATTGTCGGCAGCCCTAGCCGGCGCTACATGTGGTTATTGTCGCGCACGCCGACGGTCAGCGCCGACACCCGCGAAGACCTGCTGAGCAGGGCGCGACAACAGGGGTATGACACCACGCGCTTGATCTGGCGTACGTCGGACAAGCAGATGGCGAAGACTTCGCAGTAACGGAAGAACGCCATCGTTCCAATGGGGGAGCTGGCTTGCCTGCGATAGCGGTGTTGGATTCACCATCGCTATCGCAGGCAAGCCAGCTCCCACATTTTGTTATGTGTCGTCTGTTAGCCCAGCAAATCCCGCAGGACCTGGGTAAACGCCCGGCTGCTGTCTTCTTCGGCGGCGTGATGCCCATCGCGAATCACCCACTGGCCGTTCACCAGCACATCGCGCACCTGGCGATCACCACCGGCAAACAGCCAGCGATTGAGAATCCCGTCTTCGTTTGCCGTCGCCAGGTACGGATCGTTGCCATCCAGCACCAGCCAGTCCGCACGCTTGCCGACTTCCAGGCGTCCAATCGGCTGCCCCAGCGCTTCGGCACCGCCGTCCAGCGCGGCATCGAACAGCGTACGGCCGACCATCGGTTGATCGCTGCGATACAGCCGGTTGCGCCGCTGGTCCCGCAGCCGCTGCCCATATTCCAGCCAGCGCAATTCTTCCACCACGCTCAGCGATACATGGCTGTCGGAACCAATCCCCATGCGCCCGCCTTGGGCCAGGAAGTCCACCGCCGGGAAAATTCCGTCCCCCAGGTTGGCTTCAGTAGTCAGGCACAGCCCGGCAATCGCCCGGCTCTTGGCCATCAACGTCACTTCTTCCGGGTTGGCGTGGGTGGCGTGCACCAGGCACCAGCGCTGATCCACTTCAACATGGTCATACAGCCATTGCAGCGGACGCTGGCCGCTCCAGGCCAGGCAGTCGTCGACTTCCTTTTGCTGCTCGGCGATATGGATATGCACCGGGCACGTCTTGTCGCTGGCGGCCAGCACGTCGCTGATCTGTTGGGGTGTTACCGCGCGCAGCGAGTGGAAGCACAGGCCCAGCTGTTGCGCCGGTTGCGCAGCCAGAATCGGTTGCAGGCGTGATTGCAGGTTCAGGTAATGCTCGGTGCTGTTGATAAAGCGCTGCTGGCCTTCATTGGGCGCCTGGCCGCCAAAACCGGAGTGGCTGTAGAGCACCGGCAGCAAGGTCAGGCCGATACCGCTGCTGGCGGCGGCCTGGCTGATTTGTTGCGACAGCTCGGCGGGGTCTGCATAAGGCTGGCCGCTGACGTCGTGGTGCACGTAGTGAAATTCGGCCACCGAGGTGTAGCCGGCCTTGAGCATTTCGATATACAGCTGGCGCGCGATGATCTGCAGTTGGTCGGGGCTGATCTTGCCAACCATCCGGTACATCAGGTCACGCCAGGTCCAGAAGCTGTCATTCGGGTTGCCGGCCACTTCCGCCAGCCCGGCCATCGCCCGCTGGAACGCGTGGGAATGCAGGTTCGGCATGCCCGCCAGCACCGGGCCCCTGAGCCGTTCGGCACCGTCTGCACTGGCGTTGGGCTCAACCTTGATCAGCAGGCCATCGGCGCTGACTTCAAGACGTACATCGTTGGCCCATCCATTAGGCAGCAGCGCGCGTTCGGCAAAGAAAGCGGACATGATTCAGGCACCCCGGTCGTGTGTTTATTTGTATATACATATACAGACGTTTGCCTGCTCGGTAAACTCCGGCAAGCTATGCTTCTTTTTCACCTACAAGGATTTCTCGTGCCGACTCCGCCTGCCAAGTCTCCACTGGCTGCCCACATGGACGAAAGTCCGGCGCCCTTGTACGCCCGCGTCAAACAGATGATCAGCCAGCAGATTCTCAACGGCAATTGGCCGCCGCATTATCGCGTGCCGTCGGAAAGCGAACTGGTCAACCAGCTGGGCTTCAGCCGCATGACCATCAACCGCGCGCTGCGCGAATTGACCGCCGAAGGCCTGCTGGTGCGCATGCAAGGTGTGGGCACCTTTGTCGCCGAGCCCAAGAGTCAATCGGCGCTGTTTGAAGTGCACAACATTGCCGATGAGATCGCCTCTCGCGGTCATCGTCATACGTGCAAAGTCATCACCCTCGGTGAAGAAGCCGCCGGTTCCGAGCGCGCTGTCGCCCTGGAAATGCGCGAAGGCGGTCGGGTGTTCCACTCGTTGATCGTGCACTACGAAAACGACATCCCGGTGCAAATCGAAGACCGCTTCGTCAACGCCCTGGTCGCGCCGGAATACCTGCAGCAGGATTTCACCCAGCAAACGCCTTATGCCTACCTCAACCAGGTGGCGCCGCTGACCGAAGGCGAGCACGTGGTGGAGGCGATCCTGGCCGACGCCGATGAATGCAAGTTGCTGCAAATCGAAACCAGCGAGCCATGCCTGTTGATTCGCCGTCGCACTTGGTCTGGCCGCCAGCCGGTCACGGCTGCGCGTTTGATCCACCCCGGTTCCCGTCATAGCCTGGAAGGACGTTTCAGTAAATGAGTTCGATGAAAGTCTGGCGCGCCGCCGATTACATCCGCATGCCGTGGAAAAACGGTGGCGGCAGCACTGAAGAAATCACCCGTGACGCGGGCGAGGGCCTGGACGGTTTCGGCTGGCGCCTGTCGATTGCCGATATCGCCGAGTCGGGCGGGTTCTCCACCTTTGCCGGGTATCAGCGGATCATCACCGTGCTGCAAGGTTCGGGCATGGTGCTGACGGTGGACGGCGAGGAGCAACTCGGGTTGTTACCGCTGCAGCCGTTCCCGTTCAAGGGTGACAGCCAAGTGGCCTGCCGATTGATCGGTGGGCCGATCCGCGATTTCAACCTCATCTATTCGCCGCAACGCTATCAAGCGCGGTTGCAATGGATGGACGGTACGCAGCGCTTCTTCAGCGCCGCCCACACCGTGCTGGTGTTCAGTGTGGCCGATGAGGTGAAGGTGCTCGGCGAGCGGCTGAACCGTCACGACTGCCTGCAACTGGACGGTAACACCGGCCTGCTGGACGTCAGCGTCACCGGCCGTTGCTGCGTCATCGAACTGACTGCACGGGCTTGAACAAGTGGGGGGGCTTCCCCCCACATCGTGTTTCCAAGACCCCGCACCAACTTGTTACCGAATGCCCCAGCATGGCGCAAAAGCCTGCCTGAGTAACAAGCCTCCCTCGCTGTAAAAAACTCCTGCAAGAAAATTCATCAAGCTGCTAAGCCTTGTTCTTAAAGGCTTGCGCTCCCGTTCGCAAAAAATCTGCAGCGGCCCTCAGCCAAGTTGGCCGCTTGATTGCATATGCTTGTATGTACAAGTAAAGATGTGTGCGTAAGAGTCCATGAACATCCTCTTCGCACCAATCATGTTCGCGCATTGATCGTTGAGGAGTTTTTTGTGACCAAGCCTACCAAGTACCGTGACGTTGAAATCCGCGCTGCCCGTGGCAACAAGCTCACCGCCAAAAGCTGGCTGACTGAAGCGCCGTTGCGCATGCTGATGAACAACCTCGACCCACAGGTGGCCGAGAACCCGAAAGAACTGGTGGTGTACGGCGGCATCGGCCGTGCCGCGCGCAACTGGGAATGCTATGACCAGATCGTCGAAAGCCTGACCAACCTCAACGACGACGAAACCCTGCTGGTGCAATCCGGCAAACCCGTCGGCGTATTCAAGACCCACAGCAATGCCCCGCGCGTACTGATCGCCAACTCCAACCTGGTGCCGCACTGGGCCAGCTGGGAACACTTCAACGAACTCGACGCCAAGGGCCTGGCCATGTACGGCCAGATGACCGCTGGCAGCTGGATCTACATCGGCAGCCAGGGCATCGTGCAGGGCACCTACGAAACCTTCGTCGAAGCCGGCCGCCAACACTACAACGATGACCTCAAGGGCCGTTGGGTCCTGACCGCCGGCCTCGGCGGCATGGGCGGCGCCCAGCCGCTGGCCGCGACCCTCGCTGGCGCCTGCTCGCTGAACATCGAATGCCAGCAGGTCAGCATCGATTTCCGCCTGAGCAGCCGCTACGTCGACGAGCAAGCCACCGACCTCGACGACGCACTGGCGCGCATCGAGAAATACACCAAGGAAGGCCGCGCGATCTCCATCGCCCTGCTGGGCAACGCGGCGGAAATCCTGCCGGAACTGGTCAAGCGCGGTGTGCGCCCTGACATGGTCACTGACCAGACCAGCGCCCACGACCCGCTCAACGGTTACCTGCCCGCCGGCTGGACCTGGGACGAATACCGCGCCCGCGCCAAGACCGAACCGGCCGAAGTGATCAAGGCCGCCAAGCAATCCATGGCGGTGCACGTTCAGGCGATGCTGGACTTCCAGAAAATGGGCGTGCCGACCTTCGACTACGGCAACAACATCCGCCAGATGGCCCAGGAAGAGGGCGTGAAAAACGCCTTTGACTTCCCGGGTTTCGTACCGGCCTACATCCGCCCGCTGTTCTGCCGTGGCATCGGCCCGTTCCGCTGGGCTGCGCTGTCGGGCGACCCGCAAGACATCTACAAGACCGACGCCAAAGTCAAAGAGCTGATCCCGGACGACGCCCACCTGCACAACTGGCTGGACATGGCCCGCGAGCGCATCAGCTTCCAGGGCTTGCCGGCACGTATCTGCTGGGTTGGCCTGGGTCAGCGCGCCAAGCTCGGCCTGGCATTCAACGAAATGGTGCGCAGCGGCGAGCTGTCGGCGCCGATCGTGATTGGTCGCGACCACCTGGACTCCGGCTCGGTGGCCAGCCCCAACCGTGAAACCGAATCGATGCAGGACGGTTCCGACGCCGTGTCCGACTGGCCACTGCTCAACGCCTTGCTCAACACCGCCAGCGGCGCGACCTGGGTTTCGCTGCACCACGGCGGCGGCGTCGGCATGGGCTTCTCCCAGCACTCCGGCATGGTGATCGTCTGCGACGGTACCGACGAAGCGGCCGAGCGCATCGCCCGCGTACTGCACAACGACCCGGCCACCGGCGTGATGCGTCATGCCGATGCGGGTTACCAGATCGCCATCGACTGCGCCAAAGAGCAGGGCCTCAATCTCCCGATGATCAAGTAAAGACAGGCTCGGTCCTGTGGGAGCCGGGCTTGCCCGCGATGCAGACGACTCGGTTTTTCAGTAAGACCGAGGTGATGCCATCGCAGGCAAGCCAGCTCCCACAGAAGAGCAATCCGCATCCAGAACAATCCATCAGAGGTTGAACATAAATGGCTGTAACAGACGCTCGTGCAAGCACCACCCCGTTGATCGAAAGGCGTTCGATCGACTACATCCCGGAAGCGGAAAGACACGGCCGTCTATTGAGTCAGTTCACCCTGTGGTTGGGTGCCAACCTGCAAATCACCGCGATTGTCACCGGGGCCCTGGCCGTGGTGCTGGGCGGTGATGTGTTCTGGTCGTTGATCGGTCTGTTGATCGGTCAACTGCTGGGTGGCGGCGTCATGGCGCTGCACGCAGCCCAGGGCCCGCAATTGGGCTTGCCACAAATGATCTCCAGCCGCGTGCAGTTTGGCGTTTATGGCGCGGTGATCCCGCTGGTGCTGGTGTGCCTCATGTACATCGGGTTTTCCGCCAGCGGCTCGTTGCTGGCGGGGCAGGCGGTGGCGCAGTTGCTCCACGTCGAAGACTGGGTCGGCATCGTGTTGTTCGCGGGGCTGATTATGGTGTTCACGATCTTCGGCTACCGGGTGATCCACGGTATCGGTCGCATCGCCAGCGTGCTGGGGGTGGTTGCCTTCGTGTACCTGTTCTACAAGCTGCTGGCCGGTAACGACATCGGTGCGTTGCTGGGCAACAAGCATTTCTCCCTGAGCAGTTTCCTGCTGGCGATTTCCCTGTCGGCGTCCTGGCAGATTGCGTTCGGCCCTTACGTGGCGGACTACTCGCGCTATTTGCCACGCAGCACGCAAGCGTCGAAAACCTTCTGGGCCGTGGGCCTGGGTTCAGTGATCGGCGCGCAGGCTTCGATGGTGTTTGGGGTGTTTGCGGCGGCCCTGGCCGGATCGCAATTCGCTCACCATGAAGTGTCGTTTATCGTCGGCTTGGGCGGCACCGGGGTCGTCGCAGCGCTGCTGTATTTCAGCATCGCTTTCGGCAAGGTCACCGTGACCACCCTGAATGCCTACGGCAGCTTCATGTCCATCGCGACGATCATCAGCGGCTTTCGTGGCAGCCGACATATCGGCAGTGGCACGCGCCTGTTGTACATCTTCGTCATGGTGTCGCTTGCCGCCGCGCTGGCGTTGTTGGGCAAGGACTCGTTCCTCAAGGATTTCTCCGCGTTCATCCTGTTCCTGCTGGCGTTTTTCACGCCCTGGAGCGCGATCAACCTGGTGGATTTCTACTGCATCACCAAAGAACGCTACGACATCCCGGCGCTGTCCAATCCCGACGGCCGCTACGGTCGCTGGAACCTGATGGGCATCAGCATCTACGTGTTTGGCGTGCTGATTCAGATGCCGTTCATCTCCACGCATTTCTACACCGGGCCACTGGTCGCCAGCCTCGGCGACACCGATATCTCCTGGATCATCGGCCTGGTTGTGCCGGCTGCGCTGTACTACTGGGCTGCCAAGAAGTGGCACAGCGCAATACCTGAACACTTGATCCTGCCGGTAGAGCAGGGCGCTGCACCAACGACAAACGGGCTGGCTGCACAGGCCTGATGGGACGTGGACAGGGCAGGATGCCTACTGACTGCCGTAATCCATTTCAAGATTGGGAGCGTCACAACAATGAAAATGAATAAGACCCTGTTGGCCACTTTGCTTTCGGCAGGCTTGCTGGCTTCTGCTGGCGCCCAGGCGGCCGGTTGGTGCGAGTCCGGCAAACCGGTGAAATTTGCCGGTTTGAACTGGGAAAGCGGCATGTTGCTGACCGACATCCTGCAAACCGTGCTGGAAAAAGGCTATGACTGCAAAACCGACAGCCTGCCGGGTAACTCCATCACCATGGAAAACGCCCTGAGCAGCAATGACATCCAGGTATTCGCCGAGGAGTGGGTAGGCCGCAGCGAAGTCTGGAACAAGGCTGAGAAGGCCGGCAAGGTCGTCGGTGTCGGTGCTCCGGTCGTGGGTGCTGTCGAAGGTTGGTACGTGCCGCGCTATGTGATCGAAGGCGACGCCAAGCGCAAGCTGGAACCCAAGGCACCGGACCTGAAAAGCATCGCCGACCTGGCCAAATACGCCTCGGTGTTCAAGGACCAGGAAGAGCCGTCCAAGGGCCGTTTCTATAACTGCCCGGCCGGCTGGACCTGTGAGCTGGACAACAGCGAGATGCTGAAAAGCTATGGCCTGGAAAGCACCTACACCAACTTCCGCCCAGGCACCGGCCCGGCGCTGGATGCGGCGGTGTTGTCGAGCTACAAGCGTGGCGAGCCGATCCTGTTCTACTACTGGTCGCCCACCCCGTTGATGGGCCAGGTCGACTTGGTGAAGCTGGAAGAAAAGCCCGGTGTGGATAAAAGCGTGAGCATCAAGGTCGGTCTGTCCAAGACCTTCCACGAGCAAGCCCCGGAATTGGTGGCTGTGCTGGAGAAGGTCAACCTGCCCATCGACCTGCTGAACCAGAACCTGGGCCGCATGGCCAAAGAACGAATTGAATCACCAAAACTGGCGAAAATTTTCCTCAAGGAACATCCTGAAGTCTGGCACGCATGGGTGAGCGACGACGCAGCCAAGAAAATCGACGCGGCCTTGTAGGTTGAGCGTTTCCGGTTGCCCTCGCAGGCAACCGGACGCCCGGCCACAACCCACTGGATCGAGAGCACACTATGTTTCCTGAGAGTTTTACGTTTTCCATCGCCGATTGGGTCAACAGTTGGGTTGATTCGCTGGTGACCAACTACGGCGATGTGTTCCGGCACATCTCCGACACCCTGTTGTGGGCCATCGTCAATCTTGAAGGTGTGCTGCGCGCAGCACCCTGGTGGCTGATGCTGGCAATTGTCGGCGGTATCGCCTGGCACGCCACGCGCAAGGTCGTCACTACAGCGGTAATCGTCGGTTTGCTGTTCCTGGTGGGCGCTGTTGGCCTGTGGGACAAGCTGATGCAAACCCTGGCGCTGATGATGGTGGCCACGGTGATCTCGGTGCTGATCGGCATTCCCCTGGGAATATTGTCGGCCCGTAGCAATCGCCTGCGTTCGGTGCTGATGCCGCTGCTGGACATCATGCAAACCATGCCCAGCTTCGTGTACCTGATCCCGGTGCTGATGCTGTTCGGCCTGGGCAAGGTCCCGGCGATTTTCGCCACCGTGATCTACGCCGCTCCTCCACTGATTCGCCTGACCGACCTGGGCATTCGCCAGGTAGACGGCGAAGTCATGGAAGCGATCAACGCCTTCGGTGCCAACCGCTGGCAGCAACTGTTCGGCGTGCAACTGCCGCTGGCCCTGCCGAGCATCATGGCCGGGATCAACCAGACCACCATGATGGCCCTGTCGATGGTGGTCATCGCCTCGATGATCGGTGCTCGTGGACTGGGTGAAGATGTATTGGTCGGTATCCAGACGCTTAACGTTGGACGTGGCCTTGAAGCCGGTCTGGCGATCGTGATTCTCGCAGTGGTCATCGACCGCATTACCCAGGCCTATGGTCGTCCACGGCATGAGGCGAGCAAATGACTACCGTCAGCAAGATTGAAGTCAAAAACGTATTCAAGATCTTCGGCAATCGTTCCAAGGAAGCGCTGGCGCTGATTGGCCAGGGCAAGACCAAGGACCAGGTGCTGGCCGAGACCGGTTGCGTGGTGGGTGTGAACGACCTGTCCCTGAGCATCGGCACCGGCGAGATCTTCGTGATCATGGGCCTGTCGGGTTCCGGCAAGTCGACCCTGGTGCGCCACTTCAACCGCCTGATCGACCCCACCAGCGGCGCGATCCTGGTGGACGGCGAAGACATCCTGCAACTGGACATGGAAGCCCTGCGCCAATTCCGCCGGCACAAGATCAGCATGGTGTTCCAGAGCTTCGGCCTGCTGCCCCACAAGAGCGTGGTGGACAACGTCGCCTACGGTCTGAAAGTGCGCGGCGAAACCAAGCAAGTGTGCACCGAGCGTGCGCTGCACTGGATCGAAACCGTGGGCCTCAAAGGCTACGAAAACAAATACCCGCACCAGCTGTCCGGCGGCATGCGCCAACGGGTGGGCCTGGCTCGCGCCCTGGCGGCCGACACCGACATCATCCTGATGGACGAAGCGTTCAGCGCCCTCGACCCGCTGATCCGCGCCGAGATGCAGGACCAGTTGCTGGAGCTGCAAAAGACCCTGCACAAGACCATCGTCTTTATCACCCACGACCTCGACGAGGCCGTGCGCATCGGCAACCGCATTGCGATCCTCAAGGACGGCAAGCTGATCCAGGTCGGCACGCCCCGGGAAATCCTGCATTCGCCGGCGGATGAATATGTGGACCGGTTTGTTCAGCGGCGGGCTGCGGTGGTTTGACCCGCGATGTGTGGTGAGTTGACTGGCGCTATCGCAGGCAAGCCCGCTCCCACATTTGAAATGCATTCCCCTGTGGGAGCGGGCTTGCCCGCGAAGAGGCCGGTAAGGCTGCACAAGAATTGAAGAAGGTACAAAGATGTCCCAGGCTGAAAAAATCATCATCGCCGACGCCCCGATGCGTTGGCAGGACGTGGTCGCCGTGGCCCGCCACGGTGCGATCCTCGAACTCTCGGGCCACGCCTGGGCTCGCATCGACAATGCCCAGGCCATCGTCCAGCGCATCGTCAGCAGCGGCGAGCGCGCCTATGGCATCAATACCGGCCTGGGCGCCTTGTGCAATGTGTCGCTCAAGGACGAACAACTGAGCCGGCTGTCGCGCAACACCTTGCTCAGCCATGCCTGCGGCGTCGGCGCGCCACTGAGTGTGGAGCAAACCCGCGCGATCATTTGCGCGGCGATCATCAACTACAGCCACGGCAAATCCGGCCTGCATCCGCAGGTGGTGCATTCGCTGCTGGGGCTGCTCAACCATGGCATCACGCCGCAAGTGCCGTCCCAGGGCTCGGTGGGTTACCTGACCCACATGGCGCACATTGGCGTCGCCTTGCTCGGCGTCGGCGACGTCAGCTACCGGGACCGTATCGTTCCGGCGCATCAGGCGCTGACCGAAGAAGGTTTGCAGCCGGTGGTGCTCGGTGCCAAGGACGGGCTGTGCCTGGTCAATGGCACGCCGTGCATGACCGGCCTCAGTTGCCTGGCCTTGGCCGATGCGCACCGCCTGCTGCAATGGGCCGACGTAATCGGTGCCATGAGTTTCGAAGCTCAGCGCGGCCAGATCGACGCCTTCGACGAAGAAATCATTGCCCTCAAGCCGCACCCGGGCATGCAGCAAGTGGGCATCAACCTGCGGGCGTTGCTGGACGGCAGTGAAGTGATCGCCAGCAGCAAAGGCATTCGTACCCAGGACGCCCTGAGCATCCGTTCGATTCCCCAGGTGCACGGCGCCGCCCGCGACCAACTGGAACATGCCACCCGCCAGATCGAAACCGAACTCAACGGCGCCACTGATAACCCACTGGTGCTCGGTACCCCGGACGACTACCGCGTGGTGTCCCAGGCCAACCCTCACGGACAGTCCGTGGCCCTGGCGGCAGACATGCTCGCCATCGCCATGGCGGAAATCGGCTCCATCGCCGAGCGCCGCCTGGACCGCCTGATCAACCCGCATGTCAGCGGCCTGCCGGCGTTCCTGGTGAGCAACCCCGGGGTCAACTCCGGGATGATGATCGTGCAGTACGTCGCGGCCTCGCTGTGCGGGCAAAACCGCCAGCTGGCGCAACCGGCGGTGCTCGACAACTTCGTCACCTCGGGCTTGCAGGAAGATCACCTGAGCATGGGCACCAACGCCGCGCTGAAGCTGTATTCGGTGCTGGAAAACGTCACCCAGATCCTCGCCATCGAGTACCTGCTGGCGGCCCAGGCGTTCGAATTTCTCCAGGAGCAACGCTTCGGCGCCGGCACCGACGCCGCCTGGGGTTTGTTGCGTGAACACGTCCCGGCCTACGACCAGGACCGCTGGCTGGCGCCGGACATCGCAGCCACCGCCGCGTTGCTCAAGGCTTCCGATTTGTTGAACCGTGTTTTACCGAATTTGCACTGAAACCTAATTCAAAAGGAGTATGAATGTGACTGCGCTAAATCTGATTCCAGGCCAACTGAGCCTTGCCCAACTGCGGGCCATCTACCAGCAGCCGGTAACCCTCAGCCTGGATGACAGCGCCTCGGCCCAGATCGAAGCCAGTGTTGCCTGTGTGGAGCAGATTCTCGCCGAGAACCGCACCGCCTACGGCATCAACACCGGTTTCGGCCTGTTGGCCTCGACTCGCATCGCCAGCGAAGACCTGGAAAACCTCCAGCGTTCCCTGGTGCTGTCCCACGCCGCTGGCGTGGGTGAGCCCATCAGCGATGCGCTGGTGCGGCTGGTCATGGTGCTCAAGGTCAACAGCCTGAGCCGTGGTTTCTCCGGGATTCGCCGGCAGGTCATCGACGCGCTGATCGCCCTGATCAACGCCGAGGTGTACCCGCACATTCCGTTGAAAGGTTCGGTGGGTGCCTCCGGTGACCTGGCGCCATTGGCCCACATGTCGCTGGTGCTGCTGGGCGAAGGCAAGGCCCGTTACAAAGGCGAATGGCTGGGAGCCACCGAGGCGCTGAAAGTCGCCGGCCTGACGCCGCTGACCCTGGCCGCCAAAGAAGGCTTGGCCCTGCTCAACGGCACTCAGGTGTCCACCGCTTATGCCCTGCGCGGCCTGTTCGAAGGCGAAGACCTGTTCGCCGGTGCATTGGCCTGTGGCGCCCTGACGGTGGAAGCCGTACTGGGTTCGCGCTCGCCGTTCGACGCACGCATTCACGCTGCCCGTGGCCAGCGTGGCCAGATCGACTCTGCCGCCGCGTATCGCGCCCTGCTGGGTGAGAGCAGCGAAGTGTCCCAGTCCCACGAGAACTGCGACAAGGTCCAGGACCCGTACTCCCTGCGTTGCCAGCCGCAAGTCATGGGCGCCTGCCTGACCCAGTTCCGCCAGGCGGCCGAAGTGCTGGTGGTGGAAGCCAACGCCGTATCGGATAACCCGTTGGTGTTTGCGGCTGAAGGTGACGTGATTTCCGGCGGTAACTTCCACGCTGAACCGGTGGCCATGGCCGCTGACAACATGGCGTTGGCCATCGCGGAAATCGGCTCCCTGAGCGAGCGTCGTATCTCGTTGATGATGGACAAGCACATGTCGCAACTGCCGCCATTCCTGGTGGGCAACGGCGGTGTGAACTCCGGCTTCATGATCGCCCAGGTGACTGCGGCGGCATTGGCCAGTGAGAACAAGGCCCTGGCCCATCCCCATAGCGTCGACAGCCTGCCGACTTCTGCGAACCAGGAAGACCACGTATCCATGGCGCCGGCTGCGGGCAAACGCCTGTGGGAAATGGCCGAGAACACCCGCGGTGTATTGGCGGTGGAATGGTTGGCGGCGTGCCAGGGCCTGGACCTGCGCAATGGCTTGAAAACCTCGCCTGCCCTTGAAAAGGCGCGCGGGATCCTGCGCAGCAAAGTGGCGTTTTATGAGAAGGACCGGTTCTTTGCGCCGGACATCAACGCCGCCAGTGAGTTGTTGGCAACACGTTGCCTGAATGAGCTGGTGCCGGCGAAGTTGCTGCCGAGCTTGTAAGAGCGACACCGGTCCAGTGTGGGAGCTGTCGAGCCCCGGTGAGGCTCCCACATTTGATCTTCTACAGATTCGAACTTTCTCAGGATAAAAATAATTAAGGACGAGAAATGCACCAGCAAGAAAAGACGCTAAAACGCGGGCTCTCCGCCCGACATATTCGCTTCATGGCGCTCGGTTCCGCCATCGGCACCGGGCTGTTCTACGGCTCCGCCTCCGCCATCCAGATGGCCGGCCCGGCCGTACTTCTGGCCTACCTGATCGGGGGCGCCGCCGTCTTCATGGTGATGCGCGCCCTCGGTGAAATGGCCGTGCACAACCCGGTGTCCGGCTCCTTCGGCCAGTACGCCAGCACCTACCTGGGCCCAATGGCCGGCTTTATCCTCGGCTGGACCTACGCCTTTGAAATGATCATCGTCTGCCTCGCCGACGTCACCGCCTTCGGCATCTACATGGGCTTCTGGTTTCCCGAAGTCGCGCGCTGGGTCTGGGTGCTCGGCATCGTGTTGCTGATCGGCGGCCTGAACCTGTGCAACGTCAAAGTCTTTGGCGAAATGGAGTTCTGGCTGTCACTGCTCAAGGTCGGCGCCATCGTCGCGATGATCCTCGGCGGCTTCGGCATCATGTTGTTCGGCATTCACTCGGCGGGCGAAGCGCCGGCTACCGGCCTCAGCAACCTGTGGGCCCACGGTGGCTTCATGCCTAACGGCGTGGGCGGCTTGATTGCGTCCTTCGCGGTGGTGATGTTTGCCTTTGGCGGCATCGAAATCATCGGCATCACCGCCGGCGAAGCCAAGGACCCGCAACGGGTGATCCCCAAGGCGATCAACGCCGTGCCACTGCGCATCCTGCTGTTCTACGTGCTGACGTTGTTTGTGTTGATGGCGATCTACCCGTGGCCGCAGATCGGCAGCCAGGGCAGCCCGTTCGTGCAGATCTTCAGCAACCTGGGGATAGGCTCGGCGGCGACCATCCTCAACATCGTGGTGATCTCCGCCGCCGTCTCGGCCATCAACAGCGACATCTTCGGCGCCGGTCGCATGATGTACGGCCTGGCCCAGCAAGGGCAGGCGCCCAAAGGCTTTGCCCAACTTTCGAGCCAGGGCGTGCCATGGATGACCGTGGTGGTGATGGGCGCCGCGTTGCTCGGCGGTGTGGTGCTCAACTACCTGATCCCGGAAAACGTGTTCCTGGTGATCGCCTCGATTGCGACTTTCGCCACGGTATGGGTGTGGCTGATGATCCTGGTCACTCAGGTCGCCATGCGTCGCTCGATGACCAAGGAACAGATTGCCGAGCTGAAATTCCCGGTGCCGTTCTGGCCCTACGCGCCAGCGGCGGCCATCGTGTTCATGCTGTTTATCTTCGGCGTGCTGGGTTACTTCCCTGACACCCAGGCCGCCCTTATGGTCGGTGCCGTGTGGATCGTCTTGCTGATCGTTGCCTATCTGCTGTGGGTCAAACCCTCCGCCGGGCAAGCAGCCAAGGTTCATTACGACCCGGCTTTGTCTCATCGATAACCCAACGGAGGCGTTGATGAAAACGCTTTGGCAACACTGCCACGTCGCAACCATGGCCCAGGGCAAATACTCGATCATCGAGGATGCCGCCATCGTGACCTCGGGCACGCTCATCGAGTGGATCGGCCCGCGTGCCGAACTGCCGAAGGCGGACTACGCAACCACCCATGACCTGCAAGGGGCGTGGGTCACGCCCGGGCTGATCGACTGCCACACCCACACGGTGTTCGGTGGCAATCGCAGCGGCGAGTTCGAGCAGCGTCTGGAAGGCGTGAGCTACGCCGAGATCGCAGCGGCCGGTGGCGGTATTGCCAGCACCGTGCGCGCCACCCGGGCGGCGACCGAAGATGAACTGTTTGAAAGTAGCCGAAAGCGCCTGCGCAGTTTGCTGCGGGATGGCGTGACCACTGTGGAGATCAAGTCCGGCTACGGCCTGGACCTGGCCAGCGAGCGCAAGATTCTGCGGGTGATCCGCCGCCTCGGCGCCGAGCTGCCGGTGAGCGTACGCAGCACGTGCCTGGCAGCTCACGCGTTGCCGCCGGAGTACGTGGACCGTGCCGATGCTTACATCGAGCACATCTGCGCCGAGATGCTGCCGGCGCTGGCAGCGGAAGGCCTGGTGGATGCAGTCGACGCCTTCTGTGAATACCTGGCGTTCTCGCCGGAGCAGGTGGAGCGGGTCTTTATCGCTGCACACAAGCTTGGCTTGCCGGTGAAGCTGCACGCCGAGCAGTTGTCGTCCCTGCACGGCTCCAGCCTGGCGGCGCGTTATCAGGCGCTGTCGGCGGACCACCTGGAATTCATGACCGAGGAAGACGCCATCGCCATGGCCGCTTCCGGCACCGTCGCGGTGTTGCTGCCGGGGGCGTTCTATTTCCTGCGGGAAACCCAGTTGCCGCCGATGGACGCCCTGCGCAAGCACGGTGTAAAGATCGCCATCGCCAGCGATCTCAACCCGGGCACCTCGCCGGCGTTGTCGGTGCGCTTGATGCTGAACATGGCCTGCACGCTGTTTCGTATGACCCCGGAAGAAGCCCTGGCTGGCGCAACGCAACATGCGGCTACCGCCTTGGGTCTGGGGGACAGCCACGGTTCGCTGGAGGTGGGTAAGGTCGCGGATTTTGTCGCCTGGCAGATTGATCGTCCCGCTGACCTGGCCTACTGGCTGGGTGGCGAGCTGGATAAACGCGTCGTGCGCCACGGCGTCGATGTCACCGTTTAAGGAGTACTGCTGTGGATAAGGTTCTGAACTTCAAACAAGGCCGTGTACCGCTGCTGATCAGCATGCCCCACGCGGGCCTGCGCCTGACGCCGGCGGTGCAAGCCGGGCTGATCCCCGAGGCGCAAAGCCTGCCGGACACCGACTGGCACATACCCACGCTGTATGACTTCGCCGAAGAACTGGGCGCCAGCACCCTGGCGGCGGAGTATTCGCGCTTTGTCATCGACCTGAATCGGCCCTCCGACGACAAACCGCTGTACGTCGGCGCCACCACCGGCCTGTACCCGGCGACGCTGTTCGACGGTGTGCCATTGTTCCGAGAAGGCCTGGAGCCTTCCAAGGCCGAGCGCGTCACGTACCTGGAGCAGGTGTGGACGCCGTATCACCGCACCCTGCAGAACGAGCTGGCCCGGCTCAAGGCTGAGTTCGGCTATGCACTATTGTTTGATGCGCACTCGATTCGCTCGGTGATCCCGCACCTGTTCGAAGGCAAGCTGCCGGACTTCAACCTTGGCACCTTCAACGGTGCGGCCTGCGATCCGCAACTGGCCAGCCAATTGGAAGCCATCTGCGCCGGTCACCCGCAGTACAGCCATGTGCTCAACGGGCGCTTCAAGGGCGGCCATATCACTCGACACTATGGCAACCCGGCCGAGAACATCCACGCGGTGCAGCTGGAGTTGGGGCAGTGCACGTACATGGAAGAGTTTGAGCCGTTTCGTTATCGCGCCGACCTGGCCGAGCCGACGCGGGCGGTGTTGAAGGAGCTGCTGGAAGGGTTCCTGGCGTGGGGCAAGCGGCATTACTCCTGATTGGCGTCGCTGCTGAGATAGCCTTCGCGAGCAAGCCCGCTCCCACATTCGACCGTGTTTCTTCAGGAGGAACACGGTCGAATGTGGGAGCGGGCTTGCTCGCGAAGAGGCCCTCAACAGCAACACACCTCCCAAGTCGTCTGTGTGCAAATCCCTGTCGCCACAGGTCGCTTTGATCGAGGTCTCGCTGGGTAAGGTGTTGAGCACGGCGCGTCAGACGCCACTCCCACAATAAAAACTGCCGAGTGAGACCGCATCGATGAAAAGACTGTTCAACCGTTGTCTGTTGATTCTCACCGGCACCGCACTTCTGAGCGCCAATGCGATGGCCGCCGACCCGGCCTCGTGCAAGGTCGTGCGCATGGGCGTGGTCAGCTGGACTGACGTGATCGCCACCAGCGGCATGGCCGATGTGCTGCTCAATAGCCTGGGCTATGACAGCAAGCAAACCAATGCCGTGCAGCAAATCATCTTTGCCGGCATCCGCGACAAGCGCCTGGATATCTTCCTGGGCTACTGGAAACCGGCGATGGACAACAACATCGCACCATTCCTCGCGGCCAAGCAGGTCAAGGTGTTCGACAAGCCGAGCCTGTCCGACGCTCAAGCGACGCTTGCGGTGCCGCAGTACGTTGCCGACGCGGGCCTGAAGACCTTTGCCGACATTGCCCGCTTCAAGGACAAACTGGGCGGCAAGATCTATGGCATCGAGCCGGGCAGCGGCGCCAATACCGATATCCAGAAAATGATCGACAGCAACCGCTTCGGCCTCGGCGGCTTCAAGCTGGTGGCCTCCGGCGAGGCGGGCATGCTGGCAGCCGTGCAGCGGGCGGTGAATCGCAAGGAGTTCGTGGTGTTTGTCGGTTGGACCCCGCACCCGATGAACATCAACATGAAAATGGCATACCTGACCGGCAGTGAGGATGTGTTCGGCGCCAACGAAGGCATGGCCACGGTCTCCACGGTGACGGCGCCGGATTACGCCGAGCGTTGCCCCAACGTGACCCGCCTGCTGGAAAACCTGACCTACACTGCGGCCCAGGAAAGCCAGTTGATGGTACCGATCATGGATCGCAAGACGCCGCAGGAGGTGGCCAAACAATGGTTGCGCGACAACCCCGAGGATTTGCAGCGCTGGCTGGCGGGTGTGACGACGCTGGATGGCAAAGACGGCGTGGCGGCGGTCCAGGCCAGCCTCAAACCCTGAGCAAATGAAGATCAAAATGTGGGAGCGGGCTTGCTCGCGAATGCGGTGGATCAGCCACACATGTATTGACTGACCCACCGCATTCGCGAGCAAGCCCGCTCCCACATGGGATTTGTGGCGGCTGTTAAATCTTTATCTTCAGGACGATCCTTTGATGTCCCATTACCCGATTTCCCCGCAGATGTGCGCCTTCGTCGAAAAAACCGAATCCTTCACCAGCGACGACACATCGCTGGCCGGATTGCGCCGGAGCTATGACCGCATGTGCCAGGCGTTCACCCCGGCGCGGCCCGAAGGGTTACAGGTGTCAGACGTTTCCCTGAATGGCGTGGGCGTACGCATTTATCAACCGGCGACGCCAACCCCTGATGGCGGCTGGCCATGCATCCTTTATATGCACGGTGGCGGCTGGGTGGTGGGCGGGCTGGATTCCCACGACTTTATCTGCGGTGAGCTGGCCGACGCGCTGCAGGTGCTCGTCATCGCCATCGATTACCGCCTGGCACCCGAACACCCGTTTCCGGCGGCCTACGACGATTGCCGTGCGGTCTGGCAGGCGATTCTGGCGGGTCAAGCGCCTTGCCCCGTCAACCTGCAACGCGTGGTGGTGGCTGGTGACAGCGCCGGCGGCAACCTGGCGGCCGCGTTATGCCTGGGTCTGCGGGATGACCATCAGCCGCAGCCCTTGGCGCAAATCCTGATCTATCCGGGCTTGGGCGGCCCTGCTGACCTGCCGTCTCGCCGCGACTGCGTCGACGCGCCGTTGCTCAGTACCGCCGACACCGAGTGCTATCTCGCCCTTTACCTGCGTGGGCCGGGCAAGCCGTCGCCCTACGCCATGCCATTGCTGGCAATGGATTTCAGCGGGTTGCCACCGGCGCTGATCGCTGTCGCCCAGTTCGACCCGTTGCGGGACGACGGCATGCTCTACGCCGAACGCCTTCAGGCCGCCGGGTTGGCTGCCACGCTGTATCCCGGCAAAGGGCTGATCCACGGCTGTCTACGGGCCCGGGGCCAGGTGGCGGAGGTCGATAGGCTCTACGTTTATCTGCTGGATTATCTGCGTGGTGTTTTGCTGACACAGCTCTAAATCCGCAAGGGCATGCTCATTGCACAATTCGGGTTTATGATGCCAGACGGCAAAATAATAGACGTCCCCCCAGGGATGAACTCGACCCCTTACGGAGCGCGCAATGCAGACTTTGTACCCGCAGATCAAACCCTACGCCCGGCACGATCTGGCCGTCGATGAAACCCACGTCCTGTACGTCGACGAAAGCGGTTCCCCGGAAGGCTTGCCCGTTGTGTTCATCCATGGCGGGCCCGGCGCCGGGTGTGACGCCAACAGCCGCTGCTATTTCGATCCCAATCTGTACCGAATTGTTACTTTTGATCAGCGTGGCTGCGGGCGCTCCACCCCACGGGCCAGCCTGGAAAACAACACCACCTGGGACCTGGTGGCCGACCTTGAGCGGATCCGCGAACACCTGGGCATCGAGAAATGGGTGTTGTTCGGCGGTTCCTGGGGTTCGACCCTGGCCCTGGCCTACGCGCAAACCCACCCGGAGCGCGTGCATGGCTTGATCGTCCGGGGCATTTTCCTGGCTCGCCCCCAGGACATCCACTGGTTCTACCAGGCCGGTGCCAGCCGCCTGTTCCCGGATTACTGGCAGGACTACCTGGCGCCCATTCCGGCGGAGGAGCGTCACGACCTGCTCAGCGCCTACCACAAGCGCCTGACCGGCAACGACCAGATCGCCCAGATGCACGCAGCCAAGGCATGGTCCACGTGGGAAGGTCGCATGTTGGGCCTGTGCCCGAACCCGCAATTGATCGAGCGTTTCTCCGAGCCCCAGCGCGCCCTGTCGATTGCGCGTATCGAATGCCATTACTTCACCAACAACTCGTTCCTTGAGCCCGACCAGCTGATTCGCGACATGCACAAGATCGCTCATCTGCCTGGCGTAATCGTGCATGGCCGCTACGATATGATCTGCCCGCTGGATAACGCCTGGGAGCTGCATCAAGCCTGGCCCAACAGCGAACTGCAGATCATCCGCGAGGCCGGCCATGCGGCGTCCGAACCCGGAATCACCGATGCGTTGGTGCGTGCGGCGAGTGAAATGGCACGGCGCCTGCTTGATCTGCCGCCTGAAGAAGCATGAAGGGGCTTTTACAGCGGGTGCGCGGCGCCCGGGTCGAGGTAGAAGGGCAGGTGGTGGGTGCGATAGACCAGGGTTTGCTGGTGCTGGTGGCCGTCGAGCCTTCAGATACCCAGGCCAGCGCCGACAAGCTGCTGCATAAGCTGCTTAACTATCGGGTGTTCAGCGACGACGAGGGCAAGATGAACTTGTCCTTGAAAGACATTGGCGGCGGTTTGCTGCTGGTGTCGCAGTTCACCCTGGCGGCAGACACCAAGAGCGGCTTGCGTCCCAGCTTCTCCACGGCGGCACCGCCGGCGTTGGGCGAGGCCCTTTTCGACTACTTGTTGTTACAAGCGCAACAATTGCATGGCACGGTAGCGGCAGGGCGTTTTGGTGCGGATATGCAGGTGCATTTGGTCAATGACGGGCCGGTCACCTTCCTGTTACAGACGTGAATGTACTGAAAACGACTTGTAATGCCCAAAAAACCGGGTTTTCGCTACAAATACTTCGCTGACCCTGATGCGTTGTCACGCGGGCTACTAGATAATCGCGCGCTACGGGGATCAGCGTTAATTGGTCCATTTTTGACTTAGGTAGAGACTTGTCCGATCGCTAGTGGGGAATCATTTAGCCCCATGGGAGTCGGAACAATGCTCGCCAACCTGGCATATAGATAGCTGGCCGTTGGTTTTTTGATCTGTTTTCGGCGAGGGTTGCTCGTGATTGTTAGTCCCTGTAATGCACCAAAATTGTCTGCCAAACGGTTACGAAACGCACTGGTAACGGGCTCTGCCCTGTTTTGCCTGTTCGGCGCGGGTCAACTGTGGGCATTCAGTCTGGATGATGTGTCGGCCAAGGCAAAAGAGCTGGCCGGGCAGAAATACGAAGCTCCGCGCAGCAATTTGCCGAACGAATTCCGCGAAATGAAATTCGCTGATTACCAGAAAATTCGTTTCCGCAATGAAAAAGCCGAGTGGGCCGATCAGAACACCCCGTTCAAGCTGTCCTTCTATCACCAGGGCATGCACTTCGACACCCCGGTGAAAATCAACGAAGTCACCGCCGACAGCGTCCAGGAAATCAAGTACGACCCGTCTCGTTTCGATTTCGGCGACGTCAAGTTTGATCCCAAATCCACCGAGCAACTGGGTTATGCCGGTTTCCGTGTGCTGTACCCGATCAACAAGGGCGACAAGCAAGACGAAATCATGACCATGCTCGGCGCGAGCTATTTCCGCGTTGTGGGTAAAGACCAGGTCTACGGCCTGTCTGCCCGTGGCATGGCGATCGACACTGCCTTGCCTTCCGGCGAAGAATTCCCGCGTTTCACCGAATTCTGGATCGAGCGTCCAAAACCGGGTGAGAAGCAACTGGTGATCTTCGCCCTGCTGGATTCGCCGCGGGCCACCGGCGCTTATCGCCTGACCCTGCGTCCTGGCACCGACACCATCGTCGACGTCAAATCCCAGATGTACCTGCGTGACAAGGTCACCAAGCTGGGCATCGCCCCGCTGACCAGCATGTTCCTGTTCGGCGCGAACCAGCCGTCCAAGGTCCTCAACTACCGTCGAGAGCTGCACGACTCCAGCGGCCTGTCGATCCATGCCGGCAACGGCGAGTGGATCTGGCGCCCACTGAACAACCCTAAACACCTGTCGGTCAGCAACTTCACCGTGGAAAACCCACGGGGTTTCGGCTTGCTGCAACGCGGTCGCAACTTCAGCCACTACGAAGACCTCGACGACAACTACGACAAGCGCCCAAGCGCCTGGATCGAGCCTGAAGGCGACTGGGGCAAGGGCTCCGTCGACCTGGTAGAGATTCCGACCGCCGATGAAACCAACGACAACATCGTTGCGTTCTGGAGCCCGGAAACACTGCCGGAGCCAGGCAAGCCGCTGGACGTTGCCTACCGCCTGCACTGGACATTGAAAGACGCCGAGTTCCATTCGCCAGAAAGCGCCTGGGTCAAGCAGACCCTGCGTTCCACCGGCGACGTCAAGCAATCCAACCTGATCCGTCAGCCAGACGGCAGCGTGGCTTACCTGGTGGACTTCGAGGGCCCGTCCCTGAAGAAACTGCCAGCTGACGCACCGGTTCGCAGCCAGGTCAGCGTGGGCGACAACGCCGAAATTGTTGAAAACAGCGTGCGCTACAATCCGCACACCCAAGGCTGGCGCCTGACCCTGCGCATGAAGATCAAGGACGCAGGCAAGCCGACTGAAATGCGTGCCGCCCTGGTCCAGGACATCGTTGCGCCTGAGCCGGAGAAGGTTTCGACCCAAGTGTTGAAAGCCGACAAGGTCCTGGCCAAGCAGCACGAAAAAGCAGCCAAGAAAGACGCCAAGGACAAGGACGCCAAGCAGCCGGAAGCGGCTGCCCCAGCCACACCGGAGCCGGCCAAGACAGAGCAAGTCCTGACCGAAACCTGGAGCTATCAGTTGCCTGCCGATGAGTAATTCTCAAGTCCAGCCAGAGACTCTTGCCGAGTACCTGGCGCATCTACCGATGACCGATGAGCAGCGCGCCGAACTGGCGGGCTGCGAGTCCTTCAGTGAATTGCACAAGCGCCTGTCATCGTCCACGTTCGACGCACCTGCCGACGCTGCCCAAGCGTCGGTCGGCGCGCGGCTGACCCTCAACACCGCCGAAGAGCTGCAAGACGCCGAAATGCTGGCGCTCGACGCCAGCGGCCGGGTCTGCCTCAAGGCCACGCCACCGATCCGTCGGACCAAGGTCGTGCCTGAACCGTGGCGTACCAATATCCTGGTGCGTGGCTGGCGCCGCCTGACCGGCCGCACCAATCCACCGGCACCGCCGAAGGATGAGCGCGTGTTGCCGGCTGCCCGCTGGCGCACCGTCGGTTCGATCCGTCGTTACATCCTGCTGGTGCTGATGCTCGGCCAGACGATCGTCGCCGGCTGGTACATGAAAGGCATCATGCCGTACCAGGGCTGGTCCTTCGTCGACTTCGACGAGATCCGCAACCAGACCCTGCTGCAAACTGCCACCCAGGTACTGCCTTACGCCCTGCAAACCAGCATCCTGGTGCTGTTCGGGATTCTGTTCTGCTGGGTCTCGGCGGGTTTCTGGACCGCGCTGATGGGCTTCCTGGAACTGCTGACCGGTCACGATAAATACCGTATCTCCGGTAAAAGTGCTGGTGACGAGCCGATTCCGAAAGACGCCCGCACCGCCCTGGTAATGCCGATCTGCAACGAAGACGTGCCCCGGGTATTTGCCGGCTTGCGCGCGACGTTCGAGTCGGTAGCCGCCACCGGTGACCTGGACCGTTTCGACTTCTTCGTCCTCAGCGACAGTAACGAGGCCGACATCTGCATCGCCGAGCAGCAAGCCTGGCTCGACGTGTGCCGCGAAGCCGGTGGCTTCGGCAAGATCTTCTATCGCCGCCGTCGCCGTCGCGTCAAACGCAAGAGCGGCAACCTCGACGACTTCTGCCGTCGCTGGGGCGGTGACTACAAGTACATGGTGGTGCTCGACGCCGACAGCGTGATGAGCGGCGACTGCCTGACCAGCCTGGTGCGCTTGATGGAAGCCACGCCGGATGCCGGGATTATCCAGACCGCGCCACGTGCGTCGGGCATGGACACCCTGTATGCGCGCATGCAGCAGTTCGCCACCCGTGTGTACGGCCCGCTGTTTACCGCCGGCCTGCACTTCTGGCAGTTGGGTGAATCCCACTACTGGGGCCACAACGCGATCATCCGCATGAAGCCGTTTATCGAGCACTGCGCCCTCGCGCCGTTGCCAGGTAAAGGCGCGTTTGCCGGTGCGATCCTCTCCCACGACTTCGTTGAAGCGGCGCTGATGCGCCGTGCCGGCTGGGGCGTGTGGATTGCCTACGACTTGCCGGGCAGCTACGAAGAACTGCCGCCGAACCTGCTGGACGAACTCAAGCGCGACCGTCGCTGGTGCCACGGTAACTTGATGAACTTCCGCCTGTTCCTGGTAAAAGGCATGCACCCGGTGCACCGTGCGGTGTTCCTGACCGGCGTGATGTCGTACCTCTCGGCGCCGTTGTGGTTCTTCTTCCTGGTGCTGTCGACGGCCTTGCTGGCGGTCAACACGCTGATGGAGCCGCAGTACTTCATGGCGCCACGCCAGTTGTACCCGCTGTGGCCTCAATGGCATCCGGACAAGGCGGTGGCGTTGTTCTCCACCACCATCGTGCTGCTGTTCCTGCCTAAGTTGCTGAGTATCATCCTGATCTGGGCCAAGGGCGCGAAAGAGTTCGGCGGCAAGTTCAAGGTGACCTTGTCGATGCTGCTGGAGATGCTGTTCTCCATGTTGCTGGCGCCGGTGCGGATGATCTTCCACACCCGTTTCGTACTCGCCGCGTTCCTCGGCTGGGCTGCGACCTGGAACTCGCCGCAGCGTGACGACGATTCCACGCCATGGAGCGAGGCGGTCAAGCGCCACGGTCCACAGACTCTGCTCGGTTTCTTCTGGGCATTGCTGGTGGTGTGGTTGAACCCAAGCTTCCTGTGGTGGCTGGTGCCAATCGTCGGTTCGCTGATGCTGTCGATTCCGGTGTCGGTGATTTCCAGCCGGGTCAAGCTGGGCCTCAAGTCTCGCGACGAGAGCCTGTTTTTGATCCCTGAGGAATACAACCCGCCCCAGGCGCTGTTGTCGACCGACAAGTACACCCACGAAAACCGTTGGCATGCGCTCAATGACGGTTTTGTACGGGCGGTGGTCGATCCACAGCAGAACGCCCTGGCGTGCGCCTTGGCGACTTCCCGTCACGGGCAGGCGGAGCCGATTGAATGGCTGCGCGTTGACCGTGTTCGCCACGCGTTGAAAGTCGGCCCGGCCGGCCTCAACAACGGCGAGCGCCTGGCTCTGCTCAGCGATCCGGTCGCCCTGGCGCGCTTGCACGAGCAGGTCTGGAACGAAGGCCACGCTGAATGGCTCAACGCCTGGCGTGAATCGGTCAAGGCCGATCCCCATGCGCCGTTGCTGCCATTGAAACCGCTGTCGTCCCAGGCTCAACCGGCCTGATTCAGACGCCCCCGAGGTAACACCTCGGGGGCGTTTGTTGTCACCGTCCTACGCTGTTTTTCCCTTCTGCTTCATTCTGCTAACTCCTTGTTATTTCGAAACAAAAGACCATTCGCCGAGGCGTATTGCCGTGCCTGCGAGTGGGTTAGCATCGCCCCCAAAATCTGACTCGAAGCCCTTGGCCTACGCGAACTTACGCGTGGCTGGGTGTGGGTGTGTTTAACGAAACAGGGGCTTTTCATGATCAAAAGGTATTTGTCGATGCTGCTGCTCGGCATCGTCACGCTTTCCCACGGTTACCTGGCGCACGCCGGCGCCATAGACGAGGCCGTCCGGCGGGGCGTACTGAAAGTCGGTACCAATCCGGCCTACGTGCCCTTTGAGATGACCGACAAGAAAGGCCGTATCGTCGGGTTTGAAGTAGATCTGCTGCGGGAGATGAGCAGGGCGCTGGGGGTCAAGCTGGAGCTGGTTTCGGTGCCGTATACCGAGCTGATTCCTGGCCTGCTGGCCAGCCGGTTCGACCTGATCGGCAGCGGCATGACCGTGACGCAGGAGCGCAACCTGACCCTCAACTTCAGCGATTCGTTCATCATCGTCGGCCAGACCGTGCTGCTGAACCCACGGTTGGCCGACAAGGTCCAGAGCATCGAAGACTTGAACGAAGCCGGTTACCGGATCGTGGCCGCTGACGGAACCACGGGCGAGGCGGCGGCGAAAAGGTTTCTCGGCACCGCGCGGCTGCGCAGTTTTCCAACCCCTGAAGAAGGCGTGCGCCAGGTGGTGGAGGGCAAGGCCGACGCCTTCGTCCACGATGCGCCCTATAACCTGATCGCCATCGCCAAACCCCAGAACAGTGCGTTGCTGGTATTGGAGCAACCTTTCACCTACGAGCCTTTGGCGTTCGGCGTGAAAAAAGGCGATTACGACAGCCTCAACTGGATCAATCACTTCCTCAATCAGGTGGCCCAGGACGGCACCTACGATCGGCTGCATGACAAGTGGTTCAAGGACTCGGACTGGATGGCAGAGGTGGACTGGTAGTCATAACTGCTTACACATCAAGCAATTGGCCGATCTGTGGGCTGAAGTGTCTAGCCGTACCGTTCTCTGCGCGGTTGTGAGGCTTTTCTGTCATCCCTTGGCAACAAATTCCGGCGAAACCTTTGTACCGGGCGGTGAGTGAGTTAGGATCGCACCCCGAAATGGTGCAGCCCTTTTGCGCGCCGATCTCACAATAAAATGAGTTCAGGGGACTTGATGATGAAAAAGTATCTTTCGATGCTGCTGCTAGGCGTCACCGCACTGGTGGCGGTCAATGCGGCCCACGCCGGCGCCATCGATGATGCGGTCAAGCGCGGCACGCTGAAAGTAGGCATGGACCCGACCTACATGCCGTTCCAGATGACCAACAAGCGCGGTGAAATCATCGGCTTTGAAGTCGACATCCTCAAGGCCATGGCCAAGTCCATGGGCGTGAAGTTCGAGCCGATTTCCACTGGCTACGACGGCATCATCCCGGCCCTGCTGACCGACAAGTTCGACATGATCGGCAGCGGCATGACCCTGACCCAGGAACGCAACCTGCGCCTGAACTTCAGCGAACCGTTCATCGTGGTCGGCCAGACCCTGCTGATCCGCAAGGAGCTGGAAGGCACCATCAAGTCCTACAAAGACCTGAACGACGAGAAATACCGCCTGACCTCCAAGCTCGGCACCACCGGCGAGATGGTCGCCAAGAAGCTGATCTCCAAAGCCAAGTACCACGGCTATGACAACGAGCAGGAAGCTGTGCTCGACGTGGTCAATGGCAAGGCTGACGCCTTCGTCTATGACGCCCCTTACAACGTAGTGGCCGTGAACAAGGTCGGCGCCGGCAAGCTGGTGTTCCTCGACCAGCCGTTCACCTTTGAACCCCTGGCGTTTGGCCTGAAGAAGGGCGACTACGACAGCATCAACTTCATCAACAACTTCCTGCACCAGATCCGCAACGACGGCACCTACGATCGCATCCATGACAAGTGGTTCAAGAGCTCCGAGTGGCTCAAGGACATGGAATAAGGTTGGCTTAATACCGAGTCGAGCCCTTCGCGAGCAAGCCCGCACACATTAGATCGCGGTCGAAATGTGGGAGCGGGCTTGCTCGCGAATAGGGCCTGCCAGGCGATACACATCCCGGAACCTGAAATGAAACAGAAAAAAGCCCAATGGCCCTGGCACCTGCTGACGGTGCTGGTGCTGGTCGGCCTGGCCGGCGCGCTGTATTACGCCACCTCGCTGATGTCCTACGAATGGCGCTGGAACCGCGTGCCGCAGTACTTCGTGTACCAGGCTGAAGAGTCCCAGCGGGCGTCGGACATTTCCACCGTCAGCGAGCTGGTGCGCAAGGGCGATGTGGCTGAAGTCACCCTGCGTAATGGCGAGGGCAACGAACAGCACCTGACCGTGGCGGAGAACAGCCTGCAAGTGGCCAAGGACGATGACGTGGCCGAGGGCGATGTGATCGGTGTGACCCGGCATTGGGCTGCAGGCCCGTTGTTGTGGGGCTTGTGGACCACGCTGTGGTTGTCGGTGGTGTCTGGGGTGCTGGGGCTGTTGATTGGCCTGGCGACCGGATTGTGTCGCCTGTCGAACAACCCGACTTTGCGCGATCTGTCGACGATCTACGTCGAACTGGTGCGCGGCACGCCGCTGTTGGTGCAGATCTTCATTTTCTATTTCTTTATCGGCACGGTGCTCAACCTGTCCCGGGAGTTCGCCGGGATCGCCGCGCTGTCGTTGTTTACCGGCGCCTATGTGGCGGAAATCATCCGCGCCGGCGTGCAGTCGATTGCCCGTGGCCAGAATGAAGCGGCCCGCTCCCTGGGGCTCAGTGCTGGCCAATCGATGCGCCATGTGGTGTTGCCGCAAGCCTTCAAGCGCGTGCTGCCACCCCTGGCCGGGCAATTTATCAGCCTGGTGAAGGACACGTCCCTGGTGTCGGTGATTGCGATTACCGAACTGCTCAAAAGCGGTCGCGAGGTCATTACTACCTCGTTCTCGCCGTTTGAAATCCTGTTCTGCGTCGCAGGCCTGTACCTGCTGATCAACCTGCCGCTGTCGAAAATCGCCAGCCGGCTTGAGCGGAGGCTCGCGCAAAGTGATTGAAGTCCGCGATCTGGTAAAAGTCTTCGACACCCGTGGCCACGTCGTGCGCGCGGTGGACAACGTGACCACCCAAGTGGCCAAGGGTGAAGTACTGGTGGTGATCGGCCCGTCCGGTTCCGGCAAGTCGACGTTCCTGCGTTGCCTTAACGGCCTGGAGGAATTCGATTCCGGCTCGGTAAGCATCGACGGCCTGCAACTGGCAGACCCGAAGACCGACGTGAACGCCTACCGCCGCGAAGTCGGCATGGTGTTCCAGCACTTCAACCTGTTCCCTCACATGACCGTGCTGGAAAACCTCTGCCTGGCGCAAAAAGTCGTGCGCAAGCGCGGCAAAAAGGAGCGCGAGGCCAAGGCCCTGGCCCTCCTGGAAAAAGTCGGCATTGCTCAGAAAGCCCACGAGTTCCCGTCGCGACTTTCTGGCGGCCAGCAGCAACGCGTGGCGATTGCCCGCGCGCTGGCGATGGAGCCCAAGGTGATGCTGTTTGACGAGCCCACCTCGGCCCTGGACCCGGAAATGGTTGGCGAGGTGCTGGACGTGATGAAGACTCTGGCTCTGGAAGGCATGACCATGGTTTGCGTCACCCATGAAATGGGCTTCGCCCGGGAAGTGGCCGATCGAGTGCTGTTCTTCGATCACGGCAAATTGCTGGAGGACGCCGCCCCGGCGCAATTCTTCGATGCGCCGAAGGACCCCCGGGCTCAAGCCTTTCTGCATCAGGTTCTCTGAACGCTAGACCTTGAACTTGCCCACCCACACCTGCAAATCCGCCCCCAGGCGCGCCAGTTCGACACTGGCCGCCGCAGTCTCCTGGCTCGCGGCCCAGGTCTGTTCCGATACATCCTTGACCTTCAACACGCTGCGGTTGATCTCCTCGGCGACCGCCGTTTGCTCCTCGGCGGCAGCGGCAATTTGCGGGTTCATCTCCTGAATCACTGACACGGTACGGGTGATACCCGCCAGGGCTTCTCCTGCGCGCCGGGTCAGTTGCACGCTGTTGTCGGTGAGGCTGCGACTGTTGTCCATGATGTTCGCGACCTGCTGCGTACCCCGGTGCAGGCCGCTGATCAGCTCCTCGATTTCCTCGGCCGACTGTTGGGTGCGTTGCGCCAGGCTGCGCACTTCATCGGCGACCACGGCAAAGCCTCTGCCAGCCTCGCCGGCGCGGGCCGCTTCGATCGCGGCGTTGAGGGCCAGCAAATTGGTCTGCTCCGACACCGACTTGATCACCTCCAGCACGCTGCCGATCTTCCGGCTTTCCTGTTGCAAGCCTTGCATGGCCTGGCTTGAACGCGCCATCTCCTGAGCCAGGTGCTCGATGTGGGTGATCGCCTCAGCCACCACCTGATCGCCCTGGCCCGCCTGCTGATCGGCCTCGGTAGCGGCAAGCGAAGCTTGCTCGGCATGGCGCGCAACTTCCTGGGAGGTGGCGAGCATCTCATTCATGGCGGTGGCCACCTGTTCGGTTTCCTGTTTCTGGCCGTCGACCCCGGCGCGGGTCTGTTCGGTGACGGCAGACAGTTGTTCGGCGGCACTCGCGATCTGTTGGGCGCTGTGGCCGATGCCGCTGATCAAGCCCCGCAGGTTGAGGGTCATTAGCCCGATGCTGCGCTGCAACTGCCCCAGTTCGTCCTGGCGCGAGGTCTGGATGTCGTGGCTCAGGTCACCTTCGGCAATCCGGTTGGCCACATGCAGGGCCTGGCGCAGCGGCGCGACGATCTGGACGGCGATCAACCAGGCGGCCACGACGCCGAGCAACAACGCCGCCGCGGTGACGTTGAGCAGCAGGGTGCGGGCGAGGCTGGCTTCCTTGTCACGCTTGGCGGTCTGGTCCTGGCTCAGCAGGTCGCTTTCTGTGAGCAACTGATCCAGCCACTGCTCAAGCTGGTTCTGGGTGGTTTCGGTGCTGAGTTGGGCATCCTTGAGGCGTGTCAGATGAGTCCGAAAGTCGAGCAGGGCGTTTTTCAGGGCGCTGGCATCAACCGGTAGCGCGCCTACCGCCGCCTGGGCGCCATCCAGGGCCAGTAGCGCTTCACTCACGCCGTTGGCATAGGCGTCCAATGACGCAGCGGCCCACGCGGGGCTTTGGGCGCGGTCTTCGGCTTGTTCCATGGCCTGGCGCAATTGTTCAACGGCGTCGAGGGCCTTTTCATCGTCTTGATCGGGCAGGTTGCTGGACAGTTCTGAGAGGCTGTCGCTGCTCTGGATTGAACTGCGCTTGAGCTGTTCGCGGGCGTTCTCGCGTTGTTTGATCAGCCCCTCCAGGCCGCCTAATGCAGTCTTGAAGCTGGTGACAAAGCGACGGCTCTCCTGCAGTTGTTGTTGGTTGACCGGGTCGGTAAATCGCGGGGAAAGATCCACCAGGAACTGGTCGATCTTGTCCATGTGCAGCTCTATTTTGGACAGGCTGGCCGGGTCGTTAAGGGTGCGATAGACGATGCGATCAGCGCGCAACTCTTCGCCGACGATGGCCAATTGCGAGAGGGTGGTGAGTTTTTGTGAGCGCTCGAGGGATGCGCTCAAGGCTTGCCAGCCGGTAGACGCGATGATCAGGCTGAGGCTGAGCACCAGGCCAAAGCCCAGGGCAAGTTTGAGGCTGATGCTGATGTTTCCAAGCAGGCGGGTCAGTGGACGAAACATGGTGAACCTCCAACGAATCAAAAGGAGCGTCTCAAGCGTCCGGCCGACAACGGTCAGGGGAGTTGAAACGCTACTTTTATTCGGCGCCAGGTGTGTGATCCACGACCTGAAAAACGCGTAGGAAATTTCACATATTGTCGGAGCGGCGGCCCTGATGGCCGCCGCAAGCGGGTCAGACCTTGAAGCGACCTACCAGGCTTTGCAAGTAAACCCCCAGGCGCGCCAGCTCGGCGCTGGACGCTGCGGTCTCTTCGCTGGCCGCCGAGGTTTGTTCGGAAACGTCCCGCACGTTGAGCACGCTGCGGTTGATCTCTTCGGCCACGGCGCTTTGCTGCTCGGCGGCGGTGGCGATCTGCTGGTTCATCGCCTGGATCGCCGAGACGGTACGGGTAATGTTCTCCAAGGCGTTACCGGCCCGGCGGGTCAGCTCGACGCTGCTGTCGGTCAGGCCGCGACTGTTGTCCATGATGGTTGCCACCTGCTGGGTGCCGCTTTGCAGGCCGACGATCAACTCTTCGATCTCCTCGGTGGACTTCTGCGTCCGTTGGGCCAGGCTGCGCACTTCATCGGCAACCACCGCAAAACCGCGCCCGGCTTCACCGGCGCGCGCCGCTTCAATCGCAGCGTTGAGGGCCAGCAGGTTGGTTTGCTGGGCTACCGACTTAATGACGTCCAGCACACTGCCAATCTTGTCGCTTTCGCGCTTGAGATGGCCCATGGCTTCGGTGGAGTTGCCCACCTCGCTGGCCAGGCGCTCGATCTGGGCGATGGCCTCACCGACCACTTTGTCACCCTCACGGGCCTGCTGGTCGGCGGCTACGGCGGCCTCGGAAGCTTCCTCGGCGTTACGTGCGACTTCTTGTACGGTAGCGGCCATTTCGTTCATGGCGGTGGCGACCTGGTCGGTCTCGACCTTCTGGCTGTTGACCCCGGCACTGGTCTGCTCGGTGACGGCCGACAGTTGCTCGGCGGCGCTGGCAATCTGGGTGACGCCGTCGCTGATACCGCCGATCAGCTCCCGCAGGCCTACGGTCATGCTCTGCATGGAGCGTTGCAGTTGGCCCAGCTCATCGCGGCGTTCGGAGATCAAGTTGTGGCTGAGGTCGCCCGCCGCTACGCGTTCGGCCACTTTGAGGGTCTGACTCAGGGGAATGACGATCTGGCGGGTGATGGCCCAGGCGGCGAGGATGCCAAAGGCCAGCGCGAGGGCGGTGGCCAACAGCAGCAGGTTCTTGGCGTGGGCGGTGTCGGTATCGCGCACCACGGTTTGCGAGGTGGTGAGCTTGTCGCTGTGGTCGAGCAGGATGTCGCCTTGCTCGGCCATGATTTTCATCGCGGCGGCCGTGGCTACCTGGGAGTCGCGGTACTGGCTGACGGCGGCGCGGTAGGCCTGCAGCGAGACACTGGCCTCTTGCAGGTTGGCCCGATATTGCTCAGGCAATTGGTCGTTGAGGTCGGTGATTTTTTTCAGGGCATTGTCGATGGCATCCAGGGCCGGCTGTTCGGCTTCGACCTTGCCGCTGTAGGTGTAGCCGCGCACCTGGAAGCGCGCTTGCTGGATCAGTTTGCTCAGGTCGACCACGCTGTTGAACAGGGTGACGCTGTCGCCTTGCAGCAGGGATTTTTCCACTTCGTTGATTTTTGCCACGGCGTTGTCGGCGGTATCGCCGAGTTTGCTGCGGGCGCCTTCACGCTTGAGTCCGGCCTGCACCATGGCGCCGAAGGCTTTTTTGTATTGGCCCAAGGCGTCCTGTTGTTGTTCCACGACGAGCTTGTCGGCGGGTTGTTCGATCAGCTCTGCGGCGGTTTTCAGGCCATTGTCCAGTTGCGTGATGAGGTCGTTGACCGCCCCCGTGCCTTGTTCGCCACGGCGCATTTCGAAGTCCAGGCGCGCCAGGCGCAGGTCCTTGGTCAGCCCGTTGAGGCTGGAAATATAGCCCAGCTTGTCGCCACGGCTGATCACGCCGCTGAGGCCGGTCCAGCCGGTGAAGGTGATCAATAGGGTCAGGACCAATACCAGGCCGAAGCCTATGCTCAGCTTGCGGTTGACGCTGACATTCCCCAGTTTCTCGGCTAACCAACGATACATGCTGCGAACTCCCCTGGAACAAGGCTTGGACTTATTCAGAAGCTATCGGCAGGTTCGGATGTTTCTGTAGGACGGGTGTTTTTGTGGCGAGGGAGCTTGCTCCCGCTGGGCTGCGTAGCGGCCCCAAAAAAATGGGAGCGCTGCGCACTCCAGCGGGAGCAAGCTCCCTCGCCACAGCAAGCTCCCGCTCCACATTGGGATTTAAAAGAGTCTTGAGAGCAGCGCGGTGACGGCGGTTTCGACCCTCAGGATGCGCGCCCCCAGTTGCACCGGCTGCAACCCGGCCTTGGCCAGCAGATCCACTTCGTAGGGAATCCAGCCACCTTCCGGCCCGATGGCCAGGGTAACCGGCTCATCCAGCCCGCGAGGGCAGGGCGGATAGTCGCCCGGGTGGCCAATCAGGCCGAAGGTGCCTTGCGCCAGGGCGGGCAGGCGGTCTTCGACGAACGGCTTGAAGCGCTTTTCGATCACGATCTCGGGCAGCACCGTGTCCCGGGCCTGTTCCAAGCCGAGGATCAATTGCTCGCGAATCGCCTCCGGCTCCAGGAACGGCGTTTGCCAGAAGCTCTTTTCCACCCGGTAGCTGTTGACCAGTATCACCCGCGGCACGCCCATGGACGCGACGGTTTGCAGCACCCGGCGGAGCATTTTCGGACGGGGCAGGGCCAGCAGCAGGGTCAGGGGCAGTTTGGCCGGGGGCGGCTGGTCGAAGGTGACTTCCAGTTCGGCTTCCCGGGCTTCCAGGCGCAGCAACTGCGCATTGCCCATCAACCCGCCAATGCGCCCGACCCGCAGGCTGTCGCCTACGGCGGCACGGTGGACTTCCTGCATATGCACCAGGCGCCGATCACGCAGCACCACCCGGTCGGCCGCGATAAAGTCGGCCTCCTCAAGCAGCAGCAGGTTCACGGCTGGGTCGCTGGCGGCTGGTCGTCGTCGGCGGGTTGGTCATCCGGGTGATCACCACGCTTGCTCACCAGGCTGCCGAACAGAATGCCGATCTCGAACAGCATCCACATGGGTACGGCCAGCAGGGTCTGGGAGAAGATGTCCGGCGGGGTCAGGATCATGCCGACCACGAAGCAGCCGATGATCACGTACGGGCGGATCTTCTTCAGGTATTTGACGTCGACTACGCCGATCCACACCAGCAGCACCACGGCCACCGGGATTTCGAAGGCCACGCCAAAGGCGAAGAACAGCGTCATCACGAAGTCGAGGTAACTGGTGATGTCGGTCATCATCTCCACACCGGCCGGTGTAGCGGCGGCGAAGAACTTGAAGATCAGCGGGAACACCAGGAAGTAGGCGAAGGCCATCCCGGTGTAGAACAGCAGAATGCTCGACACCAGCAGCGGCACGGCGATGCGTTTTTCATGCTTGTACAGGCCCGGCGCGATAAAGCCCCAGATCTGATGCAGGATCACCGGGATCGCCAGGAACAGCGAGACCATCATCGTCAGCTTCAACGGCGTGAGGAACGGCGACGACACATCGGTGGCGATCATCGTCGCGCCGGCCGGCAAGTAATTGCGCAGCGGCGTGGAGACGAAGGTGTAGATCTGCTGGGTGAAGGCAAACAACCCGGCAAAGATGATGAAGATCGCCGCGACACAGCGCAGCAGGCGGGTACGCAACTCGGTGAGGTGCGAGACCAGTGGCATGTGCTGGTCGGTTTCCGGTTTATCAGCGCTCATGGGGCTCGCGGCGGCAATGTAGGGTCGTGGGGCGCGGGCGACACGGCAGGCGTCGGCGCGGGTTCGGTCGGGGTTGCTGGCGCGGCGGCATGCACGGGTTCAGCGACCGGTGCAGGTGCAGGTGCAGCGGGCGGTGCAATCGATTGCTCGGCCACAGGCTCAACCGGCTTAGGGGTTTCCTGCACAGGCGAGAGAATCTTCCGTGCCTCCTGCTCCAACGACAGAATGTGCTCGTTGTGCAGTTGCCGGCGAATCTCGTCGGCGCCTATTTCCCGTTCAACTTCCTGTTTGATGGCGTTGAAACTGCGTTTCAGGCGCCCGATCCACAGGCCGGCCGTGCGCGCGGCACCGGGCAGGCGTTCCGGCCCCAATACCAGCAGGGCCACGAGGCCGACGAGCAGCAGTTCAGAGAAGCTGATACCAAACATTATTCAGTACTCACGAGTCTTTTTGGTTCTGCTCTTTGACGTGCTCGGCCTGCACGTCGAAGGTACGACGTTCAGTGATCGGCTGAGTGGCCTGCGGGTGCACAGGCTGAGCCGGTGGCACCGGGTTGACGACCGGGTCGGCAGGTTTCTCGTCGTCGTTCATGGCCTTGCGAAAGCCCTTGATCGATTCACCGACGTCAGTGCCGAGGTTTTTCAGCTTCTTGGTGCCGAATACCAGAACAACCACTACCAGAATGACGATCCAGTGTTTCCAGTCAAAAATGCCCATGCTGCAATTCCTCTGTAAAAGTTGGTCAGGCGGACGGGCGCGAGGCCTTCTCGGCATGCCCGGACAAGCCGAAGCGACGGTCCAGTTCATCAAGCACTGCCTGTGGATGCTGCCCCAGTTGGGCGAGCATGACCAGACTGTGGAACCACAAGTCGGCAGTTTCGTAGATCACGTCGCTGCAGTCGCCGCTGATTTGCGCGTCCTTGGCAGCAATAATCGTCTCGACGGATTCTTCGCCGAGTTTCTCCAGAATCTTGTTCAGACCCTTGTGGTACAGGCTGGCGACATAAGAGCTGTCGGCGGCCGCGCCCTTGCGGTCTTCCAGCACCTGGGCCAGGCGGTTCAGGGTATCGGTCATGTTCAGTGTCCTGCCGAGTAAATAGCGTGCGGGTCTTTGAGCACGGGCTCGACGGTCTTCCACTCGCCGTTCTCGAACACGCGGTAGAAGCAGCTGTGACGGCCGGTATGACAGGCGATATCGCCGATCTGTTCGACCTTGAGGATCACCACATCGGCATCGCAGTCGATGCGCATCTCATGCAGGGTTTGCACGTGCCCGGACTCTTCGCCCTTGCGCCACAGTTTGCCACGGGAACGTGACCAGTAGATGGCGCGGTTCTCGGCGGCGGTCAGGCTCAGGGCCTCGCGGTTCATCCAGGCCATCATCAGCACGCGCCCGGTCTTGTAGTCCTGGGCAATGGCCGGCACCAGGCCGTCACTGTCCCACTTGATCTCGTCCAGCCAGTCTTTCATTTTCGGCTCCGGCAATTTGCGACAGTGTATAACCGGATTGGCTATCGACGCACGATCAGATACACGCCCACGGCGACCATGATGCCAGCCGGCCAGTGGCCCAGTTCGTTCAGCGGCCCGCCGGCGGCCAGTATCGTACCGCCCACCAGGTGCGCGGGGCCCAACAGGCGCAGGAACCAGTCGTCTTTACGCTTGTGCCACGGCGGTGCCGGGTCCTGGGCGTGGGGCTGGGACATGCGCTCCAGCAGGTCGCGCGTCATGTTGGCCAGGTGCGGCAGTTGCTCGACCTGGCTTTGCAGGTTGCCCAGCAGGGTTTTCGGGCTGACGCGGTCACGCATCCAGCGCTCGAGGAACGGCTGGGCGGTGTTCCACAGGTCCAGGTCCGGGTACAGCTGGCGGCCCAGGCCTTCGATGTTCAGCAGGGTCTTTTGCAGCAGTACCAGCTGCGGCTGCACTTCCATATTGAAGCGCCGCGCGGTCTGGAACAGGCGCATCAGCACCTGGCCGAAGGAAATATCTTTTAACGGTTTTTCGAAGATCGGCTCGCACACGGTGCGGATCGCCGCTTCGAATTCGTTGAGTTTGGTTTCAGCCGGTACCCAGCCCGAATCGATGTGCAATTGCGCCACGCGACGGTAGTCACGCTTGAAGAAGGCAAACAGGTTGCGCGCCAGGTAGTCCTGGTCTTCCGGGGTCAGGCTGCCGACGATGCCGCAGTCGATCGCAATGTACTGCGGGCTCCACGGGTTCACGGTGCTGACGAAGATGTTGCCGGGGTGCATGTCGGCGTGGAAGAAGCTGTCGCGGAACACCTGGGTGAAGAAAATCTCCACGCCGCGCTCGGCAAGCATTTTCATGTCGGTGCGCTGGTCGGCCAGGGTCGCGAGGTCGGTGACCTGCACGCCGTAGATGCGCTCCATCACCAGCACTTTCGGGCGGCACCAGTCCCAATAGACTTGCGGCACGTACAGCAGCTGCGAGCCTTCGAAGTTGCGCTTGAGCTGGCTGGCGTTGGCGGCTTCGCGCAGCAGGTCGAGTTCGTCGTAGATGGTTTTCTCGTAATCCAGCACCACGTCCACCGGGTGCAGCAGGCGCGCATCGGCAGAGAAGCGCTCGGCGGCGCGGGCGAGGATGAACAGCCACGCCAGGTCCTGGCCGATGATCGGCTTAAGGCCCGGGCGGATCACCTTCACCACCACTTCTTCGCCGCTTTTCAGTTGCGCGGCATGCACCTGGGCCACCGAGGCTGAAGCCAATGGCGCGATATCGAAGCGGCTGAAGACTTCGCTGATCTTCTTGCCCAGTTGCTCTTCAATCAGCGTGACTGCCAGTTGCGAGTCGAACGGCGGCACGCGGTCCTGCAACAGCATCAGCTCGTCGGCGATATCTTCGGGCAACAGGTCGCGGCGGGTGGAGAGGATCTGCCCGAATTTGATGAAGATCGGCCCCAGGTCCTGCAACGCCAGGCGCAGGCGCGCGCCACGGCTCAGCTCGAGGGTTTTGCGCGGGAACCAGCGCCACGGCAGCACATAGCGCACCGCCAGCAGGAACCACGGCAGCGGCAGGGCGAACAGCAGGTCATCGAGGCGGTAGCGGATTACGACGCGCTGGATACGAAACAAACGGCGGACGGCGAGCAGCTTCATGCGTTATCGCTTGAATCAAGGGAGCGGCTCAGGCGCTCGAAGCGCGCCTCAAGTCGTTCCAGGTCGAGTTTGGCCTGGTCGAGTTCGCGAAAGCGCGCTTCCGCTTCCCGTTGTCCGACCAGGGTGCGCGATTCTTCGCTCAGGTATTCGGCGAGGTTCTGGTTAAGGCTGGCGAAACCCTGCTGGTACCAGCGCGTGCGGCTGCGCAGGTGACCGCTGATCAATTGGGTGGCCACCGGGCCGAGCCAGCGTGACAGCTCGTACTCCCAGTCCAGTTCCAGGTCTTGCAGCACGGCGGCCAGGTCCATCAGCACCGCGCTGTCGCCTTCAAGTTCCACGTCCGGGCCGTGGAGGATCGCCGTCTTGTCCCGGCTCAGGGCCAGGCGCAGCAGGCTTGAGCCGGAAGCGCGCAGGGTGCAGTCGGCGTCGGCGGCCCAGTGGGACGCCAGCAACAGGCCTTCATCGCTGGGCAGGATAAACAGCTGCAAGGCGGGGCTGGTGCAATCGACGGCGATGATCCTGCCGTTCAGGTGCGCCAGCCGTGCCAGGGCGGTGCTGTCCAGGCGCAGTACACGGTTGAGGCCGTGTTCAACGCTGGCGAGAAGGCCTGCGAACAGCATCAGGGCTTGATGCCGCGGTGCAGGGCGACGATGCCCGAGGTCATGTTGTGGTAGGTCACGCGGTCGAAACCGGCTTCTACCATCATCGACTTCAGGGTTTCCTGGTTCGGGTGCATGCGGATCGATTCGGCCAGGTAGCGGTAGCTTTCGGCGTCATTGGTGATCAGCTTGCCCATCAACGGCATGAAGGCGAACGAGTAGGTGTCGTAGACCTTGGACATCAGCGCGTTGGTCGGCTTGGAGAACTCCAGCACCAGCAGGCGACCACCGGGCTTGAGCACGCGCAACATGGAGCGCAGCGCGTCTTCCTTGTGGGTCACGTTACGCAGGCCGAAGGCGATGGTGACGCAGTCGAAATGGTTGTCCGGGAATGGCAGCTTTTCAGCGTCGGCCTGGACGAATTCGATATTGCCCGCCACGCCTTTATCCAACAGGCGGTCGCGGCCGACCTTGAGCATCGAGCCGTTGATGTCGGCCAGTACCACTTGGCCGGTTGGGCCCACCAGCTTGGAGAACTTGGCCGCCAGGTCGCCTGTGCCACCGGCGATATCCAGCACGCGGTTGCCGGTGCGTACGCCCGACAACTCGATGGTGAAGCGCTTCCACAGGCGGTGCATGCCGCCGGACAGTACGTCGTTCATCAAGTCGTACTTGGCGGCTACCGAGTGGAACACCTCGGCGACTTTTTCCGCTTTCTGGCTTTCCGGGACGTTCTTGAAGCCGAAGTGAGTGGTGGGTTCGGCATCGCTGCCTTTGCGCTGATCAGTCATATCGCTGTCACCAAAAGAGAATGGGGGCATTCTAATCCCCAAGGCATGCTTTGTCTTGGCAAGGCTGAAGGTAAGATAGGTGGTCACCGAGACCTTTTGCCGCATGGCGGGTCGACAAGTCTCTATAACGAGGAGTCATTCAAATGGCCCGTATACAGGTTGAACGTGCTCACACACTGGGCAAAGACGCTGCCCGAGAAAAAGCCGACAAGTTGGCGAGCAAACTCAAGGATCAATATGGCCTGGAGTCTTCGTGGGCCGGCGACACACTGAACCTCAAACGTTCGGGCGTTAAAGGCACCGTGAAAGTGGCTGAAGATTCCCTGCGGATCGAAGTCGAACTGGGCCTGTTGATGTCCGCCATGAGTGGCACCATCAAGTCCGAAATCGAGAAGGCGCTGGATAAAGCCCTGGCCTGATTTTTGTCCTTCTTAGGGTGCCGATTCTAATTTTTCTGCCTACTTTGTGCCCAAGCCCTCAACTTCTGTGGGCAGTTCCTCCCCCCTTTATGCGTGAGGTGCACCATGGCCAAAGTTATTTTGAAGAAAAAAATTGCTACCGGAACTAACGCCCTGACTGACGTTAAATCCTATGCCCGCAAGATCTGGTTGGCCGGTTTGGGGGCTTATGCCAAGGTTGGAAGCGAGGGCGCCGAGTACTTCAAAGAGCTCGTTAAGACTGGTCAACATGTTGAAAGTAAAGGCAAAAAAGTTGTGATTGAACAACTTGATGCTGCCAACAGTCAGATTGATCAAGTCAAGAGCGAAGTCTTCGGCGTCAAAGGTCGAGTCGAAGTGCAACTGGATAAAGTTGAACGTGCTTTTGATAGTCGTGTTGGAAGTGCCTTGAATCGGATCGGCATTCCGTCTAAACATGACGTGGAGACACTCTCTGCTAAGCTCGATGAGCTGACGGCATTGCTCGAACGTGTCGCGCGTAAACACTAAGGAGACAACGGGATGGCTGGTAAAAAGACTACTGATAAAGAAGGCAGCTCGTGGATCGGGGAAGTTGAAAAATACTCCCGCAAGATCTGGCTGGCCGGTTTAGGCGTGTACTCGAAGGTGAGCAGTGACGGCGGTAAATACTTCGAGACTTTGGTTAAAGACGGCGAGAAGGCCGAGAAGTTGACCAAGAGCACAGTGGGTAAACAAGTCGATGCGGCAAAGGCTTCCGCCGGTTCTGCCAAATCACGTATCAGCGATAAGTGGGGCGAACTGGAAGGGGCTTTTGACAAGCGCCTGAACAGTGCCATTTCGCGACTCGGCGTACCTAGCCGTACTGAAGTGAAAGCGCTGCACAGCAAGGTCGATACCTTGACCAAGCAAATCGAAAAACTCACCGGCCTTAAAGCTGCGCCAGTTGCGGCTAAAACCGCTGCGGCTAAACCGGCTGCCAAGCCGGCTGCGAAAACTGCAGCGGCCAAGCCTGCTGCAAAGTCCGCCGCTAAACCGCTGGTCAAGGCCGCCGCCAAACCAGCAGCCAAGCCAGCCGCCAAGGCGTCGGCCAAAGCGGCTGCAAAACCGGCTGCCAAGCCTGCGGCTAAAACCGCAGCGGCTAAACCGGCCGCCAAGCCTGCCGCTAAACCAGTGGCCGCTAAAGCAGCTGCAAAACCTGCAGCCAAGCCGGCAGCCAAAGCAGCAGCCAAGCCAGCGGCTAAAACCGCTGCCGCTAAACCTGCTGCAGCGAAGTCTGCTGCCAAACCAGCCGCTGCGAAACCAGCAGCCAAGCCGGTTGCAGCCAAACCCGCCGCCAAACCTGCGGCTGCAAAACCTGTAGCGGCCAAGCCGGCTGCCAAACCGGCCGCGGCGAAGAAGCCGGCCGTAGCCAAAAAGCCAGCAGCGCCAAAGCCAGCGGTAGCGGCCAAGCCTGCAACCCCTGCGCCAGCGACCAACTCGGTGACCCCACCGACCCACGCTGCTGCTACCCCGACTGCAACGCCGGCAACCCCGACGCCTACCAGTCAGTCCTGATTTTTACGGGACGCCTAAAAACGCCCGGCCTGCAAAGGTCGGGCGTTTTTTATGGAATCTACAGAACAACACAAATCCAATGTGGGAGCGGGCTTGCTCGCGAAAGCGGTGGATCAGTCACACATGTGCTGACTGACACTTCGCTTTCGCGAGCAAGCCCGCTCCCACATTTTAGTCCGCGTCGTCCAGGTACCTGAGCGCCAACCTCTCTGTCGCCAGCCTCGCCGGCATCAAAAGATGCGGCGCCACCAGCATCATGATCTGGTACACCACCACCCGCACCTCACCCTCACGGTCGAGAATCCGTTGGTAGTCCAGGGAAAACAGCAGGGTCATGGTGATCTGTTCCACCAACTGCCCCAGCGCCTGGGTGTCACTGACCAATTGCCCATCCGTCTTGAGTCGGGCCAGCAACGAGGCCAGCGTGCGCTTGAGCGCCGTCAGCAGGTTGCGAATGCCCTTGGCCAGTTTCGGCAAACGCCCCGCCAAGTTTGACAAGTCCTGGAACAGGAACCGGTAGTGGGCCATACGCTCCACGATCAGGTGCAGGAATAGCCAGTAATCCTCGGCCGCCAGTTGGGCGTCGTCAGGAGGGTCGAGCAACGGCGCCAATTCGGCTTGGAAGCGCTCGAACAGCCCGAGCACCAGTGGCTCCTTGCCATGGAAGTGGTAATAGAGATTGCCGGGACTGATCCCCATTTCATTCGCCACCTCCATGGTCGACACGTTCGGCTCGCCCTTGTGGTTGAACAACTGCAAGGCACATTCAAGGATACGGTCGCGGGTCTTCATCCAGTCTTCTTAAGGTCTTCGTTGGGCTCAGCGGACCCGCACATAAGTGCCCGGCGCCGCTTCCATCGGTGGGTAATTCTGGTTGCCCAGGGCGGTCAGGGTTTCGCGCTGCACACCGGAGCGCTGCTGGATCCACGCCAGCCAATTGGGCCACCAACTGCCCTCGACATGATCGGCGTCGTAGTACCAGGCACGCGGGTCGCTGCTCAGCTTGAGGTTCTCGACGTAGTTGGCCTTGGGATTGCCTGGCGGGTTGAGGATGCTCTGGATATGCCCGCTATTGGACAGAATGAAGCGCTTGTCGCCGCCCAGCAGTTGGGTTGAGCGGTACACCGCGTCCCACGGCGTGATGTGGTCGTTGATCCCGCCCACGCTGAAGCTGTCCACCGTGACCTTCTGCAAGTCGATGGGCGTGCCGCAAACTTCCAGGCCACCGGGATGACTCAGCGGGTTGTGCTTGAAGAAGTCCAGCAAGTCGCCATGCAGCGCGGCGGGCAGGCGGGTGTTGTCGTTGTTCCAGTACAGGATGTCGAAGGCCGGTGGTTCCTTGCCCAGCAGGTAGTTGTTGATCCAGTAATTCCAGATCAGGTCGTTGGGACGCATCCAGGCGAACACCTTGGCCATGTCGCGTCCATCGAGCACACCTTGTTGATAGGAGCGGCGCTTGGCGGCTTCCAGGGTTTGTTCGTCGGCGAACAAGGTGGCGGGGCTGTCGATCTGGCTGTCCAGCAGGCTCACCAGGTAGCTGGCGCTGGAGATGCGGCGCAGCTGGCGCTTGGCCTGTAGATGGCCTTGCAGCGCGGCGATGGTCAGGCCCCCGGCGCAGGCGCCCATCAGGTTGACTTCGCGGGCTCCAGTGATTGCGCGGGTCACGTTCACTGCTTCTTCCAGAGCGGCGACGTAGGTGGACAAGCCCCATTCGCGGTGGCGTACATCCGGGTTGCGCCAGCTGACCATAAACACCTGCAGGCCATTTTTCAGGGCGAACTGGACGAAGCTGTTGTTCGGGCTCAAGTCGAAAATGTAGTACTTGTTGATTTGCGGCGGCACGATCAGCAGCGGCTTGGCGTACTGTTTTTCACTCATGGGCTTGTACTGGATCAGCTCCAGCAGTTCGTTGCGAAACACCACCGAGCCCGGCGTGGTAGCCACCGTCTTGCCGACTTCAAAGGCCTGCTTGGTGACCTGCCTCGGCAAGCCATTGTTGTGCAGCAGGTCGTCGAACAGGTTGCTGACGCCACGCACCACGCTGTTGCCGCCGGAATTGAGCAGTTCCTTGATGGCCAGTGGGTTGAGCAGGCTGTTTGAAGGCGACACCGCATCGTTGAGCAGGGAAAAGGCAAAGTGCGCCCGTGCCCGGTCGTCGGCGCTCAGGTTACTGTCGTCGATCCAGTGACGGGTCTGCTTCTGCCAGCTCAAATAGGCTTGCAGGCTGCGCCGATAAAACGGGTTGAGCTGCCAGGTCGGGTCGGCGAAACGGCTGTCGGCCGGGTTCGGCTCGTGCACCGTTTCCCCGAGCAGCACACGGCCCAATTGCCCGCCCAACTTCAGGGCGTGGCGGGCGGTATGCACCGGGTTGCGCAGGCCGTGTGCGGCGACGCTGCGCAGGGTCGAGAGCAAATCCCGGCCGCGCAGGCCGGTGATCGCGCTTTGTGCATTGATGAACGCGGCGGGTGTGGGCACCGGGTTCGATACGGGTCTTTCTCGCATGCGCCAACACTCCTTCGTCAAGCCATCAACAAGCACGCCAATTCAGAACCATAGTTGGTTCTGGCCAAGTTGCGCGGCGCGGTCGTCCTGACCGCCGCCGTCTAAAGCGCAGGTTGCGGGTGAATCACCGCCCTCAGGCGTTCCTCCTGGAGAAATTTCATGATGATCGGCGCCACGGCCTCGGCCCGGGTAATCAGAAACAGATGACCGTCGTCGATGATGTGCAGTTGAGCGTTGGGTATGCGCCAGGCCAGCATGCGCATGTTGATCAGCGGGATCAGCGGGTCGTCGTCGCCGGCCAGCACCAGGGTTGGTTGCTTGATCTTGTGCAGCCAGTGGATGCTGGTCCAGCCAAGCCCGGCGAACAGTTGCCAGTAGTAGCCCAACTTGCCCGCCGAACGCACTTTGCTGGCGTGTTCGGCGGCCAGCTTGGAGTCCCGACGGAAGGAGCCGCCGTAGATCATCGGGGCAATGCGCACCACATGGGACGGTTGGATATAACGCCGCGGACTGGCCATCAACCACAAGACTTTCGGTTTGCCCGGCACCATAAAGGCGCCGGCGGCGGTGGCGGCGAGGATCAGTTTTTTGCAGCGCTCCGGATAGTCATAGGCGAACTGCTGCGCCAGCGCGCCGCCCCAGGAAACGCCTACCGCGTTGACCTGGCCATAGTCCAGGTAATCGAGCATGCGCGCGGTGAGTTTGGCCAGGCCGGGAAAGCGATAAGGCCGGCTGGGGGTCGACGAACCGCCGACGCCTGGCACATCAAAGGCAATCACTTCCAGGTCCGGGTCCAAGGCCTGGACGAACGGAAACACCAGCTCAAGGTTGGCGCCGATGCCGTTGAAAATCAGCAGCGGCGTCAAGTGAGGCTTGCCCGGGCGTACCGCCGTGCGGATGGCTTGGCCATCCAGGTCGATGGTACGGAAGATGAACGGTTGCGGCATGGGCTTACCCTGCAAAATGGCGCTATTTCCCTGCGGGAACACGGTTAATGTGGGAGCTGGCTTGCCTGCGATGCAGACGCTGCGGTGTATCAGGCATACCGAGTTGATGCCATCGCAGGCAAGCCAGCTCCCACATTTGATCCCATTCCAGCCTACCTTTCGTGAACGTATGTGCCCGGCGCCGCTTCAGCCGCTGCGTACGCTTTATTACCCAGCGCCGTCGGCGCCTTCTTCAACTTGCCCGACCGCTCCGCCTGCCAGGCCTGCCAGTGCAGCCACCACGAATCGGTGTGCTTGGTGGCGTTCTCCTGCCAGTCGAGTGCCTTGCCCGGCATCGTGTCGCTGGTCTGGTAGCGCGACTTGGGGTTGCCCGGCGGGTTCAGGATGCTCTGGATATGCCCGCTGCTGGACAGCACAAACTCAACCTTGCCGCCAAACAGCTGTGCCGACTTGTAGCAGGACTGCCACGGTGTGATGTGGTCGTTGGTGCCGGCCAACGAATAGATATCGGCGGTGACCTGCTTCAGGTCGATCGGCGTGCCGCACACTTCGAGGGCATTGGCGCGCACCAATGGGTTGTTCTTGAACAGCTCGATCAGGTCGCCGTGGAACGCGGCCGGCAAGCGGGTGGTGTCGTTGTTCCAGAACAGGATGTCGAACACCGGCGGTTCGTTGCCCAGCAGGTAGTTGTTGACCCAGTAATTCCAGATCAGGTCGTTGGGGCGCATCCAGGCAAACACCTTGGCCATGTCGCGGCCTTCCAGCACGCCGGCCTGGTAGGAATGGCGCTTGGCCGCTTCCAGGGTCTGCTCGTCGACGAACAGCGCCACCTGGGTGTCCAGGGTGGTGTCCAGCACGCTCACCAGCAGGGTCAGGGCGTTGACCTTCTTCTCGCCCAGCGCCGCGTAGTGGCCCAGCAGGGCGGTGCAGGTGATGCCGCCGGAGCAGGCGCCGAGCATGTTGATGTCTTTGCTGCCGGTGATCGCGCTCACCACATCGACCGCTTCTTTCAGCGCCTCGATATAGGTCGACAGGCCCCACTCGCGCTGGGCCTTGGTGGGGTTGCGCCAACTGACGATAAACGTCTGCTGGTTATTGCGCAGGCAGAAGCGCGCCAGGCTCTTGTCCGGGCTCAGGTCGAATACATAGAATTTGTTGATCTGCGGCGGCACCACCAGCAGCGGGCGTTCGTACACCTGCTCGGTGATCGGCCGGTACTGGATCAGCTCCAGCACATCGTTGCGAAACACTACGGCGCCTTCGGTGGTGCCCAGGCTCTTGCCCACTTCAAAGGCGCCCATGTTGACCTGGCTCGGCATTCCGCCGTTGTGCACCATGTCCTTGGCCAGATGCGACAGGCCATCCAGCAGGCTCTTGCCGCCGGTTTCGAAGAAGCGTTTGACCGCCGCCGGGTTGGCCGCACTGTTGGTAGGCGCCATGGCCTCGGTCATCAGGTTGATGACGAAGTGACCGCGGCTGATGTCGTGCTCCGACAAGTTGCTGTCACCGATCCAGTCGTGCAGCTCCTTGCGCCACGCCAGGTAGGTTTGCAGGTAACGTTTGTAGAGCGGGTTCTGGGTCCACGCCGGGTCGTTGAAGCGGCGGTCGTCGGCCTCGGGTGTCAGCTGTGATTTGCCGAACACCACGTTCTTCAATTCGACGCCAAAATGGGCGACGTGCTTGACGCTGTGCAACGGTTGTTTGATGGCCTGGGTCAGCACCATCCGAGCGGATGCCAGTAAATCCTTTTTCCGTAACGCGATGATCGGGTTCAGCCCCAGGGTGTTTTCCGAGGCTTGGCGTTTCAAGTCATCGTTGTTCTTGTTACTCATCTACGACGCTCCATTGTCCGACAGACGAGTACCGGGTACCGCTGTGTACCACTACTTGCCACACAGCACAGCCTGGTACTACTGCTCGGGTGACCGTTAATACCGCATCGTCAAATGCAGGGAACTTGCCAGTTCCATTGGTTACCCGAGTTTAATTTTTTTCGCAAGCGGGCCAATCGTTGGCCACGACAGAGGGGCATTCAAGCAGATGGAATTAGAAAATGCCCACTAATGAGCAAGAGGCCTGAGCTAGAGCATCAGCCGTACGACCGACTGGCTCGGGTCGCGGGTTTTTCCGGCGGCTTTCAGTTCGGCAAGATAGTCAGCCCACAGCGCGTCCTGACGCACGGCAAGTTGATAGAGGTAGTCCCAGGTGAACAATCCGCTGTCATGACCGTCGTCGAAGGTCAATTTCAGTGCGTATTGGCCGGCGGGTTCGATCTTGGTCAAACCGACATTGAGCTTGCCGAATTGCAGGATCGGTTTGCCGTGGCCCTGGACCTCGGCGGAGGGGGAGTGCACGCGAAGGAATTCGGCGGGCAGTTGATACACCTCGTCAGGACCGTAGGTAAGGCCCAGGGTCTTGGAGGCTTTGTGCAGGTTGATGGCGGTAGGCAGTTTGGTCATTTGGGGAACCGCTCAGAGATGATCCTGAAGGAACCGGCATCGTGCAGGAGCCTGGTCTCTGTGGGAGCCGGGCTTGCCCGCGATGGCAGCGCCTCGGTGTATCAGTTGCACCGAGGTGAGGCTATCGCAGGCAAGCCAGCTCCCACACAAGCCAGGCTGCTATGCAGGCCGGTTCTATATGTGGCTTACAGGATATAACGAGACAGATCTTCGTTCTGCGCCAATTCGCCCAAGTGGCTGTTGACGTAGTCGGCGTCGATCTTGATCGCCACGCCATTCTGCGCGCCCGCCATGTCGCCAGCACTGAAGGACACTTCCTCCAGCAGGCGTTCAAGCAAGGTGTGCAAACGACGGGCACCGATGTTCTCGGTCTTCTCGTTGACCTGCCAGGCGATCTCGGCCAAACGCTTGATACCGTCCGGCAGGAACTCAATGCCCAAGCCTTCGGTTTTCAGCAGTTCGCGGTATTGCTCGGTCAGCGACGCATGGGGCTCACTGAGGATGCGTTCGAAGTCGCCTGGCGTCAGTGCTTTCAGCTCAACGCGAATTGGTAGACGGCCTTGCAGCTCCGGCACCAGATCGCTCGGCTTGCTCAGGTGGAACGCACCGGAAGCGATAAACAGGATGTGGTCGGTCTTGACCATGCCCAGCTTGGTGTTGACGGTGCAGCCTTCGATCAGCGGCAGCAGGTCACGCTGCACGCCTTCGCGGGATACGTCGACGCCGCCGGAGTTACCGCGCTTGGCCACCTTGTCGATCTCGTCGATAAACACGATGCCGTGCTGCTCGACCGCTTCCAGGGCCTTGGCCTTGAGCTCTTCCTCATTCACCAGGCGCCCGGCTTCTTCGTCGCGCACCAGTTTCAGCGCTTCCTTCACCTTGAGCTTGCGGCTTTTCTTCTTGCCCTTGCCCATGTTGGCGAACAGGTTCTGCAACTGGCTGGTCATTTCTTCCATGCCAGGCGGTGCGGAGATGTCGACGCCGGACACTTCGGCGACTTCGATCTCGATTTCCTTGTCGTCCAGCTGGCCTTCACGCAGGCGCTTGCGGAACAGCTGGCGGGTGTTGGAATCCGAGCTCGGTGCGGCGTCTTCGTTGAAGCCCATGCGTGCTGGTGGCAGCAGGGCGTCGAGGATGCGTTCTTCGGCGGCGTCTTCGGCGCGATGGCTGACCTTGGTCATTTCCTGTTCGCGCAGCAGCTTCAGGGCAGCGTCGGCCAGGTCCCGAATGATCGACTCGACGTCACGGCCCACATAGCCCACTTCGGTGAACTTGGTGGCTTCGACCTTGATGAACGGAGCATTGGCCAGTTTGGCCAGGCGCCGGGCGATCTCGGTTTTACCGACACCGGTCGGGCCGATCATCAGGATGTTCTTGGGGGTTACTTCAACGCGCAATTCTTCGGGCAGTTGCATCCGGCGCCAGCGGTTACGCAGGGCGATGGCAACGGCGCGCTTGGCATCGTCCTGGCCGATGATATGGCGATTGAGTTCATGGACGATTTCGCGGGGAGTCATGGACATAGTAATTGGCGGTCCTCAAGCGGGAATAAGCCTGCGGCTTACTCGGCGAGGTCCTGCTCCTCAATGGTCAGGTTGTGGTTGGTGAAGACACAGATGTCGCCAGCGATACCGAGGGCAGTCTCGACGATTTCCCGGGCCGACAGGTCGGTTTTCTTCAGCAGGGCGCTGGCAGCGGCCTGGGCGTAACCGCCGCCGGAACCCATGGCGATCAGGCCTTCTTCGGGTTCAACCACGTCGCCGTTGCCGGTGATGATCAGGGAGGCGTCTTTGTTGGCGACGGCCAGCATGGCTTCGAGGCGGCTGAGGGAGCGGTCGGTGCGCCATTCTTTGGCGAGTTCGACGGCGGCACGGACCAGGTGGCCCTGGTGCTTCTCAAGTTGGCCTTCAAAGCGCTCGAACAGGGTAAAGGCGTCAGCGGTGGCGCCGGCGAAACCGGCGAGGACCTGGCCGTGGTACAGGCGACGGACTTTTTTCGCGTTGCCTTTCATCACGGTATTGCCAAGTGAAACCTGGCCGTCGCCGCCCATGACGACTTTGCCGTGGCGGCGAACTGAAACGATGGTGGTCAAGGGGAGAGTCTCCACGCTGCGGGGCGAAAATGCCCTGATGGAACTCATATGGGGGTGGCGGGGGGGATTTCAACTGTAGGACGAGAGGGCGGACGAGTGGTGAATCTGTGTGAACCGAGGTTTTAAATACAATGAAAACCAATGTGGGAGCCGGGCTTGCCCGCGATGGTGGTGGGTCAGTCACCGAAAATATTGACTGTTCCACCGCCATCGCGGGCAAGCCCGGCTCCCACATTTGATCTGCTGTGACCTCGGAGTCGGGGCCGATCAGCGGCTTTGGCGTTGTTGTAACAACAGGTTGCTAAACCCTGCACCCGCCAGTTGTTTCTGGGCCACGGTCAGCTGTTCACGGTTGCTGAACGGCCCTACCAGCACGCGATACCAGGTCGCATCCTTAACCGTCCCGGATTCCACCGTCACCGCCTGCCCCAACAGAATGATCTGCGCACGCACACGGTCCGCATCCGCCTGTTTCGGGAACGAGCCCGCCTGCAGGAAGAACTTGGTCACCGGCGCTGCTTTAGTCGTAGCGACTGGCGGTGGTGGCGGCGGGGTAATCCCGGCCAATGCCGCCTGGGCCCGTGCAGTGTCGATTTTCGCCGCTTCCGCCGGAGTCACAGGTGTGGTCGGCACAGGCTGTGGCGTCGGCAGGGTTTTTTCCGGTACGGCATCCGGCGGCACGATCACTTCCGATTCCGGCAGCAATGTGTAGAAGTCGTACTTCGGCTTCACCGGCGCAGTCGGGCTCGGGACGGTCTTGTTCGCTTCGGCCATTTTCGTGGCCCTCTGCTGCTCTTGCTTGACCCGTTTGACGTCATCGCCCTTGCCCGGGTCCAGCTTCATCAGGAACACGACAAACGCACCGACCGTCAGGCCGATCGCCATCCACAACCAGCCCGGAATAGGTTTCTTCGCAGGTGCCTGGTAGCGGCTGGCGCCGCGCTTGGGTGCAGGTTTTTTCTTGGCAGCCAACTTACATACGCTCCAGAGTTTCCAGGCCCAACAATTCCAGGCCTTGCTTGAGGGTCCGTCCTGCCAGTGCGGCGAGGCGCAGGCGGCTCTGCTTTTGGGCTTCGTCGTCTGCGGTCAGGATCGGGCAGTTCTCGTAGAAGCTGGAGAACAAACCGGCGACTTCGTACAAATAGGTGCAGAGGATGTGCGGCGTGCCTTTTTCACCAACGCTGTTCAGCACTTCGCCGAATTGCGCCAGCTTGGCCGCCAGTTCCTGCTCGTGCGGCGCTTCAAGGTTGATCTGGCCTTCGACTTCACTGAAGTCCTTGCCCAGCTTGCGGAACACACCGGCCACCCGGGTGTAGGCATACAGCAGGTACGGCGCGGTGTTGCCTTCGAAGTTGAGCATCAGCTCGAAGTTGAAGCTGTAGTCGCTGGTACGGTGCTTGGACAGGTCGGCGTATTTCACCGCGCCAATCCCCACCACGCGGGCGATATTGCGCAGGTCGGCTTCGGCCAGCTCCGGGTTCTTTTCCTTCACCAGGTTGTAGGCGCGGTCCTGGGCTTCGTTCAGCAGGTCGATCAGCTTCACGGTGCCGCCGTCACGGGTCTTGAACGGGCGGCCATCGGCGCCGTTCATGGTGCCGAAGCCCATGTGTTCCATCTGCATCGGGTGGGTGACGAAACCGGCGCGGCGCGCCACTTCGAACACTTGCTGGAAGTGCAGGGCCTGGCGCTGGTCAACGAAATACAGGGCGCGGTCGGCTTTCAGCACGCCGCTGCGGTAGCGCACGGCGGCCAGGTCGGTGGTGGCGTAGAGGTAGCCGCCATCGGCCTTGACGATGATCACCGGCAGCGGGTCGCCGTCGGCCGTCTTGAATTCTTCGAGGAACACGCACTGGGCACCGTTGCTCTCAACCAGCAGGCCCTTGGCCTTGAGGTCGTTGACCACGTTGATCAGGTCGTCGTTGTAGGCGCTTTCGCCCATGACGTCGGCCATGGTCAATTTGACGTTGAGCAGCTCGTAGATTTCCTGGCAGTGGGACAGGGAGATCTCGCGGAAGCGGCCCCACAGCTCCAGGCATTCGGCATCGCCGGCTTGCAGCTTGACCACCAGGCCACGGGCGCGGTCGGCGAATTCTTCGGATTCGTCGAAACGCTTCTTGGCGGCGCGGTAGAAGTTCTCCAGATCCGACAGCTCATTGCTGGTGATCGGGTTTTCCTGCAGATAGGCCATCAACATGCCGAACTGGGTGCCCCAGTCGCCCACGTGGTTCTGGCGGATTACGTCGTCGCCGAGGAATTCCAGGACCCGCGCCACGCCGTCACCAATGATGGTTGAGCGCAAGTGACCTACGTGCATTTCCTTGGCCAGGTTCGGCGCCGACAGGTCGATAGCCACGCGCTGTGCCGGGCCAGCCTTGCGTACGCCGATCCTGGCATCCGCCAGGGCCGCGTCCAGGCGCGAAGCCAGGGCCTGGGTGTTCTGGAAGAAGTTGATAAAGCCCGGGCCGGCGATTTCAGCCTTGGTCACCTGCGGGTCGGCCGGCAGCGCGGCGATGATTTTTTCCGCCAGGTCGCGAGGCTTCAGGCCAGCCGGCTTGGCCAGCATCATCGCAATGTTGCTGGCGAAATCACCGTGGGTCTTGTCGCGGGTGTTTTCCACCTGGATCGCCGGCGTCAGGCCTTCAGGCAACACACCTTCGTTGACGAGTTGGGTGAGGGCTTGTTGGATCAGCTGGCGAATGGTGTCTTTCATGGTGTTCTCTTTCGACCGCAAGCGGTGGCGCGCGATGCGCAGGTGGAAAAACTGGGCATTATCCGTGGGGAGGGCGGGCTTGCCAACCTTCGCTGGACCTATGGCCAGGCTTAATACAAATCTACCGGGTCTACGTCCAACGACCATCTCACTTGTCGCCCGCTGGGCATTTGCTCCAGGGCAAGTAACCAACTGCTTAATAAACGATGCAGCGGGGCGCGGGCACTGGCTTGCAAGAGCAGCTGGGCACGGTAACGCCCGGCGCGACGTTCCATGGGCGCGGGTACCGGGCCGAGCAGTTCGATGCCGGTCAGACCCAGTCCCCCAAGCAAACGTTCAGCCTCGCTGCACGCTTCATCCAGGAAGCCTTCGGCCTGCCCCGGCTTGTGCGCCTCGGCCCGCAGCAGCGCCAGATGCGCAAACGGCGGCAAGCCGGCCGAGCGGCGTTCGCTCAAGGCCTGCTCGGCGAAGGCAAAGTAACCTTGCTCTGTCAGTTGAATCAGCAATGGGTGGTCGGCCAGATGCGTCTGGATGATCACCTTGCCTGGCTCTTCAGCCCGCCCGGCGCGGCCTGCGACCTGCACGATCAGCTGTGCCATCCGTTCGCTGGCGCGGAAATCCCCGGAGAACAACCCGCCGTCGGCATCCAGGATCGACACCAGGGTCACCCGTGGGAAGTGATGCCCTTTGGCAAGCATCTGTGTGCCCACCAAAATGCACGGCTGGCCCTTCTGGATCGTGGCGAACAGCTGATTCATCGCGTCCTTGCGCGACGTACTGTCACGGTCGACCCGCAGCACCGGGTAATCCGGGAACAGAATGCCCAGCCGCTCCTCGGCGCGCTCGGTGCCTGCGCCCACCGGGCGCAAGTCGACCTTGCCGCACTGCGGGCAGTGACGTGGCACCCGTTCCACATGGCCGCAGTGATGGCAGCGCAACTCGCCGGAACGCTGGTGGACGGTCATTCGCGCGTCGCAGCGCTTGCACTCGGACATCCAGCCGCAGTCATGGCACAGCAGCGTCGGCGCAAAACCCCGGCGGTTGAGGAACACCAGCACTTGCTGGCCCGCCGCGAGGGTTTGGCCTATGGCTTGTTGCATCGGCCCGGAAATGCCGCTGTCCAGCGGGCGACTTTTCACGTCCAGGCGCAGGAAGCGTGGCTGCTTGGCGCCGCCGGCCCGCTCGTTCAGGCGCAGCAGGCCGTAGCGACCGGTGTAGGCGTTGTGCAGGCTTTCGAGGGAGGGCGTGGCCGAACCCAGCACAATCGGGATGTTTTCCTGGCGGGCCCGCACCAGTGCCAGGTCGCGGGCGTGGTAGCGCAGGCCTTCCTGCTGTTTATAGGAGCCGTCGTGTTCTTCGTCGATGATGATCAGCCCGGGATTTTTCATCGGAGTGAACAGGGCCGAGCGGGTACCAATAATAATGTCGGCCTCGCCGTCCCGGGCGGCGAGCCAGGATTCCAGGCGCTCGCGGTCGTTGACCGCCGAGTGCACCAGGGCGATGCGCGCGTTGAAGCGCTGCTCGAAGCGCGCCAGGGTTTGCGGGCCGAGGTTGATCTCGGGGATCAACACCAACGCCTGTTTGCCGGCCTCGAGGGTTTCGCGGATCAGCTGTAAATAGACTTCGGTCTTGCCGCTGCCGGTGACGCCCGCCAGCAGGAACGCGTGGAAGCTGTCGAAGCCGGCGCGAATCGCTTCATAGGCGGCGCGTTGTTCCGGATTGAGCGGCAGCTCCGGCTGGGCCAGCCAGTGTTCGTGGCGTTCGCCGGGGGCGTGCTTGCGGATCTCCACCTGCACCAAACCCTTGGCGAGCAGCAAGTCCAGGCTGTCCTTGCTCAGCATCAACTTGCTTAACAGCTGATGGGCGACGCCGTGGGGATGCTGGGCCAGGGTCGCCAGGGCTTCACGCTGGCGCGGGGCGCGGGCGATGCGCGGGTCGTCCATGCGCGCCCCCGGTACCATCGACCAGAAACGCTCTTGGCGCGCCTCGGCCAATTCGCCCTGGCGCAACAGCACCGGCAGCGCCCAGCTCAAGGTATCGCCGAGGCTGTGCTGGTAATACTGCGAGGTCCACAGGCACAACTTGAACAGCGCAGGTGGAAGCGGCGGGGTGGCGTCGAGGATGGCCACGGCAGGCTTGAGCTTCTCGGCGGGCACTTCGCTGTGATCGGCGACTTCTACCAGGATGCCGATCATTTCCCTCCGGCCAAACGGCACGCGCACGCGCATGCCCGGCTGCAACTGCGACCGCAATACGCCGGCGGGTGCCCGATAATCGAACAGGCGGCGCAGGGGCGAGGGCAGGGCGAGGCGCAAAATGGCGTCGGGCACGCGGGGGTTCTCATATGACGGGCGGCGAAGAAGGGCGGGAGCCTAGCAGACCAGCGGTGGATGTGGGAGCCGGGCTTGCCCGCGATAGTAACGACACGGTGCACCTGAGACACCGTAGAGTCTGCATCGCGGGCAAGCCCGGCTCCCACAGGGCCTTGTGTATGCCGCGCTTTTTCTGATGAAAGGGGCCGTTGTGCTTCTTGCGCGTTTAAAAAGGTCTGGTAGAATCCGCGGCCTAATTACGTGCGGTATTCAACAATAGTGTTGATTGGCGGCACGCTAGCCTGAGGAATACACCATGAAAGCCGATATCCATCCAAACTATGTTGCCATCGACGTTACCTGCAGCTGCGGTAACAAGTTCGAAACCCGTTCGACTTTCGGCAAAGCTCTGCCAATCGACGTGTGCAACGAGTGCCACCCGTTCTACACCGGTAAGCAGAAGACTCTGGATGTTGGCGGCCGTGTTGACCGCTTCAAGACCCGCTTCGGTGCTTTCGGCGCTAAAGCTGCTCCTAAAGCCGAGTAAGGCTGGTCCGCTTGGATGGCCTGTATGGCTTGTCCTCGCTGATGAAAAAGGCGTCCCTTGTGGGCGCCTTTTTTGTGTCTGCGATTTGGCTGGCGCCCGCCCAGGCCGAGGTCTTCTGCCCGGCGCCCGGCAATGTCGCTATTTTTGACGTGCAGCGGGTGGTGGATGGCGACACGGTGCGCCTCAAGGACGGCCGCAACGTGCGCATGATCGGCGTCAATGCCCCGGAAACCGGCAAGAAGGGCCGCACTGACGAGCCCTTCGCCGTGGCCGCTCGCGAGCGTCTGCAAAGCCTGGTGGATGCGAGCGGTGGGCGCGTTGGCGTGGTGCCCGGACGGGAAAGCAAGGATCGTTACGGTCGCACCTTGGCCCATCTTTACGGCGCCAATGGCGAAAATTTGGAGGCGCAGTTGCTCGCCGAAGGCCTCGGCTTCCAGGTGGCCGTCGCGCCGAATGTGGAGCTGGTGGCCTGCCAGCAAGCCGCCGAACGCAGTGCCCGGCAGGCCCGTTTGGGGCTGTGGCGCCAGTCACCGGTGGTAGATGCGGCGAAGATCCGTCGTTCGGGCTTTGCGGTGGTCAGCGGCCAGGTGAGCAACATCGAACGCAATCGCGGCGGAGTCTGGATTGAGTTGCAGGGCTCACTGGTATTACGCATTGCGCCCAATCGGGTGGCCGCGTTCGACAGTGCACTGTTGAAGGGTTTACAGGGGCAATCCATCGAGGCGCGCGGCTGGGTGCTGGACCGTTCCCGGCGCGGTGGCCTGGAAAATGGCCAGGCACGCTGGCTGCTGCCAGTGACCGATCCCGGCATGCTTCAGCGGATGCCGTAAGAAAAAATTGTAGACATTTTTTCTTATGATTGTGAACAGTTGAGCCCTTGTATCCCGTGGCTCTTGGCCAAAAGTCGTAGGGCAGGGCCCTTGACACCTGTGACTGCCCAGTCTTGTGGGGACTTTGCGACACGCGTATCCTCGGCGGTCCGTCGACCAACAGTAAAAGCGGAATGCCGATATGTCTGATTTGAAAACTGCCGCTCTCGAATATCATGCCCATCCTCGTCCAGGAAAGCTGAGTGTAGAGCTCACCAAAGCCACTGCCACCGCCCGCGACCTGTCGCTGGCCTACAGCCCTGGCGTTGCCGAGCCCGTACGTGAAATCGCCCGCGATCCTGAACTGGCCTACAAGTACACCGGCAAAGGCAACCTGGTTGCAGTGATCTCTGATGGCACCGCGATCCTCGGCCTGGGTAACCTCGGCCCATTGGCTTCCAAGCCAGTCATGGAAGGTAAAGGCGTACTGTTCAAGCGCTTCGCCGGCATTGACGTATTCGACATCGAAGTCGATTCCGAAAGCCCGCAGGCTTTCATCGACACGGTAAAGCGCATCTCCATCACCTTCGGTGGCATCAACCTGGAAGACATCAAGGCACCTGAGTGCTTCGAGATCGAAAAGGCCCTGATCGAACAGTGCGACATCCCGGTATTCCACGATGACCAGCACGGCACCGCGATCGTTACCGCGGCCGGCATGATCAACGCCCTGGAAATCGCTGGCAAAACCCTCGGCGAAGCCAAGATCGTTTGCCTGGGCGCCGGCGCTGCGGCCATCTCCTGCATGAAGTTGCTGGTGAGCATGGGCGCCAAGCTGGAAAACATCTACATGGTCGACAGCAAGGGCGTTGTGCAGTCCGAGCGTACCGACCTGAACCAGTACAAGGCGATGTTCGCGCATCCGTCCTCCAAGCGTACCCTGGCTGACGCCCTTGACGATGCAGACGTGTTCGTTGGCCTGTCCGGTCCGAACCTGCTGAGCGCCGAAGGCCTCAAGTCCATGGCCGCCAACCCGATCGTGTTCGCGTGCTCCAACCCGGATCCGGAAATCTCCCCGGAACTGGCCCACGCCACCCGCAACGACGTGATCATGGCCACCGGCCGTTCGGACTACCCGAACCAGGTCAACAACGTACTGGGCTTCCCGTTCATCTTCCGTGGTGCCCTGGACGTTCGCGCCAAGCGCATCAACGAAGAAATGAAAGTAGCTGCCGCCAACGCCCTGCGCGAACTGGCCAAGCTGCCGGTACCGCAGGACGTTTGTGACGCCTACGGCGGTGCGAAACTGGAATTCGGTCGTGAGTACATCATCCCGAAACCAATGGACAAGCGCCTGATCACCCTGATCTCCGATGCCGTGGCCAAAGCCGCAATCGAGACCGGTGTGGCCACCCTGCCGTATCCGAAGAACTACCCGCTGCAAAGCGTGGATGATGTGTTCAACGGCTAAGCCGTTGTAGCGCACCAACAAAAAGCCCCGGCTCTTGCGAGTCGGGGCTTTTTTTGTGGCTGGCAATTAGCTCGAGCCTGGCGGTGATCCAAATGTGGGAGCGGGCTTGCTCGCGAAGACGGTGTGTCAGTCGGCCCATCTGAGCCTGATACCCCGCTTTCGCGAGCAAGCCCGCTCCCACATTGGATCTGCGTGTTAGAACAAGTCGATCGGTGCCGCCTCATCCGCCGGCAGCGGGCTGCCCGGTGCAACGCCGTTGCCCAGTTCGTTGACCGATGGCGGCGTGTCCTCGCTCTTGAACAGCTCGAAGTACGCATTCGGCGTGCTCGGCGCTGCCGCACGGCCGCTGACCGGGTCGATTCGCAGGCTGAGTATGCCTTCCGGCTCCGGCTGGGTGTGCAGCGGCTTGTCCTTCAATGCAGCACCCATGTAGCTCATCCAGATCGGCAGCGCGACGGTGCCACCGAACTCCCGGCGACCGAGGCTTTCCGGCTGGTCGTAACCGGTCCATACGGTGGTCACGTAGTCTCCGTTGTAGCCCGAGAACCACGCATCCTTGGATTCGTTGGTGGTACCGGTCTTGCCGGCGATGTCGGCGCGGCCCAGGGCCAGGGCGCGACGCCCCGTACCTTTCTTGATCACGTCTTCCAGGATGCTGTTGAGGATGTAGGTGGTGCGGCCATCCACAACGCGTTCGGCTACCGCCGGCGCTTGTGGTGCGGCAGGGGCGCCGGCGGCCGGTGCTTCGCCTGGCGTTGGCTCGATGGTGATGCCGCCGTTGGTCGGTGCTGCCTGGCCGTCAGTGGCGGCGACGCCATTGACCACGTCGCCCGGTACCCGCGGCGGGTTGGCGGTAAACAGGGTTTCGCCGCTACGGCTTTCGATCTTGTCGATCAGGTACGGGGTGATCTTGTAGCCGCCGTTGGCAAAGGTGCTCCAGCCGGTGGCGATTTCCATCGGCGTCAGCGTGGCGGTACCCAGTGCCAGGGACAGGTTGGGCGGCAGGTCCGACTTGTTGAAGCCGAAGCGGGTGATGTAGTCGATGGTCTTGCCTACGCCCATCGCCTGCAGCAGGCGGATCGACACCAGGTTACGCGACTTGTACAGCGCCTCGCGGACGCGGATCGGGCCGAGGAAGGTGTTGGTGTCGTTCTTCGGGCGCCAGACCTTGTCCAGGTACTCGTCGACAAACACGATCGGCGCATCGTTGACCAGGCTGGCGGCGGTGTAGCCGTTATCCAGGGCGGCGCTGTAGATGAACGGCTTGAAGCTCGAGCCCGGCTGGCGCTTGGCCTGGGTGGCGCGGTTATAGTTGCTCTGCTCGAAGGCAAACCCGCCAACCAGGGCGCGGATTGCACCGTTCTGCGGGTCAAGCGACACCAGGGCGCCCTGTGCCACGGGCACCTGGCTGAATTTCAGGCTGTCGTCCTTCTGGCGCTGCACACGAATCAGGTCGCCGACCTGGGCTACGTCCGACGGCTGCTTGGGCATCGCCCCCATGCTGTTGGTGTTCAGGAACGGGCGGGCCCATTTCATGCTGTCCCACGACACATGTTCTTCGCCGGTGCGGGTCAGTACCTGCACGCCATCTTTTTTCACCTGGGTGACGATGGCTGGCTCAAGGCCGCTGATCGGGCGTTGTTTGCCCAGTTCGACGGTCCAGGCGCTCAGGGTCTTGCCCGGCAGGCGCGATTCAGGGCCGCGGTAGCCGTGGCGCTGGTCATAGGCGATCAAGCCTTCGTGTACCGATTTATTGGCGATTTCCTGCAGGTTGCTCGGAATCGTCGTGGTCACGCGGAAACCTTCGGTGTACGCCTCGCTGCCATAGCGGCCGACCATCTCGGCGCGGGCCATTTCGGCGATATACGGGGCATTCACTTCCGGGGTCGGCACGTGATAGCTGGCGTTCAGCGGCTCGGCCACCGCACTTTCGTACGCGGCCTGGTCGATCTTGCCCAGCTTGTACATGCGGCCCAGGATCCAGTCGCGGCGCTCTTTGCTGCGCGCCGGGTTGGCCAGCGGGTTGAAGCGCGAAGGCGCCTTGGGCAGGCCGGCAATCATCGCCATCTGCGCCAGGCTGGCATCACGAATCGACTTGCCGTAGTAGACCTGGGAAGCCGCCTCGATGCCGTAGGCACGGTTGCCGAGGTAGATCTTGTTGACGTACAGCTCAAGGATCTCGTCCTTGGTCAGCTGACGTTCGATCTGCAACGCCAGGAGAATTTCCGTGGCCTTGCGGGAAAAGCTGCGTTCGCTGGTGAGGAAGAAGTTCTTCGCGACCTGCATGGTGATGGTGCTGCCACCGGACTGAATGTGTCCGCTTTTTACCAACTGCGTGGCGGCCCGCACCAGGCTGCTTGGGTCAACGCCATAGTGGTTGGCGAAATTATCGTCTTCAGCCGACAGCAGGGCGTTGATGAAATTGGGTGGAATGTCGGCGAAACGGATCGGGGTGCGGCGCATTTCGCCGAACTCCGCGATCAGTTTTTCATCGCTGCTGTAGACCCGCAAAGGAATCTGCAACTGGATACTTCTCAGGGCCTCTACGGAGGGCAAACCCGGACTAAGGTAGAGATAGGCCCCGCTGAGCACGAGCATCAGCCCGCAGACGATCGCGACAATGGAGTACCCGAAAAACTTCAGCAGACGAATCAAGGCTTTTGGATTTCCAAGGAAAAGAATGGGTTAGGCGTCGGGGCATGCACGGCAAGCGGTGGATCGACCCGGCCAGCAGATAAACGCGGGAAAAAACGCTGGGCATTAAAGCATTTTTCGGCTTCGGGCGTCATTCGTGCCGCTCACACAAGCCGACCGAATGCAGGAAGCCTGGCAACAATCAGTCCGTAAGACAGGGAAAGTTTTGGGGAGTTTTATGAGAAAGGGATTTTTCAGGCGAAAAGCCGATGCCGTCCTGGGTATCGACATCAATGACGCCGGCATCAAGCTGGTGGAACTGGAGGTTTCAGGCGTCGGCTACAGCGTCCGGGGTTACGCCACGCAGCAGTTGCCGGCCCATGCGGTGGTCGACAGCAGCGTGATGGATTTCGATGCCGTCGCACAGGCACTGTCCAGGGCGCTGGTACAGGCGCATACCTCGCTCCGACAGGCCGCCGTCGCCGTCGCCGGGCCTTCGGTGATTACCCGTGTGCTCGAGATGGACGCAGGGCTCACTGAGGTTGAAATGGTGCGTCGAATCTACTCGGAAGCAGACCAGTACATTCCTTATCCGTTGGAGGAGGTGGCCATCGACTTTCAGGTGCAGGGTCCGTCGGCCGGTGATCCTCAGTGCGTCGATGTGTTGCTTGTCGCCTGCCTCAAGGAACAGGTCGAGGCCCGGGAGGCGGTTTTGGCCCTGGCGGGCCTGGGGACGCGGATCGTGGATGTCGAAGCATTTGCATTGGCTCGCGCGGGCAGGCAGGCTTCGGACAGCATCACGCCGGGCCGTCGTGTCGATGGCGCGCAATGGGCCGTGGATGCCCAGGGAATGGGAGTGGCCTGCGGGTTGGCCCTGAGGAGTTTCGACTGATGACACGAATCAACCTGCTGCCGTGGCGCGCAGAACGGAACCAGCGGCGGCGCAAATATTTTCTGGTGTTCCTGGCGGGGGCTGCAACTGTGGCGCTGGCTGCGGTATGGCTGGCAGACCAGGTGATCGACCGCGCGATTGATCGGCAATTGGCCCGTAACAGCCAACTGAAGGTGGGCGTTACCGGGCTCGACTCGCGGATCAAGGCCATCGACGAGCTGCATGAGCAACGCCAGCAGTTGATGGAACGGATGAAAGTTGTGCAGGGTTTGCAGGACGATCGTTCGGCGGGCGTTCAGTTGCTGGACCAATTGGCTCGTGCCATGCCGGATGGGGTGCAGTTGCGTGAGGTGAGTGTTGACGGTGGATCTGTTTCGATCAGCGGTACTGCCGAATCGAACCGTGATATTGCTCAGTTGATGCGTGGCCTTGAGGCAACCGGTGACTTGCAGGCGCCCCGGCTTCAACGGGTTAGCGGTGCGCAGGGCGGTGACGACAATAGCTTTCAGCTGACGGTTCGCCATGGTCATTCCGATGAGGTGCGCCCATGAGAGGGGCGTCAGGCCTGCCAGGGCTGACGGAATCCGATATCACCCAGTTCTGTCGAAACGCTCTCGACTGGCCCCTGCCGGGCAAGGCTTTACTGGGGAGCGCGGTTTTTTGCCTGCTGTGGGCAGTAGGCAACACCTTCTACTTGAGCGGGGCGCGGGAGCAACTGCGCCAGCTTGAGGCGCAGGAAGTGACGCTTGAGCAGCAAATCGCGCTGAAAACCAGTCAGTCTGCCGGCCTCCAATCCCAGGCCCGGGAACTCGAAACGATGCGAGGCAGTTTCGCCAACCTGTTGCGGCAGTTGCCTGTTGATACCCAGGTGCCCGGCCTGCTTGAGGATATTGGCCACCTGAGTGCCGCCAATGGCTTGGTGCTGGAGGCCATCGAACTTCGGGATGACCAGCCTCGGGCCTTGTACATCGAGTCGCCCCTGCAGATTGGAGTGACCGGGACTTTTCACGAGCTGGCGGCGTTCATCAACGGCATGGCCGGCTTGCCAAGGATTGTCACGGTCCATGACTTGGCGTTCAGTCATGTCGATCGCTCCCTGTTGCGCCTCAGCCTGGTGGCGAAGACTTATCGGCACAACCGACAGGCGAGCGATGACCTCGAGGTTGGCCTACGCGAGCCCTCGTCTGCTTTCGTAGAGCCAATTGCCTACGATTTTGCATCCTTACGCGATCCTTTCCAGCCACCCTTTCGCCAGCTTGTGAGGCCCGCTGGGCGACCGGCTACCGGACCGGATTTGGCCAGGCCCCGCGGAATCCTCGAAGGCTTCGCCGTTGAGCAGTTCGAGATGGTCGGGACCTTGTCCCTTGGTGCCCAAACCTTCGCCCTGCTGCGGGGAGCGTCGTCTGTCCATCGGCTGGCAATCGGCGATTACCTGGGCCCGGACCACGGGCGCATCACGGCGATTCATGACTCCCATGTCGAACTGGCCGAGCTTTTCCCGGACGGCCAGGGCGCTTGGCTGGAACGCTCGCAAACTCTTTCCCTGAACGTGAATTCATAACGGAAACAAACAATGAAAAGGACTTTTTCGTCCTTCGGTGTGGCGCTATGGATAGCGTTCACGGCACCGATGGTCATGGCTGTGCCCAATCGAATCGACCTGATTCACCTGCCGCCACCTGGCAATGCGCCCCTGAGTACAGAGCGCGTGGCATTTACCGGCGACAAGCTGTCCCTCAACTTCCAGAACATCGAGTTACGCGCGGTGCTGCAGCAGATTGCCGACGTCGCCGGCCTCAATCTGGTGGCCAGCGACGACGTGCAGGGGGCGATCACCCTGCGCCTCAAGGACGTGCCCTGGGACCAGGCCCTGGATCTTGTGCTGCAAACCAAGGGGCTGGACAAACGTGTGACGGCCAACGTACTGCTGGTGGCGCCTGCCGAGGAGTTAGCGGCCCGCGAGCTGCTGGTGCTGGAGTCGCGCAAGCAAATGACGGAGCTGGCCCCGCTGCGCCGTGAACTGCTGCAAGTGAATTATGCCAAGGCGTCGGACCTGGCCAAGCTGTTCCAGTCGGCCGTGGGCCTGGAAGGTGCAACCGATGAGCGCGGCTCGGTGGCGGTGGATGATCGCACCAACAACATCATCGCCTACCAGACCCAGGAGCGGCTGGAGGAGCTGCGTCGGATCGTGGCGCAACTGGATATTCCGGTAAGGCAGGTGATGATCGAGGCGCGGATTGTCGAGGCCAATGTGGATTACGACAAAAGCCTGGGGGTACGCTGGGGTGGGCAGATGAGTCGGGGTAACTGGGGCGCTGGCGGTATCAGGAAACCGCTGGCCGAGGGTGCCGAGCCTCCCGAAAACCCGCCCAGCTCGCCGTTTGTAGATATGGGCACGGTCAACGGCAGCGCCGGCCTGGGGATCGCCTTTATCACCGACAACCTGCTGCTGGACTTGGAGCTGACCGCCATGGAAAAAACCGGCAACGGTGAAATCGTCTCGCAGCCCAAGGTCGTCACCTCCGATAAGGAAACCGCACGAATCCTCAAGGGCACCGAGATTCCCTATCAGGAATCCAGCTCCACCGGTGCTACCTCGGTGTCGTTCAAGGAAGCCTCGCTTTCACTGGAAGTGACGCCGCAAATCACACCGGACGGCTGGGTGAACATGGAGGTCAAGGTGACCAAGGACGAGCCCGACTACCTGAACAAGCTCAACGATGTGCCGCCGATCAAGAAAAACGAGGTCAATGCCAAGGTGCTGGTCCAGGACGGGGAGACCATCGTGATTGGCGGAGTTTTCTCCAATACTCAAAGCAAAGTGGTAGATAAAGTGCCATTTTTGGGCGATGTGCCGTATCTTGGCCGCCTTTTCCGGCGGGATGTGGTTTCGGAGAAAAAATCCGAGCTGCTGGTATTCCTGACTCCGCGTATTATGAATAACCAGGCGATTGCTGTGAGTCGTTGATTCTGTGCGAAATTTGATTCTTGTAGGACCGATGGGGGCTGGAAAAAGCACCATCGGCCGTTTGCTGGCCAAAGAGCTGCGCCTGCCATTCAAAGACTCCGATAAGGAAATTGAATTGCGCACGGGTGCCAATATCCCGTGGATCTTCGATAAGGAAGGCGAACTGGGCTTTCGCGACCGCGAGCAGGCGATGATTGCCGAGCTGTGCGGTTGTGATGGCGTGGTATTGGCCACCGGCGGCGGCGCGGTGATGCGTGACGAGAATCGCCGGGCGCTGCACGCCGGCGGTCGCGTGGTTTATCTGCATGCGTCTGTGGAGCAGCAGGTGGGCCGCACCGCTCGCGATCGCAACCGCCCGTTGTTGCGTACCGCCGACCCGGCAAAAACCCTGCGGGACCTGCTGACGCTGCGCGACCCGCTGTATCGGGAAATCGCCGATCTGGTGGTGGAAACCGATGAGCGGCCGCCGCGAATGGTCGTTCTCGACATTCTTGAGCGCCTGGCACAGTTGCCGCCCCGTTAAAGCCAGAGCCGAAATGCGCTATCCTCGGCGGCGCGTCATGACCGTCCGAGTTGTGGCGTAGAGCCATCAGGCAGCGTCAGATCCCGACGTTGCCGACAACGTTAACGTAGGGCAATACGCCTGCTTTCATCTTCAACGCGGGGACACATGCAGACACTTAAGGTCGATCTTGGCGAGCGCAGCTACCCGATCCATATTGGGGAAGGTTTGTTGGACCAGCCCGAGTTGCTTGCCCCGCATATTGCCGGGCGGCAAGTGGCGATCATCTCCAATGAAACGGTCGCGCCGCTGTATCTTGAGCGTCTGAGCCGCAGCCTCGCGGCGTATTCGGTGATCTCGGTGGTGTTGCCCGACGGCGAGGCCTTCAAGACCTGGGAAACCCTGCAACTGATCTTTGATGGCCTGCTGACTGCCCGTCATGACCGTCGCACCACCGTAGTAGCGCTGGGTGGCGGGGTGATCGGCGACATGGCCGGCTTCGCGGCCGCCTGCTACCAGCGCGGCGTGGACTTTATCCAGGTACCGACCACGTTGCTGTCCCAGGTCGATTCGTCGGTGGGCGGCAAGACCGGCATCAACCATCCGCTGGGCAAGAACATGGTCGGTGCGTTCTATCAGCCGAATGTGGTGCTGATCGACACCGCCACCCTCAATACCCTGCCGCCCCGAGAGCTGTCGGCGGGCCTGGCGGAAGTCATCAAGTACGGCCTCATCTGCGACGAGCCGTTCCTGACCTGGCTTGAAGAGCATGTCGACGCCCTGCGCTCCCTCGACCAGGTGGCGCTGACCGAAGCGATTTCGCGCTCCTGCGCTGCCAAGGCGTTGGTGGTGAATTCCGACGAGCGTGAGTCGGGCGTACGCGCTACGTTGAACCTTGGCCACACCTTCGGTCATGCGATCGAGACTCACATGGGCTATGGTGTGTGGTTGCATGGAGAGGCCGTAGCGGCTGGCACGGTGATGGCATTGGAGATGTCGCAGCGCCTGGGCTGGATCAGCGCCCAGGAGCGTGATCGCGGGATCCGCCTGTTCCAGCGCGCCGGGTTGCCGGTCATTCCTCCCGAGGAGATGACTGAGGCAGATTTTCTCGAACATATGGCAATAGACAAGAAAGTGATCGACGGTCGACTGCGACTGGTGCTGTTGCGCCGAATGGGCGAAGCGGTAGTGACCGACGATTATCCGAAAGAGATTTTACAGGCCACGCTGGGAGCGGATTACCGCGCCCTGGCCCAGCTTAAAGGTTAATAAGATCCCGATGACTAGTTTGCATGCCGACGAGGCGTTCCTCGGCCATTACCAGTTAAGCCACGACCCTTTTGCTCCACGGGTGCCTGGTTTCAAATTTTTCCCTGCGCAACGCAAGCCGGTGCTCGGGCAGTTGCACCACCTCGCGCGCTACAGCCAGCTGTTGCTGGTGGTTACCGGCCCTCTGGGCAGCGGCAAGACTTTGCTGCGCCAGGCGCTGGTGGCCAGCACCAACAAGCAATCGGTACAGAGCGTGGTGGTTTCCGCCCGTGGTGCCGGTGATGCGGCGGGCGTGTTGCGCCAAGTGGCCCAGGCCCTGGACGTGTCCACTGCCGAGCCGAATGCGATCCTCAAGCAAGTGGTGCAACTGGGCCTGACCGGCCAGGAAGTCTACCTGCTGGTGGACGACGCCGAGCAACTCGACGAATCTGCCCTGGAAGCGTTGCTGGCCCTGGCGGCCGGTACGCCTGAAGGTCGTCCGCATGTATTCCTGTTCGGCGAGTCTTCGCTGATTGCCGAACTTGAGCAGATCAGCGGCGAGCAGGAGCTGTTCCACGTCATCGAACTGCAGCCTTACGAAGAAGAAGAAACCCGCGAATACCTCGCCCAACGGCTGGAAGGCGCAGGGCAGGGCATCGAACTTTTCTCCGCTTCGCAGATCTCTGATATTCACGAAAGCTCCGACGGCTGGCCTGGCACCATCAACCAGGTTGCCCGCGATGCCATGATCGAAGCCATGATTGCCAGCCGCTCTGCGGTCAAGCGTCCAAAGATGGGGTTCACTATGCCTAAGAAGCACGTATTGGCAATTTCTGCCGTTGTCGTGGTCGCTGTCGCCGCCGCCTGGTTGATTCCAGGTCGCAACAAGGCCCCGACCACCGCTGGCGCGCCAACCGAACAGGCGCAGTTGCCACTGGGCAAGCCAACACCGAACGTTGAGTTCGCCAACTCCGGCCAACCGACCAACTTGCCGATGGTTGGCCAGCCAGTGATGCGCGGCCCGCTCGCCGAAGAAGCCGGCGGCATTTCCGAAGGCGACGACGGTGTGCCGGTAGAGGGCTCCAGCGCCACGCCGCCGACCGTGACCACCACCGCGCCACCTGCGGGCGTGCCGGCGGGTCAGCCAGCTGCCAAGCCAGCACCGGCACCGACGCCTGCGCCGGCTCAGGTCGCTACCGCCAAGCCAGCGCCAGTTGCGAAGCCAGTAGCCCCGGCGCCGGTGGCCAAGCCAGCGCCTGCCGCCAAGCCTGCTGAAAAACCGGTGACTGTGGCCAAGGCCGGCGCTACCGGCAGCAGCTGGTACACCAGCCAGCCTACCGGTAACTTCGTGGTGCAGATCCTGGGCACCAGCTCCGAAGCCAACGCCCAGGCGTTCGTGAAAGAGCAGGGCGGCGAGTACCGTTATTTCAAGAAAGTCCTCAACGGCAAGCCGCTCTACGTGATCACTTACGGCAACTTCTCCAGCCGTACAGCAGCGGAATCCGCTATCAAGGCCTTGCCAGCGAAGGTTCAGGCTGGTAAACCTTGGCCTCGCACTGTCGCCAGCGTTCAACAAGAACTGGCAACAACTCGCTGAAGATCCGGCGGCCTTACCCAGGCCGCCCTCTCGGCACCTCAAAAAAAACAACAAAGCGTGCAGCCCTGAAGGCCGCGCGCTTTGTGGTGTCTGCGTCACAGTAGCTTTTGAGTCGTAGCGGTCAGAATTAAAAAAGTTTTGACTAGCACAGCATATCGCTTTAAACCTTTCATAAATGCGACATAGATTTGCGACATTTCGTCGCTAAATTTGTGAGCGTCTGTGTCGGTGTGTACAATGACCTCCCTTTTGCCCCCGCTAAGCCGGCGTACGTTCGGCGTGGAAGGTAACCGGTTGAATTGAAAAGAAATTTGCCTCGAAATAAGAGGCAGCCTGGTGAGAAAGTGTCTATGAAAGCAGGTCTGTACCAACCCGATGAATTCAAGGATAACTGCGGTTTCGGCCTGATAGCCCATATGCAGGGCGAGCCCAGTCATACCCTTTTGCAAACGGCCATCGAGGCCCTGACCTGCATGACCCACCGCGGTGGGATCAACGCCGACGGCAAGACCGGTGACGGTTGCGGCTTGCTGATTCAAAAGCCCGACCAGTTCCTGCGCGCAGTCGCCAAGGAGCATTTCGGCGCCGATTTGCCCAAGCAGTACGCCGTGGGCATGGTGTTCTTCAACCAGGACCCGGTCAAAGCCGAAGCTGCTCGCGAGAACATGAACCGCGAGATTCTGGCCGCTGGCCTGCAACTTGTCGGCTGGCGCAAAGTGCCCATCGACACCAGCGTACTCGGCCGCCTGGCCCTGGAGCGCCTGCCGCAGATCGAACAAGTGTTCATCGCTGGCGATGGCTTGAGCGACCAGGACATGGCGATCAAGCTGTTCACATCGCGTCGTCGTTCGTCCGTGGCCAACGCCGCCGACACCGACCACTACATCTGCAGCTTTTCTCACAAGACCATCATTTATAAAGGCCTGATGATGCCGGCGGACTTGACCGCCTTCTATCCAGACCTGAGCGATGAGCGCCTGCAAACCGCAATCTGCGTGTTCCACCAGCGCTTCTCCACCAACACCCTGCCGAAATGGCCGCTGGCCCAGCCATTCCGCTTCCTCGCCCACAACGGCGAGATCAACACCATCACCGGCAACCGCAACTGGGCCGTGGCCCGTCGCACCAAGTTCGCCAACGACCTGATGGACCTGGAAGAGCTCGGCCCGCTGGTCAACCGCGTGGGTTCCGACTCTTCCAGCATGGACAACATGCTCGAACTGATGGTCACCGGCGGCATCGACCTGTTCCGTGGCGTGCGCATGATCATTCCACCAGCGTGGCAGAACGTTGAGACCATGGACCCCGACCTGCGGGCGTTCTATGAGTACAACTCGATGCACATGGAACCGTGGGACGGCCCGGCCGGCGTGGTAATGACCGACGGTCGCTACGCCGTGTGCCTGCTCGACCGTAACGGCCTGCGCCCGGCGCGTTGGGTGACCACCACCAACGGCTTTATCACCCTGGCGTCGGAAATCGGCGTGTGGAACTACAAGCCGGAAGACGTGATCGCCAAGGGCCGCGTCGGCCCGGGCCAGATCCTGGCTGTGGACACCGAAACCGGTCAGATCCTCGACACCGATGCTATCGACAACCGCTTGAAGTCCCGTCATCCGTACAAGCAATGGCTGCGCAAGAATGCCCTGCGCATCCAGGCGACCATGGAAGACAACGACCACGGCTCGGCTTTCTACGACGTCGACCAGCTCAAGCAGTACATGAAAATGTACCAGGTCACCTTCGAAGAGCGTGACCAGGTACTGCGCCCGTTGGGCGAGCAAGGCTATGAGGCCGTCGGCTCCATGGGCGATGACACGCCAATGGCCGTGCTGTCCCAGCGCGTGCGTACGCCGTACGACTATTTCCGCCAGCAGTTCGCTCAGGTGACCAACCCGCCGATCGACCCGCTGCGCGAAGCCATCGTGATGTCCCTGGAGGTGTGCCTCGGTGCCGAGCGCAACATCTTCCAGGAATCGCCTGAGCACGCTTCCCGCGTAATCCTCAGCTCGCCGGTCATTTCCCCGGCCAAGTGGCGTTCGTTGATGACCCTGGATCGCCCGGGCTTCGACCGGCAGATCATCGACCTGAACTACGACGAGAGCCTCGGCCTTGAAGCCGCGGTGCGTAACGTCGCCGATCAGGCTGAAGAAGCCGTGCGCGCCGGCCGTACCCAGATCGTGCTGACCGACCGTCATATCGCCCCGGGCAAACTGCCGATCCACGCCTCCCTGGCCACCGGCGCAGTGCACCATCGCCTGACCGAAAAAGGCCTGCGTTGCGACTCCAACATCCTGGTTGAAACCGCCACAGCCCGCGACCCGCATCACTTTGCGGTGTTGATCGGCTTCGGCGCTTCGGCGGTGTACCCGTTCCTTGCGTACGAAGTACTCGGCGACCTGATCCGTACCGGTGAAGTCCTGGGCGACCTCTACGAGGTGTTCAAGAACTACCGGAAAGGCATCACCAAGGGCCTGTTGAAGATCCTGTCGAAGATGGGCATTTCCACCGTTACCTCGTACCGTGGCGCACAGCTGTTCGAAGCCATCGGCCTGTCGGAAGAAGTCTGCGACATGAGCTTCCGTGGCGTGCCAAGCCGCATCAAGGGCGCACGTTTCGTCGACATCGAAGCCGAGCAGAAAGCCCTGGCAGCCGAAGCCTGGAGCGCGCGCAAGCCGATCCAGCAAGGCGGCCTGCTGAAGTTCGTCCACGGTGGCGAATACCACGCCTACAACCCGGACGTGGTCAGCACCCTGCAAGCTGCCGTGCAGCAGGGCGACTACGCCAAGTTCAAGGAATACACCGCGCTGGTGGATAACCGTCCGGTGTCGATGATCCGTGACCTGTTCAAGGTGAAAACCCTGGACACGCCGCTGGCCATCAGCGAGATCGAACCACTGGAATCGATCCTCAAGCGTTTCGACTCCGCCGGTATTTCCCTGGGCGCCTTGTCGCCTGAGGCTCACGAAGCCCTGGCCGAAGCCATGAACCGCCTGGGTGCGCGTTCCAACTCCGGCGAAGGCGGTGAAGACCCGGCGCGCTACGGCACCATCAAGAGCTCGAAAATCAAGCAGGTCGCTACTGGCCGTTTTGGTGTAACCCCGGAATACCTGGTCAACGCCGAAGTGCTGCAGATCAAGGTCGCCCAAGGCGCCAAGCCGGGTGAAGGCGGGCAACTGCCAGGCGGCAAGGTCAATGGCCTGATCGCCAAGCTGCGCTATGCAGTGCCGGGCGTGACCCTGATTTCGCCGCCGCCGCACCACGACATCTACTCCATCGAGGATTTGTCGCAGCTGATTTTCGACCTGAAACAAGTCAACCCGCAGGCCCTGGTCTCGGTGAAACTGGTCGCAGAAGCTGGCGTGGGCACCATCGCCGCCGGTGTGGCCAAGGCCTACGCTGACCTGATCACCATCTCCGGCTACGACGGCGGCACCGGCGCTTCGCCGCTGACCTCCATCAAGTACGCCGGCGCACCGTGGGAACTGGGCCTGGCTGAAACCCACCAGACCCTGCGCGGCAACGACCTGCGCGGCAAGGTCCGGGTGCAGACCGACGGTGGCCTGAAAACCGGCCTCGACGTGATCAAGGCCGCGATCCTCGGCGCCGAAAGCTTCGGCTTCGGCACCGCGCCCATGATCGCCCTGGGCTGCAAATACCTGCGCATCTGCCACCTGAACAACTGCGCCACCGGCGTGGCGACCCAGAACGAGAAGCTGCGCAAGGACCACTACATCGGTACCGTCGACATGGTGGTGAATTTCTTCACCTACGTCGCCGAAGAAACCCGTGAGTGGCTGGCCAAGCTGGGCGTGCGTTCGCTGGAAGAGCTGATCGGCCGTACCGACCTGCTGGACATCCTCGAAGGCCAGACTGCCAAGCAACAGCATCTGGACCTGACGCCGCTGTTGGGCAGTGATCACATCCCGGCGGACAAGCCACAGTTCTGCCAGGTTGACCGCAACCCGCCGTTCGACAAGGGCCTGCTGGCCGAGAAGATGGTCGAGATGGCCAGTTCGTCGATCAACGACGCAAGCGGCGGCGAATTCGCCCTGGATATCTGCAACTGCGACCGTTCCATCGGCGCACGCATCTCCGGCGAAATCGCGCGCAAGCACGGCAACCAGGGCATGGCCAAGGCGCCGATCACCTTCCGCTTCAAGGGCACCGCTGGCCAGAGCTTCGGCGTGTGGAACGCCGGTGGCCTGAACATGTACCTCGAAGGCGACGCCAACGACTACGTGGGCAAGGGCATGACCGGCGGCAAGCTGGTGATCGTTCCGCCAGTGGGCAGCGTCTACAAGACTCAAGACAGTGCCATCATCGGCAACACCTGCCTGTACGGCGCAACCGGCGGCAAGCTGTTTGCAGCCGGCACGGCCGGTGAGCGGTTCGCAGTGCGTAACTCCGGTGCCCACACCGTGGTTGAAGGCACGGGCGATCACTGCTGCGAGTACATGACCGGTGGTTTTGTCGCGGTGCTGGGCAAGACTGGCTACAACTTCGGTTCGGGCATGACCGGCGGTTTCGCCTACGTGCTGGACCAGGACAACACCTTCGTCGACAAGGTGAACCACGAGTTGGTGGAGATCCAGCGGATCAGCGGCGAAGCGATGGAATCCTATCGCAACCACTTGCAGCATGTGCTGGACGAATACGTCGAGGAAACCAACAGCGAATGGGGTCGTAACCTCGCTGAAAACCTCGATGACTACCTGCGTCGTTTCTGGCTGGTCAAGCCCAAGGCTGCCAACCTGAAATCGTTGCTTTCCAGCATCCGTGCCAACCCGCAGTGATATGCGCCTGAAGAGTTTGATGAGGTTTTAACATGGCTGAACGTCTGAATAACGACTTCCAGTTCATCGATGTCGGGCGCAAAGATCCGAAGAAGAAACTGTTGCGTCAACGCAAGAAAGAGTTCGTGGAAATCTACGAACCCTTCAAACCCCAGCACTCGGCCGACCAGGCCCACCGCTGCCTGGGTTGCGGTAACCCGTATTGCGAATGGAAGTGCCCGGTGCACAACTTCATTCCGAACTGGCTGAAGCTGGTGGCCGAGGGCAACATCCTCGCCGCCGCCGAGCTGTCGCACCAGACCAACACCTTGCCGGAAGTGTGCGGCCGGGTGTGCCCGCAGGATCGTCTGTGCGAGGGTGCGTGCACCCTCAACGACGGCTTCGGCGCGGTGACCATCGGTTCGGTGGAGAAGTACATCACCGACACCGCGTTCGCCATGGGCTGGCGCCCGGACATGTCCAAGGTCAAGCCGACCGGCAAGCGCGTCGCGATCATCGGCGCGGGCCCTGCGGGCCTGGGCTGTGCCGACGTGCTGGTACGTGGCGGCGTAACCCCGGTGGTGTTCGACAAGAACCCGGAAATCGGCGGTCTGCTGACCTTCGGCATCCCCGAGTTCAAGCTGGAAAAAACCGTACTGAGCCATCGTCGCGAAGTCTTCACCGGCATGGGTATCGAGTTCCGCCTCAATACCGAAATCGGCAAGGACGTGACCATGGAGCAACTGCTTGAAGAATACGATGCCGTGTTCATGGGCATGGGCACCTACACCTACATGAAGGGCGGCTTTGCCGGTGAGGACCTGCCGGGCGTGTACGACGCTTTGGACTTCCTGATCGCCAACGTCAACCGCAACCTGGGCTTTGAAAAGTCGCCGGAAGATTTCGTCGACATGAAAGGCAAGAAGGTCGTGGTGCTGGGCGGTGGTGACACCGCGATGGACTGCAACCGTACTTCGATTCGCCAGGGTGCCAAGTCGGTGACCTGTGCCTACCGTCGTGACGAAGCCAACATGCCGGGCTCGCGCAAAGAGGTGAAGAACGCCAAGGAAGAAGGCGTGAAATTCCTCTACAACCGCCAGCCGATCGCTATCGTTGGCGAGGACCGTGTCGAAGGCGTGAAAGTGGTCGAGACCCGTCTCGGCGAACCGGACGCCCGTGGCCGTCGCAGCCCTGAGCCGATCCCGGGTTCCGAAGAGATCATCCCGGCAGACGCCGTGGTCATCGCCTTCGGTTTCCGCCCAAGCCCGGCGCCGTGGTTCGAGCAGTTCGAGATCCAGACCGACAGCCAGGGCCGCGTTGTAGCCCCGGAACAAGGCCAGTACAAACACCAGACCAGCAACCCGAAAATCTTCGCCGGTGGCGACATGGTGCGCGGTTCTGACCTGGTAGTGACGGCCATCTTCGAAGGCCGCAACGCCGCCGAAGGGATCCTGGATTACCTGCAGGTCTGACCCCGATCCCGGATTGAAATGGGATCAAAATGTGGGAGCGGGCTTGCTCGCGAATGCGGTATATCAGTCACCAGATGTGTTGGCTGACCCACCGCTTTCGCGAGCAAGCCCGCTCCCACATTTGTTTTGTGGCGCTTTCATATCCGCGACAAATTGACCCGATAGACAAAAGGCACGGCTCTTGCCGTGCCTTTTGCGTCGCGCTCTGAGAAAATGCCCGCACTTTTTTTGCGGATGCCGACATGACTGCCCTCAAGAACGACCGTTTCCTTCGTGCCCTGCTCAAGCAACCCGTGGACGTCACCCCTGTGTGGATGATGCGCCAGGCCGGTCGCTACCTGCCGGAATACCGCGCCAGTCGCGCCCACGCCGGCGACTTCATGAGCCTGTGCATGAACCCGGAGTTCGCCTGCGAAGTCACGATGCAACCGCTGGACCGCTATCCACAGCTGGATGCGGCCATCCTGTTCTCCGATATCCTGACCATCCCTGACGCCATGGGCCAAGGCCTGTACTTCGAAACCGGCGAAGGCCCGCGTTTCAAGAAAGTCGTCAGCACCCTGGCCGATATCGAAGCCCTGCCGATCCCCGATCCCCACAAGGACCTGGGCTACGTCATGGACGCGGTCAGCACCATCCGCCGCGAGCTCAATGGCCGCGTGCCGCTGATCGGCTTCTCCGGCAGCCCGTGGACCCTGGCCACCTACATGGTCGAAGGCGGCTCGTCGAAAGACTTCCGCAAGACCAAGGCCATGCTGTACGACAACCCGCAAGCCATGCACCTGCTGCTGGACAAGCTGGCGCAGTCGGTCACCTCGTACCTGAACGGCCAGATCATGGCCGGCGCCCAAGCGGTGCAGATCTTCGATACCTGGGGCGGCAACCTGTCGGCGGCGGCGTATCAGGAATTCTCCCTGGCCTACATGCGCAAAATCGTCAGCGGCCTGATCCGCGAACACGAAGGCCGCAAAGTGCCGGTCATTCTGTTCACCAAGGGCGGCGGCCTGTGGCTGGAAAGAATCGCCGACGCCGGCGCCGACGCGCTCGGCCTGGACTGGACCTGCGACATCGGCGAAGCCCGTCGCCGCGTGGGCAGCAAGGTCGCGCTGCAAGGCAACATGGACCCCACCGTGCTGTACGCCAAGCCGGAAGCCATCCGTACTGAAGTGGGCCGCATCCTCGCCAGCTACGGCAAAGGCAGCGGTCACGTATTCAACCTCGGCCATGGCATCACCCCGGAAGTTGATCCAGAGCACGCAGGCGCGTTCCTGCGGGCGGTTCACGAGTTGTCGGCGCAGTATCACGAGTGATCGCGCGGCAATGAAAAAGCCCGGCAGATGCCGGGCTTTTTTGTGAGCGGTGGTTAAGCCTTAGCTTCCTGCAACGGTGGCAACTTCGCCAGCTTCAACGCCACCAGCAACGCGACGATCAACAGTGCAACGATAAACCCGCCAATTCCGTTCCACCCGGCGTAGTGCCAGAAGAAACCACCCGCCGTCCCCGCAATACTCGACCCGACGTAATAACTGAACAGGTACAGCGACGACGCCTGGCCCTTGGCTTTCAGTGCGCGGCGGCCGATCCAGCTGCTGGCCACCGAGTGGGCGCCAAAGAAGCCGAAGGTGAAGATCAGCATGCCTGGCACTACCAGCCACAGCGGGGTAAACAGCGTCAGGGCGATGCCGCCGAGCATCAGCACGATGGTGCCCCAGAGCACGCGGCGACGGCCCAGGCGGTCGGCCAGGGAGCCGATTTTCGCCGAGCTGTAGATACCCGAGAGGTAGACCAGCGACAGCAGGCCTACCACAGCCTGGCTCAAATCGTACGGGTCAGCCAGCAAGCGGTAGCCGATGTAGTTGAACATCGTCACAAAGGCGCCCATCAGCACGAAGGCTTCGAGGAACAGCCACGGCAGGCCGGCGTCCTTGAAGTGCATGGTGAAGCCGTCCACCAGGCTGCGCGGGTGCAGGGTGCTGGCGCGGAAGTTGCGCGATTCGGGGAGGATCTTCCAGAACACCGTGGCCGCGATCAGTGCCAGGGCGCCGATGATCAGCATCGCCGTGTGCCAGCTGACGAAGTCGATCAGCACGCCGATGATCAAGCGCCCGCTCATGCCACCGATGGCGTTACCGCCGATATACAGGCCCATGGCGAGGCCGATGTGTTGCGGGTGGATCTCTTCGCTCAGGTAGGTCATGGCCACCGCCGCCAGCCCGCTGAGGGACAGGCCCACCAGTGCACGCATCAGCAGGATGCCTTCCCAGCTCGGCATCAGGCCGCTGGCGATGGTGCACAGCGCGGCGCAGAACAGCGCGGCAACCATGACCGGCTTGCGCCCAAAGGTGTCGGAAATCGGCCCGGTGATCAGCAGGCCAATGGCGAGCATGCCGGTGGCCACCGAGAGAATCAGGCTGCTTTGTGCGGCATTGATGGAAAATTCGTGGGACAGCGCCGGCATCATCGGCTGCACGCAGTAGAGCAGGGCAAAGGTGGCGAAACCGCCGGAAAACAGCGCCAGCACCGTGCGCATGAACATCGGGGTGCCTTTTTCGATGTACTGCTCGTTGAGCTGTGCCACCACTTCATCGAGGGCGGTGGGCGGTACTTCTTGAGCAAGCGGAGCGACAGCAGATTTCACGCGGGACCTCGGGGAGGAAAGACTGCCAGGGCTGGCAATGCAAAAAAGAATATAGCTCGCTAATGATTCTTTCCAATATATTGTTCGACCTGTTTAAGAGCTTTTACGACCTAATGAGGTTTTCATGGAATTGCGCCACCTGCGTTACTTCATCGCCGTGGCTGAAGAGCTGCACTTTGGCCGCGCCGCGCAAGTGCTGGGCATCTCCCAACCGCCGCTGAGCCAGCAGATCCAGGCGCTGGAGCAGGAGATTGGGGCGCGGTTGTTCGAGCGTACCAATCGTCGGGTCGAGCTGAGCGAGGCGGGCCGGTTGTTCCTGCAAGAGGCGCGGTTGGTGCTGGCGCAGGTGGATAAAGCGGCGGACGTGGCGCGTCGGGCGCAGTTGGGGGAGCTGGGGGAGTTGAAGATTGGCTTCACCTCTTCCGCGCCGTTCAACTCCAGCATCCCACAGGCGATCTTCGCCTTTCGCCAGGCGTTCCCGGCGGTGCATCTGAATTTGCAGGAGATGAGCAGTACGGAAGTGGCCGAGTCGCTGGTGGATGAGTCGATACAGGTGGGGTTGATGCGGCCACTGCCGTTGCCTGATTCGCTGAGCGTCGTGGAACTGATGCGCGAGCCCTTGGTGGCCGTGCTGAACGCCGGGCATCCGTTGGTGGAGGGCAGTGAGCGTGGTTTGCACCTGGCGCAATTGGCTGAAGAGCCGTTTGTATTTTTCCCGCGGACTTATGGCAGCGGCTTGTATGCCCAGTTGCTGAACCTGGCGCGAGATGCCGGCTTCAGCCCGCACTTCGCCCAGGAGGCCGGAGAGGCAATGACCATCATCGGCCTGGTGGCGGCGGGGTTGGGTGTCTCGGTGTTGCCGGCGTCGTATCAGCGGATACGCATTGATGGCGTGGTGTATCGCACGCTATTGGATCAGGAGGCGGTGACAGCGGTGTGGCTGGTGCAGCGTAAGGGCCAGCAAACGCCGATGGCCAAGGCGTTTGTCGAGCTGCTTGTGGCGAGGGGGCAGTAGGCCAAGTCGAGCGAAGTGTAGGAGCTGTCGAGCTTTAGCGAGGCTGCGATGGCGTCGGCACTGTCAGCAATGTGTTGCCTGACCTGCCGCTATCGCAGCCTCGCTCAAGCTCGACAGCTCCCACACTTTGTTGTTTCTGGCCTGTCAGTTCTGCTTCGAAGTCCCGGTCTGCTGGAACAACTGCGCGGCAGACCCGTTGTCACTCACACCATTGGTGCGCAACGCCGCCAGGATGTCCCGGTCCAGCATGCTCACCCAACGGTTGTAGTTGCGGTGGATCTTGCCGTCCTTGTAGCCCAGGTCGCGGCTGTCGCGGTAGGTGATGGCGTAGCTGGTGGCCGTGTAGCGGATGTCGATTTCAGCGTGGAATTTGTTGCGCACGTTGATCTCGGCCTGCACCAGCTGCGGGCTCAGGCGTTGCACGACCCATTCGCGTTTGTTCAGGGCTGCAACGATGGTCTGCTTCATTTTTTCTTCGTTGACCTGCGGGTTCGCCGGCAAGTCGTGCTGGGGGTTGAGCACCGGTTTATTGGTGCAGCCAGCGGTGGTGAGCAGGGCCAAAGCGACCAGTGTTGCGCGTAGCAGGGAAGACATTCCATTTCTCCAGTCAGTAAAAAAACTTACACCCAGCGGCGGAAAATCAGCGAAGTGTTGACGCCGCCAAAGGCAAAATTGTTGTTCATCACGTAGTCGTTGTGCAGTTCGCGGAACTCACCTTGCAGGTAATCCAGCTCACCGCAGCGCGGGTCGACCTCGTCGAGGTTGAAGGTGTGCACGTATCGGTCGCTGTTCATCATTTCGATGCTGAACCACGACTCCAACGCGCCGCATGCGCCCAGGGTATGCCCAAGGAAACTCTTCTGCGAACTGATGGGCATGCGGCTACCGAACAGGCTGTTGGTGGCCAGGGTTTCGGCGATGTCGCCCTGGTCGGTGGCGGTGCCATGGCCGTTCACATAGCCGATGGCGTCGGGCGAAAGCCCGGCATCTTCCAGGGCCAACTCCATGGCGCGGCGCATGGTGGCCTGCTCCGGGCGAGTGGTGTGCTGGCCGTCGGCGTTGCTGCCGAAACCGACGATCTCCGCGTGGATGTGCGCGCCGCGGGCCAGTGCATGTTCCAGCTCTTCGAGCACCAGGATGCCGCCGCCTTCGCCGATCACCAGGCCGTCGCGGCCACTGTCGTAGGGGCGCGGGCTGGTTTGCGGTGCATCGTTTTTCAGGCTGGTGGCGTACAGCGCATCGAACACCATGGCTTCGGTAGGGCACAGCTCTTCCGCGCCACCCGCCAACATCAGCGGCAGGCGGCCGAACTTGATGGCCTCATAGGCGTAGCCGATGCCCTGGCTGCCGCTGGTGCAGGCGCTGGATGTGGGGATCAGCCGGCCGGTGAGGCCAAAGAAGATGCTGATGTTCGCTGCCGTGGTGTGGGGCATCATCCGCACGTAGGAGTTGGCGTTCAGCCCCTCGGCCACCGAGTTCAGCAGCATATTGCCGAAGGCCTTGATCTCGTCGGTGCTGCCGGTGGACGAGCCACAGGCCACGCCCATGCGCCCGTCCTTGATCGACTCGTCGCCCAGCAAACCGGCGTCTTTCAGCGCCTGTTCCGCTGCCCATACCGCCAGGCGCGAAACCCGGCCCATGCTGCGCAGTTGCTTGCGGGTCCAGTGGGCGGGCACCACGAAATCATCGATCGGCCCGGCCAGCCGTGTGTTCAGCTCGGTGAAGCGCTCCCACTCGTCCATGCGCCGAATGCCGCTGCGGTTGGCGCGGAAGTTGGCGGCGATGGTTGCCCAATCGCTGCCCAGGGACGTAACGCCGGCCATGCCGGTGACCACCACGCGTTTCATCAGCACAGGCCTCCATTCACGGCCAGCACTTGGCGGGTGATGTAGCCGGCTTCCGCCGACATCAGGAAATTCACCGCCCCGGCGACTTCCTCCGGGGTGCCCATGCGTTGGGCCGGGATCATTTTCATCAATTCTTCCACCGGTACGTTTTCATCGAGCATCGCGGTGTCGATCAGCCCGGGGGCCACGCAGTTGACGGTGATCTTGCGCTTGCCGAGCTCGATGGCCAGGGCCTTGGCGGCGCCGATCAAACCAGCTTTGGACGCGCTGTAGTTGACCTGGCCACGGTTGCCGATCAGCCCGGACACTGACGTGATGCACACGATTCGCCCGGCGGCGCGACGACGAATCATCGGCATCATCACCGGGTGCAATACGTTGTAGAACCCGTCCAGGTTGGTACGCATCACCACGTCCCAATCGTCTTCCGACAGCGCTGGAAACGCGCCATCGCGCGTCAGGCCTGCATTGAGCACCACGCCGTAATACGCGCCATTTGCTTCCACGTCGGCTTCAAGGATCTCCTTGCAGCTGGCGCGATCCGCCACATCGAATTGCAACACCCGGGCCTTGCGCCCCAGGGCTTCGATTTCGACCTGCACCGCATCCGCCTCGGCGCGCCCGCTGCGGCAATGCAGCACGATGTCGTGCCCGGCCTGGGCCAGGCGCAATGCGATAGCGCGGCCGATGCCACGGCTGGAGCCGGTCACCAATACGGATTCAGTCATGGCGTGGTGTCCTTCGATTCATCTAAATAGTTGGCCGCCTGGGGCGGTCGAAATACGTTCAAGCGTGCACTCGCCTGGATACCGTCGCCGGTGAGGTGGCATTCGAACACACCCATGCCGTTGTCGTCTTCCAGGGAGCGCAGGCCGTGGATGGTCAGCTCGGTGCCTGCGGGAAAGTGCTCGACGTTGCACTCGAATTTGCGCGTGCCCAGCAGGAAGCCCAACTCCACGGCCTCACCTTTCTGGCGCGCACGGCAACCGGCATAGGCGGCGACACTTTGGGCCATCAACTCAATGCCGACCCACGCGGGCAGGCTGCCGTCGGCGCGGTTGAAAAGACCGCCGGGCTTGACCCTCAGGCGGGTCTGGATCTGTTCTTCATCAAAGCTCAGGACCTGATCGATCAGGATCATGTCACCGGCGTGGGGCAGCAGTTCGGCGAGCGGCCAATCAGTCATGGGGCGTCTCCGATAATCAGGCTGACGTTGTTGCCGCCGAAGGCAAACGAGTTGCTCATCAGGCAGCGTTTTTCCAGGGCGTCGCCGGGCGACGCCCACTTCAGTACGGGCAGGTCGGGGTCGGCCTGGCCATCCCAGACATGGGGCGGCACTACGCCTTCCGCCAGGCTCAGCCAGCAGAACGCCGCTTCCAGCGCGCCGGCAGCGCCCAGGGTGTGGCCGGTCATGGGTTTGGTCGACGAGCAGGTTACGCCGTCCGGGAACAGGGCCGCGACCGCCAGGCTTTCCATGGCGTCATTGTGCTGCGTGGCGGTGCCATGCAGGTTCAGGTAACCGATCTGCCCGGGTGTCAGTTTTGCGCTGGTCAGGGCCTTGCGCATCGCTTGCAACGCACCCTTGCCGGTAGGCTCGGGGGCGGAAATGTGGTGGGCGTCGCAACTGGCACCGCTGCCCAGCAGTGCGACCGGCGCCGGGGTTTTGCTCATCAGGAACAGCACGGCGGCTTCGCCAATATTGATGCCGTTGCGGTTCACCGAAAACGGATTGCAGCGCTGTGCCGACACTGCTTCCAGGGACGAAAAGCCATTGAGGGTCAGCTTGCACAACGTGTCGACGCCACCGCAAATCACCGCATCGCACACGCCCAGGTCCAACAGGCGCTGGGCACTCATCAGCGCCCGCGCGCTGGAGGTGCAGGCGGTGGAAATCACATAGGCCGGGCCGCTCAGTTGCAGCCAGTCGGCGAGGAAATTGGCCGGGGCGCCGAGTTCCTGTTGCAGGTAGTCGTAGTCGCCGGGGAAGTTTTTTTCCCGCAGGTAGTGGGCGATGCCACGACTGGCTTCATCAATGCCCGAGGTGCTGGTGCCGAGCACGATGCCAATGCGCGACGCGCCGAACGTCTGAATCGCTTGCCGGATCTCCTCGTCAATCTGCAACGCCGCTTCCAGCAGCAGCTGATTATTACGGCTGTGATGGGATTTCAGCCCGGGCGGGATGGCTGCCAGTTCACCCTTTACGCCCGCCACCGGCAACACACGCTCCGGCACCCAGCCGCTTTCGGCGCGCATGCCGGAGCAGTCGCCGGCGAACAGGTTGCGGCTGACTTCGCGCTTGCCACGGCCCAGGGCACAGATCACGCCGAGGGCATTGAGGTAGGCAGTCATCGTGCAGCCTCAAGCGGCGAGATGCGATAGGTCAGGTGTTGCCCGATCACGTCCATGCGAAACACCAGGGAGGAGTGATAGGTGATCTTCCAGCGGGACGGCAGAGTACGGATCAAGTCCATTTCCTGGGTGCCGGGGTACAGCTTGGAGACTTCATCCGCCGAGGTGAGGGCGAACAACAGAGCGGCAAACAACTCTCGCGCTTGGGGATTGGGCGGCAGCAGACCGTCGGCCTGCCAGGCGCCGTTGATCAACTTCTGCCGAGCCTGGGGAATGCCCAGCGGGTCCATCATCGACCAGCGAATCCCGCCGGCTTCGCGTTGCATCACCAGCAGCCAGTCCTGGCGTTGGCCATCCTGTTCGCGCTGCACATGCAGTTGCAACGGCAGGCTCAGCACCGGGGTTTTCGACGGCAACGGCGGCTGGCTGGCGCAGGCGCTCAGCAGCAACAAGCAGCCGATCAACAGCATTCGGATCATGTTTCAGTGCTCGCCAGAGGTTTACGGGCAACCACGTTGACCAAGGTTTCTTCGCGCTGGCCGGCCGGTTTTGGCTGGCGCAGGCCCCAGCGCTCAAGCAGGCCGAAATCGGTGGCGCGGCTCCACCACAGGTACGGGTACGAGACGTTCTGCGGGCCGAACTCAAAGCCCTGCTCGCGAATCATCTCAAGGTACTCCTCGGCGCTTTTCTGCACATGCATCGGGTGACGAAACAGCCAGCGAATGACCCAGGTGTCGATATAGGCCTCGGTGGACTCGGCAAACAGCAGGTAGCCGCCCGGCTTGAGCACCCGATAGAACTCTTTCAGGGCGCGATGTTGTTCTACCAGGTGGTGGAAAGTCTGGTGACAGAACAGCACGTCGACGCTGGCGTCGGCCACGTCGAGGGTCGCGCAGTCGCTGCCGATCAACTCGATGGCGATGCCCTGGCGCGCGGCTTCGGCGCGGCTCAGGTCCAGGCTGTGTGGGTCGGCGTCGAGGCCGATCAGGCGCTCGGGGGCGAACACCTGCTGCAAGTACTGGAACGACTTGCCTTGGCCGCAGCCAGCGTCCAGCAGCACCGGGGCAACCGGCAGCGGGTCGCTGAACAGGCTGCGCAGGTCGTTGATTGCCACGCGCAGCACATGGTGCTGCCAGGTGTGGCTACGCAGGAACCAGAAGCCGAATTTGGTTTCTTCGACGTAGTTCTTGCTGAGGTATTGGCTGCTCATCGTTTCTTCCTTGTCCCGGACGGGGCGGCCCACGGTGCCAGCATGAAGCTGAATGCCAGCCCCAAGCTCACCGATAGCCCAAAATTACTCACCGCCGGCGTGCTGGAAATGGCCAGCAGGCCGAACGATAGCCAAGTAGTCACGGCCGCCAACAGTGTGCCCAACAGGCTCACGGCGGTGCCGCCAATTTGTTCACGCATCAGGATCGCGTAGTCGACGCTGATGGCGGTTACCAACAGCAGACCGAACAGGCTGAACAACGTCAGCGGCTGCCCCAGCCAACCCAGGCTGGCCAGGCTGCAGAGCGCGGCCAGCAACGGCAGGGCAACAATGCGCAAGGCGCCGCCGAAGCCAAACGGCAGGATCAGCAACAGTACGATCAACACGCACGACATCAACTTCAATTCGGCGGCGCTGATTTGCGTCGCGGCAAACACCTGGTTCAAGTCGCCCAGGCGGTCCACCAACTGCACGCCGGGCAGATCCAGGGCCTGTACCCGCAGCAAGGCCGGATTGTTCAACCCTTGCAGGCTCACCATCGCTGCCACACCACCGTCGACATTCCCCAGCCACAGCGTGCGCCACGGCTCAGCCAGCGGGCCGACCAGCGCTGCGTCGATGTCTTCGGTGGGCAGTGACTGCAACTGGGTCAACTCGGCTTGCAGCGCGGCGGCCGGTACGCCGAGGTCCAGCAATGGCTGCCAGTACTGCGGCAGTTGGTTCAAGGCTTCACGCAGCTGTTGTTGCTCAGCCGGCGGGCTGACCAACTGGTTGAGCGCGAGGTAACCCTGGAGCTTGTCCATGTTCACCAGCTGATCCAGACGCTGACTCAGCGCGGCCTGGCGCTCCAGCAATTGCGGTTGATTGTCCGCCCGTACCAGAAAGAACTGGCTGGTGGGCTGGAACCCGGTAATCCGCGCAACGGCCTGGGCTTCCTGCAGCAACTGCGGCGGCGCACCGATCCACTGGCGGATATCGTTTTTGCTGTTCAGGTGCCATAGGCCGCCTGCGCAAAACACCAACACCAGTACCAATAACACCGGACTGGGCAGGCGCTTGAGCAGCGACTCGCGCACGCTCAGCAGAAACTCGGCAATGCGCAGCGGCCATTGGGCCGGACGCAGTTCTACGCCCTTGAGCAAGGCCGGCAGCAGGCATACGGCGGACAGATAGGCGCCCACGAGGCCCGCCGCCGAGAACACCGCGATTTGCGTCAGCGCCGGGAACGGCGTCCACGCCAGCGCCAGGTAACCGATGCAACTGGTGGCCAGGCTCAGGCTCAAGCCCGGCAAGGTCAGGCGCAAGGCCGGCCAGCTGCGCCAAGGGCTCATGCTCCAGCTCTTGGACAGGTAATGCAGCGGGTAATCCACCGCCACGCCGATCAGGCTCGAACCCAGCACCAGCGTGATCACATGCATATGCCCGAACAGCGCCACACAGGCCACCGCACCAAACAACATGCCCACCAGCACCGGCACAAACGCCAACAGCACACGCCAGCGGCGGAATGCCAACAGCAGCAATAACAGGATCCCGGCAGTCGCGCCGCCGCCGACCCAGGTGATTTCCCGCGTCGCCTGCTGTTGACCATTGGCCGCGTACAACAGGCCGCTGGCCGCGAGCAATTGCGCACCTTGCTGGTCGGCCTGCTCGCGGCTGGCCTTGAGTAGATCAGCCACTTGCCGCGGCAGTTTCATGTCGAAGGCATTGCCAGTGGTGCGCGCCCGCAGCAGCACCCAGCTTTTGCCGTCGGCATCGGCGATCAACGCGCCGCTGCCGATATCCAGCTGCACCGAACCGTGCTGCGGCTGGCTATTCTGGATGCGCCCGGTGAGGCCCAGCCAATCGTCCTGGCTCGGCACCAGGCTGAAGCCGGTGAACGGGTCGAACAGCGCCTGAACCCGTTGCTGGATAAACGCCTGGGGCTCGTCGATCAGTTGCTCGCGGTCCTTGGCCGAGAGCATCGCGAGGCGGCCTTGCAGCAACTGCTGACGCAGGGCCGGCAGGTCGGCTTGCAGGTTCCACTGAACCTTCTCAAACAGGCCGCTGGCTTGCCAGGCTTCGCCCAATTGCGTCGCCATGGCCACGGCTTGTTGCCGATCGGCATGCCCCACCAGCACCAGCATTTCGCGGTTCAGTGGTTCCTGCATGCGTTGTTCGGCACGCATCTCCAGCGCATCCGGCGCGGTGCCAGGCACCAGCTCCATCAGGTTCGCCGACAGCGGCGCGCCATGGCGCCATTGCCAACCCGCCAGGGCCAACACGGCCACCAGCAGGATCAGGAACAGGCGCGGCAACCAACGTTCACTCGGCAAAGTCGTGTTGCTCCGTGTCGCTCAGGGGCTGGCTGCTGGTGCTGTCCTGCATGCGCAGTACGGTGCTGTCGCCCTGGGTTTCCAGCAGCTCGATTTTTTGCACCAGCTCGCCGCCGTCGATATTGATCTGGGTGAACACCTGCTTGATCAGCAGCGAGCGCGGGATCAACGTGAGTTTCCACTGCGTGGCTTCGCCTTGTAGTTGCAGTTCGAAGTCACGCTGCAAGCCGCTGCTGTCGCCCTGCAACACGGCGAGGAACAAACGGTTCTGCTCGGCACCGGCACTCTTGTTAGGCAGCAATTGCCAGCCGTTGGCATCACGCCGGGCGATGCCGTTGGCGCTGATACGGTAGTCCTGTTGCAGCGGGGTTTTCAGCAGCCACAGCAAGCCGTGGTCCTTGGCCAGGACGAAGGTGCCCTTGCTGGTCAGCGGCTGCGGCAGGGCGCGCAGGTGTTTTTCCTGGATGAAGTTGCCGTGGATCACCGTTGGCTTTGCAAGCTGATCGCTGAGTTGTTGCAGGTCGAAGGCGTGGGCCAGGCCTGGAATGCCTAAAATCAGCATCAACGCGATTCCTGTGGGAGCGGCGGTGCGACGATTCGACTTGCTCGCGAAGAACCTGAGGGCGCCACGGGGTGTCAGGCGGCCTGCGTTATCGTTGACGATTTTCGCGAGCAAGCCCGCTCCCACAGGAAATCTCATTTCAAGGCTCTCTCTATGGCGTCAGTGAATACTTTCGGCGATGCCAACTGCATCTCGCGGCTGGCAATTTCCACCGCCACCTGCACGGTGCTGGCGCGAGTCAGACGCTCACCGGTGGCCTTGTCGCTGATCAGGTAATTGACCTTCAAGCGGTTCTCCCACTCCACCAGGCTGGCGCGTACGTTGATGGTCTGGCCGAAGGTTGCGCCGCGCACATAGCGCAGCTGCATGTCGATCACCGGCCAGGCGTAACCTGCTTCCAGCATCGCCGTGTAGTTGTGGCCGAGCTTGTCCAGCAAGGCGCAGCGGGCGACTTCCAGGTACTTCACGTAGTGCCCGTGCCACACCACGTTCATGGTGTCGATGTCGAAAAACGGCACGAGGATTTCAGTGTCGCAGTGCGACACGCCGGGGCTACGCATGCAGCCTCCAGTGTTGCTCGGCAATACGCTTGAGGCACAGGCGCAGTTCGCCTTCCAGGGCTCGGTCTTCGATGACCGGCGGGAAGTCCTTGGCCAGCTCGATGTGCATGGCGGCCAGCGCTGGGGGCAGCGGGCGCGCGTCTTCAACCTGGGCCCGCAGCCATACGCCCTGGTTGGCGGCGAGCAAGGTGGCGGCGGCGACTTGTTCGGTCAGTTCCAGCACACGAATCGCATCGCGGGCGGCGATGGTGCCCATGCTCACCTTGTCCTGGTTGTGGCACTCGGTGGAGCGCGAGAACACGCTGGCCGGCATGGTATTTTTCAGCGCTTCGGCGGTCCAGGCGCTGGTGCCGATCTGCACGGCCTTGAAGCCGTGGTTGATCATCGCCCGCTCGGCTGGCGCACCGGACAAATTGCTCGGCAGGCCGTGGTTGTAGCGCACGTCCACCAGCAGGGCGAGCTGACGGTCCAGCAGGTCGGCGACGTTGGCCACCAGGGTCTTGAGGCTGTCCATGGCGAAGGCGATGTGGCCGCCGTAGAAGTGGCCGCCGTGCAGCACGCGCTCTTCTTCAGCGTCGATGATCGGGTTGTCGTTGGCGCTGTTGAGTTCGATCTCGATGAACGAACGCAGCCAGTTCAGGCTGTCGGCCAACACGCCCAAGACGTGGGGCGCGCAGCGCAGCGAGTAACGGTCTTGCAGGCGATGCAGCGGCGCGGTCGGTGCGTCGATGGCCAGGTCCTTGCGCAGCCAGGCGGCAACTTGCATCTGCCCTGGGTGCGGCTTGGCGGCAAACAGGCGCTCGTCGAAATGCTCCGGGTTGCCTTGCAGCGCCACCACGTTCAGCGCGGTGATGCGCGTGGCCAGTTGCAGCAGGTAGTCGGCACGGGCGAAGGCCAGGCAGGCGAGGCCAGTCATCACGGCGGTGCCGTTCATCAATGCGAGAGCTTCTTTCGGGCGCAATACCAGCGGGTCCCAACCCAGCTCGCGGTGTACGTCGGCGGCCTGGCGACGTTCGCCACGGAACAGCACTTCGCGCTCGCCGGACAAGGTCGCGGCCACGTAGGACAGCGGCGTCAAATCACCGCTGGCGCCCACCGAGCCTTCTTCCGGAATCAGCGGCAGTACGTCGAATTCCAGGAACGCATGCAGACGTTCCAGCAACTCCACGCGCACCCCGGAAACGCCATGGCACAGCGACTGCAACCGCGCCGCCAGCACCGCGCGGGTGGCTTGCGCGTCCAGCAACTTGCCCAGTCCGCAGCCGTGGAACGTGTAGAGGTGGCGGGGCAGCGCTTCGACGTGCTCCAGCGGCACCGCCACCACGCACGAGTCGCCGTAGCCGGTGGTCACGCCGTAGATCACGCCTTCCTTGTCCAGCAACGAATCGAGGAACTGTGCGCCCTTGGCGATACGCTGGCGGTACTTGGCATCGGCTTGCAGTTGAGTCGGCGCCTGACGGTTGGCCAAGGCCAGCACGTCTTCGATGCGCAGGGGGAGTTCGCCGAAGGTTACCGGCTCAAGATGCGTCGTCATCGGTCTTCCAGAAAGGGTAAAAGTTGAACCATTGTTGGGGCGCTTCCAGGCAGAACTGGCCCAGACGCTCGGCGTAGCGGGCGGTCCATTGGGCGATTACCTGCTGGCGATCGCTGCGTTTCCATTCGATCAACCGGGCGAACGGCTCGATGATCAGGCGATAACGGCCTTGATGCTTCAAGCACATCAGCAGGTTGACCGGGCATTTCAGCAGGCCGGCCAGCAGCCATGGGCCTTGGGGGAAGGCGGCGTTATGGCCGAGGAAATCCACGCGCACCGTACGCCCGCCATGCAGCGGTACGCGGTCGCCGGCAATTGCCAGCCACTCGCCGTCGTCGAGGCGCTGGCTGAGCATCATCATCACCGCCGGGTCGAGTTCGCTGACCTGAATCAGGCGCAAATTGGTCGCCCCGGCTTCGCCCAATATGCGGTTGAAGCGTTCGGCGTGCTTGGTGTGCACCAGCACGTTCATCGTGACCTTTTCGCCCAGCTCGGCGAGGGCGCGGCACACTTCAAGGTTGCCCAGGTGTGCGCCCACCAGCATCTGCCCGCGCTCGCTGCGCAACTGGCCACGCAGTTGGGCCGGGTCGATGATTTCGATCTGCTCCAGGCGCAACTTGCCGTTCCATACGTCGAGCTTGTCCAGCAGGGCCTCGGCGAACGCCATGAACTGCCCGAAGACTTTTCTGTGGGTGGGGCGCAGGTCGTCGCGCTGGCTCCAGTCGGCCAGGCGCTGCTGGTACTGCCAGGCGCTTTGGCGGGCCGTGCGGCCGAACAGAAAGAAGTAGAAAACGATGCCGTAGAGCAGCGGGCTCAGCAGCCGGCGCCCGAGGACCTTGGCGGCGAAGGCGGTGAATTTCATCAGCCAGAAGCTGCCGCGTTCCTCGCGGTCGGCCCAGTGCTTGGTGTCCTGGGTCATGCCTGCCACCGGCGCCAGAGGATCATCGGCGCGCGCACCAACATGCCGAAGAACAGCCGGGTGTGCATCGAGGAAATCAGCGCGTTGTCGTGGAACAGGCGAAAGTGCGACAGGCCGTCGGCGGGGTAGTGCACCTTGGTCGGCAGCCAGCGCATCGGCTGGTTGCGCCAGGCCAGGCGCACCAGGATGTCGGAGTCGAAATCCATGCGTTTGCCGATGTTGGCCGAGTCCATCAAGGCCAGGGTCGGTGGCAGCGGGTACACGCGAAAGCCGCACATGGAGTCGCGAATTTGCAGCGACAAGGTATTGATCCACACCCACACGTGGGTCAGGTAGCGCGCGTAAAGGCGACCCTTGGGCACGCTGTCGTCGTATTCCGGATAGCCACAGATCACTGCATTCGGGTGGGCGCGGGAGGCATCGAGGAAGGTGCTGACTTCCCGCAGGTCGTGCTGGCCGTCGGCGTCCACTTGCAGGGCATGGGTGAAGCCCAGGCGCGCGGCTTCGCGAAAGCCGGCCATGACGGCCGCGCCTTTGCCCTGGTTGGTGGGCAGGGTCAGCAGGGATACGTTGTCGAGGGTCGCCAGTTGTGCCAGCACGGCGGCGCAGGCGGCGCTGCTGCCGTCGTCCACCAGCAGGCACGGCAGGCCGCTGGCCAGCACGGTGTGAACCACGGCGGGCACGGCGGCTTCGTGGTTGTAGACCGGGATCAGGGCGCAAGGGTTATGCATAACAGGCACCCCCTCGCCACAACAGAAGCTTATTCACTCGCCAGCTCCAAAAGAATGCGCCCACTGGAGCAGGCCGCCGCCTCATTGCGGTAGGCGAAGTACAGCTTGCCGCGCTCCTGGTCGAACCGCAGGTGCAGTTCGATCCGGTCATCCGGGCGCACCAGTTGCTGGAACTTCAGCACTTCCATCCCGGCGAACTGCCCCGGCAGGTTGAGCAGTTGCTGGCCCAGGTTCAGCGCCCAATCCACTTGCACCACACCCGGCAGCACCGGGGTTTGCGGGAAGTGGCCGTTGAAGTAGGCGAGGTCCGGCGGGATCGCCAGTTGCAGGGTCCATTCTCCGTTGGTTTCGACTTGTCCCAACACTTCCGGCGCTTTCGGCCGGGGCGCCAGCAACAGGGCTTCGACGTCGGCCTGGGGCAGTTTGCCTTGGGTGTTCAGCGGCAATTGGCGCAGCAGGCGCCAGCGGCGGGGCAGGGCCAGGGCTTCGCAGTGTTGGCTCAAGTGCTGGCGCAGGGTTTGGGTGACGGTGCGCCGGCCCTGGTTACGAAGGGCGTGCAAACCTTCAGCACTGAGCACCACGAGGGCGCCGAGGGAGGCGCGGTTTTCCTGCACCACGCCGAGGCGCGTTTCGGCAACCCAGGCATGGTTCATCAGCGCTTGTTCGAGCATCGGCAGGGAGATGCGTTTTTCTTCCAGTTTGACGATGCGGTCCAGCCGGCCCAGCAATTCGAAGCGGCCGTCAGCGTGGATGTTGGCGGCGTCGGCGGTCTGTTCGACATGGCCGGCGGGCAAGTACGGCGAGGCGATGCGCAGCGCTCCGTCGGCGTCCTGGCTCAGGTGCACGTCGGCAAACGGCTGCCACGGTTGTTCGCCCTGGCGCCAGGCGATGCCACCAGTTTCCGAGCTGCCAAGGATTTCCGTCGGCCGCTGTTGCAGGCGCTGATGCAGGCTGCTGGCGGCTTCAAGGGGCAGGGCGCCGCCGGAGGAGAACACCCGTTTGACCGGCGTGAGCGCTGGCCAGTCGAGGTTGTCGCCCATGCGCTTGAGCAACGCCGGGCTGGCGACCCAGGCGAACTGCGAATGCTCACGGCTGGCGCGCTGCAAGTCTTCGGGGAATGCCAACTGCTGGCGCACAAAGGTGCGCCCGGCACACAACGGCCACAGCACCCGGAACAACAAGCCATAAATATGCTGGGTGGCGACGCTGCCGATGATGCACGCCTCGCCCAGGTCGGCGCCCCACAGGGTTTCCAGCGCCTGGACCTCGTTGGCCATCTGCCGCAGGGTTTTGTCGATGCGCTTGGGCTCGCCGCTGGAGCCGGAGGTGCACAGGCTCAGGCAGTTGGTGTCCAAGTCCAGGGCCGCGGCGCTTAATGGCGCTTGATACAGCGCATCCAGGTCGCCGGCTTCGGTCAGCCAGGCGTCGACGGCATCGTCCCAGCGTTGGCGCGTTTGTGGTTGCAGGTCAGCGGGTAACAACACGCTGACGCCTGCACGCCACGCACCCAGCAGGGCGATCGCCAGCACGCCGGCATCCTCAAGGTGCACCGCCAGGCGCTGGATGCCCCGGGCTTGCAACCCGGCGGCCAGGCTCAGGGACTTCTCCCACAGCTGTGGGTGATCCAGGGCAGGTTCGGTGGTCACCCAACGCTGCTCTACAGGCTCAAGCAGCAAGTGCTCAAGATTCAACCAATTCATACGCGGCCTCGAACCCTTTGTCGTACCAGCCATTCCACGGCAAACAACAGCCCCATCAGCCCGTAGGCGATCATGCCGTTGTACAACGTCCACCAGCTCAACGGCGCCCACAGGGTGAGGGCGGCGGCGAGCAGGCCGTTACACAGAAAAAACACACTCCACACCACGGTGACCTGGCGGGTATACACAATCGCTTTTTCGGGCAGTTGCGGCTCGGTCATGCGGGCCAGGCGCTCGACCACCGGCGGCCCGTATTTCAGGCTCAGGCCGAACAGCGCCAGCATGAACGCGCTGACCAGGCTCGGGTACCAGCGCAGCATCTGCGGGTTGTCGAACCAGGCGAGCAACAGGCAAAAGACGATGATCGCCGCCGCCATCCAGCGGCTGCCCGGGCGCCTGGCGCCGGTCAGGGCGCGCAACAGCCACAGGCTGCCCAGCAGCAGGCCAAATTGCCAGGGGGCAAAATGCTCCGTGCCGTAATACACCGCAAAAGGGTACAGCAGCCCCGCCAGCAACAGGCCAAGGCCGATCAGCCGGCTCATGCGGCCGGTTGAACCAGACGGTAGACCGCCTCGACCACGTCGTTCACGGTGCGCACGGCCTTGAACTCTTCGGCAGCGATTTTCTTGCCGGTCTGGCGCTTGATGTGATCGATCAAGTCCACCGCATCAATGCTGTCGATTTCCAGGTCCTGGTACAGGTTGGCGTCGAGCGTGACGCGTTCAGGTTCCAGTTCAAACAGTTCCACCAAGGCGTCGCGCAAGGTGTTGAAAATATCGTCACGAGTTTGCATGGTACGGTCTCAAGCTGCCTGTCGGGCCGTGACGAACGCCGCGAGGCTGGCCACGTTGGTGAAGTGATTACGGGTGTCCTTGGCGTCGGCATCGATCTTGATGCCGTACTTTTTCTGGATCGCCAGGCCCAATTCCAGGGCGTCGACTGAATCCAGGCCAAGGCCTTCGCCGAACAGGGTTTGCTCGTTGCCGATGTCGCTCTCGCTGATGTCTTCCAGGCCCAGGGCCTCGATGATCAGCGTTTTTATGTCGTGCTCAAGGCTGTGTGGGTTGCTCATCTTCGGCGAGCTCCTTAATAAAATACTGGTGCAGGTAATCGTTGAGCTTGCGTGAAGCCTGGGGCGCGGGCCCTTGTGCGGCAAACGCCTGTGGTTCTATATCGGCACCCACGCGCAAACTGAAGTGAAAGCGACGATTCGGGATGCGATACCAGGGTTCGGCCTTGGTCAGGGTGGTGGGGCTGACCTTGATCACCACCGGCGTAATGATGCTCGCACCGCGCAGGGCAATGGCGGCGGCGCCGCGATGAAAGGTCGGTGCCTGGCCCGGTGAGGTGCGGGTGCCTTCCGGGAAAATGATCAGGGTCTGGCCGTCTCGCAGGGCATCGGCAGCGGCATCGAGCATGTCGGCGCTGCCATCGTTGCTGATGTAGCCTGCGTCGCGCACCGGCCCGCGAGTAAACGGGTTCTGCCACAGGCTCTGCTTGACCACGCAGTTGGTCTGGCGCATCTGGGCGATCAGGAACACCACGTCCACCAGAGATGGGTGGTTAGCGATGATCATCTGGCCCGGGCGGCCGAGCTTTTCTGCGCCTTCGACGCTGTAGGTCAGGATGCCCAGGCGATACATCATGCGAATAAACAGCCAGAACAGGCAGCTGATGGTGTGGCGCGCACGTCGTTGATGCTGTTTGGCGTTACCCGGCAGGCAACTGAGCAGCGGAAATACCAGCACGCGCAGGCACAGGCCGCCGAGGCCAAACAGGGCGAAGGCAGCGGCAGTGGCGAACAGGCGCCAGTAGTAGGCCTTCCGAGGCTTTTCGGTCAGGGCTTGCGTTGCCAGTTCCATACTCGGTTCTTCCAGGCATGTTGGCAGGCGCCCTCTTCGTTCAGCAGGGTGCGCAGCAGGTTCAGGGCATGGGGCCACTGGGCTTTGGTGGTGGGTTGGACAGCGGCTGTATTCAGTTCCAGTTGCCACTCGTCGCCCGGTGTCAGCAGCAGGCCGAGGGCGTAGGGGAAGGGCACGTCGTCGATCCAGCGAGCATAGGCTTCGGGCGGTTGTTCTTCGGTAATGATCAGCAATACAGCCGGTGCGCCTTCATTCAAAAGGGCGGCGGCTTCGAGCATGCCGTGTTCCAGGCCGTCGCCGGCGGCGGCGAGGGCAGTCATTTCACTGGTTTCATTGCGCAGGATCGACCACAGGCCAATCACCGCGTTATGCACCGACAGGCTGAACTGGGTCGGAGACAGCGGCTCGTCGTTGGCCAGGTCGCTGAGAATATCGAGGGTGCGCGGGGTTTCGCCGTGACGGGAGACAAACACCAGCGGAAGTTGTTGCAGACCTTCGGCCAGTGGCCAGCCCACGCTGAAGGCCATGCGCGCCAGGCGGCTCAGGCGTCGGCGCTGCATGGCCGGCAGGAACGATACGTCGGGAGCCACGTCGCTGCGGGCGGGCACTGTTGGCTGCTGGCACCATGCACGCCAGTCGTCCGCGCTTTCGAGCCCGGGAGCCCAGGCACGCCATTGGGCGATGTTGAAATTGATCACTGAGAAGTTATCCCGCCCCTGCGGGCTTCCTTGTGCGGCCATTGGCCCCGAATACCGGGACAGGGTGCAATCGCCGAATGGCGCGCATTATCCCGGTGCTGCGGGGTTCTAGCAAACTTTGGTAAAGAATTGTTCACGACTGATTACAAAATCGTTGAAATGAATTACTGATTGTCCTTCGTGGGAGTGGGGCACCGGGTGTCAGGTATTTCCTACTTTGTCAGGTTGGTGGGAAATTGTTGTGCGAGATAGAGCCTCTGATGCTGTAGTACAGAAGCGAACGAGGTAGCAAACCGGCGCTTTTGCCCTCTACACTCGGTCATTCATTGATACACGGAGGTTTTTCCATGCGGCGCGTGGTGTTCAACCAAAAAGGCGGTGTTGGCAAGTCCAGCATTGCCTGCAACCTGGCGGCGGTCAGCGCCAGCGAAGGCTATCGAACCCTGTTGGTGGACCTCGATGCCCAGGCCAATTCAACCCAGTACCTCACCGGGTTGACCGGCGACGATATCCCTATGGGAATCGCCGATTTCTTCAAGCAAACCCTGTCTTCCGGGCCGTTTTCGAAGAAGAACCAGGTGGATATCTACGAAACCCCGTTCGACAACCTGCACGTCATCACCGCTACCGCGGAACTGGCGGACTTGCAGCCCAAGCTCGAAGCCAAGCACAAGATCAACAAGCTGCGAAAGCTGCTGGATGAATTGAGCGAGGACTACGACCGGATCTACCTGGATACGCCGCCGGCGCTGAACTTCTATGCTGTTTCAGCGCTGATTGCCGCTGATCGTGTGCTGATCCCCTTCGATTGTGACAGTTTCTCCCGCCAGGCACTGTATGGCCTGCTGGCAGAGATTGAAGAATTGAAGGAAGACCACAACGAAGGGCTGGAAGTGGAAGGGATCGTGGTCAACCAGTTCCAGGCCCGGGCGAGCCTGCCGCAGCAGATGCTGGATGAATTGATTGCCGAAGGCTTGCCGGTGCTGCCGGTATACCTGACCAGCTCGGTGCGCATGCGTGAATCGCACCAGGCGAACATGCCGCTGATCCACCTGGACCCACGGCACAAGCTGACACAGCAATTTGTGGAGCTGCATAACTTGCTGGAAAACGCGTGATCCAGCAGGCAACACATCACCCATGTGGGAGCCTGCTTGTGTGGGAGCCGGGCTTGCCCGCGATGCAGTCAACTCGGTTTGTCAGTTACACCGAGGTGATGCTATCGCAGGCAAGCCAGCTCCCACATTGGTCTCTGTTCCTACAGGGAAATCGTCGTCTTGCGCCGTTGCCTACAGTTACGCCAGAATCCGCCGGCTTGTGCGTCTGGATGGGCGTCTCTAAGGTTGCTCGGTCGCTGATTTCTCAGTGATCGGGTTTAGTAGCCCGAGTGTTTGTCGTTAAGTGCATAAGCTTCATCTTTCAGGCGCTGAGTCTGTGCTTGATGGTAGCTGTGCGTAGGGCGTCTTCGGGCGCGCCGGCTTCGACATTTCCCGGTCTACTAACCTGCGTACAGCTGCCACTCTAATTCGTTTAGTAGCGATCAGATGGCGGCTCCAATCAGGAATGTCGACCATGTTTAAAGCTACTCCAAATCCTCCGTCGTACCTTTTCACAGTCAGCCCAGGCCAAGCCACCGAAACCCTGATCCTCAACTCCTACGAAACCTTCTCCTCAGTCACCACCCTCTTGCTCGACCTTTCCGACGACCTCACCGGCAAGCAGCGCGATGTCGCGTTGGCCATTCATCAATTGAGCGAATTGGGCGTATTGCTAATGGGGCAAGTGATGGACCGGGGTGTCCCGTTACCTCAAACGCCCTGACTGCGCAGCCAGCTCATCAACTGCGGCAACGGAAAAGCTCCGCTCTGACGCGCCACTTCCCGGCCACTCTTGAACAGGATCAGGCTGGGAATCGAGCGAATCCCTAACTGAGCGGATAACTGCTGATTGGCCTCGCTATCGAGCTTGGCCAATCGGCACTTCCCGGCCAACTGCCCGGCGGCCTGCTCAAACACCGGCGCAAACGACTTGCACGGCCCACACCATTCGGCCCACACATCCACCAGCAACGGCAGGTCGCCCTTGATCTGGCTGGCGTAGTCGCCCTGTTTCAGCTCAAAGGGTTTGCTCAGCAGCACCGGTTGCTTGCAGCGCCCGCATTTAGGCGCATCGCCGAGGCGTTCATTGGGGATGCGGTTAAGACCGTTGCAGTGGGGGCAGGGAATTACTAGAGAGTCGGACATGCTGGGCTCCGTGAAAGTGGCCAATGGGTTCTATTTGGAGCCGGGAAGGGTGTTTATCAAGGTTCGACGCTAGTGACGTACGCGTTCACATTTTTGGTGGTGACTTCTATCGCGGCGTATCTAGGCTGTTGAAGAGCGCTTGGAATTGCGCCACTGGTCCGCCAAAGAATATCGCATATTGCGATATTTTTTCGGCAAGACTAACCTTCATAGCAAGATGCGATAAGGATGTTGCATGCGAGTGATCAGCGAAAAAAGGATATGGGAAGCGAAAGAAAGATGGCCGCATTCAGCCACAGCACTGGATGAGTGGTATCGCAGAATGAAACGCAACAGTCCCGCCGACTTTGCGTCGATGAAAGGAATGTTCCCTGCAACAGACAAAGTCGGGCAGTTCCATGTGTTTGACATCGGGGGCAATAAGCTGAGGTTGATTGCCTTCGTTCATTACCAAGTACAACGAATTTATATCAAGTACCTGTTCGATCACCGTGAATATGAGCAAGGTAAATGGAAGGAGAAAATCAGATGAGCGCACTCATCAGGCAGGCTGCCGAACACTGGCAATTTGTTTCGCCATTGCTGCGCAAGCCAAGAAACGAGGCGGACTACGATACCTTGGTCAGCGCCCTCGACGAATTGCTCGACCTGATAGGCGAAGATGAATCCAGCCCGCTCATGAGCCTAGTGGACATCCTCAGTGACTGGATCGAGGCCTACGATCTCGAGCACCGGCCGATGCCCGTTGCCAGTGGCGTTGAAGTGCTACGTTCAATGATGCGAGAGCATGGCTTGACCCAAAGTGATCTCCCGGGCGTTGGTGCGCAGTCGGTTGTCTCTGAAGTACTTAGTGGCAAACGCCAGCTCAACCTGCGGCAGATTCGTTGGCTGGCGGAGCGCTTTGGGGTTTCAGTGGAAACCTTTATCTAGGTCGCGCTATGAAGAACAACTAATCTCCAAATGCTTTCCCCAATCCGGCGGCCGCTGGGCGTATTGCTCCATCCCCGGCTGCTCTTCAAACGGTTTGGTCAGCACTTCATGCAGCCGGCGCGCTTCGCTGTAATCCCCCAGCTCTGCCGCCTGGATGGCGTTCTGCGCCAGGTAGTTGCGCAGGATATAAAGCGGATTCACCCCATGCATCCGCTCACGTCGCTGTTCTTCTGTGCCGCTGGCGTCACGCTCCACACGGGCTTTGTACAGGTCCGCCCATTCATCAAACCCCTTGAGGTCGACAAAGTCGTCGCGCAACCGCGCCACGGCCAACGTGGCTGATTCATCCCCCAGCCGGCGGAAGAACAGGGTGTAGTCGACGCCGCTGTTCTGCATCAGTTGCAGCAGGCGCTCCACCAGTTTTTGATCGTCATCTTCGGCGGTGGTGAGGCCCAACCGGCGGCGCATCAGGTCCAGGTAGTGGGCCTGGAACAACGGCAGATACAGCCCCAGCGTTTCCCGCAGCGCCTCGACGCTGATAAACGGCGTCAACGCCTGGGCCAGTGCGCTCAGGTTCCACTGCCCGATCGGCACCTGGTTGCTGAAGGAATAGCGCCCTTCATGATCCGAGTGGTTGCAGATGAACTGCGCGTCAAAATCATCCAGGAACGCAAACGGCCCGAAGTCGAAGGTGATGCCGAGGATCGACATGTTGTCGGTGTTCATCACTCCGTGGCAGAACCCATAGGCCTGCCACTTGGCGATCAGCTCCGCATTACGTTCGACGATTTCACGGAACATCGCCAAATACGGCTCCGGCTGTTCCATGCATTCCGGGAAGTGCAGGGACAACACGTGCTCCGCCAATTGCTTCTGCAATTCAGGCTTCTTGGTGTAGTAGAAATATTCGAAATGCCCAAAGCGCACGTGGCTGTGGGCCAGGCGCAGCACCATGGCGGCGCGCTCCTGTTTCTCGCGCCACACCGGTGTGGTGGAACCGATCACACACAGTGCACGACTGCTTGGAATGCCCAGCGCATGCAGTGCTTCCGACGCCAGAAACTCCCGGATCGACGAGCGCAACACCGCACGACCATCGCCCATGCGCGAGTACGGGGTTTGCCCGGCGCCCTTGAGGTGCAGGTCCCAATGCTCGCCCGCTTCGTTGTAAACCTCGCCCAGCAGCAGTCCGCGCCCGTCACCCAACTGCGGGTTGTACGAGCCAAACTGATGCCCGGAATAGATCATCGCTCGCGGCTCGGCCTCGGCCCACAGCTTGTGCCCGCCGAACAGCTCGGCAAATACCGGTGTTTCGGCCACGGCAGGGTCGAGATCCAGCAGCGCCATGGCCGCTTCACTCGCTACCACTAAACGCGGTTCGTCGATGGGTTCGGGCAGCACATGGGTTGAGAAGCCGTCGCCCAGGCGGGCGAAGCGGTTGTCGAAGGTCAGTTCGTCGAGGGCTTTCAACGGCCATCTCCCAGCAGAATGTCCGACCATTCTGCTGGGGATAGCGCGTTTAGTCGAGTTTGGCGGGCGGCGGCTCGGGCAGGTCCTGGTCCTGGGCGGGCGGCAGGATGGTCCGGTTTTCTTCTTCCACCGGTACCAGCTTGTATTCCTGGCCATGCAGGTTTTTCAGGTAAACCTCCATCTGCCGGAACGAGATGTTGATGTGGTGGTTCTTGAACTCGCGGTTGATGAAGCGGTTGACCTCATCGATCACCGGGTTACGGTCGCCCAGATCCCGCACATGCATGCGCAGTTCGTGGTCGAGGGTACTTTCACCGAAGTTGAGGAAGTACACATGGGGCGCCGGGTCTTTCAGGACGCGCGGGTTTTCGGAGGCGGCCTTGAGCAACAGTTCCTTCACCAGGTCCAGGTCCGAGCCGTAATCCACGCCCAGTTTCAGGGTGACCCGGGTGATGGTGTCGGTCAGCGACCAGTTGATCAGTTGCCCGGTGATGAAGGTCTTGTTCGGGACAATGATGTCCTTGCGGTCGAAGTCGGTGATGGTGGTGGCGCGGATGCGGATCTTGCTCACCGTCCCAGACAGGTTGCCGATGGTGATGGTGTCGCCGATCCGTACCGGGCGCTCAAACAGGATCATGATGCCGGAGATGAAGTTGGCGAAGATCTCCTGCATCCCGAAGCCCAAGCCCACCGACAGCGCAGCCACCAGCCATTGCAACTTGTCCCAGCTCACACCGAGGGTCGACAGGGTGGAAACAAAGCCGACACCGGCAATCACGTAGGACAGCAAGGTGGTGGTGGCGTAGGCGCTGCCCTGGGCCAGGTCCAGTTTCGACAACACCAATACTTCCAATAACCCGGGCAGGTTGCGCGCCAGGGCAAAGGTGATGCCGATGATAATCAGCGCCCCCAGCAAGTCGCCGATGCTGATGGGCACCATGCTGATATTGGCGCCGGTGCCGCTGGTGTATTCGTAGAGGGTAACGTTGTCCAGGTAGGAAAATACCGAGATCAAGTCAGACCACACCCAATACAGGGCGGCGATAAAGCCGCCGAGTAGGGCCAGGCGAATCAGTCGCATCGACTGTTCGTTGACCTGTTCGATGTCCAGGGTCGGCTCTTCGATCACCGCTTCACCATCACCCGCTTCCTTGGCGGCCTGGCGTTTGGCCAAGGCCCGCGCATAGGCCAGGCGCCGTGCAGCAACCCCCAGGCCACGGACGAAGGTGGCTTCGATTACCAGCCAGAACATCAGCAGGTAAAGGGTGTTGATCAGCCGGTCACTGAGCTTGAGAGCGGTGTAGTAGTAACCAAAGCACACGGCAATAAACAGTGCGACCGGTAGCGCGGTAAACATCAGGCCGACGGCTTTGCGAAACAGCGAGGCTTTTTCGTGGGTCGGGCTATTGAGCAGCAGGCGGCTGAGCAACCAAGCCATCAAGGCGTAGCAGGTCAGTACCACGCCGATGCCCAATACGTCGTCCGCCAGCGCCGCCGGTTGATGCTCGGCGATGGCCACCACGGCCACCAACGCCAGCACCACCAGCCCGAGCTTGCGGATCCAGCCCTGGAGGAATTCGACCTGGGGTTTTTCCCAGCGAAAGTGCAGCTCGGCGACGCCGCCGGGCGCGAGGATCCGATAGGCGGTGTAGAACACCAGCCATGCCTGGGCGATCTGCAGCAAGGCGGCGCCAAGGTTGGCGTTTTGCCCACGGGCATCGATCTGCAAGGCATAGCCGCACAGCGCCAGGCCAAGGGCCACCGGCATCGCCAGGGCGATATTCACCAGGATCGCCACCGGCGTGTGCCACTGGCTGTCGCGCTTGAAGTGGCCGATGTCCATATGGATTTTTTTCAGCCGGGCATACAGGTAGCTGCGACGCCACAGCAGCGCGCCGATCAACAACAGCAACGGCAGGAACAGCAGCGGGCGCTGGGTCAGGCCGTCATACAGCTCGCTGACGCTGGACGCCCACGGCAAGGTGGTGACCTGTTTGCTCAGGTGCGCCGGTACGGTTTCCAGCCATTCGGTGTCCAGCGGCTTGTTGCTGGGAATCCAGAACATCTGCTCGTCGAGGGTCGCCCGTAATGTGCTGGCGGTGCTCAGCAGTTGTTTCTGATTCAGTTGCAGGGTGATGGATTCGTTGAGCAGCGCGCTCAGCTCCCGGCTCAGGCGCTCCAGCAGGTCGCTGCGGGTGATCGCCAGTTCCAGCAGGGTGCGGCGCAGTTGGGGTGTGACCTGGTCGGCGGGCTGGGTGGCCAGCAGACTGTCGACATAGGTGCTCGGGGTGCTGATCAGTTCGCGTTGTTGGTTGACCTCGAACTGGTACAGGCGAATGTTGGCGATGTCGTCCGCCAGGTCGCGGTCCACGGTCAGGCGCGGCAAGGCCTGCTTCTGTTTGTAGAGGATCTTGGACAGCAACAGGCTGCCCTTGAGCACGTTGATCTGCTCGTCCAGCGCCGAGTCGCTTTGGGTCACGCTGTCCAGTTGCTGCTTGGTTTGCAGGTTTTTCTGGGTCAGTTCATTGAGCCGGTCGGTACTTTTGAGCAGGTAGTCGGACAGTTTCAGGTTGGCCGCGCTTTCCGTGGCAAGCAGGCTGCTGCCACCGGCTTTCTGGGCTTCGATGGACTGCTGGGTCACGGTTTCCTGGGATTGGGCCAGGCGCTTCTGGTTGATCAGGGTTTGCAGGTCCTGGATTTCCTGCTCCAGGCGTCCGGTTTTTTCCAGCACGAGGTCGTGCTGGCTGTTGCCCAGGTCTTGCAGTTGGCTGTTGCCGGCCAGTTCCTGGCGGCGCAAAGGAATCAGTGCGTTGAGGGCGGCCAACTCGGCGTTCAGCTGGTTGCGCTGGTCACCGCTGAGAGTCTTGCCGTTGTCTTTGCCGGCCTTGAGGGTCGAGTTGATCTGCTGGATACGCGTCTGGCTGCTGCTGATTTCAGTCTGGGCGCGTTCCGGACGGGTCTGGGCGGCAATGGTCAGGCTGTTGGCGTCGGCCAGCTCCTTTTGCAGATCGCCTTGCTGGGTGGTGCGCTGCACCAGCAGTTGTTCAAGTTGCGGCACAGGCAAGGTGGCGTAGCGCTGGGCGACCGGACTCACCTTGGTGGCCTTGAGTCGGGTCAGTTCGCGCTGGTTTTCGACGGTCTGGCGCGGGGCGTCTTCCAGCTGGCGCTTGAGGTCTACCAGGCGCTGCTGATAGTCCTGCTGGTTGCCCAGGAAGGTGAGGGTCTGCTGCAGGATGGTTTGCAGCGCCTTCATGTCGGCGTCGGGCAGTTTGCGGTCCGGCAGCTTGTCCAGGGTTTGCTGGACGGAGTCGATGCTGGGCGGATCGGCAGCGTGTACGGTGCCGACGCAGAGAGTCAGGCCCAGCAGGGCAGTGGCGAGAAAAGTGCGCAGGGTTGTCATAGAGACCGGTCGAGCAAGGTGATAAATAGGGGGCGTCCTGACATCGACTGGCGCGCCGTCGCCCCGCAGTTTAGAGGAAGAGTCCGGGGCCCGGGCGACTTCCTTCGGGGAATCTGACGCCAACTTTGCCGATCTTGTTCCCGTCCATGACCGCAACGGTCCAGATGGTGTTGTTCCATTCCACCTGGTCGCCGACCACCGGCGCACCACCGACTTTCTGGGTGATGAAGCGGCTCAGTGGCATGTCCGGGTCGATGCCCTCGAGCTTGAGCCCGTACAGCGCCGAAACCGCGCCCAGCTGGGCGTCGCCTTCCAGTACGAAGTCGCCGAAGAAGCGCAGGTCGAGGCCCCGTTGTGGTGCCTGGCTGAACAGTTTGCCGAGGGCCGGCAAGTTGTGTTCATGGCCGATCACACACAACAAATCATCGACTTCCAGCACCGTACTACCCGACGGATGGAGCAGTTGCTGGCCACGAAACAGCGCGGCGATCCGCGTGCCTTCGGGCATTTTCAGTTCCCGCAGAGCGGCGCCGATGCACCATTTCTCGGCGCCCAGGCGGTAGACGAACAGCTCCCACTCGCTGGTGACGTGCACTTCCAGGGCGGCGCGGGAAATTGGCGCGGGCTCGGGCGGTACCGTCACTTTCAACAGTTTGGCTACCCAGGGCAGGCTCGTGCCTTGCACCAGCAACGACACCAGCACGATGAAGAACGCCAGGTTGAAGTACAGCTGCGCGTGGGGCAGGCCGGCCATCAGCGGGAACACCGCCAGAATGATCGGGACCGCGCCGCGCAGGCCGACCCAGGCGATAAACGCTTTCTCTCGACCGTGGAAGGCCTTGAACGGCAGCAGGCCGACGATCACCGACAGTGGCCGTGCGAAGAGAATCATCCACAGCGCCAGGCCCAGGGCCGGCAGCGCGATGGGCAGAAGATCATGGGGCGTGACCAGCAGGCCGAGCACCAGAAACATGCCGATCTGTGCCAGCCAGGCCATGCCGTCGAGCATATGCAAGATGCCATGGCGGCTGCGCACCGGACGATTGCCGATCACCAGGCCGCACAGGTACACCGCGAGGAAGCCGCTGCCGTGCAAGGCGTTGGTCAGGGCGAACACCACCAGGCCGCCGGAAATTACCAGGATCGGGTACAGGCCGTTGGCCAGGTTGATCCGGTTGACCATCTGCAGCATCAGCCAGCCGCCGCCCAGGCCGATGATGCCGCCGATGCCGAACTCACGGATCAGGTGGCCCAGCAGGCTCCAGTGCAGGCCGGTCTGGCCGCTGGCAAGCATGTCGATCAGGGTGACGGTGAGGAACACCGCCATCGGGTCGTTGCTGCCGGATTCGATTTCCAGGCTGGCGGTGACCCGTTCGTTCAAGCCCTTGCCGCCCAGCAGCGAGAACACCGCCGCAGCGTCCGTGGAGCCGACGATGGCGCCGATCAGCAGGCCTTGAATGATGTTGAGGTTGAACAGCCAAGCGGCTGCCATGCCGGTGAGGCCGGTGGTAATCAGTACCCCGACCGTCGCCAGGGACAGCGCGGGCCAGAGCGCAACGCGAAAACTCGCCACCCGTGTTCGCAAGCCGCCATCGAGCAGGATCACGGCCAGGGCGAGGTTGCCCACGAGGTAGGCAGTCGGGTAGTTATCGAAGATGATGCCGCCGCCGTCGACGCCGGCGATCATGCCCACGGCCAGGATGATCACCAGGATCGGGATGCCCAGGCGGGACGAAAGAGAACTCACCAGAATGCTCGCACCTACCAGCAACGCGCCGATCAAGAACAGGCTGTTGATGGTCGTCGCATTCAAAGGCAGTACTCCATGAGCAGGAAAGACGAGGCGCAAACTGACCATGCAGTCTGCGTGCCAGCGATTCTAACCTGTTGAATTGCTGTGCTGTCAAAAAGGTTTTGAATGGCTGGCGCATATTCAATGTGGGAGCGGGCTTGCTCGCGAATGCGGTGTGTCAGTCGCCTTATGCACAGCTGATCCACCGCTTTCGCGAGCAAGCCCGCTCCCACATTTAGAGGCGAAACCGCCCCACCATCCCGTTCAAATCCACCGCCAAACGCGACAGCTCGCTGCTCGCCGCACTGGTCTGGCTGGCGCCGGTTGCCGACTGCACCGACAAGTCACGAATGTTCACCAGGTTGCGATCCACTTCCCGCGCCACCTGAGCCTGCTCTTCAGCGGCGCTGGCGATCACCAGGTTGCGTTCGTTGATTTCGACGATGGCGGTGTTGATGGTATCCAGCGACATCCCCGCACCCTTGGCGATATTCAGCGTCGACTCCGCACGCTCGGTGCTGTTACGCATCGAATCCACCGCATGCTCGGTACCGGCCTGGATGCTGCCGATCATCCGCTCGATCTCGCTGGTGGACTGCTGGGTGCGATGGGCCAGGGCCCGCACTTCATCCGCCACTACCGCAAAACCACGCCCGGCTTCACCGGCGCGCGCCGCTTCAATCGCGGCGTTCAGGGCCAGCAGGTTGGTCTGGTCGGCCAGGCCACGAATCACGTCCAGCACCTTGCCGATGTCCCGGGATTCTTCCGCCAGGTTGCCGATCAGGGTCGCAGTGGCTTGTACGTCACTGCTCATGCGCTCGATGGCGCCGACGGTTTCCTGCACCAGGTCACGGCCATCGCCGGCCGAGGAGGTCGCGTTTTTCGAAGCTTCGGAGGTGCTGACCGCGTTGCGGGCCACTTCTTCAACCGCACTGGTCATCTCGTTGACGGCCGTGGCGGCTTGTTCGATTTCATTGTTTTGCTGAGTCAGGCCGCGGGCGCTTTCGTCGGTCACGGCGTTCAGTTCTTCTGCCGCGGAAGCCAGCTGGGTGGCCGAGCCGGCGATGCGCTGCAAGGTGTCCTTCAACTTGTCCTGCATCTTGGCCATCGCCAACAGCAGTCGGCCGGCTTCGTCGTTGCCTTCGACCTTGATCGGGCGCGTCAGGTTGCCTTCGGCAATTTCCTCAGCGGCGTCCAGGGCCTGGGCGATCGGCAGGGTGATGCTGCGGGTCAGCAACCAGGCGAACAGCATGGTCAGCGCCGTGGCCAGGATCAGCAGGATCACCACCAGCTCAAAGGCCATGTCGTATTGGTCGGCGGCTTGCTGGTTGGTGGCGGTGGCCATCTTGTTATTGATGTCCAGCAGGCGGTTCAGTACGGCGTTGACCTGTTCCGAGTTGTTCAGCAGCTCGGTGTTCAGCAGGGTACGCAGTTCGTCCACCTGATTGGCCCGGGACAGGCTCTTCATGCGTTCTTCGATCTGGTGGTACTGGCCCAAAAGACGCACGTACTCGTCATAGGCGGCGCGCTCTTCGCTGCTGTCGATCAGCTTCTCGTAGACCGCCTGCGCGGTACGAATCTGTTGATTGCGCACATCAAACGCTTCGAGGGTCTTTTGCTGGACGTCGGGCTCGCGGTTGGTCAGCAGGCGATAGGACAGCACCCGCAGGCGCAGGGTCAGCTGGGTGAACTCGTCCAGGGCGCGAATGCTCGGCACGCTGCTGAGGGTAATGTCTTCCGTCGCCGCGCGAATCTTGCTCATCTGGTTCAACGCGAACACGCCGAGAAACAACATCAGCGCGCCAATCAACGCGAAGCCGAGGAAGGCCCGCGGCGCGATATTCATATTACGAAGAGACATGCTGTGATCCTGGGGAGAAGCGCGATCCATGCGAGGTTTGGGCGGGGTGTCCATGACCTATCGGTCATACGACTAAAGTCTTGAGGGGGTGCGCGCTTTTGTCGCAGCGCGGGACGGTCCGACGGGATTCAGGAACCAGATGCCATAAATGCAGTCACTAAGGCTCGAAAGCGTGGCCTGCCCTGTAAAATCAAGGCCCCGCGCCAGGGATAACCCTGGCATCCGAGGTGATTTTTCTTTATCGTCACCGCCCTTTGAAAAAGCCCGAGAAATCAAAATGTTAGAAGCATCCCTCAGCCAATTGGAACAACTGGTCAGTGACCTGGTACAGCAGAACCAGGATCTGCTGGGCACCAACGAATCCCTCAAGGCCGAACTGGCTCGCGCCAAGGATGAAAACGACAGCTTGCAGCTGAACCTGATGGAGCAGGAAGAAAAGCAGGGCGCCACCGCTGCCCGTATCCAGGCGTTGGTTGAGCGTGTGAGCGCAGGTCCTGTCAGCGCATGAATGAAGGGATAAAGGTCGTTTCGATTCTCGGTGAGGATTACTCGATCAAGGCACCGGAAGGGGAAGACAACACCCTGATGAGCGCCGTGACGATGCTCAAGGCATCCCTGGCCACCACCAAGAAAAAGTATCCGACGCTGATCGGTGACAAGCTATTGGTGCTGGCGGCGCTGAACCTGTGCGCCGAGCAGATCGAAATGCAAAAGCACCATCAGCAGGAACTCGACCGTTACCAAGAGCAAGTCAGCGCCACGGTCGAAGTGATTTCCAAGGCGATCGGACAGCCTTAGAACCACTCATCCTGCATCCCCAGGCACGTGTCATCACGTGCCTCGAGAATCGCCAGTTCATGATGGCCGCCCGGTATTTCCCACGTCAGGAAGTACCGGGCGGCCTGGAGCTTGCCCTTATAGAAGGCGACATCGGCAGCATTGCCCTTGGCCAGCCCTTCCTCGGCGCGAATCGCCTGTTCCAGCCAGCGCCAGCCAATCACCGTATGCCCGAACACTTTCAGGTACAGCGCCGAGTTCGCCAGGCTGCTGTTGACCTTGCCCTGGGCGAGATCCGTCAGCAGGCCGAGGGTGACCTCTTGCAGGCGCGTTACCAGTTGTTCCAGCGGTTCCCGTAAGGCAGTCAGTGACGGGTATACCTGTGCCCGCGCGCCGGTCTCGGCGATCAGGCGGATCAGTTGCTTCAAGCCCGCACCGCCGTTCTGCGCCAGCTTGCGCCCGAGCAAATCCAGCGACTGAATACCGTGGGTGCCTTCATGGATCGGATTCAGGCGATTGTCGCGGTAGTACTGTTCCACCGGGTATTCGCGGGTGTAGCCATGGCCGCCGAGGATCTGGATCGCCAGTTCGTTGGCTTTAAGGCAAAACTCCGACGGCCAGGATTTGACGATAGGCGTCAGCAGGTCCAGCAGTTCGTGGGCCTGTTTGCGCCCAGCTTCCGTTTCCAGGGTGGTGGTGTCGTCGAACAGGCGTGCGGCGTACAGGCCAAGGTCGAAGGCACCTTCCACGTAGGCTTTTTGGGTCAACAGCATGCGCTTGATGTCCGCGTGCTGAATGATCGACACCGGCGCGGTGTTCGGGTCCTTGCTGTCGGGCAGGCGGCCTTGCGGGCGCTCGCGGGCGTATTCCAGGGAGTACAGGTAGCCGGCGTAACCGAGCATCACCGCGCCCATGCCCACGCCGATCCGCGCTTCGTTCATCATCTGGAACATGCAACTCAGGCCCTGATGCGGCTTGCCCACCAGGTAGCCGACACACTCGCCGTTATCGCCGAAATTCAGCGCGGTCGAGGTAGTGCCGCGCCAACCCATCTTGTGAAACAGCCCGGCCAGCAGCACATCATTGCGTTTGCCCAGGCTGCCGTCGTCGTTGACCAGGAATTTGGGCACGATAAACAGCGAAATGCCCTTCACCCCGGCGGGCGCGTCCGGCAGCTTGGCCAGCACCATGTGCACGATGTTTTCCGACAGCGGGTGATCGCCGCCGGAGATGAAGATCTTGTTGCCCTTGAGGTGATAGCTGCCGTCAGCCGCCGGCTCTGCGCGAGTACGAATGTCCGACAGCGAAGAACCGGCGTGGGGCTCGGTCAAGGCCATGGTGCCGAAGAAACGGCCTTCGATCATCGGTTGCAGGAAGCGTTGTTTCTGCTCCTCGGTGCCGAAGCTCTCGATCAGGTTGGCGGCGCCCATGGTCAGGAACGGGTAGGACGTGGAAGCGGCGTTGGCCGACTGGAAGTGTGCAAAACAGGCCTGGGACAGCAGGGTAGGCAATTGCATGCCGCCGGCTTCGAAGCTGCGGGCCGCATTGAGAAAGCCGGCTTCGAGGAAGGCATCCACCGCCGGTTTCACTTCAGGAATCAGAATCGCCTGACCGTTCTCGTAGCGCGGTTCGTTCTCGTCACCCTTGCGGTTGTGGGGGGCGAAGAACTTCTCGGCAATGCTGCGGGCGGTGCCGATGGCGGCGTCGAAGGTCTCGCGGTTATGTTCGGCAAACCGCTCGCGCTGGGTCAGGCCCTCGGCATCGAGGACTTCGTACAGCTCGAAAGCCAGATTGCGGGAACTGAGCAGCGTCTCGGACATGGCGGCTTACCTGTGTGGGAATGGGCCTGAGTCTAAGTGCGCAAATAGAGGCTGGATAGCAAGATTGATCTGGGTGATGGAGGGGCCAAACAACAGCGGTGAGTTGCAAACACGGTCAGTGTGGGAGCGGGCTTGCTCGCGAATGCGGTGGATCAGTCAGTACATCTGGCGACTGACACTCCGCATTCGCGAGCAAGCCCGCTCCCACATTTTGACCGCGTTCCGTCAGTTAGCCGATGGTCATCAGGCTGGCGTTACCGCCCGCCGCAGCGGTGTTGACGCTCAACGCCCGCTCGATCACCAGGCGCTCCAGGGCAATCCCGGTTTCGCCCGAAGACAACCCGTGAACCCCGACAATCGCCCCGCCACGCTTGGCCACTTGCTGGCAAACCCCGCGCAGTTGGTCGGAATCGCCGTGATGCAGCACGGCATCAAATACGGTTTCATCCTTGGTCCAGTCAGCCACCAGCTTGACCTTCGCCTGAAGCTCCTTCGGCAAACGTGCGAACACGGCCTTGGTCAATTCAGTCTCCGGCCATACCGCCGAGCCGCCGACTGCGAGTACCGCTGCCAGTTGCGTGAGCAGGTCGCCTTCCACTTCCGCCAGGCACAACACGTGCTCGCGGGGCAGGATGGCGTAGCTGTTGCGCTCGCCGGTCGGGCCGGCCAATTGGCGGGTGATGCCGCTTTGGGATTGCGCGGCGAACTGCACGCACAGGGCGCTCAAGTCGCTGAGCTTGTTGCTGTCGGCCCAGGCTCGCAGGGCGGTCAGCGGCTTGCTCATGGCATCCCGCAGGCGAACATCCGGTGCTGTCACGGCATCACCGCGAACGAAGGATTGCTCGATGGCATCGGTAGGACGGGTCGACAGCAGACGGTACAGATACAGCGGGCCGCCAGCTTTCGGGCCAGTACCCGACAAACCTTCGCCGCCGAACGGCTGCACGCCGACCACGGCACCCACGATGTTGCGGTTAACGTAGACGTTACCGGCATGGACGTTGTCGATCACCTTGGCGATGGTCTCGTCGATGCGGGTGTGCACGCCCAGGGTCAGGCCGTAGCCGGAGGCATTGATCTGGCCGATAAGCTGGTCGATCTCTTTGCGCTTGTAGCGCACCACGTGCAGCACCGGGCCGAAGATCTCCCGTTGCAGCTCGTCGAAGCTTTCCAGTTCGATCAGGGTTGGCATCACGAAGGTGCCGCGCTTGATCTCTTCGCTATCGGCAATGGCGACCTGGTAAACGTTGCGACCTTTGTCGCGCATGGCCTGGATGTGTTTCTCGATGCCGGCCTTGGCTTCGGCGTCGATCACCGGGCCAATGTCCACCGACAGGCGCTCCGGGTTGCCGAGGCGGCATTCAGCCATGGCACCTTTAAGCATTTCGATGACGCGATCAGCGGAATCTTCCTGCAAGCACAGCACGCGCAGGGCCGAGCAGCGTTGGCCGGCACTGTCGAAGGCCGAGGACACTACGTCGATCACGACTTGTTCGGTGAGCGCCGAGGAATCGACGATCATCGCGTTCTGGCCACCGGTTTCGGCGATCAGCGGGATCGGACGACCCTGTGCATCCAGGCGGCCGGCGACGTTGCGTTGCAGCAGACGCGCGACTTCGGTGGAGCCGGTGAACATCACGCCCTTGACGCGCTCATCACCCACCAGGCGGGCACCGACGGTTTCGCCCTGGCCCGGCAGCAGTTGCAGCACGCCTTCCGGAATCCCGGCTTCCAGCAACAGGCGCACGGCTTGTGCGGCCACCAGTGGTGTTTGCTCGGCAGGCTTGGCCAGCACCGGGTTACCGGCGGCCAGTGCGGCGGCGACCTGGCCACTGAAGATCGCCAGCGGGAAGTTCCACGGGCTGATGCACACCACTGGGCCCAGTGGGCGGTGGGCGTCGTTGGTGAAATCGTTACGGGCCTGCACCGCGTAGTAACGCAGGAAGTCCACGGCTTCACGCACTTCGGCGATGGCGTTGGCGAAGGTCTTGCCGGCTTCACGGGCCAGCAGGCCCATCAGTGGCTGGATCTCGCCTTCCATCAGGTCAGCGGCGCGTTCGAGAATCGCGGCGCGTTCGGCGGGCGGGGTGGCCTGCCAGATGGGCCCGGCTTTCAGGGCGCACTGGATGGCGTTGTCGACGTCTTCAACAGTCGCTTCCTGTACGTGGCCGACCACGTCACGCAGATCCGACGGGTTCAACACCGGCGCAGCGGCTTCATTGCTGGAGGTGCAACCGAGCATCGGCGCGGCTTTCCAGTTGTTGTGGGCGGTGGCCAGCAAGGCGCAGGACAGCGACGCCAAACGGTGTTCGTTGGCCAGGTCGATACCGGCGGAGTTGGCGCGCTCGGCACCATACAGGTCGCGGGGCAGCGGGATACGCGGGTGCGGCAGGCCGAAGCCGCCTTCCAGCGTCGCCATCTGCTCGATGCTGGCCACTGGATCGGCCACCAACTCCTGGATCGAGATGGATTGGTCGGCGATGCGGTTGACGAACGAAGTGTTGGCGCCGTTTTCCAGCAGGCGACGCACCAGGTAAGCCAGCAATGTCTCGTGGGTGCCGACCGGTGCGTACACGCGGCACGGACGGTTCAGCTTGCCTTCGGAGACCTTGCCTACAACCTGCTCGTACAGTGGTTCGCCCATGCCGTGCAGGCATTGGAACTCGTACTGGCCGGGGTAATAGTTCTGGCCGGCGATGTGGTAGATCGCCGACAAGGTATGGGCGTTGTGGGTGGCGAACTGCGGGTAGATAACTTCCGGGACCGAGAGCAGTTTGCGTGCACAGGCAATGTAGGAAACGTCGGTGTACACCTTGCGGGTGTAGACCGGATAGCCTTCCAGGCCTTCGACCTGGGCGCGCTTGATTTCGCTGTCCCAGTACGCGCCTTTCACCAGGCGGATCATCAGGCGATGGCGGCTGCGGCGTGCCAGGTCGATCACGTAGTCGATCACATACGGGCAACGCTTCTGGTAAGCCTGGATCACGAAGCCGATACCGTTCCAGCCGGTCAGTTGCGGCTCGAAGCACAGGCGTTCCAGCAGGTCGAGGGACAGCTCCAGGCGATCGGCTTCTTCGGCGTCGATGTTCAAACCGATGTCGTATTGCTTGGCCAGCAGGGTCAGCGACAGCAGGCGCGGGTACAGCTCGTCCATCACGCGCTCGTACTGCGCACGGCTGTAACGCGGGTGCAGGGCCGAAAGCTTGATGGAGATGCCCGGGCCTTCATAAATCCCACGACCGTGGGACGCTTTGCCGATCGAGTGGATGGCTTGTTCGTACGAGGCCAGGTATTTCTGGGCGTCGTGTTCGGTGAGTGCGGCTTCACCGAGCATGTCGTAGGAATAGCGGAAACCCTTGGCTTCGAACTTGCTCGCGTTGGCCAGGGCTTCAGCGATGGTTTCGCCGGTGACGAACTGCTCGCCCATCAGGCGCATCGCCATGTCGACGCCCTTGCGGATCATCGGCTCGCCGCTTTTGCCGATGATGCGGCTCAGGGACGACGTCAGGCCGGCTTCGTTGTGGGTGGCGACCAGTTTGCCGGTCAGCAGCAGGCCCCAGGTGGCGGCGTTGACGAACAGCGACGGGCTGTTGCCCAGGTGTGGGTGCCAGTTGCCGGTGCTGATCTTGTCGCGGATCAGTGCGTCGCGGGTGCCCTTGTCCGGGATGCGCAGCAGCGCTTCGGCGAGGCACATCAGCGCTACGCCTTCCTGGGACGACAGGGAAAATTCCTGCAGCAGGCCCTGGACGATGCCTGCACGGCCGCCGGCGCTTTTCTGATTGCGCAGTTTCTCGGCAATCGAAGAGGCGAGCTTGTTGGTGGCTTCGGCCATTGCCGCAGGCAGACGCGCCTGCTCAATCAGCATCGGTACCACTTCCGGTTCCGGGCGACGGTAAGCGGCGGTGATCGACGCGCGCAGCACCGATTGCGGCAGGATGCTCTCGGCGAACTCCAGGAAGCACTGGTGGGCGTGGTCGGTCTGGACCTCGCCGGCTTCTTCTGCTTCCTTGCTGGCCAGGCCGTTGAGCTCGGCCAGGGTTGCACCACCCTCGAGTTTCTCCAGGTAATTGAAAATCGCCTGCTTGATCAGCCAGTGCGGCGTGCGATCAATGGAGGTCGCGGCCGCCTTCAGGCGCTCGCGGGTCGGGTCGTCAAGTTTGACCCCAAGGGTGGTCGTAGCCATCTTTTTATCCTCATGGGTGCCACTACTGCGTGGCATCAGCTGGCGGCAAGATTAGCTTTGCGCCGAGAGAGGTGCAACCGGGTGCAACCCTTTTTATCCATGAAATTTTTGATGTTGATCGGGAAAAAATATCGGCGCAGCCGAATCGGCTGTGCCTTGGTGCATTTACTTCTGACTTTGGCTGCGCTTGCTCCGAAAAGGAGCAAAAACACGGTGTTTTCCGTAAAACACATCAAGGTGCAACTTATTCTCAAGAAACTGGTTGCACCTTATTTGCTTTGTTGAATAGCATTCGCGCCCAAGGTGCAACCTCTTACGGACGGTTCATCGGCTGATGGCTTTCCTGGGGAAACGTCAGTCATAAATGCGCGGCGTCAGGTTTCGTCTATCCACTAGCCAAGTGGGTGGCCGTCCGGACAGACCGCCGCTACATAAAAACAAAGCCAGGGCGTAACTCAATGAGCGTAAGTAATCCTACCCTGATCACATTTGTGATCTATATCGCTGCCATGGTGCTGATCGGCTTCATGGCCTATCGCTCCACCAACAACCTTTCCGACTACATCCTCGGCGGTCGCAGCCTCGGCAGCGTGGTCACCGCGCTCTCGGCCGGCGCCTCGGACATGAGCGGCTGGTTGCTGATGGGCCTGCCCGGCGCGATCTACATGTCTGGCCTGTCGGAAAGCTGGATCGCCATCGGCCTGATCGTCGGCGCCTACCTGAACTGGCTGTTTGTAGCCGGCCGCCTGCGGGTGCAGACCGAGCACAACGGCGACGCCCTGACCCTGCCGGATTATTTCTCCAGCCGTTTCGAAGATAAAAGCGGCCTGCTGCGGATCATCTCTGCGGTGGTGATCCTGGTGTTCTTCACCATTTACTGCGCTTCCGGCATCGTTGCCGGCGCCCGCCTGTTTGAAAGCACCTTCGGCATGTCCTACGAGACCGCGCTGTGGGCCGGTGCTGCGGCGACCATTGCCTACACCTTCGTGGGTGGTTTCCTGGCGGTGAGCTGGACTGACACCGTACAAGCCACGCTGATGATCTTCGCCCTGTTGCTCACGCCGATCATCGTGCTGCTGGCCACCGGTGGCGTCGACACCACCTTCCTGGCGATCGAAGCGCAGAACCCTGACAACTTCAACATGCTGAAAAACACCACCTTCATCGGCATTATCTCGCTGATGGGCTGGGGCCTGGGTTACTTCGGCCAGCCGCACATCCTCGCGCGCTTCATGGCGGCGGATTCGGTGAAGTCGATTGCCAAGGCGCGTCGCATCTCCATGACCTGGATGATCCTGTGCCTGGGCGGTACCGTGGCCGTGGGCTTCTTCGGTATCGCCTACTTCTCGGCGCACCCGGAAGTCGCTGGTCCCGTGACCGAGAACCACGAGCGTGTGTTCATTGAGCTGGCCAAGTTGCTGTTCAACCCATGGATTGCCGGTGTGCTGCTGTCGGCCATCCTGGCTGCCGTGATGAGCACCCTGAGCTGCCAGTTGCTGGTGTGCTCCAGCGCCCTGACCGAAGACTTCTACAAAACCTTCCTGCGCAAAAACGCCTCCCAGGTTGAGTTGGTGTGGGTCGGTCGCGCCATGGTGCTGCTGGTGGCGCTGATCGCCATCGCCATGGCCGCCAACCCGGAAAACCGCGTACTGGGCCTGGTGAGCTACGCCTGGGCTGGTTTCGGTGCTGCGTTCGGTCCCGTGGTGCTGATCTCCGTACTGTGGAAAGGCATGACGCGTAATGGCGCACTGGCCGGCATCCTGGTGGGTGCGATCACTGTGATCGTGTGGAAGCACTTCAGCCTGTTTGGCCTGTACGAAATCATCCCGGGCTTCATCTTCGCGAGCCTGGCGATCTACTTTGTGAGCAAGCTGGGTGCTCCGACGACTGGCATGCTTCAGCGGTTTGACGCGGCCGAGGCGGATTACAACCTCAACAAGTAATCGGCGGGGGCTTGAATGCCCGCCCATAAAAAGCGGCCCGCATCCCATGGATGACGGGCCGTTTTTTATGGGCGGGATTCAAGGGGAACGGATAGGACCAGGGTGCTCACGGCGTAGGGATTTACTGATTTGCCTGCAACACACTCAGCTCGGCAAACGGCTGGTGCAGAATCGGCCACCCACTACTCGCAGAGAAACACCGGATGTTCGCTCCTGCCAATCAAAGTGCTTTTACCCTGACCCTCGACGGCGTGCCCAGTGATCTCAAGGTTTTTGAGTTCAAGGGCAACGAAGCCATCAGCGAGCCTTATCGCTTTGACCTTGAACTGGTCAGCGACCAGCCGGACCTTGACCTTGAAAGCCTGCTGCACCGCCAGGCCTTCTTGAGCTTTGATGCCCAGGGGCATGGCATTCACGGCCAAATCTACCGCGTTGCCCAGGGCGATTCCGGCAGGCGCCTGACCCGCTACCAGATCAGCCTGGTACCACGCCTGGCGTACCTGCAACACAGCAGCCACCAGCGTATTTTCCAGCACCAGAGCGTGCCGCAGATCATCAAACAGGTGCTGGAGGGGCAGGGCATCCACGGTGATGCTTTCGAATTCAGATTGGGTGGTGTGTATCCCGAGCGTGAGTACTGCGTGCAGTTTGGTGAGAGCGATTTGGGGTTTATCCAGCGGCTGTGTGCCGAGTTGGGGATTCACTACCATTTCCATCACAACCCCGACGGGCACCTGTTGGTGTTTGGTGATGACCAGGCGGTATTCGCTCAGGACGAGCACCCAACCGACTATGCGCCCGGCACCGGGATGGTCGCCGATACGCCCGTAATCAAGCGCTTTTCGGTCCGCCTGGAGGCCCGGACGACGGGTGTCAACTTGCGGGATTACGACTTCCGCAAGCCGCGACTGCAGCTGGAAAGTGAAGTACTCGGCGAGCAGCTTCCGTCCCTGGAAGACCAGGAATACCCCGGACACTTTACTGATAGGGCTCACGGCAAGCACTTGGCACAACGTGCTCTTGAGCGACGGCGCGGCGACTATCGCCAGGCCCACGGCAGTGGTGATCAACCGTCGTTGGTCAGTGGTCAGTTTTTCAGGCTGGCAGCGCACCCGCGCGAGGAGTGGAATGATCTGTGGCTGGTGACTCGGGTCGTTCACTTCGGTAGTCAGCCTCAAGTACTTGAGGAGTCTGTGGGTAGTGGGGCGCTCCAGGGATACAGCAACACCTTCGTCGCCACGCCATGGGACACGGCGTTTCGGCCCACGCTGCCGCCGCTACGCACTCGCATTTCCGGTTACCAGAACGCGGTGGTCACCGGCCCCGTCGACAGTGAAATCCATTGTGATGAATACGGCCGGGTCAAGGTGCAACTGGCCTGGGATCGCGTCGGAGAAAACAATGAGCATTCCAGCTGCTGGTTGCGAGTGGCCAGTGGCTGGGCCCATGAGCATTACGGCGCGGTGTTGATCCCGCGGGTAGGCATGGAGGTGCTGGTGGGCTTTGTCGATGGCGACGCCGACACGCCGCTGGTGGTCGGCTGCCTGGCCAATGCGGCGACGCCTGTGCCGTTGGACCTGCCGGCGGACAAGACCCGCAGCATCTTCCGCAGCCAGACCAGCCCCGGTGGCGGTGGCTACAACGAGCTGCGCATCGAGGACCGCAAGGGTGCCGAGGAAATCTACCTGCGTGCCCAGCGCAACTGGACCCAGCATGTGCTACACGACCAGCACATGCAGGTCGACAACCAGCGCAACGTAATCGTCAAAGGCCTGGATCGTCACGAGCTTCAGGGCGAAGAACTGCGCACCACCCACGGCAACCGACTGACCGAACTCAAGCAGGACGATCACCTCATGATCGCCGGCTCCCAGCAGGTGCGTGCCGGGTTCACCGTTCACATCGGCGCCGGGCAACGCATTGTTATCGATGCAGGCGCCAGCGTGACCCTTCAGGCTGGCGGGCACTGGATTAATGTTTCAGCGGACGGGATTTTCAGCAGCACCGAGGTCCAGCTTGGCGGTTCACCGGCATCGGCCGGAGCGCTGCTGACGCCGGGGCTGCAGGAAAAGGTGCTGGCTGTCATAGCGGCACCGTTGAGTGCTGTGCAGGTGTCCAGCCTGAAACGCAGTGCGCCCTTTTGCGAAGAGTGTGAGCGCTGCAGGAATGGTGTGTGTGATACGCCTCTACATCGCAGCGCATCCCTCCCCGGAGGTGCGCCATGATTGCCCCCGGGCAGTGGCTTGAGGCTGCACCCTTGCAAGAGGGCGAGCAGTTGTTTGCAGTGTTGGGCAATGCCAGCGACTGCAAGCCGCTTGAAGCCTGGCGTCGTACCAGTGGTGGCTCGCTCAGTCCAATCTGGGCGGGAAGCGAATATGCGGCATGGGATGAAGTCATGCCCTACGTTGCGGTGGTTGCCGTTGAAAGTGCTTTTCTGAAATGGGCCGGCGAATGCGAAGGTACTGACTGGGGATGGTTGGCTGTATCGTCCTGTCCTGTGCAAACCGTCGTCGAGCATCTGCGCAGCCTGACCAAGGTAATGTTGCCGGAAGGGCAGGCGGTGTTCTTTCGCTTCTGGGACGGCGCCTATGTACTGCCTGTTTTGCAGGCACTGGGGCCGCAGGCAAAGGCGTTGCTCCCGGTGTTCAGTCGCTACTGGATCAATGGTCACCAGCTTGAGGTAGCAGTCACAACGGTGGGAGCGGCAAAGCCAAGCCCGTGGTGGCAAGTGCCGCCGCAGGTTCTCCAGCACTTGAGTGAGCAATCGAGCGTCACGCTGGTGGACAATCTGCTGCAATGGCTGGAAGAACAACGCCCGGACCTGCACGGTGCCTTTGCGCCGGCGACCTTGAAGCACAAGGTCGCTCACTTCGTGCACCGGCCGGATGTCAGTCATCAGGCGCTGGCTGCCTGGCTGGGCTCAGAGTTGGGTTGAAGCCAAAGACTGCTGCAAGTCCTCGATCAGGTCCTCAATCGCCTCAATGCCGACTGACAGGCGAATCATCTCCGGCTTCACGCCGGCTTTCGCCTGCTCTTGTTCATTCATCTGACGGTGGGTGGTGGACGCCGGATGGCAGGCCAGGGACTTGGCATCGCCGATGTTCACCAGGCGCTTGAAGATTTGCAGTGAGTCATAGAAGCGTACGCCAGCCTCATAACCGCCCTTCAGGCCGAAAGACAGAATCGCCGACGGCTTGCCCTGCATGTATTTCTGCGCCAGATGGTGGTGTGGGTGATCCGACAGGCCGGCGTAGCTGACCCACTCCACCAACTCGTGGTCTTGCAGGAAGTGGGCAATCTTCAAGGCGTTTTCGGTGTGGCGCTCCATGCGCAGGGCCAGGGTTTCCAGGCCTTGCAGCAGCAGGAATGCATTCATCGGGGCCAAGGCTGCGCCGGTGTTGCGCAGGGGGACGGTGCGGGCGCGGGCGATGAACGCCGCTGGGCCGAATTTTTCGGTGTAGACCACGCCGTGATACGCCGGCTCGGGCTGGTTGAGGCCGGGGAATTTCTCCGGGTATTGAGTCCAGGGAAAGGTGCCGCTGTCGACGATCACGCCACCCAGCGAGTTGCCGTGACCGCCGACGTACTTGGTCACCGAATGCACGACGATGTCCGCGCCGAACTGGATCGGCTTGCACAGGATCGGCGTGGCCACGGTGTTGTCCACCATCAGCGGCACACCTCGGGCGTGGGCGACGTCGGCGAGGGCTTCGATGTCGATGATATTGCCTGCCGGGTTGCCGATGCTTTCGCAGTACACCAGCTTGGTGTTGTCATCGATCAGCTCGGCGATGGCTGCGGCAGAGTCGTCACGGGCGAAGCGCACGTCGACGCCGAAACTCGGCAGCAAATGGGCGAACAGGGTGTAGGTGCCACCGTACAGCTGCGGGGTGGTGACGATGTTGTCACCGGCACGGGTCAAGGTCTGGATTGCATAGTGAATCGCCGCGCTGCCGGCTGACACCGCCAGGGCCGCGATGCCGCCTTCGAGTGCTGCGATGCGTTGCTCCAGCACGTCGTTGGTGGGGTTCATGATGCGCGTGTAGATATTGCCGGGCACGTCGAGGTTGAACAGGTCGGCGCCGTGCTGGGCGTTATCGAATTCGAAAGCGACGTTCTGGTAGATCGGCACGGCGACGGCCTTGGTGGTCGGGTCCGACTTGAAGCCGTGATGCAGGGCGATGGTGGCGTCTTTCATGAGTTGTTATGACCTCCATGGATAATTGCTCGCCACAATAAATCCGCTTTCGCGCCGGCGATTAGACTATTTTCGGCGGCGCCCCTGTGTTTGCGGCATAAGCACCACCTGACGCGCAGCCCTGCACCTTTGCCTGCGTAAAAGGTAAACTTCGCCCCCTGCGCAGGAGCAACCATGAATTATCGTCACGCCTTTCACGCCGGCAACCACGCCGATGTCTTCAAACACCTGACCCTGACCCGCCTCATCGCCCTGATGTCGCGCAAGGAACAGCCGTTTGCCTATCTCGACACCCACGCCGGTATTGGTCTGTACGACCTGCAGGGCGACCAGGCGAACCGTACCGGTGAATACCTGGAAGGCATCGCCCGCCTGTGGGGCCAGACCGACCTGCCGCCGCTGACCGCCGACTACATGCGTGTGCTGCACGAGATGAACCCGGATGGCGAGTTGCGCTACTACCCGGGCTCACCGGAGCTGGCGCGACGTCTGACTCGCCCTCAGGATCGCGTGTTGCTCAATGAGAAGCACCCGGAAGACGGCCTGCTGCTCAAGGACAACATGAAGGGCGACCGTCGGGTGAAAGTGCACCTTGGCGAAGGCTGGCACGTGCCACGGGCATTGCTGCCGGTGCCGGAAAAGCGTGCACTGATGCTGATTGATCCGCCGTTTGAAAAGCTCGACGAGATGCAGCGCTGCGCCGCGTCCCTCAAGGAAGCCGTGAGCCGGATGCGCCAGACAGTGGCTGCGATCTGGTACCCGGTGAAGGACCAGCGCATGTTGCGTCGTTTCTACCAGGACCTGGCCGGTACCGGTGCACCGAAGTTGCTGCGGGTGGAATTGTTGGTGCATCCGCTGGACACGCCGAACACCCTGACCGGTTCGGGTCTGGCGATTGCCAATCCGCCGTGGGGCTTGGAGGAAGAGTTGCGTGAGCTGCTGCCGTGGTTGTCCAAGCAGCTTGGGCAAACCCAGGGTGGGTGGCAGATGGATTGGCTTATCGCCGAGTAACTGATCGTTCCCACGCTCTGCGTGGGAATGCATCCTGTGACGCTCTGCGTCACGAATTTCAGAGCAGACGCGGAGCGTCCAGAGCGGCATTCCCACGCAGAGCGTGGGAACGATCTTGTGCAATCAGATCGGGCAGGTCACGCCAGTGCCGCCAATCCCGCAATAGCCCTGCGGATTCTTCGCCAGGTACTGCTGGTGATACGCCTCGGCGAAATACACCGTCGGCGCTTCTTCGATTTCAGTGGTGATGGTGCCCAGGCCGGCCTTGGTCAGTTCATTCTGATAAGCCTGCGCGCTGGCCTTCGCCGCCTCCAGGTGCTCCGGCTTGACCGCATAGATCACCGACCGGTACTGGCTGCCGATGTCATTGCCCTGGCGCATGCCCTGGGTTGGGTTGTGCAGTTCCCAGAACATCTTCAGCAGTTCTTCGTAGCTGATCTTGTCCTGGTCAAACACCACCAGCACCACTTCGCTGTGGCCGGTCAGGCCCGAGCAGACTTCTTCATAGGTCGGGTTCGGCGTGTAGCCACCGGCATAACCCACTACGGTACTGACGATGCCTTCGCGCTGCCAGAAGCGGCGCTCTGCGCCCCAGAAGCAACCCAGGCCGAAGATCGCAAACTCTACGTTGTCGACAAACGGGCCGAGCAGCGGGTTGCCGTTGACGAAGTGAGTCTCGGGCAGGGACATCGGGGTTTCACGGCCAGGCAAAGCTTGTTCTTGAGTAGGAAGCACGTTTTTGTTCACCAGAATTTCCGAGCGCAAGACCATGATCAGTCCTCTCAGTCAGATTGAGTTACAGGTAAGAATTCAGACTGCCAGTTTGCCCGAGTGTTACCGCGCTGTCAGGCGATTGGCCCGCGAGGATAGCGTTTAAGCTTCTCGATCAACTCGGAACCCGGGATTGGCCGGTCGAACAGGTAGCCCTGGCCGACGTCGCAGCGGTGACGGCGCAGGAACGCCAGCTGTTCGGCGGTCTCGATGCCTTCGGCCACCACCTTGAGCTTGAGGTTGTGAGCCATGGCGATCACCGCCGAGGTGATTTCCATGTCGTCCTGGTTGTCCGGGATTTCATGAATAAAGCTGCGATCGATCTTGATGATGTCGATCGGGAATTTTTTCAGGTAGCTAAGTGACGAGTAACCCGTACCGAAGTCATCCATGGCCAGGGTCAGGCCAAAACTCTTCAGTTGGTCGAGTTGCAGGCGGGTGTCTTCGGTGGCTTCCAGCAGCAGGCCTTCGGTCAGCTCCAGTTCCAGCAGGTTGGCGGGCAGCTGTTCTTCCTTGAGGATCGTGGCAATCGAGGCCACCAGGTCCGGGTCGGAAAACTGCTTGGGCGACAGGTTGATTGCCACTTGCAGCTTGCCCAGGCCCGCAGCGGTCAGCTGTCGGCTCATGCGGCAGGCCTGACGGGCGATCCATTTGCCGATAGGGATGATCAGCCCGGTCTCTTCAGCCACGCTGATGAATTGGTCGGGGCGGATCATGCCCTTTTCCGGATGGTTCCAGCGCAACAACGCTTCCATCCCCAGCAGGCGACCGCTGCGCAGGCACAGCTTGGGTTGGTAGAACACGTCGAGTTCGTTCTGGGTCAGGGCGCGGCGCAGGTTGTTTTCCACGAACAGCTTGTAGCTGGCCTCGGCGTTCAGCGCCTCGGTAAATACCTGTACCTGGTGTTTGCCGTTGGCCTTGGCCTTGTGCAGCGCCAGGCCTGCGTTACGCATCAGGGTTTGCGGGTCGCGGCCATGCAGCGGCGCGCAGGCGAGGCCCACGGAGCCGGTGACGCTGATCAACTGGTTGTCGACGAACATCGGCTTGTCGAGGGTGGCCAGCAACTGGCTGGCGACCTGCTGGCCGGTTTCAAGGTCGGTATCGTCCAGCAGCACGGCAAACTCGTTACTGGCAAACCGCGCCAGGCTACCGCTGGCCGTCAGGCTGTTGCGCAGGCGCCGGGCCAGGCTGATCAGCAGTTTGTCGCCGGTCTGGTGACCGAGGCTGTCGTTGATCCGCTTGAAGTTGTCGATGTCCACCAGCAGCAGGCTGATGGGGCTATCGCTGTCCCGGGCAAAGCGTTCGTCCAGGTTACGGATGAATGCCGGACGGTTGCCCAGGTTGGTCAGGTTGTCGGTATAGGCCAAGCGCTCGATGCGCTGCTGGGCCAGCTTGGTCTGGGTGATGTCTTCGTAGATGCCGATGTAATGCGTCAGCTCACGGTTGTCGCCATAGACCTTGGAGATCGACAGCTGGCCCCAGTAGGGTTCGAGGTTCTTGCGTCGGCTCTTGAACTCGCCTTGCCAGCTGTTGCTCTTGGCCAGGCTGGAAGGCGCGTCGAACAGCAGCTCGCTGAGGTTCTCCAGCGCCGGCAGTTCCGACAGCTGGTGGCCGTGGACTTCTTCGGTGCTGTACTGGGTGATCGCGGTAAAACTGGGGTTGACGTATTCCACCACGCCGTCGCAATTGACCAGCAGGAACGCATTGGCGCTTTGCTCCACGGCCCGCTGGAACAAGTGCAGCGCGCTGGTGGCGGTACGGCGGTTGTGGTTGTTGATCACCTGGGCGAACTGGTCGGCCAGCTCGCCGGCAAAGGCGATCTCGTCGGACTGCCAGACGCGGGTGCTGCCACTTTGCTCCAGGCACAACACCCCGACCACATTGCCATCGACCCGGATGCTGGCGTCGAGCATGGCGTGGATGTCACGCGGGCGCAGGCTCTCGACCATTTCCCGGGTGCGTGGGTCGCGAAGGGCGTTGTTGGCATCGATGGCGCGGCTGGTTTGCAGGGCTTCCAGGTAGTCCGGGAAGCCACTGGCATCGATAGGCTCGGGCAGGTGGTGCTGCTGATCGGCGCGGTGATAGGCGGAAATCGGCACCAGGTGCTGGTTCTCGAGGTTCCAGATGCTGGCGCAGTCGATTTGGTAGATATCGCAGGCACTGCGGGTGATCAGTTCGGCGGCTTCTTGCAGCGAGTTGTTGGTGCTGTAGCGCTGGCGGGCCAGCAGCAGGATCAGTTCCTGCTGGGCGCGCACTCGCTCAAGGTGTTGCAGCTGTTCCTGCTGGGCGCGCTGGTTGAGTTCCAGGGCGATCTGCAAGCGGCTGTTCTGGCTTTCGAGATCCACGGCAGGGGCCAGTGAAATATCACTGAACAGGCCATCGACCACCATCAGGTAGCCACGCAGCAGGTGACGGTTGTGTTGTTTGTAGGCCTCACCCAGCTCCAACAGGCTCAATGGGCCGTCATGGGTGTGCAGGGTGTAGCGCACCAGGTAATGGGGGCTGATGGTCAGCTGTTCCTGGATCGCGTCATGCAGCTGATAACGCGCCTGGGGTTCCATCAGGCTGGCGTAGGGCGAGCCGACCAGGGCGCACAGTTCGACGGCGGGCAGGCCGAATTGGCGTTCGCAATTGGGGTCGAGGTACAGCAGGGCCCAGCTTGCCTCATTAAGCCGCTCGAAACGCAGCATACCGAGGCGCGAGGGCACCGGTAATTGCGTCACTACCTCGGCCGCCGTACGGGCGACATCGGGTTGGCTTTTCATGGGGAAACTCGCTTGGAAAAATGCGCTTCGCGCCGGGCTCACGCCCTCTTTACTGTTGCCTGCGGCAAGGTTGCATCATGCGGCACGGGCTGACAAGAGAGGATGAAGGCTAAGTGCTATAAGTGGGTTATCGGCCAGCGAACGGTTTTCTACAACCGGGGTGATGGGCGGTGTACAACCTCGATTTCCGTGTCCAGGTTTTGCCTGGAAAGCAGGCAAAAAAAGCCCCGCCAATTGGCGGGGTTGAGGTACGAGCGTGGCGCTCGGAAATCGGTGAAGCCAGGTCTCCTGCATGGGCAGAAGACCTGTTGTGGCTTAAAGCAGGATGGTGCGGATGTCGTTCAGCAACTGGCTCAGGCGCTGGGTGAAGCGTGCGGCAGCCGCGCCGTTGATCACACGGTGATCGTAGGACAGCGACAGTGGCAGCATCAGCTTCGGCTGGAACGCTTTACCGTCCCATACAGGCTGGATAGTGGCCTTGGAAACACCCAGGATCGCCACTTCCGGCGCGTTGACGATTGGCGTGAAGCCAGTACCGCCAATGTGGCCGAGGCTGGAGATGGTGAAGCACGCGCCCTGCATATCGTCCGGGGTGAGCTTCTTGTCGCGCGCCTTGGCAGCCAGTGCAGCGGCCTCAGCGGCAAGCTGCAGCAGGCTCTTCTGGTCGACGTTCTTGATGACCGGTACCAGCAGGCCATCCGGAGTGTCGACTGCAAAGCCGATGTGCACGTACTTCTTGCGAATGATCGCCTTGCCGCTAGGTGCCAGCGAACTGTTGAAGTCCGGCAGTTCCTTGAGCAGGTGTGCGCACGCCTTGAGCAGCAGGGGCAGCACGGTCAGCTTCACGCCGGCCTTCTCGGCCACGGCTTTCTGCGCAACGCGGAAAGCTTCCAGGTCGGTGATGTCGGCCTGGTCGAACTGGGTCACGTGCGGGATGTTCAGCCAGCTGGCGTGCAGGCCTGCCGCGCCGATTTGCATCAGGCGGGTCATCGGCACTTCTTCGATTTCGCCAAAGCGGCTGAAGTCGACGGTGCGGATCGGCGGAATGCCCGAACCACCGGTAGCGCCACCGGCTGCCGGAGCTTCCTTGGCCTTCTGCATCATGGATTTGACGTAAACCTGCACGTCTTCCTTCAGCACGCGACCGTGTGGGCCAGTGGCCGACACAGCGCTCAGCTCGACGCCGAATTCACGGGCCAGTTGGCGCACGGCAGGGCCGGCATGAACCTTGGCACCGCTTGGCGCAGGTGCAGCCGCCGGAGCCGGTGCGGCCTCGGCTTTTGCAGCAGGCGCAGGGGCGGCAGCAGGTGCAGCTTCAGCCTTGGCGGCCGGAGCAGCGGCGGCTGGAGCGGCAGCAGCAGGAGCCGAAGCGCCCGCGACTTTCAGTTTGAGGATGAAGTCACCAGTGCCGACTTCGTCTTCCAGCTTCACGGCAATGCTTTCCACCACGCCGGCAGCCGGCGAAGGGATTTCCATGGAGGCTTTGTCGGACTCCAGGGTGATCAGCGACTGGTCGGCTTCGACGGTGTCGCCGACTTTAACCAGCAGCTCGATGATCTTGGCCTTGCCCGACGAACCGATGTCCGGAACATGAATGTCCTGGACAGTAGCGGCGGCAGGCGCTGCCGGTGCAGCAGCCGGGGCCGCAGGGGCCTCGGCAGCAGCGGCAGGTTTTTCAGCGGCAGCAGGGGCCGCAGCAGGAGCGGCCGCCGCAGGGGCCGCATCAGCGGCACCTTCGATTTCCAGCTCAAGCAGTTCGTCGCCTTCTTTCAGGCGATCGCCCAGCTTCACTTTCAGGCTCTTGACCACGCCGGCCTTGGGAGCAGGAATTTCCATGCTCGCCTTGTCCGACTCCAGGGTCAGGATGCTCTGGTCGGCTTCGACGGTGTCGCCGACCTTCACAAACAGTTCAATTACTTCACCTTCACCGCTGCCGATGTCAGGTACGCGAATGAGTTCGCTCACAGAAAGTCTCCTCAGCAGTCCAGTGGGTTGCGTTTTTCCGGGTTGATCCCGAACTTGACGATAGCGTCAGCTACCACCTTAGGTTCGATTTCACCACGGTCAGCCAAGGCTTCCAGGGCTGCCAACACCACGAAGTGACGGTCGACTTCGAAGAAGTGACGCAGCTTCTTGCGGCTGTCACTACGGCCGAAACCGTCGGTGCCCAGGACTTTGAATTCCTTGGACGGTACCCACTGACGAATTTGTTCAGCAAACAGCTTCATGTAGTCGGTAGAGGCGATAACCGGGCCTTTACGGCCAGCCAGGCACTCTTCAACGTAGGTGCGCGCAGGCTTCTGGCCCGGGTGCAGGCGGTTGCTGCGCTCTACGGCCAGGCCGTCGCGACGCAGTTCGTTGAAGCTGGTAACGCTCCATACGTCAGCGCCGACGTTGAACTCTTCACGCAGGATTTTTGCCGCTTCACGCACTTCGCGCAGGATGGTGCCGGAGCCCATCAGTTGCACGTGGTGAGCAGCTTCCTTGGTGTCTTCTTCGAGCAGGTACATGCCCTTGATGATGCCTTCCTCGACACCGGCCGGCATGGCTGGTTGCTGGTAGGACTCGTTCATCACGGTGATGTAGTAGAAAACGTCCTGCTGTTCTTCGGTCATCTTCTTCATGCCGTCCTGGATGATCACCGCCAGCTCATAGCCGTAGGTTGGATCAAAGGTGCGGCAGTTCGGGATGGTGCCCGCCAGGATGTGGCTGTGGCCGTCTTCGTGTTGCAGGCCTTCGCCGTTCAGCGTGGTCCGGCCGGCAGTACCGCCGATCAGGAAGCCACGGGTACGGCTGTCGCCTGCTGCCCAAGCCAGGTCGCCAATACGCTGGAAACCGAACATCGAGTAGAAGATGTAGAACGGCAGCATCGGCTGGTTGTGGCTGGAGTACGACGTACCGGCAGCGATGAAGGAGCTCATGGCGCCCGCTTCGTTGATGCCTTCTTCGAGGATCTGGCCCTTCTTGTCTTCCTTGTAGAACATCACCTGGTCTTTATCGACTGGCTCGTAGAGCTGGCCGACGGAGGAGTAGATGCCCAACTGACGGAACATGCCTTCCATACCGAAGGTACGGGCTTCGTCCGGGATGATCGGCACGATACGCGAGCCGATTTCCTTGTCCTTGACCAGCTGCGCGAGGATCCGCACGAAGGCCATGGTGGTGGAGATTTCACGGTCGCCCGAACCGTCCAGGATAGCCTTGAGGGTATCCAGTGGCGGAGTCGGGATGTTGAAGCTCTTGGCGCGGCGCTGTGGCACGAAACCGCCCAGTGCAGTGCGACGCTCGCTGAGGTAGCGGGCTTCGGCGCTGTTTGGCTCTGGCTTGAAGAACGGCAGGTTCTCCAGCTCTTCGTCCTTGACCGGGATGTCGAAGCGGTCGCGGAACAACTTCAGGCTGTCGACATCGACTTTCTTGGTGTTGTGCGCAGTGTTCTTCGCTTCGCCGGCACCGGTGCCATAACCTTTGATGGTCTTGGCCAGAATGACGGTTGGTTGCTCTTTGTGGTTGACCGCTTCGTGGTACGCCGCGTAGACCTTGTACGGGTCGTGGCCGCCACGGTTGAGTTTCCAGATCTCGTCGTCGGACAGATCAGCAACCATCGCCTTGAGCTCTGGCGAGTTGAAGAAGTGTTCACGTACGAACGCGCCGTCTTTGGCTTTGTAGTTCTGGTACTCGCCGTCGATGACTTCGTCCATGCGACGTTGCAGGATACCGTCGACGTCTTTGGCCAGCAGTGGGTCCCAGAAACGGCCCCAGATGACTTTGGTCACGTTCCATTGAGCACCGCGGAACACGCCTTCGAGTTCCTGGATAATCTTGCCGTTGCCGCGAACCGGGCCGTCGAGGCGCTGCAGGTTGCAGTTGATGACGAAGATCAGGTTGTCCAGCTTCTCGCGGCCAGCCAGGGAGATGGCGCCCAGGGATTCCGGCTCGTCACACTCGCCGTCGCCCAGGAAGCACCAGACTTTCTGCTTGCCTTCAGGGATGAAGCCACGGGCTTCCAGGTACTTCATGAAGCGTGCCTGGTAGATCGCCTGGATCGGGCCCAAGCCCATGGATACCGTCGGGAACTGCCAGAAATCAGGCATCAGCCAAGGGTGCGGATAGGACGAGAGGCCCTGGCCGTCGACTTCCTGGCGGAAGTTGTTCATTTGTTCTTCGGTGATGCGGCCTTCCATGAACGCACGGGCGTAGACGCCTGGCGAGGTGTGACCCTGGAAGTAGATCAGGTCGCCGCCGTGTTCTTCGGTCGGGGCCTGGAAGAAGTAGTTGAAGCCAATGTCATACAGGGTTGCGCTGGAAGCGAAGCTGGAGATGTGACCGCCCAGGTCAGAATCTTTCAAGTTCGTGCGCATTACCATCGCCATGGCGTTCCAGCGTACCAACGAGCGAATGCGGCGTTCCATGAACAGGTCGCCAGGCATGCGTGCTTCGTGGGTTACCGGGATGGTGTTGCGGTACGGCGTGGTGATGGCGTAGGGCAGTTGCGAGCCGCTGCGGGTCGCGAGTTCGCCCATACGGGTCATCAGGTAGTGAGCACGGTCTTCGCCTTCTTTGTCGAGAACCGATTCCAGGGCGTCCAGCCATTCCTGGGTTTCGACGGGATCGAGGTCTTGCATGGCTTGCTCCAGGGCGGAAAGGCTACCAGAATCGGTTGCCTGAAGTTTGCGACTGGCCTTGTGGGCAGACGACATAAATTCTTGGATGGCCGAAGGTTGCTTCGGCGTCCTGTAGTTTTACTACAAATCGTCGGCCATTTCAGCCTTTCGAATGTATATACGAGTAGTAAAACTACACAAGACTGAGCGGATTGCTCGGTCTAGCTGGCGAGCATAATCGTTATTGTTGATCTTTTGCGAACAAGAAAGGGTAGAGATTTGATGTTGACTGCCAAAAAAGAAAAATTTTCAGCTATTTCTAACCTTTGTTCGACAGTCCTTCACCGAGCGTGGTTCTTGCGTTCACAGCTACAAGCCCTTTACGCGCCGATCAAGGATAGACCATGAGCCTTCCAATGCAGGCCGAACTACCGGCCATCCTGCTTCCATTTGCCAAGCGGGCCGAGCAGTCATTTCGTGACGCCGTGGCCGGATTGGACGGCGATAATGGCCTTTCTGAGTGGACGCCGCAACGTTGGGCTGACTTCGCCCGTGTGTGCGCCGCCAGTGATTTCGTCATTGAACAGAGTGTTCGTGACCCTTTGATGTTGCTGGAACTGGTGGCCTGGGGCGAGCTGGACCGTGGCTTTGCCCCCGGCGAGCTGTGCGGGCAGATTGCGGTTGCCGTGCAGCAAGCCCAGACAGAAGACGAGCTGGGCCGCGTTCTGCGACGCCAGCGCACGCGCCAGCAAGTGCGGATCATCTGGCGCGACCTGACCCGACAGGCGGACCTGGTGCAAACCTGCCGCGATCTATCGGACATGGCTGACGCCAGCATCGACCAGGCGTATCAATGGTTGTACCAGCGCCACTGCGCCTTGTTCGGCACCCCCACTGGTCGTCGCAGCGGTGAACCGCAGCACATGGTCATCCTCGGCATGGGCAAGCTCGGTGCCGTGGAGCTGAACCTGTCGTCCGATATCGACCTGATCTTTGCCTACCCCGAAGGCGGCGACACGGTCGGCGTGAAGCGCTCTCTGGATAACCAGGAATTCTTCATCCGTCTTGGTCAAAAACTGATCAAGGCCCTGGACCCGATGACCGTCGACGGCTTTGTGTTCCGCGTCGACATGCGCCTGCGGCCCTACGGTTCAGCCGGGGCGCTAGTGCTCAGCTTCAACGCGCTGGAGCAGTACTACCAGGATCAGGGCCGCGACTGGGAACGCTACGCCATGATCAAAGCGCGGGTGGTGGCGGGTGACCAGGTGGCTGGCGCACAACTGCTCGACATGCTGCGACCGTTTGTCTACCGGCGTTACCTGGACTTCTCCGCCATCGAAGCGCTGCGCACCATGAAGCAGTTGATCCAGCAGGAAGTGCGGCGCAAGGGCATGGCCGAGAACATCAAGCTGGGCTCGGGCGGCATTCGTGAAGTCGAATTTATCGCCCAGGCGTTCCAACTGATCCACGGCGGCCGCGACCTGAGCCTGCAACAACGCCCGCTGTTAAAAGTGTTGGGCACCCTGGAAGGCCAGGGTTACCTGCCGCCGGCGGTGATTGCTGAGCTGCGCGATGGCTATGAATTCCTGCGCTACACCGAGCACGCGATCCAGGCGATTGCCGATCGCCAGACGCAGATGCTCCCGGACGGCACCGAAGACCAGGCGCGGATTGCCTTCATGATGGGGTTCCCGGACTGGGCTGCGTTCCATGAGCGCCTGATGTACTGGCGTGGCCGGGTGGACTGGCATTTCCGCCAGGTGATTGCCGACCCGGATGAAGAAGAAGGCGAAGAGAGCGAGCTGGTGGTGGGCGGTGAGTGGTTGCCGTTGTGGGAGGAGTCCCAGGACGAAGAAGCGGCTTGCCGACAGTTGCAGGAGGGTGGTTTTGCCGACGCGCCCAAGGCCTTGAAAGCCTTGGCCGGCCTGCGCAGCAGTCCACAATTGCGTGCCATGCAGCGATTGGGTCGCGAGCGCCTGGATGCGTTTATCCCACGTCTGCTGGCCCAGGCTGTCGAGCACGCCAACCCGGATCTGGTGCTGGAGCGCGTCCTGCCCTTGGTCGAAGCCGTCGCCCGGCGTTCCGCTTATCTGGTGCTGCTGACGGAAAACCCCGACGCCCTGCGTCGCCTCCTGACTCTGTGCGCCGCCAGTCCGTGGATTGCCGAACAGATCACCCGCTTCCCGCTGCTGCTGGACGAATTGCTCAACGAAGGACGCCTGTTCAAGCCGCCGCTGGCGCCGGAACTGGCCGCCGAATTGCGCGAGCGCCTGACACGTATCCCCGAAGATGACCTTGAGCAGCAGATGGAAGCCCTGCGTCACTTCAAACTGGCCCACCGCCTGCGGGTGGCCGCTTCGGAAATCGCCGGCAGCCTGCCGCTGATGAAAGTCAGCGACTACCTGACCTGGCTCGCCGAAGCCATCCTCGAGCAAGTGCTGGCCCTGGCCTGGCGCCAGACCGTCGCCCGTCACGGCTCGCCGCAACGGGTGGACGGCACCTTGTGCGATCCTGGCTTCATCATTGTCGGTTATGGGAAAGTCGGCGGCATCGAATTGGGGCATGGTTCGGACCTGGACCTGGTGTTTATTCATGACGGTGACCCGCAAGCCGAAACAGACGGGGCGAAGCCGATCGACGGCGCGCAGTTCTTTACCCGACTGGGCCAGCGGATCATTCACTTGCTGACCACCCAGACCAACTCCGGGCAATTGTATGAGGTGGACATGCGCCTGCGGCCTTCGGGCGCATCCGGTTTGCTGGTGAGTTCCCTGGGCGCATTTGCGCGTTATCAGGAAAACGAAGCCTGGACCTGGGAGCATCAGGCACTGGTACGTGCGCGGGTGCTGGTAGGCAGTCAGGATGTGGGGCGTGCTTTCGAGCAGGTGCGGGCGCAAGTGCTCGGCCGTGCACAGGACCTGGACAAGCTGCGCCAGGAGGTCAGCGAGATGCGCGCCAAGATGCGCGACAACCTCGGTACCAAGTCCACGGCGGCGGGAACGGCGGCGAATGCCTTCGAACCCACGGTGGCGTTCGACCTCAAGCAGGACGCCGGAGGTATCGTCGATATTGAATTTATGGTGCAATACGCGGCTTTGGCGTGGTCTGCGCAACATCCATCGTTGCTGCGCTACACCGACAATATCCGCATTCTGGAAGGGCTGGAGCAGGTCGGGCTGATGCCCGCTGCCGATGCCCATTTGCTGCGCGAGGTGTATAAAGCCTACCGTTCCGCCGCTCACCGCCAGGCCTTGCAGAACGAGGCCGGGACCGTTGCCGGGGATCAGTTCGCTGACGAACGGCGCCAGGTGCAGCGAATCTGGCATGAACTGGGGTTAAGCTGAAACACTATATAAGGCGGGGAGGCATGAGCCTCCCCGTATCGTTTGTGGAAACTACATGAATATTCTGATCGTTGGGCCCAGTTGGGTCGGTGACATGGTGATGGCACAGACACTGTTCCAGTGCCTGAAACAACGCCATCCCGACTGCCAAATCGACGTGCTCGCCCCTGAGTGGAGCCGGCCGATTCTTGAGCGTATGCCCGAGGTGCGTCAGGCTTTGAGCTTCCCGCTCGGCCATGGCGCGCTGGAACTGGCGACCCGTCGACGTATCGGCAAGTCCCTGGCTGGCCAGTACGATCAGGCGATCCTGTTGCCCAACTCGATGAAATCGGCGCTGGTGCCGTTCTTCGCCGGTATTCCCAAGCGCACCGGCTGGCGTGGCGAGTTTCGCTATGGCCTGCTCAATGATGTGCGCAAGCTCGACAAGGCCCGCTACCCGCTGATGATCGAGCGCTTCATGGCCCTGGCCTACGCGCCGGGTGCCGAGCTGCTTGCACCGTATCCGCGCCCGAGCCTGCAAATCGACCCGGTCACCCGCGATGCGGCCCTGGCGAAGTTTGGCCTGGAGCTGGACCGTCCGGTGCTGGCGCTGTGCCCTGGCGCCGAGTTTGGCGAGTCCAAGCGCTGGCCGTCGGAGCATTACGCCAAGGTCGCGGAGATGAAGATTCGCGAGGGCTGGCAAGTCTGGTTGTTTGGCTCGAAAAACGATCATTCGGTGGGCGAGGATATTCGCCAGCGCCTGATCCCGGGCCTGCGGGAAGAAGCCGTCAACCTCAGCGGCGACACGTCCCTGGCCGAGGCCATCGACTTGCTGTCCTGCGCCGATTCGGTGGTGTCCAACGACTCTGGCCTGATGCACGTGGCCGCGGCGCTGAACCGCCCTCTGGTGGCGGTGTACGGCTCTACATCTCCCGGGTTTACCCCACCGTTGGCCGACAAGGTCGAAGTGGTGCGCCTGGGCCTGGATTGCAGCCCGTGTTTTGATCGCACCTGCCGCTTCGGCCACTACAACTGCCTGCGCCAGTTGCTGCCGCAACCTGTCAGCGACGCGTTGCAGCGGTTGCAGGGCACTGTGGTCGAGGTCCGTTAAGTTGCGGGTTCTGGTAATCAAGACCTCATCCCTGGGCGATGTGATTCATGCCTTGCCGGCGTTGACCGACGCGGCGCGGGCGATCCCGGGCATCCGGTTTGACTGGGTGGTGGAAGAAGGCTTCGCCGAGATTCCCACCTGGCACCCGGCGGTGGACAAGGTGATCCCGGTGGCGATCCGCCGCTGGCGCAAAAACCTCTGGCAGACCTTCAAGAGTGGCGAATGGCGGCGCTTCAAAAAGAGCGTGCAGTCGACCAAATACGACTTGGTGATCGATGCTCAGGGCCTGTTGAAAAGCGCCTGGCTGACCCGCTACGTACGTGCTCCCGTTGCCGGCTTCGATAAGCAGTCGGCTCGCGAACCGTTGGCGGCGCACTTCTATTCCCGGCGTTTGGCCGTGGCCCGTGGGCAGCATGCGGTGGAGCGTTTGCGCCAGCTGTTTGCCGTCGCACTGGGCTACGACCTTCCCAAGGGCTTGGGCGACTACGGCCTCAGCGTCGACAAGCTGCTGGGCCTGCCGCCGAAAAAACCGTTTGTACTGCTGCTGCACGGCACCACCTGGGACACCAAGCACTGGCCGGAAGCCTACTGGCGCGACCTGGCCGAACGCATGGACCGCTTCGGCGTGGACGTGAAGTTGCCGTGGGGCAATGCCGCCGAAAAGGCTCGGGCTGAACGCTTGGCCAGCGGCCTGAAGAACGCTGAAGTGCTGCCCAAGCTGAACCTGGCGGGCGTGGCGCGAGTGCTGGCGAGTGCCAAGGCGTGTGTCGCAGTCGACACCGGTCTTGGTCACTTGGCGGCCGCGCTGGACGTGCCGACGATTTCCCTGTTCGGCCCCACCAATCCAGGCCTGACCGGCGCCTACGGTAAGGCGCAGGTCCACCTGGCCAGCGATTTTCCGTGTGCGCCGTGCCTGCAAAAGAAATGCACCTATCAACCGACCGCTGAAGACCAGCGCCGGTTTGATCTCAAGCGCGAGTGGCCCCTGTGCTTCACTCGCCTGAACCCTGAGCGTGTCGCAACGCGATTAAGCACGTTGTTATTGGCTGAGGAACACTGATGCAACTGGCTTTTGTCCTCTACAAGTATTTCCCCTTTGGTGGCCTGCAGCGCGACTTCATGCGCATTGCCCTGGAGTGCCAGCAGCGCGGCCACAAGATTCGCGTCTACACACTGATCTGGGAAGGTGACGTGCCGCCGGGCTTCGAAGTGCTGGTGGCGCCGGTCAAGGCGTTGGTCAACCATCGGCGCAATGAAAAGCTCTACGCCTGGATCCAGGCCGACCTGGCCAAGCGCCCGGTGGACCGCGTGGTGGGCTTCAACAAGATGCCGGGGTTGGACCTGTACTTCGCCGCCGACGGTGTGTTCGAAGACAAGGCACAGACCCTGCGCAACCCGATGTACCGCTGGTTCGGCCGATACAAGCACTTTGCCGAATACGAGCGCGCGGTGTTCGACAAGGACGCCAAGACGCAGATCATGGTGCTGTCCGAGCACCAGCAGCAGCTGTTCACCCAGTATTACGGCACCCAGGCCGAGCGTTTTCACTTGTTGCCGCCGGGTATCGCCCGCGACCGCCGCGCGCCGCCCAACGCTGCGGAGGTCCGCGCTGAATTTCGTCGCGAATTCGGCCTGGCCGAAGATGATTTGCTGCTGGTGCAGATCGGCTCGGGATTCAAGACCAAAGGCGTCGATCGCAGCCTCAAGGCCGTGGCCGCGTTGCCGTCGAACCTGAAGAAACGCACCCGGCTATTTGTAATCGGCCAGGACGACCCCAAGGTATTCCAATTGCAGAGTGCTGCGCTGGGCCTGGGCGATCAGGTGCAGTTCTTCAAGGGGCGCAGCGATATCCCGCGCTTTCTGCTGGGCGCGGACCTGTTGATCCACCCCGCGTACAACGAGGCGGCCGGCATGGTGCTGATCGAAGCGGTGGTCGCCGGCCTCCCGGTACTGGTGAGCAAGGTCTGCGGTTACGCGTTCTACATCGACAAGGCCCAGAATGGCCGGGTGTTGGACGAACCGTTCGAGCAGGCCCAACTCAACCGGTACCTGGTCGACATGCTCGACGATCCACAAGCGCGCGCGGCCTGGAGCCGCAATGGTCTGGCCTTCGCTGAGACGGCCGACCTCTATAGCATGCCGCAGTACGCTGCGGACCTGATTCTGGCGGAGCCAAACCGATGAAGTTGATTCTTGCCGAACCGTTCAAGACCCTGTGGGCCGGACGCGATGCGTTCGCCGAAGTCGAGAAGCTGGACGGTCAGGTGTACCGTGAACTGGACGCCCGCCGTACCTTGCGTACGGAAGTGGACGGCCACGGCTTTTTCGTGAAAATCCACCGGGGGATCGGCTGGGCCGAAATCCTCAAGAACCTGATCACCGCCAAGTTACCGGTATTGGGCGCGGGCCAGGAATGGCTGGCGATCCAGCGTTTGCAGGAAGTGGGCGTACCGACCATGACCGCCGTCGCTTACGGCGAAAAGGGCAGCAACCCGGCGGACCAACACTCTTTCATTGTCACCGAAGAGCTGGCACCGACCGTCAGCCTCGAAGACCTGAGCATGGACTGGGTCAAGCAGCCGCCGGCGCCTGTGATCAAGCATGCGCTGATCGCCGAAGTGGCGCGCATGACCGGCATGATGCACCGCGCCGGGGTCAACCACCGTGACTGCTACATCTGCCATTTCCTGCTGCACACCGACAAGCCGCTGGTAGCCGATGACTTCAAGCTGTCGGTGATCGACCTGCACCGTGCCCAGGTACGTTCGAAGATTCCGTTGCGCTGGCGCAACAAGGACCTGGCCGCGCTGTACTTCTCGGCCCTGGACATCGGCCTGACCCGCCGCGACAAACTGCGCTTCCTCAAGGGTTACTTCCAGCAGCCACTGCGCCAGATTCTCGCTGAAGAAGCCGCCTTGCTGGGATGGCTGGAACGCAAGGCGGCCAAGCTCTACGACCGCAAGCAACGCTACGGGGATGCGCTCTGATGGCGGGTTGGAACCTGGAACCCGCTTACGCCGCCCTGGCGGATGACTTTGGTAGCCTGGAAGCAGTGTTCGCCCTGCAAGGCGAGCGGCTGACCCGCGATCCACTATCCGAAGTGATTCGCGTGGAGCGCGGTGGGGTCAACTATTACGTCAAGCGCTACGTCGGCGCGGGCAAGGGGTTGCGCCGCTACCTGGGCAAGCCACGGGTCAAGTCTGAATGGCAGAACCTCAAGCGCTTCGCCAAGTGGGGCATTCCCACCGCCGACGTGATCGCCTGGGGCCTGGAACGCAAAGGCCTGGCTTATCACCGTGGGGCGATGATCACGCGCGAGCTGCCCAAGACCGAAGATTTGTCGGCATTGGCCGAGCGCAATGACCCGCAACTGTCCGACCCGGTGTGGGTCAACAAGATCAGTCGCCAGCTCGCTGAATACACGCGGACCATGCACGACCACCGGTTTACCCATAACGATTTGAAGTGGCGCAACTTGTTGGTGGACGACCAGCAAACCCTGTACCTGATCGATTGCCCCAACGGCGATTTCTGGCGCGGGTTCTGGCTCAAATACCGTATCACCAAGGACCTGGCCTGCCTGGACAAGGTCGCCAAGTATCACTTGTCGGCCACCCAGCGCCTGCGCTTCTACATGCAATACCGTCAGCGCAAGCACCTGAGCGCGGCGGACAAACAGCGAATTCGCCACGTGGTGAAGTTTTTCGAGGGGCGAGAATGAGTGATTTCCTGGCGGCCGAAGATCGAGCATTGCTTGAGCGCAACGGCCTCGGCACTTTCGACGCGCTGTGGGCCAAGCAACTGGATGCCGTGGACGAGCCCAATACCAGCCGCGGCGGCTGGAGCAGCGTGTTTCGCCTCGAACTCGAAGGCCAGGGCTACTACCTCAAGCGCCAGAGCAACTACCTGACGCGCACCTTGCACCGCCCGTTTGGCGAGCCGAGTTTTGCCCGCGAGTTTCGTAACATCAGCCGCTATCGGCAGTTGGGTATTCCGGCGTTGCAGGCGGCGTTTTTCGGTGAGCGCAAAGTGGCCGGAGAGCATCGGGCGATGTTGCTGACCCGGGCGCTGGATGGTTGGAATGATCTGGATTCATTGCTGGAGCAATGGTCTGAGTTGAGCGACGTGCAGCAGCGGGCAATCCTGCTGGCCTGCGGTCAGCTTGCTCGTCAGTTGCACAGCGTGGGCCAGGTGCATGGCTGTTTTTATCCCAAGCATATTTTCCTGCAGGCCACCGGCGACGGGTATGCGGCACAATTGATCGACCTGGAGAAAACCCGCCCGCTGCTGTTTGGCTGGCGTGATCGGGTCAAGGACCTGGAACCGCTGTTGCGCCGTGCGCCGCAATGGTCGGACGATCAGGTGCGCCAGCTGTTGGCGGCGTATCTGGATCAGCCTGAGAGCAGCGCGTTGGTCGCCACTTGGCATCAGCGCCTGGCAGCCCGTCGTACTCACAAGGAGAAGCGCTGATGCGTTTGTCCGAACTGAAAAATGCCGGCCGTACACCCAGCCTGCCCTTGAGCATCGAGCTGGCGGACGCTGCCGGGCCTGGGCAGTTGCAATTGCTCAGTTTGCTGCGGGTATTGCCGGGCCAGCGCTATGTCGGCGCAGCCGTGTGGCGCGGGCGCCCGGTGCTGGCCAAACTGCTGGTGGGCAGCAAGGCGGCGCGGCATTTTCAGCGTGAACTCAGGGGCGTGCGGTTGTTGGCTGAGCAAGGCCTGACCACGCCGCTGTTGCTGGCCGATGGTCTGCAAGAAGGTGAGGGCGGTTGGCTGCTGTTCGAGTTTCTGGAAGGCGCCGACAGCCTGGCCGATGCCTGGCATGCCGTCGAAGCCTTGCCGCCGCTGGCTGACGAGCAGCAAGCGGTGCTCGCCGAAGCGCTGGGTGCAATTGCGCAGATGCACGCCAAAGGCTTGTGGCAGGAAGACCTGCACCTGGACAACCTGCTGCGCCAGGACGGCAAGCTGTATCTGATCGATGGTGCCGGGATCTGTGTCGAAGAGGCGGGCAAGCCGCTGTCGCGCAACCGGGTGCTGGAAAACCTCGGGGTGTTTTTCGCACAGTTGCCGAAAAACCTCGAGCCATTTACCGAAGAGCTGCTGGTGCATTATCTGCTGAGCAATGGCGAGCATGCCTTGCCGCTGGAAGCGCTGCAAAAGCAGGTACGTAAAGTCAGTGCCTGGCGCTTGAAGGATTTCCTGAGCAAGGTTGGCCGTGAGTGCACGCTGTTCAGTGTGGTGCGCGGGCCATTCGCTTTGCGCGCGACCCGTCGTGAGGAAGAGGCGTCGATGCTGCCAGTGCTGGAGCAGGCCGACGCGCTACTCGACTTGGGGCACCTGTATAAGACCGGTGGTGCAGCCAGTGTCGCCAAGGTCGAGGTGGGCGGTCGGCCCCTCGTGATCAAACGCTACAACATCAAGGGTTTTGCCCATTGGCTCAAGCGTTTCTGGCGGCCGAGCCGGGCCTGGCATTCGTGGCGCGAAGGCAATCGCCTGGCGTTCCTCGGTATCGCCACGCCCAAGCCGCTGGCGCTGCTGGAAAAGCGTTTCCTGTGGCTGCGCAGCCGGGCGTACCTGGTGACCGAGTACCTGCCGGGGCCGGACATCATCGAGCGGTTTGCACCGTACGTTGAAAGTGGCGAGGCGCCCGAGGCCGAATTGCAGGCCCTGGATTACTTGTTTGCAGAGTTGATCCGCGAGCGCATCAGCCATGGGGATTTCAAGGGGCATAACCTGTTCTGGCACACGGATCGCTGGGCGCTTATCGACCTTGATTCGATGTGTCAGCACACGTCCTTGAGCAGCTTCGCTCCGGCATATGCCAGGGATCGGGCAAGGTTTATGCGTAACTGGCCTGAGAGCAGTGCGTTGTATCGGGTGATTGACCAGCGGTTGCCAAAGGCAGTGGGGTAGGGGTTTTGGGGCCGCTGCGCGGCCCAACGGGAGCAAGCTCCCTCGCCACAAGTTCGATGGTCAGTTTCTAAAATGTGTACTCGGCGCCTGCGCCGGCGTACCACGAGCGTCCCGGCGCTGCTTCGTAATAGCGTCCGTTGCCGTCTCCGACAATCACCGACCCCACATATTGGCGATCCAGCAAGTTATCCAGGCGCAAGGTCTGGTGAAAGGTCCAGTGCTGCACCTTCTGCTCAAACCGCGCCCGCCAGTTGAATACGCTGTAGCCCGGTGCCGCGTGTTGCTGGTTGGTGTCTTCGACGTAGACCTTGCTGCGGTACATGCCTTCCAGGGCGGTGCTGACCCAGTCCCGGGGTTTCCAGTTCAGTTCGGCGAATAACGTGGTTTGCGGGACGCCGGGGAGGTAGTTGCCTTTGTCCACCGGTTTGCCGCCGCCGATGAAGTCGCTGTCGTAGGTGGCTTGCAGGCGGGTGTAGGCGATGTTGGTGCTCCACTGTTCGCTGAGCTGGCTTTCGATGCCCAGCTCGAAGCCGCGACGCAGGGTGCGACCGGCGTTCTGGTAGCTGGTGCGGCCGCCGATCGATTGATCCACCACCAACTCGTCCTCGGTGGTGATCTGGAAGACAGCGGCGTTGATCCGGGTGTCGCTCAGCTGTGCCTTCAAGCCCACTTCATATTGTGTGCTTTCGGACGGCTTCAGGCCGAAGTTAAACCCTTCGATATTGCCTGGCGCATAGGCCAACTCCGCCTGAGTCGGCGTCTCGAAACCCTTGCCGGCACTGATGTAGCCGTGCAGGTCGGGCGTGAAGGCGTACATCACGCTGACGGACGGCGTGTTCTTCTGGTAGGTCTTGTTGCCGCTGGAGTCGCCGTTACTCAGGAACTGGTCGTCGACGTCCAGTTCCATGGTGCTGTGGCGGACTCCGGCTTGCAGGGTCCAGCGGTCGATGGCCCAGTTGGCCTGGATGTAGGGGTCGAGGCTGCGAGCGGTGTCGATTTCATCCCGGCGTAGCTGGCCTTTTACGCCAAGGGTGTTGCCGCTGTAGTTCTGGTAGCCGTGGCGGCTGTCTTCGCTCTGGTCGAAATCCAGGCCGGTGATGATCATCAGCTCGCCCGGCACGCTGTCGATGGGCTGCATCCAGCGCACGGAGCCGCCGTAGAACTTGCGGTCGAATTGGACCACGCCGCCGCCGCGTTCGTTGGCGGGCGTTCCCTTGGGAATCGACAAATACTGAATCACACTCCGCCGCCCGGTATAGGCATTCACCTGCAGCGTTGCCTCACCAAAGTACCGCTCGTAATTCATCCCCACTTGCTGGTGGTCAATGCTCTTGCGGGTGTTGTACAGCTCGGCGGCGCTGCTGACCGAGCGCGGGTCAGCCTTGTATGCATCCCACGCCTGCCCAAGCGGATCCTGGGTGCCGTTTTGCTCCAGGCTGCTATAGATCAGTGCCAGTTTGCTGTCTTCATCCGGCTCGAAATTGAGCTTGGCAAAGGTCTGGTCGCGACGGGCGCTGCTGTGGTCGCGATAGCCATCGGTGTCCATGCGCGAGGCGTCCAGCACAAAACCTGCGCCGTCTGCCGCGCCTTCGGCGGTCAGATGGTTCTTGCTCAGGCCGTCACTGCCCACCAGCGTCTCGGCGCCGATGCGCGGTGGGCCTTCGCCGTTGCGGGAAAACATCTGGATTACGCCGCCCGCATTGCTGCCATAGAGCGTAGCGGCCGGGCCGCGCAGGACTTCGATGCGCTCGGCGGTGTCGAGGTTGAACGTGGCGGCCTGGCCCTGGCCGTCCGGGGTGCTGGCAGGGATGCCGTCGGCGATCAGCTTGATACCGCGCACCCCAAACGCCGAGCGGGCACCGAAGCCACGGGAGGAAATCTGCAAGTCCTGGGCGTAGTTCTGGCGGTTTTGAACCACCAGGCCAGGCACGCGGGACAAGGCTTCGGAGGCATTGATGCCCAGTTGGCCGTCGCTGATTTGCTCACGGCTGATGCTGTCCACGGAATAAGGCAGGTCAAACGACGGGCTGGCGCTACGCGAGCCGGTGACCACGCTGGGGTCGAGGACCAGCGGAGCCTCGTCGGCCAGGGCGCCGTTACACAGTCCCAGAAGGCCGGGAAGCAACAGGGCGAAGCGTTTGGGGGCAGCAACTTTCATGAGTAAACCAGCATCCATGACGCACAAAAGTGCGCGAGTTTAAAGATTCAGCCAGCTTTTACCATTTCGGAATCCTCCTACATGGCGCGGCGGTGCACGGGGTCTGGGGCACGAACAGGGCCAATGTTAGCGTTGCTGACCATTCAGAGGGCTGGCCATGACACTAAAAATGACTGCTGCGCTAAGCATTGGAATCCTTGTGTTGAGCGGCTGTGGAACGGCCAATACGGTATTGCGCGAGGATGCGGCAGCGGCACGTGAACTCAGAAAGCAAAAAACCTATTGTCAGTCGATTCCTCGTGTCTACAGTGGCGTCGCCTTCGATTTCTGCCTGCTGCATGCCGTGCCGGACCCTACTGGAATACTGGTGCCGTTCGTTCTATTGGATATAACGGTCTCGGGCATTGTTGATACAGTAGTCCTGCCCTATACGGTTTATCGCCAAGGTGCCGATGGCAACATCAGTATTTATTGGCGCCCGGGTTCATAAACGGATCCAGTAGGGTTATATGGGCCAGGGATGAACGCCCACACTTATGCCAAATGGAGTTGTCCGTGAGTCTTACAACCAAATGTCTTCTCGCCGCTGTACTGGTATCCACCACCGGTTGCGGCACCATCAACACGGTGTTTCGCCCGGACGCCGTTGCCAGCCAGAACCTCAAGGAATCGCGCAGTTACTGTGAAAACGTGCCGCGTATCTACAGTGGGGTGATCTACGGTTTTTGCACACTGAACGGCGCCCCCGACACCACCAAAGAGCACACGCGCGATGCCTCCGGCTCCCTGCCGATCTTCGCCGCCGAGCTGGTGGGCTCCGGCTTGCTCGACACCCTCGTGCTGCCCTACACGGTTTACCGCCAGAACAGGGACGGCAGCATCGAGATATTCCGCTAGGTCTGCAGTGACAACCGGTCGCCACAATCCCTAGATCATCCCGCGCCGTGTTTACGCTATAATCCCGCCCTTTAGCTGTTTCTCGCCCAGGCGAGAAGCACACTTTTTTCAGGCGTGACGCGCCTGCATGCAGACTAAAAGAGGCTAGACCCCTGTGGCATTGACGATTCTTGGCCTGTCCGGCGCCCTTAGCCATGATCCTTCCGCAGCCTTGTATATCGACGGCAAGCTGATCGCTGCCGCCGAAGAAGAGCGCTTCGTACGCGACAAACATGCAAAGAACCGCATGCCCTACGAGTCGGCGAAGTTCTGCCTGGAACAAGCCGGTATCAAGCCTTCCGACGTTGACGTGGTCGCGATTCCGTTCGCCCCCATCAGCCTGTTCGGCGAGGCCCGCTGGCACTATGCCAAGCGTTACTGGTACGCCCCGGACCGCGCCCTCGATGCGATCCTGATGGGCAACCGTCGCTACAAGCGCTATCGCAACAAGATCGTCTGGTGCCTGGAGCAACTGGGCTTCGATCCGAAGAAAATCAAGATCGAACCGGTTGAACACCACCTGGCCCACGCTTCCAGCGCCTACCACTGCTCGGGTTTCCAGGAGAAGACCGCGATTCTCGGGATCGACGGCAAGGGCGAGTACGCCACCACCTTCTTCGGCTACGGCGAAAACGGCAAGATCCACAAGATCAAGGAATTCTACGATCCGGACTCCCTCGGCGGCCTGTATGGCGCGATCACCGAGTTCCTCGGTTTCGAGATGCTCGACGGTGAGTTCAAGGTCATGGGCATGGCGCCGTATGGCGATGCCAGCAAGTACGATTTCTCGCGCCTGGCCTCCTTTGAAAACGGCGAGCTGGTGATCAACACCGACTACGCCAACGTCATCGGCCTGCGCCGCTACAAAGAGAAGGGCAAGGGGTTCTACTTCTCGCCGAAGCTGATCGAGTGGCTGGGTCCGAAGCGCGAAGGCGATATCGCCGACGAGCCGTACATCCACTACGCGGCCAGCATGCAGGCACTGTTCGAGAAGCTGGCGTTGCAGATGATCGACCATTACCTGGGCGACATCCTCAAAGACACCGGCAAGCTGGCCTTCGCCGGCGGCTGTGCACTGAACGTCAAGCTGAACCAGAAGATCATTGCCCGTGACGACGTCAAGGAGCTGTTTGTGCAGCCGGCGTCCGGCGATGCCGGCACCGCGGTCGGTGCGGCAGCCTACGTGTCCCATGCCCGTGGTGTACCGGTGGAGAAGATGGAACACGTCTATCTCGGCCCGTCCTACAGCAACGAAGACGTGATCGCCGCGTGCGCCAAGCACGAGAGCAAGCCGGTCTGGCGCAAGATCGAAAACATGCCCAAGCGCATCGCCAAGATCATGGTCGACGGCAACCCGGTGGCCTGGTTCCAGGGCCGCATGGAGTTTGGCCCGCGTGCCTTGGGCGGTCGTTCGATCATCGGTTGCCCAAGCGCCACCGGCGTGGCTGACCGGATCAACCACCAGATCAAGTTCCGCGAGCGCTGGAGGCCTTTCTGCCCGTCGATGCTCGACACCGTCGCGCCGCAGATGATCAAGGTCGATCACCCTGCGCCGTTCATGACCTTCACCTTCGAGGTGTCGGAAGAGTGGAAAACCCGCGTGCCGGAAGTGGTCCATGAAGATGGAACCTCCCGTGCCCAGGTGCTCAAGCGCGAATACAACCCGCGCTACTACGACATGATGAAAGAGCTGGAAGTGCTGACCGGCAACGGTGTGTCGCTGAACACCTCGCTCAACCGTCGTGGTGAAGCGATGATCTGCTCGCCGACTGATGCGCTGAACATGTTCTTCGGTTCCGACCTGCAGTACTTGATCATGGAAGACATCCTGGTGGTCAAGGACGGCGTGGACCCTTATGACGCTGTGGTCTAAATGCTGAACCGCTTCCAGGGCTGGCGTGAACGTGGCTGGACGCCTGTCGAGGCCGAGGTTTACTCCCAGGCCTGGCAGCGTTTTGGTGGCAGCGTGGCAACCCATCCGCAGATCGTCGAGCGGCTGGCGCACCTGGCGCAGATTCCGGTGCGTTACCTGGGCTGGGAGCAGGACGGCGAGCTGAAAGGTGCAATTGCTACCTGGGGGCGCGACCTGGCCCTGTCCAAGGACGTGCTCAAGCGCAAAGGCAAAAAAGGCCTGTTTGATCTGGGTAACGCCGAGATCATCCTGCCGATTGCCGCCGATGCGCAGTTGCCGCTGCGCCATCGCGCGCGTTATCTCTCTGCACTGAATGAGGGGCGCGTAAGCACCCTCAAGCCCCAGGCCGAGCAGTTGGCCATGGCGCGCACACCGGAAGAGCTGTCGAAGAAGTTTCGCTACAACCAGCGCCGCGAACTGCGTTTGCTGGAAGAGGCGGGCGGCGTGGTGCGGGCGGTCAGCGAGTTTTCCAGCAGCGAACTGGCGGCGATTTACTGCGACCTGTTCCAGCGGCGCTGGGGTTTCCCGGCCGCAGGGGCCGAACGTCTGGCCGAAGTGCTGGAGCTGCTCAAGGAGTTCCTGTTCGGCTCGGTGCTGTTTCTCAATGACGCTGCGATTGCCGTGCAACTGGTGTATCAGGTGCAGGCGCCGGAATGGGTCAGCGCCGAGTACGTCAACGGCGGTGTCGACCCGGAAACCAAGGCATTCAGCCCTGGCAGCGTGTTGAGCTTCCTGAATACCCAAAGTGCCTGGGAGCAAGCGCGAGCGAGCGACAAGCCGCTGCGTTTCTCCTTCGGGCGTTCCGATCGGGAATACAAGGAGCGCTGGTGCAACCCGGTGCCGGTGTTCAGCGTATGAGTCGCAAACAGCAACTGCTCAAGCAGCATCGGCGCAACAAGCGTATTGCGTTGTTGGTGGGACTTTTGCTGTTGGTGGCCGTCGGTGTGCTGGTGGCCTGGTGGTTGCCGCTGCTGCTGGCGGTGGTGCTGTGGGCCGCGCATGAAGCCTGGTTTGCCGACCATCTGTTCTACTCGCCTAAAGACGACTATGAGTACGCGTTTCCTGAAGGGAGCGAGTGCGCGGGTCTGCGTCTTGAAGCAGGGCGCCTGCTGTTGGACACGCCCTTGGTGGGCGATGAAACCCTGATCGTAGGGGTTGAGCTCAAAAGCTCGTGGCTGGGGCGTTTTCTCGACCCGGCGGTGGAAGTGTTGGGCCTGGATGCGCCAGACCGGCAAGTCTTCGAGCGAGGTGTCGCAGGGCGGCGCTATCTCAACCTGACAGGCATGGGCGAAGCGCTGTCCGGAGGTAAGCTGCGCTTGCGCGGGCGTTTCTGCCGGATCAAGGGGCAGCCGACGCTGTGGTTGTTCCGCCAGCCGGATTACCGTCACCAGCGCGTCATGGTCATTGCGCCCCATGCCGACGATGCCGAGCTGGCCGCCTTCAGCCTCTACAGCCAAGCCGATGAGAGCTGGATCGTCACCCTTACAGCGGGCGAAATCGAAGCCGATCACTATCAGCAAATGGGCATGCCCAAGGCCGATGCCGCACGCCTAAAAGGCCGCCTGCGTGCCTGGGATAGCGTCACCGTGCCGCGTTGGGCGGGCGTACCCGAGGCGCAGTGCGTGCAGTTGGGCTACTTCTGCATGCAACTGCCGGCGATGCAGGCCGCGCCAGATCAGCCCCAGGCTTCCCGGGAAGCCCAGTTGGACGATACGCGGCTGTTTCGCCAGTTCAATGCCCTGGCCTTGCCCGGGGATGTGGACGGTGCCCCAACTTGGAAAAACCTGATTGCCGACCTCCGGGCGTTGCTGCTCAAGGCGCGCCCTCAGGTCATCGTGTTGCCAACGCCGCTGCTGGATCCGCACCCGGATCACATCTGCGCCCACGCCGCGATCCTCGAAGCCTTGCAAGGCCTGGAGTGGCAGCCGGGTACATTGCTCGGCTACGCCAACCACCTGCATGATAATGATCGTTGGCCCATGGGCGACTCGGGCGCTGGCGTGGCCTTGCCGCCACGCTTTGATGCCACGCACGAACTGGTGCCTTGCAGCTTGCCGCTCACGCTGAACCAGCAGCAAGACAAGGCCATGGCCCTGGGCATGATGCACGACTTGCAGCCGCGGGCGCCGTTCAAGCGCCGCGTGCGCAGGTGGTTGCAGCAATTATTGGCGGGCCGTAGTCCATCGCCTTACGGAGAGAATGAATTCTTCCGCAAGGCGGTGCGCCGCCATGAATTGCTCTGGGTTTTAAAGCAGGATTGAGACCTTATTGAAGGCAGGCTTGCAGGGCCTGCCGCCCCTTTTTCGCCGGGCTGCGTGCCCGCAGCCAGATTGCAGCATGGAGAGTTATGAAACCTCGTTTCAAGGTTTTGCAGTTACAGCCGGACTACAACGTCAAGACCCACGACTTCGCCGACCTCGGCGAGCAGATCGTCAAGGCTTTGCCGGCTGAACGTTTCGAGGTCACATCCGGGTTCCTCAGCGGCCGTCCGCTGCCCGGCCAGCCCTTGAGCGTGGCTGAACACTCCCATTACTTCGAGTTGCCGGAAAAATCCCTCAAGGGCATCCGTTTCGGCGCTATGTGGCAGATCTACAAATATTGCCGCGAGCAGAAATTCGATGTGGTCATCTGTAACCGCTTCAAGTCAGTCAACATGATGCTGTCCCTCAACCGCTGGTTGAAGATTCCCCTGTGCATCGGCATCTCCCACGGTTTTGGCGAGTACGCCCGTGGCTACCGTCGGCGCCAGACCCAGAAGTGGGTCAGCCCGGCGTGGCGATTTGTCGGGGTGTCGGCCGCGGTCAGGGATTACCTGGTGGACCTCAACTGTGGGTTCACCCGTGAAAACACGACCTTTGTCACCAATGCTATCGACATCCCCCAGGCCGAGGCCTTGCAGTTGCCGCGGGATGAAGCGCGCAAGGCCCTGGGCCTGCCGCTGGATGCGCGGATGATTGGCGCCTTGGGCCGGCTGGTGCCGATCAAGGGCCACACTCATTTGCTGCAAGCCTTCGCCACCCTCAAGGACAAATACCCTGAGGCTCAGGTGGGCATCATCGGCTCTGGCCGCGCCGAAGCAGACCTGCGCGCCGACATCGAGCGCCTGGGCCTGACCGGCCGTGCGCACCTGCTGGGCTTTCGTGAAGATGGCATGAAGTACGTGCGCGGTTTCGACATCTGGACCATGCCCTCGCTGTTCGAAGGCCTGGGCCTGGCGCTGCTGGAAGGCATGAGCGGCCATTTGCCGGTCATCGCCTCCAACGGCCCGGCAATGTTGCCGTTGGTGGAAGGTGCAGGCGGGCTGTCCCATGACCCGGGCAGCGTCGAGCAACTGGCGGCGGCGCTGGACACTTACCTGGCGTTGAGCGACGAGCAGTTGCGTGCCAAGGGCGAGCAAGTGTTCCGCTATCTGGAAGAAAACCACACCCTGGACGAGTTCCGGCACAAGTATTTGAACCTGATCGAAACCGGTCTGCGTGAAGTAGGTAAAGCATGAGTCTGCAACAACCCCTGGTCACTGTGATCATCGCCTCCTACAACCATGGCCCGTATATCGAGCAGAGTATCCTCAGTGTGCTCGGCCAGACCTACCCCAACATCGAATTACTGGTGGTGGACGACGGTTCCAAGGACGACAGCGTGGAGCGCATCCAGCGCTTGCAGGCCGAGCACGGGTTTGATTTCCAGGTTCAGCAGAACCAGGGCCTGACCAACACTCTGAACGGCGCCATCGCCCGCGCCAAAGGCAGCCTGATCGTGCCATTCGGTTCCGATGACATCATGCTGCCCGAGCGTATTGCCACTCAGGTTGCCTACATGGAAGGCAAGCCGAAGGTGGGCATCTGTGCTGGCAATATCGAGTTGATTGATGGTGACGGCAAGCCGTACCCGGAGAAGAAGCAGCGCCGCGATTTGCCGTTTCGCAGCCTGGACTTCGATGACCTGTTCCTGGACCGCAAGCCTTTTCCGCCGGCACCGACCCTGATGATCCGTCGGCAGCCGCTGGAAGAAGTCGGCGGATTCGATCCACTGATTCCGCTGGAAGACTTGTTGATCGAGTTGAAGATCACCCACGCCGGCTACACCATCGACGTGTTGAGCGTGGTGATGGCGCGCTATCGGCAGCACGCGACCAATACGTACAAGAATCATCGCTACATGATCCAGAACATCCTCAAGACTTACGGGTTGTTCAGCGATCATCCGGCCTACGATCAGGTTCGCTACAACTTCCTGAACTCGATGTTCCTCAAGACCGCCGACCGCGACCGCCCGCTGGCGCGGGAGATCCTCAAGCAGATTCCCTTGAAGTTCTGGGGGCGCAAGACCTTGCGTGGGTTGGTGCGGCTGTATCTGGCGCCGCAGCGCAGCTCATAGGGCTTCGGCCTGGCCAGTGCGTACACCGCAATGGCCAGGGGCTTGGAACCTCAGCGGTTCACACCATCACTTGGCCGGGCTCGTGACCTGCGCGGCCGGACTGTTGAGCTTCAGCACCTGTTCACGAATCTTCGCCGTGGCGCTTGGCGAGGCAACCGACGCATAGCCCTTGGCCAATTGCTCGAAATGGGTTTCGAACAACCAATTGCGATCCTGTGGATAACGCTGCATGTGCCGCAGGTTGCGCTGGCGCAGGGCGTTGCGCAGGGCTGACGGGTAGATGCGCATGTCGGCCACGTCAATCAGGCCGAACTCGCCGTCATCCATCAACAGCACGTTGCCCAAATGCAGGGAGCGGAAGTACACGCCGCGCTCGTGAAGCTGGGCCATGAACCGGCCGAAACGCTCAATCAACGATTCCCGCAGGCTGCTGTCCAGGCTTTGCAGGGCCTGGCGCAGGGTCAGGCCGGGCAGCGGCTGATAACGTACGGCGCTGCTGGCATCCTTTAACTGGTAGAGATTGAGGATGACCGGTGATGGAATCCCCAATGCGCGCAGCTGCTCACTGTTGCTGGCAAAGCGCTCGGAATAGGGATTGAAGCTGCCGGAGGTGTACCAGCGACGAGGGCGGAACAGCTTGAGGAAGCTGCCATCCTCCAGGCGCAGGACCTTGGGCCCCAGTCCATCGGCTTCAATCACGTGGGCGTCGGCGCACAGCTGTTCGAAGTCTTGAGGTTTCAGGCGTTGAACCGGCATGCGCAGCAGGCTGCGGCGACGCTGGGCGATGCTCAGGCCGGCGATCAGCGCCAGCGGGATCCATAGCAGGAACCAGTGTTCTTTTGGCCGCGAGAGAATGCCGCCGCCTTCGGTCAGGCCGGCACCGATGCCGTAGGCCAGCAGGGAGGAGGCCAGGATGAACAACGGCTGCGCACGTTCCTTGAGGCTTTTGTACAGGCCCCAGCCGAGCATGAAGATCCACGGGATGAAGCCGATGATGCCGACGTAATAGAGTACCCCGAGGGCAAAGCTGTGGGGTTCACGCAGCTGATAGCTGTCGGGAAGCGTCAGGTACAGTTCTGAGTCGTAGCTGTGGCCGATCCAGGGGTGTTCGGCGATACGCTCAAGCGACATGCCCCAGATTTCGAAGCGGAACGAGCTGCCACGATTGGTGATCAGTTCGGGATAGAGCAGCAACAGCGCCGCAGCCCCCAGCGTCATACAGGTGATCAGCAGGGCCGCGCGCCGATTGCGAGTGGTGAAACTCATCCAGAGTACGGCGAGGACCAGGGCAACCAGCGGCGTTCTTGAGCCGGTGGCCAGCACTGCAGCGGCCATGATTGCCAGTGCCGGAACGCTGAACCAGAGTACGTGCGCACGCTTGGTGGTCATGCATACGTACAGCCAGTAGACGCAGAAGAATCCGAATACATGAGAGCTCAGTAGCGCATTATCAAGAGCCCCGCGCCCGCCGATCATTCGCGCGCCCTCCGCGAAGTGGGGGGCAAAAGCCACCAGGCTGCAGGCACTGGAGATCAGTGCAATCAGCGCGGCGCAGAAGAAGATCGGCTTGAACAGCTCGTTGCGGTAATGCAGCAACAGTCCCAAACCGGCAAACAACGTGAAGGTATTCGGTGGCCGCTTGAACAAGTCGGAGTCTATCGTGGGCTCAGGGCTCCAGAACAGGCTGATGAGCGCCCAGCCCGAGAAAACCACGAAGGCAATCGCCAGGGGCTCGCGCAATACCTGCTTGAGTTCCGTCGGGCGCAGGCACAGCAGCAACAGTGTCGGCGCGGCGAACAGCAGGTAGTAAAACCTGTGCAGCACATTTCGATTGGTAACGAAGAACAGCGCACTCAGGAGCAGCAACAAGCCAATGGGCAGAATCCACAGACAGAGGAAGTCGAAAACGCGGTTTGAGCCATATGTAAGGCGCTTGGATTGCATACAGAAAAGCCGTTCCAGAATAAAGAAAGCCGACCATACTAAAGTAGTGGCTATACAATGTCGCCCGTTGGGTCCAACGGGGCCGCGGTTGTGCTGCGTGCAAGTACAACAGAGAAGCTGTGCTAAAGTCAGCCTCCTTTTTCAAAACCGCCGCGTGATATGACCGACTCCAGTCCGAGCGCAAGCCCTTCGAGCTTGAAAATATACTTCCGTCTGCTCAGCTACGTTAAGCCTTATGCCGGCTTGTTCGCGCTGAGTATCGTCGGCTTTCTGATTTTCGCGTCGACCCAGCCGATGCTGGGCTACATCCTCAAGTACTTTGTCGATGGCCTGTCCAACCCTGAAGCGGTGTTGTTCCCCACGGTACCTGGCCTGCGGGACCTGCAACTGCTGCAGGCCGTGCCGCTGCTGATCATCCTGATCGCCGCGTGGCAGGGCCTCGGCTCGTTCCTGGGCAACTACCTGCTGGCCAAGGTTTCCCTGGGCCTGGTGCATGACCTGCGGGTGCAACTGTTCAATAACTTGCTGACCTTGCCGAATCGCTATTTCGACAATCACAACTCCGGGCACCTGATTTCCCGCATCACCTTCAACGTGACCATGGTCACCGGTGCGGCGACCGATGCCATCAAGGTGGTGATTCGCGAAGGCATGACGGTGATCTTCCTGTTCGCCTCGCTGCTGTATATGAACTGGCGCCTGACCTTGGTGATGATTGCCATCCTGCCGTTGATTGCAGTGATGGTCAGCACCGCGAGCAAGAAATTCCGCAAGCAGAGCAAGAAGATCCAGGTTGCCATGGGTGACGTCACCCACGTCGCCTCGGAAACCATCCAGGGCTACCGCGTCGTGCGCAGCTTCGGCGGTGAGGTGTATGAGCAGAAGCGCTTCCTCAAGGCCAGCCTGAGCAACACCAACAAGCAACTGCGCATGACCCGTACCGGCGCGATCTACACGCCGGCGCTGCAACTGGTGATCTACAGCGCCATGGCGGTGCTGATGTTCCTGGTTCTGTACCTTCGCGGTGATGCTTCTGCAGGTGACATGGTGGCCTACATCACCTTGGCCGGCCTGTTGCCCAAGCCGATTCGCCAGCTGTCCGAAGTCAGCTCGACCATCCAGAAAGGCGTAGCCGGTGCCGAAAGCATTTTCGAGCAGTTGGACGAGGATGTAGAAATCGATCGCGGCACCATCGAGCGCGACAAGGTCAACGGCCGTCTGGAAGTGCGCAACCTGAACTTCACCTACCCGGGCACCGATCGCCATGTCCTCAAGGACATCACCTTTACCGCAGAGCCCGGGCAGATGGTTGCCCTGGTGGGCCGTTCGGGTAGCGGCAAGTCGACCCTGGCCAGCCTGATCCCGCGTTTCTACCACCACGAGAGCGGTGAGATCCTGCTGGATGGCGTGGAAATCGAAGACTATCGCCTGCTCAACCTGCGTCGGCACATCGCCCAGGTGACCCAGCACGTGACCCTGTTCAGCGACACCGTGACCAACAACATCGCCTACGGTGACCTGGCCGGTGCACCGCGGGCCGATGTCGAGGCGGCGGCGGCCGATGCCTATGCCAAGGACTTCATCGACCAGTTGCCCAAAGGCTTCGATACCCAGGTCGGCGAAAACGGCGTGCTGCTGTCCGGTGGCCAACGCCAGCGCCTGGCCATTGCCCGGGCCCTGCTCAAGAATGCGCCATTGCTGATCCTCGACGAGGCGACCTCGGCGCTGGATACCGAGTCGGAGCGCCATATCCAGGCGGCCCTGGACAAGGTCATGCAAGGCCGCACGACCCTGGTGATCGCCCACCGCCTGTCGACCATCGAGAAAGCCGACCTGATCCTGGTGATGGACGATGGCCGGATTGTCGAGCGCGGTACCCACGGCGAACTGCTGGCGCAAAACGGTTATTACGCCCGCCTGCACGCCATGGGCCTGGACGCGCCGATCCCGGCCGACATCACCTGAAGTGCCGGAGTGAGGGGCCTGGCCCCTCACTCCATTACCCTCGCAACATCTTCTCTGCACACCCCGACAAGCCTTTGACAACCCTGTGGTAATATCGCGCCCCTGTTCATTTTGTATGTGGGTTGCTCCATGAAGTTGTCCATGCCGCGATTCGATCAAGCCCCTGTCTTGGTGGTCGGCGATGTCATGCTCGACCGTTACTGGCATGGCGGTACCTCACGGATTTCCCCTGAGGCACCGGTACCGGTAGTCAAGGTCGAGCAAATCGAAGACCGTCCAGGTGGCGCTGCCAACGTTGCCCTCAATATTGCCGCTCTCGGCGCCCCGGCCTCCCTGGTGGGTGTGACCGGCGACGACGAAGCCGCCGACAGCCTGGCTAACAGCCTGCGGGGTGCTGGTGTGCGTGCGTTGTTCCAGCGCATTCCCCACCAGCCGACCATCGTCAAGCTGCGGGTCATGAGCCGGCACCAGCAATTGCTGCGTATCGATTTTGAAGAACCCTTCGCCACCGACGCCCTGGCCCTAAGCGCCCAGGTTGACGAGTTGCTCGAAGGCATCAAGGTGCTGGTGCTGTCCGACTACGGCAAAGGCGCCTTGAGAAACCACCAGATGCTGATCCAGGCCGCCAAGGCCCGGGGCATTCCGGTACTGGCGGATCCCAAGGGCAAGGACTTCTCGATTTATCGGGGCGCGAGCCTGATCACGCCGAACCTCAGCGAATTTGAAACCATCGTCGGCGGTTGCGTCGATGAGCACGAGTTGGTGACCAAGGGTGCCAAACTCATGGCCGACCTCGACCTGGGCGCCCTGCTGGTGACCCGTGGCGAACACGGCATGACCTTGCTGCGCCCTGATCACCCTGCGATGCACCTGCCAGCGCGCGCCCGTGAAGTGTTCGACGTGACCGGTGCCGGCGACACAGTGATTTCTACCCTGGCGGCCTCCATTGCCGCCGGTGAAGAGTTGCCCCACGCAGTGGCCCTGGCCAATCTTGCAGCGGGCATTGTGGTTGGCAAACTGGGTACGGCTGCCATCAGCGCACCTGAGCTGCGCCGCGCCATCCAGCGTTCCGAGGGTTCGGAGCGTGGTGTGTTGAGTATCGAACAACTGCTGTTGGCAATTGACGATGCCCGTGCCCATAAAGAGAGCATTGTCTTCACCAATGGTTGCTTCGACATCCTTCACGCCGGTCACGTGACCTACCTGGAGCAGGCGCGGGCCCAAGGCGATCGCTTAATCGTGGCGGTCAACGACGATGCGTCAGTCAGCCGCCTGAAAGGGCCTGGTCGCCCGATCAACAGTGTCGACCGTCGCATGGCGGTACTGGCGGGCTTGGGGGCGGTGGACTGGGTGATCAGCTTTGCCGAGGGGACACCGGAAAACTTGTTGGCTCAGGTCAAGCCGGATGTGCTGGTCAAGGGCGGTGATTATTCGATCGACCAGGTGGTCGGTGCCGATATCGTCAGTGCCTACGGTGGCAAGGTCAAAGTGCTGGGGCTGGTGGAAAACAGCTCGACCACCGCGATTGTGGAAAAAATCCGCAGTAACTGATTGTGGGAGCGGGCTTGCTCGCGAAAGCGGTGAATCAGCGGGCAGATGCGGTGACTGACACACCGCATTCGCGAGCAAGCCCGCTCCCACATTTGACTGCCGCGACCTGGCGTCCGGTTACGGGTTGGCTTTTTTCTTCGGCACGATCTTGCGCAAGATCTGCCGCGCCTTACCCGTCAAACGCTTTAATTTCGACTCTTTCTCTGGCGCACTCAATCCTTGCTGGCGTAGCCAATCCTTCCAGCGGATCCGCTCATCACGCACCACCCAGCCTTCCTGTTGGGCAAAGCTCTCTGCCAGATACAACCCTCGCGTACTCGCCGGATACAGCTGATCCTTCTTCAAGGTATACAGCTCTGCACACGGCTGTCCGTCCTTGAGCGGCATCAGGTACAGGTCCGGGCGTTGCCGGTCCAGGCGGGCCACCAGTTGGTCACCCTCCAGGCGCTCGTCCACATGAAACAGGCTCAGGGACTTTGCTTCCTTGGGCACTTCCAGGCGCAAGTCATAAATCAACTGAAGCGAAGCCGTCGGCAGGTGCACGTAAGCCCGTGGCCGTTCAATCAACTGCATGGTGGCGCAGCGCACCGGGCGCGCGGCCCCGGACAGCGGTGAGAGACGAAACGGCAACGCTTCGCGGTAGTGCAGGGCAGACGAGTAGGGGGCCGGAAGCCACGTGTCGTTGAAGCGCCCGCCCAGCCAGCCTTCCGGGGTTTCCAGCAGGCATTCCTCGGCGATTTCCTGGATGGCGGTGTGCAGTGGCAGGTTCAGTTCGTGGGCCGGCACATAACCGGAGATCAGCTTGAGCACAACGTCGCCACGGTCTTGCCGACGCTGGCGCACCAGCACCCAGTAATCACGGTTCTGCCAATGCAGCGTCAGGCGCACCGAGACACCAAGGTTGGCCAGTTCCAGCACGAAACGCTCAGTGTCTTTCACCTCCACCGGCTTGCGCCGCTGCAGGGTCTGGGCGAAGTTGAGCGGCATGCCGACGCTCTGGTAACTCAAGCCTTCGGGCGTGGCTTCGACATGCAGCGGCAGTGTTTTAAAGTTACTCGGGTTTTTTCTAATGAGCGTTCGCGCCATGTCGGCTCCTTCTTGCGTCGGGGTCGGCCGCGTCGGCGGCATCAGAGTTGGCGAATGACCTTGGCAGCGGTCGCTACGTTATGGGCGAGGTGCAGCGGATTAATGGTCCCGACAATAGCACTGGCGACGCCGGTTTGCGCAAACAACAACATGAAACTGGCGTAAATTGGATCCACTCCTGATTCCAGGCAGACATGGCCACTGGCTAGTGCCTTTTTCACCAGGATGCCTTTGCCGTGGGCGGCCGCATAATCAATGACGGCTTTTTCGGCCTGTTCGTTCAGATTGTAGGTGACCATGGCGCAATCGCCTTGTTCCAGAGCCTTTACGCCGCCCTCTACGGTTTTGCCGGAGAAGCCGAAACCACGGATCTTGCCCTCACGCTTGAGGACCGCCAGGGTCTGGTAAACCTCGCAGTCGTTGAGGATGTGCAGGTCGTTGCCGTCGGAGTGCACCAGCACCAGGTCGATAAAATCCGTTTCAAGTCGTTTCAGACTGCGCTCCACTGAAAGCCGGGTGTGGGCCGCGCTGAAATCGTGATGGGACACTCCCTCGGCGAACTCCTCACCCACCTTGCTGACGATCACCCATTCCTGGCGCTGGCCGCGCAACAGCGGGCCCAGGCGTTCTTCGCTGCGGCCGTAGGCGGGGGCGGTGTCGATCAGGTTGATGCCCAATTGCCGGGCCTGGCGCAGCAGCATCCGCGCGGCATCGTCATCGGGAATCTGGAAGCCGCTGGGGTATTTCACCCCTTGGTCACGCCCCAGCTTGACGGTGCCCAAACCCAGCGGCGAAACCAGCAGGCCGGTACTGCCCAGCGGGCGATGAAGGTCATGCAGGGTCGGCAGGGTCATGGCAGCAGTTGCTCCCAGGCAGGTTGGGCGATGGCGGGTTTTGGCAGTTCGGGGAGCGTTTCCGTGGCACTTGGCTTGATGCCGTCACGTTCCAGTGCGTTGATCACCCGATCAGCGAAGTCCGGCGCCAATGCCAGCTTGGTCGGCCATCCCACCAACAGGCGATCCTGCTCGGCGAGGAAGGCGTTGTCCGGGCGGGTCAGGCCAGATTGCAACGGTTCGGCGCGGTCTACGCGCAGGGTTGCCCACTGTGTTTGGCTCATGTCGATCCAGGGCAGCAGCTGCGCCAACTCCTTTTGTGCGGTGGCGATCTGCTGTTCCGGGGTACGGGCGACACCTTCGGCCTCGGCGATATCACCGCCCAGGTACCACACCCAATTGCCATCGGCGGCGGGGTGCGTGGTCACGGTGATGCGTGGCTTGGTGCCGCCACCCAGGCAATGGGCATAGAGCGGCTTCAGGCCGGGGCCCTTGGCGATGATCATGTGCAGCGGTCGGCGTTGCATGGCGGGTTGGCTCAGGCCCAGGGCGCTGAGCAAATCCGCGGTGCCGCCACCGGCGCTGAGTACGATACGCTGGGCGCGGATCTCGCGGCCATCGACCTTCAAGCCTGCCAGCGTGCCGTCTTCCATTAACGGCTCGATCTTCTCCCCGGCGAGCAAGCCGTCACCGGCCAGTTGCGCCAGGCGTTCGATCAGGCTCGGGACATCGATCACCAGTTCGGCCAGGCGGTAGACCTTGCCCTTGAAGCGGCGGTCTTGCAGGGCCGGTGGCAGGTCATCGCCCTTCACTTGATCCACGCGGCCGCGCACGGCCTTGCTCGCGAAGAAGCTGGTGAGGTTGCCGGCGATGGTGCCCGGCGACCACAAATAGTGGGCTTCGGACAGCAAGCGAACACCGGAAAGATCCAGCTCGCCGTTGCCCGCCAAGGCTTCGCGCCAGCGGCGGGGCATGTCGGCGATGGCTTCGGAGGCGCCGGTCAGGGCACCATGCAATGCGTATTTCGCACCGCCGTGGATGATCCCCTGGGACTTCACGCTTTGCCCGCCACCGAGGGTGGCGCTTTCCACCAGTATTGTGGAAAACCCCTGGCGGCGCAGGCGCGCATTGAGCCAGAGGCCGGCAACTCCGGCGCCGACAATCAGAACGTCGGTGGAAATAACGGATGGCATGCAGCGACCTCAGTGTTCAAGACAGGCTGCGCAGTATACAGGCTCATGAAGTGAATCTTCGCCCCAACGCTCCCTAATGACAGGCGCACCGTAGGAGCTGTCGAGTGAAACGAGGCTGCGAGTTTCAGCCTCAGTTGAGCCTCATGTGAACGCTCAGTGCCCGGCCGTTTTCGAGAACAACTGAATCACCACCACCCCAAGCACAATCAGGCCCATCCCCAGCATCGCCGGGATATCCAGTTTCTGCCCATAGATAAACAATGCAGCGATGCTAACCATGACAATGCCCATCCCGGCCCACACCGCATATGCCACGCCCACCGGTACGGTGCGCACCACCAGCGTGAGCATCCAGAAGGCCACGCCGTAGCCGACGATCACCAGCAATAGCGGGATCGGCGTGCTGAACCCCTTGATCGCTTTCATGGAAACGGTAGCGATCACTTCCGAGCAGATGGCAATGGCCAGGTAATAGTAGGCGGCGTTCATGGGTAAATCCTCGGTACAGGGTCGCTTGATTAGGTCGGCATTCTAGAGATTTACCAGATGCGGTAAAGTCATTACCTATCCGATTTAAAGATGGGTTGAGCCATGAGCGTGCAGTGGAATCTTGAGCAAATGCGCCTGTTTGTCAGTGTCGCCGAGCAGCGTTCGTTTTCGGCGGCGGCGCGAGACCAGCGCAGGGCGCAGTCGGCGGTCAGCAGCGGAATTGCCCTGTTGGAGGCAGACCTGGGTGTGTGTCTGTTCGATCGCAGCAGTGGCCGTCAGCCCCGATTGACCGAGGCCGGCACGGTATTGCTCGAAGAGGCGCGGGAGGTCTTGCGCCAGTGCGAGCGCCTGAATGGCCGCGCCTTGTCGTTGATGCGTGGGGAGGAAGCCTGCCTGCGCCTGGCCCAGGATGAAGCCATGCTCTATCAGCCGGTGCTTAATAGCCTGGAAAGATTGGCGGGAAAATTTCCGAATCTGGAGGTGCAGCTTTCCAGCAGTGCTCAAGGCGATGTCGCGCGCAAGCTGGTGGAGCGCAAGGCGGACTTGGGGATGTTGTTCTATCACGATCAAATCCCCGAAGCTCTGGAGCGTCGGGTGGTGGGCAGCGTTGAAATGGTCACCGTGTGCGGCGTCGGGCATCCCATGGCCAAGGAAGCGTTCGTCGATTGCCAGCGGCTGGCGCAGTATCGCCAACTGTTGATGTCCACGCAGACCAGCGTTTACCCCGGCAGCGAGGCCGCGAGCCCGCAGGTATGGCGCGCCGACAGTTTCTACGTGTTGGCGGAATGGCTGGCCCGCGGCCTGGGTTGGGCGTGGTTGCCGCGGCATGTGGTGCAGTACCCGACCTACCAGAACCAGATGGTTGAACTGAACAGCGAATGGACCCCGCCGGCGCTGGTGGTGGAACTGGTGTGGCGCCGCGATGAGCCCCTCGGCCCGGCCGCGCGTTTCTTCGCCGAACGTTTTGCCGAGTGCTTGCAGGCGATCGACTGAAAAAGCCGATAAACTCCGCCGCCATGAATAGAACTCTCTACAGCTGTCTGTTTTACCTGGCGCTGCCGTTGGTGGCTTTACGTCTGTGGCTGCGCTCACGCAAGGCGCCGGCTTATGCCAAGCGCGTGGGTGAGCGCTTTTCCTACGGCTTGCCGGTGATGCAGCCTGGCGGGATCTGGGTGCACGCCGTGTCAGTCGGCGAAAGCATCGCCGCCGCACCGATGATTCGTGGCCTGCTGGAGCGTTATCCACAGCTGCCGATCACCGTCACCTGCATGACGCCCACCGGTTCCGAGCGCATCCAGGCGTTGTTCGCCAACGAACCGCGCATCCAGCACTGCTACCTGCCGTACGATTTGCCCTGTGCGGCCCAGCGTTTTCTCGATCGTGTGCAGCCGAAACTGGCGGTGATCATGGAGACCGAGCTGTGGCCCAACCATATACACCAATGCGCCAAGCGCGGGATCCCCGTGGCATTGGCCAATGCGCGCTTGTCGGCCCGTTCGGCCAGGGGTTACGGACGTTTCGCCAAGCTGACCGCGCCGATGTTGGCGGAAATGAGCCTGTTCGCCGTCCAGACCGAAACCGAGGCCGAGCGTTTTCGCAGCCTGGGTGCACGGCCCGAGACGGTCGAGGTCACCGGCTCGATCAAGTTCGACCTGACCATCGACCCGCAACTGCTGGAGCGCGCCGCCGCCTTGCGTGAGCAATGGCAAGCCAGCGAACGCCCGGTATGGATCGCCGCCAGCACCCACGAAGGCGAAGATGAAGTGGTACTCGCTGCCCATCGCCAGTTGCTCGCCAGTTATCCCAATGCCTTGCTGATTCTGGTGCCACGCCATCAAGAGCGTTTCAACCCGATGTTCGAGCTGTGCCAGCAGCAGGGTTTCGCCACGGTGCGTCGCTCCAGTGGCGAGGCGGTAACGGCGCAGACTTCCGTGTTGCTGGGCGACACCATGGGCGAGTTGCTGTTCCTGTATGCCTTGGCCGACAGCGCCTTTGTCGGCGGCAGCCTGGTCGCCACGGGCGGGCATAACCCGCTGGAGCCGGCGGCGCTGGCCAAACCGGTGATTTGCGGGCCCCACGTGTTCAACTTCCTGGAAATCAGCGCAATGATGCGCGACGCCGGCGCGTTGCAGGAAGTGGACGATGCCGAGGGGTTGGCGGTGGCGGTGCAGCGCTTGTTCGAGCTGCCGCAGGACGCGCAGAAGATGGGGCAGGCGGGGCTGGCGGTGATGCGCGCCAATCAGGGGGCGTTGAAGCGTTTGCTGGATGGGTTGGGCAGACTGCTTAACCCCTGACAACACAAAATCAAATGTGGGAGCTGGCTTGCCTGCGATACAGGCACCTCGGTACATCAGTCGAACCGAGGTGATGCAATCGCAGGCAAGCCAGCTCCCACATTGTTTATGTGTTGTCTTTAATAACCCGGGTTAGCCTTCAACTGCTCCGCAGCCGCCTTGGCCAGGTCCGGTGGCAGGAAGTCCTTGTCCGGGTTGTAGTCTGCCTTCAAATACCGCGCCAAATCCTGCAAGTCCCCGGGGTTCAATGTGCCCGCCGCCTGCTTCAACCGCAGGTTGTCGAGGATGTAGTCGTAGCGGCTGTTGTTGTAATTGCGCACCGAGGTGTACAGCTGGCGCTGAGCGTCCAGCACATCGACGATGTTGCGCGTACCCACCTGGTAACCGATTTCCGTGGCTTCCACCGCGCTCTGGTTGGAGATGATCGACTGACGGCGCGCCTGCACCTGCTCCACATCGGTGTTCACCGCGCGGTGCAGGTTACGGGTGTTTTCCACCACCTGGCGACGCAGGCCTTCGCGCTGCTGCTCGGTCTGGCCCAGACGGGAATAGGACTCGCGAACCTGCGAGCTGGTAAGGCCGCCGCTGTACAGCGGGATCCTCAACTGCAAGCCTACGGTGCGTTGCGACACGTCACCGTGATACGGCTGGCCGAAAGCGCTCGGGTTACTGAAGCCCAGGGCGTCGTTGTCACCTTTTTCATATTGCGCCACGGCATCCAGGGTCGGCGCGTGGCCGGCCTTGCGTTGCTTGAGGGTTTCCTCGGCGGCGGTGACCGCGTAGTTGCTGGCCAGCAGGTTCAGGTTCTGGCGGCCGGCGGTTTCGACCCAGGCCTTGGCGTCGTTCGGCGACGGCGGCAGCACCGGCAGCGTGTGAACGATGCCCTGGATCGAGTTGTACTGGCGGTTGGTCAGGGTGATCAGCGCTTCGAAGGCGTCGTCCACCTGGCGCTGGGCCAGGATCCGGTTGGCGCGGGCGGTGTCGTAGCTGGCCTGGGATTGCAGCACGTCGGTCTTGTCCGACAGGCCAACGTCAAAGCGTTCATTGGACTGGTCCAGTTGGCGCTTGAATGCGGCTTCTTCGGCCTTGGTCGAGGCCAGGTTGTCCTGGGCACGGAGTACGGCAAAGTAGTTTTCGGCGCTTTGCAGGATCAGGTTCTGTTCGGTGGCCGAGAGTTGCAGTGCAGCCTGTTCATTGACTGCTTCGGCGGCTTGCAGCTGGAACCACCGATCAGCGCGGAACAGCGGCTGGCTCAAGGTCGCACGCCAGGAATGGGCGTCGCGGTTGACCGTGGCGGCGGGTTGGTCCAGCTGGGTGCGCACATTATTGATGTCGGCACCGGCCGAGAGGTTCGGCAGCAAGCCGGCGCGGGCCTGGGGCACCACTTCTTTCTGCGCGCCGTATTGGGCGCGGGCAGCGGCCAGGTCGGCGTTGTTGTCCACCGCTTCCTGGTAGACGCTGACCAGGTCGGTTTTGGTCGTCAGGGGCGCTTCAGCTGCCCAGACCAGTCCGTTGGTCGCACAAGACACGGCGAGAGCCAGTGAAAGTTTGCGCAGCATGAGGCGATCCCTAGAGTAAATATTACGGCGATAATTTGGAGCCCAAGGCTAAGGCGGCCCATTCCTGGCGTCAAGACCTTGAGCAGTCACCGAGTGTAGTGGCGCTATCACGGCACAACAATCCTGTAATTACGCCATTCATCACGATGAATACACCGCCGTTGGCAATTTGCCTGCTCCATGGTCTAGACTGGCCGCGTTCTTGTCGGGGTGCCTTGTTGGAAGGCTGAGATCGGTAAATACCGGATCCCGTTGAACCTGATCAGGTTAGCGCCTGCGTAGGGAACAAGATTTCTCGTCACCCGGCGAGTCCTCTTGTGCTTCGTCCGGGATGTTGTTCGACAATCGAACAGCCCGTGCGCCGAGCACAGCACTGTCACAGTGCGTCCATCCGTCACAGGTTCGCTCCGACAAAAATCCACCACCTGGATAGTTGGAGAGCCCGTGATGAGCATCGAATTAAAAAGCCAAAAATCAAAAAACACCGTGCACTTGAGCGAATCGGCCAAGGTCGACTCCGGTTCCGTGCAGCCGTTTACCCGCTCGCAAAAAATCTACGTCCAGGGCACCCGTCCGGATATCCGCGTGCCGATGCGTGAAGTCAGCCTTGATGTGACCCCCACCGACTTTGGCGGCGAAATCAACGCGCCCGTGGTGGTCTACGACACCTCAGGCCCCTACACCGACCCGAATGTGATCATCGACGTGCGCAAGGGCCTGGGCGATGTGCGTTCGCCGTGGATCGAATCCCGTGGCGACACTGAGCGCCTGTCGGGCTTGAGCTCGCACTTCGGCCAACAGCGCCTGAGCGATGCCGAGCTGACCGCGCTGCGCTTCGCCCACGTGAAGAACCCGCGCCGCGCCAAGGCCGGGGCCAACGTCACCCAAATGCACTACGCCCGCAAAGGCATCATCACCGCCGAGATGGAATACGTTGCCATCCGCGAAAACATGAAGCTGGAAGAAGCCCGTGCCGCCGGCCTGCTGGACCAGCAACACGCCGGCCACAGCTTCGGCGCCAGCGTGCCGAAAATCATCACCCCGGAATTTGTGCGCGAAGAAATCGCCCGTGGCCGCGCGATCATCCCGGCCAACATCAACCACACCGAGCTGGAACCGATGATCATCGGCCGTAACTTCCTGGTGAAGATCAACGGCAACATCGGCAACAGCGCCCTGGGGTCGTCCATCGAAGAAGAAGTGGCGAAACTGACCTGGGGTATTCGCTGGGGTTCGGACACGGTGATGGACCTGTCCACCGGCAAGCACATCCATGAAACCCGCGAGTGGATCATCCGCAACTCGCCGGTGCCGATCGGTACCGTACCGATCTACCAGGCCCTGGAAAAAGTCGGCGGCGCCGCTGAAGACCTGACCTGGGAGCTGTTCCGCGACACCCTGATCGAACAGGCCGAGCAGGGCGTCGACTACTTCACCATCCACGCCGGCGTGTTGCTGCGCTATGTGCCGCTGACCGCCAAGCGCGTGACTGGCATTGTCTCCCGTGGCGGCTCGATCATGGCCAAGTGGTGCCTGGCGCACCACAAAGAGAACTTCACCTACACCCATTTCGACGAAATCTGCGAAATCATGAAGGCCTACGACGTCAGCTTCTCCCTGGGAGATGGCCTGCGGCCGGGTTCGATTGCCGACGCCAACGACGCCGCACAATTCGGTGAACTGGAAACCCTCGGCGAACTGACCAAGATCGCCTGGAAGCACGACGTGCAAACCATGATCGAAGGCCCGGGCCACGTGCCGATGCAGCTGATCAAGGAGAACATGGACAAGCAGCTGGAGTGCTGCGACGAGGCGCCGTTCTACACCCTCGGCCCGCTGACCACCGACATCGCGCCGGGTTATGACCACATCACCTCGGGCATCGGGGCGGCGATGATCGGCTGGTTCGGTTGCGCCATGCTCTGCTACGTCACGCCGAAGGAACACTTGGGCCTGCCGAACAAGGATGACGTAAAGACCGGGATCATCACCTACAAGATCGCAGCGCATGCGGCGGACTTGGCCAAGGGGCATCCGGGGGCGCAGATTCGTGACAACGCATTGAGCAAGGCGCGCTTCGAATTCCGCTGGGAGGACCAGTTCAACCTGGGCCTGGACCCGGACACGGCGCGTTCGTACCACGACGAAACCTTGCCGAAGGACTCGGCCAAGGTCGCGCATTTCTGCTCGATGTGCGGGCCGAAATTCTGCTCGATGAAAATCACCCAGGAAGTGCGTGAGTACGCGGCCAACCAGCGCATTGAAGCGGTGGATGTGGACGTGGCCAAGGGACTGGCAGAGCAGGCGGAGCGGTTCAAGCAGGAAGGTAGTCAGCTGTACAAAAAGGTCTGAACCCGATGATCGTTCCCACGCTCCGCGTGGGAATGCATCCCGTGACGCTGCGCGTCACAAAAGCGGACGCAGAGCGTCCAAAGCGGCATTCCCACGCAGAGCGTGGGAACGATCATGTCCCTCTGAGATAGCACCCTTGAGCATTCAACCCAGCACCTATTCCCCAGACATCGCAGTCCCCTTGGACAAACGCGTCTTCGGCGCCCGCGATCTCTTTTCCCTGTGGTTCTCCCTGGGCATCGGCCTGATGGTCCTGCAAACCGGCGCGCTGTTGGCGCCGGGACTGGGCCTGTCCGGCTCGTTGCTGGCGATCTTCCTCGGCACCCTGGTCGGCGTACTGCTGCTGGCCGCCGTCGGCGTGATTGGCAGCGACACCGGCCTGTCGTCCATGGCCGCTCTGAAACTCAGCCTCGGCACCAAGGGCGCAAGCCTGCCGGCGCTGCTGAACCTGCTGCAACTGATCGGCTGGGGCTCGTTCGAAATCATCGTGATGCGCGACGCCGCCAGCCTGTTGGGCGCCCGCGCGTTCAGCGAAGGCAGCCTGCTGACCAGCCCATTGTTCTGGACCCTGGTATTCGGCGCCCTCGCGACCTTGCTCGCCGTCAGCGGTCCGCTGACTTTTGTGCGGCAGATCCTGCGTAAATGGGGCATCTGGCTGCTGATGGCCGCCTGCCTGTGGCTGACCTGGAACCTGTTCGCCAAAGCCGACCTGGCTGCACTCTGGGCTCAGGCCGGTGACGGTTCGATGCCATTCGCCGTGGGCTTCGATATCGCCATCGCCATGCCGCTGTCCTGGCTGCCACTGATTGCCGACTACTCACGCTTCGGCAAACGCGCGAAAAACGTGTTCGGCGGCACGGCGCTGGGTTTCTTTATCGGTAACTTCTGGCTGATGAGCCTGGGCGTGGCCTACACCCTGGCGTTTGCGCCGAGCGGTGAAGTGAATGCGTTACTGCTGGCATTGGCCGGGGCTGGCCTGGGGATTCCGCTGCTGCTGATCCTGCTGGATGAATCAGAAAACGCCTTCGCCGATATTCACTCGGCGGCGGTGTCCAGCGGGATTCTGTTGCGCTTGAAAGTCGAGCACCTGGCGTTGGCCATCGGCGTTATCTGCACGCTGATCGCCTGCTTCGCGCCGTTGGCGCAGTACCAGAACTTCCTGCTGCTGATCGGCTCGGTGTTCGCGCCGCTGTTTGGCGTGGTGCTGGTGGATCACTTCATCCTGCGCCGCCGTGGCCATGGGGTTGCCGCCAACCTGCGCTGGCCAGCATTGCTGGCGTGGCTTGGAGGGATCAGCACCTATCACCTGCTGGCGAATCTGTACCCGGATGTCGGCGCGACCCTGCCGGCGCTGGTGCTGGCAGGGCTGTTGCACTTCATCCTGGGCCGGGCCTTCAGTGGCGTGCGGGCACCAGCTCAGGCTTGATCACACCGGTCAGGCGCGCATAGGGGATGGTCATCTCGATCAGCCCCAATGCGTAGGGCGCGATGGTGGTCACGTTGTACTTGAGCACCACGCCATTGCTGGTCAGCGCCACATTCGGGGTTTTCTGGAACGGCCAGTTCTTCACGAACTCCGGGTCGCGGTCCATCTGCGAGTTGATCAGCCAGTTGTTGTGGGCGACTTTGGCGGTCTTCCAGAATGCATCTTCCTGGCCCGGCAACAGCATGTCGGTCAGGCTCAGCTCTTTGTGCAGCAGGCGTGAATAGTTGATGAAGCCGCGGCCCGGCTCGCCGTGGGCGGTGCCGGTGTCCAGATAGCTGGACACTTCGATGATCACCAGTCCGTCATGCTGCTCACGTACCTTGGCCTGCAAGTACATGCTGTTGCGGTCAGGGGACTCACGCAAGAACTTGTCGCGGTAGGCGTTCAGGGTGGCGGGCATGCTCTGGCCTGGCGAGGTGCGGGCCATCTGCAGCAGGCGCTGCTCGATGATCTGGTCCAGCTGCGGCTCGGACGGGAAGTGCACGGTGTCGATATTGACCAGCGGGCAATCCGGGCTGCTGCAGCCGGGTTTGATCTGCTCGGAGGCGTCGGCGGTGGTGTCCAGCGGCTTGAGATAGCTCGGTTGGAGCAGGCTCTGGCAAGCACCCAGGGTCAAGGCGATACAGGCCACGGAGGCGATTTTTAAAAGCGACATGTGTGTCCTTCATAAATCGAGGAAAGGTGAAAATGTGGAGCTTCGACTCCCGACAAGGCAGTCAGTTCGCCACTAAGCTGATTAGAGTGAGTTTGACGCCCGCCGTCTATCCCGGCAACCGGAAAGGGGCTGCATCAAGGGGCTCGAGCGCGTTAGGATGGCGCGATGTCGAGGCCGCCTCGATACCGCAAGGCAATAAACGAGGGTTGATATGACGGACACAGCGAAATCGACGCCGAGCAAGGTCGAGATTGTTCAGCGCGACAATGCCTACAAGGGCTTCTACAAACTGGATCGGCTGAAGCTGCGGCACGAGAAGTTTGATGGTGGCATGAGTCGTGAGCTCAATCGCGAAGTCTTTGTTCGTCATGACGCCGTGTGTGTGCTGCCCTATGACCCGCAGCGCGATGAAGTGGTGCTGATCGAGCAGTTTCGCATAGGCGCCATGGGCCGTACCGACAACCCGTGGCTGATCGAAATGGTTGCCGGCCTGATCGACAAGGATGAGCAACCGGAGGAGGTTGCACACCGCGAAGCCGAAGAGGAAGCTGGCCTTACATTCTCCGCACTCTGGCCGATCACGAAGTACTTTCCGTCGCCGGGTGGCAGCACCGAATTTGTCCACTTGTTCCTGGGCCGTTGCGAAAGCGCCGGGGCCGGTGGCGTCCATGGACTGGAAGAGGAAGCTGAAGATATCCGCGTCACCGTCTGGGCCTTTGAAGACGCCCTGCAAGCGGTACGTGACGGTAAAATTTCCAACGCAGCGAGCATTATTGCCCTGCAATGGCTTGCGCTTAATCGCGCGGAAGTGAGGGGGTTATGGCAGTAAAGGCACGGGAGCGATATCGGGTTGACCTGATCGGGCTGCAAGCAGCCTGCGAGGCCAACTATGCACGGCTCATGCGGCTGCTGCCGGATATGCGCCACACCCCCGAGGCGCGGCGTATTGCCGTGACCCACGGCGATCAGATGCTCGGCGTGCTGACCCTGGAAGTGATCGTGAACTGCCCGTACACCACCACCCTGCGGGTGCGCCAGGAGCACAGCCTGCCGTGGCTGCCGGTGCCGCAGCTGGAAGTGCAGGTGTACCACGACGCGCGCATGGCCGAAGTGATCAGCGCCGAACATGCACGACGCTTTCGCAGCATCTATCCTTACCCCAATGTGTTCATGCACCAGCCCGATGAGAAAGCACAGCTCAATGTGTTCCTCGGTGAATGGTTGAGCCACTGCCTGGCCCTGGGCCACGAGTTCGAAGTCGTTCGATAGATGTGAACTGTGTCCGCTTCACGGGTTTCCTCTTTGTGTCCTGCCCCAGCATAATCGCCTCAAATGTCCATTCCTGTGATCACGCCCTGGGAGAACGCCTTGCCGAGCGTATCCGCCTTGAACCCTGACGCTTCGGCGTTGCTGGTGCAGTTGTCCGATAGCCACCTGTTTGCCGAGGCGGACGGCGGGCTGCTGGGCATGAAAACCCGCGAGAGCCTGCAACGGGTGATCGACACGGTGCTGGTGCAGCAGCCGCAGATTGATCTGGTGCTGGCCACCGGGGATTTGTCCCAGGACGGCACGCTGGAGTCCTACCAGGCGTTTCGTGACATGACCCGGCAGATTGAAGCGCCAGCGCGCTGGATTCCGGGGAATCACGATGAGCCGCAGGTGATGCTGCAAGCGGCGATCAACAGTGCCTTGCTGGAGCCGGTGGTGGATGTGGGCAACTGGCGCATCACCCTGCTGGACTCGGCGGTGCCCGGCTCGGTGCCGGGGTATTTGCAGGACCAGCAACTGCAGCTGTTGGCGCAATCGTTGAGTGAGGCGCCGACTCGGCATCATCTGGTGTGTTTTCACCATCATCCGGTGTCGATTGGGTGTGCTTGGATGGAGCCCATCGGTTTGCGTAATCCTGAGGCGTTGTTTGCGGTACTGGATCGGTTCCCGCAGGTGCGGGCGGTGCTTTGGGGGCATGTGCATCAGGAAATTGACCGGGAGCGTAATGGGGTGCGTTTGTTGGCTTCGCCTTCTACCTGTATTCAGTTCGCTCCAGGGAGTGAGGATTTCAAGGTGAGCGAGCAGGCGCCTGGGTATCGTTGGCTGCGGTTGCATGCCGACGGGCGGTTGGAAACCGGCGTGGAGCGGGTGCAGGGCTTTGCGTTTCAGGTGGATTACGGTAGCAACGGCTATTGAGATTTCCCTGTAAACTGCGCCTCTTTGGCTGACCCACAGAGGACCCGGAATGTCCGCATCGATCTTGTATATCCATGGCTTCAACAGCGCTCCCGCCTCCAACAAGGCCAGCCAGTTGATCACCGTGATGGACAGCCTCGGTCTGGCCGACCAGTTGCGCGTGCCGGCCCTGCATCATCACCCCCGCCAGGCGATCCCCCAGTTGGAGGCGGCTATCCGTGAGCTCGGAAGGCCACTGCTGGTAGGCAGCTCCCTCGGCGGCTACTATGCAACCCATCTTGCCGAACGCCATGGCCTCAACGCCTTGCTGGTCAACCCGGCAGTCAGCCCTCATCGGATGTTCGGCGGATACCTGGGCACCCAGAAGAACCTCTACACCGATGAGACCTGGGAACTGACCCACGATCACGTTGCAGCCTTGGCCGAGCTGGAAGTACCGGCGCCTCAGGACCCCCAGCGTTATCAGGTGTGGTTGCAGACCGGCGATGAAACACTGGATTATCGGCTCGCCCAGCAGTATTACCGGGCCTGTGCCTTGCGCATCCAGGCCGGTGGCGACCACGGTTACCAAGGCTTTGCCCAGCAGTTACCGGCGCTGTTGAGTTTTGCCGGCATTGGCGCAGATCAGTACCAATCCTTCGATTTCACCGCATTGTGAAACCGCAGGTTACTTTTTAATCGAACGACTCACGACGAGACCCCATGGCCACTCCCAGCGCTAGCTCTTATAACGCCGACGCCATCGAAGTCCTCTCGGGCCTCGACCCGGTGCGCAAACGCCCCGGCATGTACACCGACACCAGTCGGCCGAACCACCTTGCCCAGGAAGTCATCGACAACAGTGTCGACGAAGCCTTGGCCGGGTACGCCAAGTCGGTACAAGTCATCCTTCACGCCGACCATTCCCTGGAAGTGTCCGACGACGGTCGCGGCATGCCGGTGGACATTCACCCGGAAGAGGGTGTGTCGGGCGTCGAACTGATCCTCACCAAGCTGCACGCCGGCGGCAAGTTCTCCAACAAGAACTACCAGTTCTCCGGTGGCTTGCACGGTGTGGGTATTTCCGTGGTCAACGCCCTTTCGAACCATGTGCGGGTCAAGGTCAAGCGCGACGGCAACGAGTACCAGATGACCTTCGCCGATGGCTACAAGGCCACCGACCTGGAAGTGATCGGCACCGTCGGCAAGCGCAACACCGGCACCAGCGTGTACTTCGCGCCGGACCCGAAATACTTCGATTCACCCAAATTCTCCATCAGCCGCCTCAAGCACGTGCTCAAGGCCAAGGCTGTCCTGTGCCCGGGCCTGCTGGTCAGCTTTGAAGACAAAGGCACCGGCGAAAAGGTCGAGTGGCATTACGAAGACGGACTGCGCTCCTACCTGGAAGACTCCGTCAGCGAATTCGAACGCCTGCCGAACGAGCCGTTCTGCGGCAGCCTGGCGGGTAATAAAGAAGCGGTGGACTGGGCCTTGCTGTGGCTGCCGGAAGGCGGAGACAGCGTTCAGGAAAGCTACGTCAACCTGATCCCGACCGCCCAAGGCGGTACCCACGTCAACGGTTTGCGCCAGGGCTTGCTGGATGCCATGCGCGAATTCTGCGAATACCGCAGCCTGCTGCCCCGCGGCGTGAAGCTGGCGCCGGAAGACGTCTGGGAGCGAATCGCGTTCGTCCTGTCGATGAAGATGCAGGAGCCGCAATTCTCCGGCCAGACCAAGGAACGCCTGTCGTCCCGTGAGGCTGCGGCGTTTGTTTCCGGTGTGGTCAAGGACGCTTTCAGCCTGTGGCTCAACGAACACCCTGAATTGGGCCTGGCCCTGGCAGAGCTGGCGATCAACAACGCCGGCCGCCGCTTGAAGGCCAGCAAGAAAGTCGAACGCAAGCGCATCACCCAGGGCCCGGCACTGCCGGGCAAGCTGGCGGACTGCGCCGGGCAAGACCCGATGCGTTCCGAACTGTTCCTGGTGGAAGGTGATTCCGCCGGTGGCTCCGCCAAGCAAGCGCGGGACAAGGAATTCCAGGCGATCCTGCCCCTGCGCGGGAAGATCCTCAACACCTGGGAAGTCGACGGCAGCGAAGTGCTGGCCAGCCAGGAAGTGCACAACATCGCCGTGGCCATCGGTGTCGACCCGGGTGCGGCAGACATGAGCCAGTTGCGCTACGGCAAAATCTGCATCCTCGCCGACGCCGACTCGGACGGTTTGCACATTGCGACCTTGCTCTGTGCGCTGTTCGTCCAGCACTTCCGCCCTTTGGTGGATGCCGGTCACGTCTATGTCGCCATGCCGCCGCTGTACCGTATTGACCTGGGCAAAGAGATTTTCTACGCCCTGGACGAAGCCGAGCGCGATGGCATCCTCGATCGCCTGGTGGCCGAGAAGAAACGCGGCAAGCCTCAGGTCACCCGATTCAAAGGCCTGGGTGAGATGAACCCGCCGCAATTGCGGGAAACCACCATGGACCCGAACACCCGGCGCCTGGTGCAATTGACCCTGGAAGATTTCGCCGCTACCTCGGAAATGATGGACATGTTGCTGGCGAAGAAACGCGCGCCGGATCGCAAGAACTGGCTGGAGTCCAAGGGCAACCTGGCCGAGGTTCTGGGCTGATGCGCAGCGGTTTCGCCCTGGCGATACTGTTGTTGAGCGGGTTGGCGGCCACCTCGGTGGCCGCAGCGCCTGCGGCTGAGCTGAAGCTGTTGTCGGAACACCCGGTGGAAGGCATGCGCGGCGGTAACCTGTCGGGCCTGGCTGTATGCGGTAAGGCGTTGTGGACGGTATCCGACCGCGACGACGACCAGATCTACCGGCTCGATATCAGTGCCGATACCTGGCAGGCCGAAACGGTGAAGATCAATGTGCCGCCGGTGCCGGAATCCGGCTTGCCCTTTGGCTTGCGCTCACGCACCAAGGCGGCGTCGTTGATTCGCGGTGGCGACCTGGATTTTGAAGGCATCAGCTGCGATGCGGCGGGTAACCGTTACATCGTCAGCGAAGCCCACGCGGCGGTGCTGCAAGTGCCGGTGACCGGTGAGCCTGAGTGGTTGAAGATCGCCCCGGGCATGGTGCGTGAGGCGCGGGCCAGTGGCATGTTGCTGCACTTCAACGCGTTGTTCGAAGGGTTGGCGGTGAACCCTGAAGGCACTCAAATCTGGCTTGCGGCCGAACGTGAGCGGCGCGGGCTGATTTCCATCAAGCGTCCGCAAACCCTCTGGGATTGCGACGGCCCTTGTGTATTGCTGAGTGAGGCCGGCCAGGAAATGCAGCCGGCTCAATTCCCGGGGGCCAAGGCGGTGTCGAAGGACTTTGCCGACTTGGCACTGTTCAATGGCAAGCTGTTTACCCTGGAACGCAATGCGTTTCAGGTGTGTCGCCGGGACGCGGTCACGGCCAAGGTGGAGTTGTGCTGGTCGTTTGCCGATGAAGCGCTGACGCCGAATCGGCGTTACGCCCAGGCGTATGGCTTGGCTGAAGCCCTGGTGGTAGACGCAGACGGTGCCTGGATCGGCATCGACAATAATTTCAAGCCGCGCGCCGATGGTGAAAAACGGCCGATGGTCTATCGTTTCGCCGCCCCTGCCGGTGGCTGGAGCTCCAAGCCATGAGCGCCCAGCCACCCGGCAAGCGCGCCGGACGGGTGTTGATGTTCGTGGCCTGGGGCGCCGGCCTGTTTTTGGCCACACGATTTTTTGGGCAGTGGGAAGCACGTCAGGAAAATCCCAATGCCGTAGTCACCTCGGAGCAACACGAGGGTTACATCGAAGTAAAACTGCTGGGCAACGGCCAAGGGCATTTCGTCGCCACTGGCCAGATCAACGGTCAGCCGGTGCAGTTCATGCTCGACACCGGGGCGACCGACGTGGCGGTTCCGGCCGAAGTGGCCGACCGTCTCGGGCTTAAACGCGGCATGCCGGTTGGCGTGAGTACGGCCAACGGGCGAACCCAAGGCTTCCGGACCGAGCTGGGCCGTTTGCAACTGGGCGATATCGTCCTTCAGGACGTGCGCGCCATAGTGGTACCGGGATTGGGCGACGAACAGGTATTGCTGGGCATGAGTGCTTTGAAACAACTTGAATTTACCCAGCGCAGCGGCACCTTGCTGCTGCGCCAGACCAAACAATGATGAGGCCCGCATGAGTGACATCCTTGCAGACAGCTTAGACGGCGTTGAACGCCGGTCGCTGGCTGACTTCACCGAAAATGCCTACCTCAACTACTCCATGTACGTGATCATGGACCGTGCCTTGCCGCATATCGGCGACGGCCTGAAGCCCGTACAGCGGCGCATTATCTATGCGATGAGTGAGTTGGGCCTGGACGCTGACTCCAAGCACAAGAAGTCGGCGCGTACCGTCGGTGACGTGCTCGGTAAATTCCACCCCCATGGCGACTCGGCGTGCTACGAGGCCATGGTGCTGATGGCCCAGCCGTTCAGCTATCGCTACACGCTGGTGGATGGCCAGGGTAACTGGGGTGCGCCGGATGATCCCAAGTCCTTCGCCGCCATGCGTTATACCGAGGCGCGCTTGTCGCGGTATTCGGAAGTGCTGCTCAGCGAACTGGGCCAAGGCACGGCCAACTGGGGCCCGAACTTTGACGGCACCCTCGACGAGCCGTTGGTGTTGCCGGCACGTTTGCCGAATATCCTGCTCAATGGCACCACCGGCATCGCCGTGGGCATGGCCACTGACGTACCGCCCCACAACCTGCGGGAAGTGGCCAGCGCGTGCGTGCGCTTGCTGGATGAGCCGAAGGCTACGGTCGAGCAGTTGTGCGAGCACATTCAGGGCCCGGACTATCCGACCGAAGCGGAAATCATCACGCCTCGCGCCGATCTGCTGAAAATCTACCAGACCGGTAAAGGCTCGGTGCGCATGCGCGCCGTGTACCACATCGAAGACGGCGACATCATCGTCACCGCGCTGCCGCACCAGGTGTCCGGCGCCAAGGTGCTGGAGCAGATTGCCGCGTTGATGCAGGCCAAGCCGTCGAAGCTGCCGCAAGTCGCCGACTTGCGTGACGAGTCCGACCACGAGAACCCGTGCCGCATCGTGATCATCCCGACCAACAGCCGGGTCGACCACGAAGTGCTGATGCAGCATCTGTTCGCCAGCACCGAGCTGGAGTCCAGCTACCGGGTCAACATCAACATCATTGGCCTGGACGGCAAGCCGCAGTTGAAGAACCTGCGGGCACTGCTGGTGGAATGGCTGGAGTTCCGGGTACAGACCGTGCGTCGCCGCCTGCAATTCCGCCTGGATAAGGTCGAGCGCCGCCTGCACCTGTTGGACGGTTTGTTGATCGCCTACCTCAACCTGGATGAAGTGATCCACATCATCCGTACCGCCGAGCACCCGAAGGCCGAGCTGATCGCGCGCTTCGAGCTCAGCGAAATCCAGGCTGACTACATCCTCGACACCCGTCTGCGTCAGTTGGCGCGTCTGGAAGAGATGAAGCTGCGGGACGAGCAGGACGCGCTGCTCAAAGAGCAAGCCAAGCTCCAGGCCCTGCTGGGCAGCGAAGCCAAGCTGAAGAAGCTGGTGCGCACGGAGCTGATCAAAGATGCCGAAACCTATGGCGATGATCGCCGTTCGCCGATTGTCGAGCGTGCCGAAGCCAAGGCCCTGACCGAAACCGAGCTGCTGCCCAACGAGAAAATTACCGTCGTTCTGTCGGAAAAGGGTTGGGTTCGCTCGGCCAAGGGGCATGATATTGACGCCACCGGCCTGTCGTACAAGGCTGGTGACGGTTTCAAAACCGCTGCGGCGGGGCGTTCCAACCAGTTTGCGGTGTTTATCGACTCCACCGGTCGCAGTTATTCAGTGCCGGCGCATACGTTGCCGTCGGCGCGGGGGCAGGGCGAGCCGTTGACCGGGCGCCTGACACCGCCACCGGGTGCGAATTTTGAATGCGTGCTGCTGCCGGACGATGATTCGCTGTACGTCATCGCCTCCGATGCGGGCTACGGGTTCGTGGTCAAGGGTGAAGACCTGCAGGCCAAGAACAAGGCGGGCAAGGCGTTGTTGAGCCTGCCGAACAACGCCAAGGTGATCCTGCCGCGTCCGGTGGAAGACCGTGAAGGCAATTGGCTGGCATCGGTTACCACCGAAGGGCGCCTGCTGGTGTTCAAGATCAGCGATTTGCCGCAGTTGGGCAAAGGCAAGGGCAACAAGATCATTGGTATTCCCGGGGAGCGGGTGGCCAGTCGCGAAGAGTACGTGACCGACATCGCGGTGATTCCGGAAGGCTCGACCCTGGTGTTGCAGGCCGGCAAGCGCACGTTGTCACTGCGCCCTGACGACCTTGAGCACTACAAGGGTGAGCGGGGTCGTCGCGGTAATAAACTGCCGCGCGGCTTCCAGCGGGTGGACGCTTTACTGGTGGAAACGCCGGTTTAACGCGATATAGAGCGCCCGATCTACGATTTAACCCGTAGATCGACGCTTTCGCGCTGGAGTCATGGCGCATATTCACGGATGATATGGCCTTTCCAGCGCCGGCGTGGCTGAGCGCGTTTAGGTTATTTTTGAGTATTACATTGTGGTTCGCCTTGTGGCAGCCACCTGGATGGGATGATGACTGCTCCGCGCCTTCCTTTATTTTTGTTGCTCGCTGGCGTTTTGGGCCTGGCGGGTTGCAGCACACATCAACCTGTGTCGCTGTATCAGCTGGACAGTGGAAGTCCGGCTCAGCCTGCACAAAGTGCCGGCATGGCAGTATTGCTTGGCCCGGTTGTGGTGGCCGACTACCTGCAACGTGAAACCCTGCTGCAACGTCAGAACGACGGCAGCCTGCAAGGTTCCACCGATGGCCGCTGGGCCGGTAGCTTGTCGTCCGACATCAATCAGTTGATGTTGCGCCAGGTGGCGGGCCATCTGGACAGCCAACGTGTGGTATTGGCCCCGGCGCCGTTGGGTTTTGCCCCGGACGTACAGGTACTGCTGACCATTACGCGGCTGGACTCGGGCGTTTCGCAGCCCGCTATCCTCGACGCGCAGTGGCGCTTGATCGACCGCCGTGGCCAGGTGCGGGATAACCGCATCGTGCACTTGCAGGAAGAACACGCCGGCAGCACCGCGTCCCAGGTCCAGGCCCAGGGTGTGTTGTTGCAACGTTTGGCTGAGCAGCTGTCCGTCGCTCTCAAGCCACTGGCCAATCAGCCGGCGGTTGCAGAGGCACCACGCAAACAGGCCCCGGCGCAGCCCAAGGCTGCGGCACCGGAAAAGCCGAAGATGCCGATGGCCGTGCCAATTCGTACGGATATGGAAGTGTTCAGGTTCTGACCTGAATACAGACCAACAAAAAGGCCCGCTGATGAGCGGGCCTTTTTGTTTATGCGGGATCTGAGTCGTTCGCAGATCAAGTGTGGGAGCGGGCTTGCTCGCGAAAGCGGAGTGTCAGTCACCAAATGTGTTTCTGATACACCGCTTTCGCGAGCAAGCCCGCTCCCACAGAAGTTCAGCGTTGTTCTTTAGTTCTTTGCCCGCGTCTCATGCATTCGCGCCAGCTGGCGCTCAAGCATCGACGGGTAAGGCTCCATCAACCGCTCCACACAGCACGCACCTTCAGGGCTGGCAATCGGGCGGATCCGCGCACGCTGGCGAATCAGCACGTCGTCACTGATCTTGCGTTCCACCAGCAGCAGGTTGCGGCTGTGTTGCGACAAGGCCAGGGCGTCCTGGGCAATCTCGGTCAGCAGCAGATCAATCTGGCTCATGCCATACAGATCGTCGCCTACCGTAAGGCCCAATTGCAGCTGCAAGGTGATGCCGCTGTCGGCCACTTCGATCTGCAGCGCATGGCCCAGGGCCCGCAGCAGCTCACCGCAGCAGATGGCGTTGGTCAGGTAGTCTTCGCCGCTGTCTTCGCTGTGGAACAGCATCAGCGTGCTGCCATCGTTCAGGGTGTGCAGCTCGCTCTGATACAGCGAGGCCGCCTGGTCGAGGCAATCACGATAGCGCTCCAGCAACTCGGTCAGGCGTGCCCGCGGCAAGCGGCGCAGCTGGTCCTGTGCACCCAACTGCACGGCCAATACGGCGCTGTGCTGGGGCTGGGTGCTGCGCACAGGAGCCGGCTGCGGCACGGTGGTCGTTGGGGCTGAGTTGTCGCGAAGATCGGCGAATGGGTCTTCTTCGTCCAGTTCGTCTTCTTCGGCCTTGATCACATGACGGGCTGCCGGCTTGAGACCCGCCACCGGTGCGGACTCGTCGAAGCTCGGGTCGCGCAGGTTGCGCACTTCAAACTCGGGCTCGTCGTCTTCGTACTCGGTGTCGTCGAACTCGGGCTCGGGTTCAACCTCGGGCACCACGGGCTCCGGCGCGAAGCTGGTGTGCAACTGGCGGGCGAGGTCGCCGATTTCGTCCTGGCGGTCGGTGGCCGGGGTGTGCTCGTCGATATCCCGCAGCCAGATGCGCAGTTGCATCAGTGGCGTGGAGATATGCCGGCCCAGGCGCAGGCTCAAGGCCAGGGACAGTGCCAGCAGGATCGCACTCAAGATACCCATGCTTTGCAGGCTGATGGTCATCGGCTGCTGGAACTGTTGCATGTCCAGGCTGATGCGCAGTTGGCCGGCCTTCACGTCCTGAAACGTGATATTGCTCTGGTACAGACCCTCGGCTTCACCCAGCAGGCCGTTTTTCGGGCGTTGCCCGGCTTCGGCCATGATCCGGTTGTCCACGCTATAGATAGCGGCGTGGGCCACCAGCGGGTTCTTGGTCAGGTTGTTGAGCAGCACGTTGAGGCTGAGGATGTCGTTGGACACCAACAACTCAGTCGCCGAGGTGGCGGTCTGGGTGGTCAGGCTCTCGCCCAGGGCGTCGGCTTGCTCGTGCATGGCCTGCTTGAACTGCAAACCCATCACGCAGGCGTAGATGACCAGGGCCAGGGCGACCAGGATCACGTTATGGCTGGCAATGCGTAATGCGATCGGTACACGGCGGTGGCGCAGTGCCCGGAAGATCAGCAGGAAGAAGTTATCGGTTTTTACTGGCGTGGGCCGGTTCACTTAAGCTCGGCTCTTTAGTCCGTGAAGTTGACGCGCAGTATAGCGACAGGCCCAAGACCGGCAAAGCGCTGGCTGTGCCCGATGGTCACTGAAAGTGGGTAGAATGCGGTTTTTTTCCAGCTCGGGGGTGCGCTTTGCGCGAAATTGTCCTGATTAACATCACCGGTGAGGACCGTCCGGGTCTCACCGCAGCCATTACCGGTGTTCTGGCCCAGGGTGGTGTGAACATTCTCGACATCGGCCAGGCGGTGATTCACGACACGCTGTCGTTCGGCATCCTGGTGGAAATTCCCAGCACCGAGCAGGCGTCGTCTGTGCTCAAGGACATCCTGTTTACGGCGTATAAGCTGGATCAGCAGGTGCGTTTCACGCCGGTGTCCGAAGAGGATTACCAGAGCTGGGTGGCCGGCCAGGGCAAGAAGCGCCACATCGTGACGCTGTTGACCCGCAAGGTGACGGCGGAGCAATTGCAGCGTGTCAGTTCGATCACGGCTCAGTACGGTTTGAATATCGACCATATTGACCGTCTGTCGGGTCGCATGCCATTGGACACGCCAGCGGACAAGGGCAAGGGCTGCATCGAGTTCTCCGTACGCGGTGAGCCGGCAGATCCTCAGGCCCTGCGTGCCGAATTCCTGAGTGTTGCCCAGGAGCTGAACGTCGATATCGCCTTCCAGGAAGACTCGCTGTTCCGCCGCAATCGCCGCCTGGCGGTGTTCGACATGGACTCGACGCTGATCGAAGCCGAAGTCATCGACGAATTGGCCAAGGCTGCGGGTGTGGGCGAGCAAGTCTCGGAAATCACCGAGCGCGCCATGGCCGGTGAGCTGGATTTCCGTGCCAGCTTCAAGGAGCGCCTGGCGCTGCTCAAGGGCCTGGATGTGAGCGTGCTGGACTCCATCGGCGCCTCCCTGCGCCTGACCGAAGGCGCCGAAACCCTGTTCGCCGAACTCAAGCGCCTGGGCTACAAGACTGCGATCCTGTCGGGCGGCTTCACCTACTTCGCCAAGCAACTGCAAGCCAAGCTGGGTATCGACTACGTGTTCGCCAACGAGCTGGAAGTGGTGGACGGCAAGGTGACGGGCGTGGCGGTGGAGCCGATTGTCGACGCACAGCGTAAGGCTGATCTGCTGCGGGAATTGGCACACAAGGAAGGGTTGCGTCTGGAGCAGACCATTGCGGTCGGCGACGGGGCGAATGACTTGCCGATGCTGGCGATTGCCGGGTTGGGTGTGGCGTTTCGCGCCAAGCCTCTGGTCAAGCAATCGGCCAAGCAGGCGATTTCGACCCTGGGGCTCGATGGGGTGTTGTACCTGCTGGGCTTCCGCGACCGCGACGGTCAGCTCTGAAGATCGTTCCCACGCTCTGCGTGGGAACGCCGCCCTGGACGCTCCGCGTCCGATTTTGAGGTTGGGACGCGGAGCGTCCCGGGATGCATTCCCACGCGGAGCGTGGGAATGATCGCTAGGTCAGGCTTTCGGCAAACCCATGCCCTGGCCCATCTGCACCGGCGTTCCCGCCTGCAGTTCTTCCGACCAGTTCACCTGGTTCGGCCCAAACAGCACGATCGCCGTCGAACCCAGCTTGAAGCGTCCCAGCTCCGCGCCTTTTTCCAGGTGGATCGGCCCGCGGGCAGCCTCGTCGTAACGGAAGGTTTTCAGCTCGCGCTTCGGCGGCGTAACCAAGCCGGCCCATACCGTCTCGATCGACGCTACGATCATCGCGCCCACCAGCACCACGGCCATCGGGCCGCGTTCGGTGTCGAAAATGCAGGCAACACGCTCGTTACGTGCAAACAGCTCCGGCACGTTTTCGGCGGTGGTCTGGTTTACCGAGAAGATGCGGCCGGGGATGTAGACCATCTCCCGCAGGGTACCGGCCAGTGGCATGTGCACCCGGTGGTAGTCCTTCGGCGACAGGTAGACCGTGGCGAAATCACCGCCCATGAACGGCGCAGCCACGGCCGAATCGCCACCGAGCAATTCCAGCACACTGAAGCTGTGGCCCTTGGCTTGGAACACCCGGCCATGTTCAATCGGGCCCAACTGGCTGACAGCACCGTCGGCCGGGCTCAGCACCGCGCCTGGCGTTTGATCCAGCGGGCGGGCACCGTCTTTCAGGGCGCGGGTGAAGAAGGCGTTGAAGTGCTCGTAAGCGGTCACGTCTTCAACCAGGGCCTGGGACATGTCCACTTGATAGCGCTTGGCGAACCAGGTGGTGAACGCATTCTTGAACCAGCGCACGCGGCATTCGGCAATGCAGCCGGCCAGACGCGACAGCAGGTGGTGGGGCAGCAAGTACTGGCTGAGGATGAACAACTGCTTTTTCATTAACTGTCCTTAAACCTTAAATCTCAACGGGGGTGTCGGGGTGGTTGCCCCATTCGCCCCAGGAACCGGCATAACCTTTGACTCGCGGATAACCGAGCGCCTTGGCCACCAGGTAGGTGAAGCCAGAACGGTGGTGAGTCTGGCAGTGGGTGATGATTTCTTTGTCGCGGGTCAGCCCGAGGTCTTCGAGGATCTGCGGCATGTCGCGGCGGATGCGCAGCTGGCGCGCCTTGTCCATGCCGGCGGTCCATTCGAAGTTCACCGCGCCCGGGATGTGTCCGCCCTTGGCCGCGAGGACTTTCTCCCCGGAGTATTCCAGCGGGCCGCGGGCATCCCAGATGCCCAGGTCGGCAGCGCCGAGGCGGCTTTGCAGGTACTCGCGGGTGGCGGTGGGTTCTTCATGCAACGTCAGGCTGACCGGGCCGCCGGCGCTGGCCGGTACCTCGGTGGACAGCGGGTATTTTTCATCCAGCCACGCCAGCAGGCCGCCGTCGAGGTAGTGGTATTTCTTGTGGCCGATGACGTCGAGCATCCAGATGAATCGCCCGGCCCAGCCACCGCCTTCGTCGTCGTACACCACGTAGGTGGCATCCGGGGTGTGGCCCAGTTCACCGAACAGTTTTTCAAGATCAGCCTTGCCTGGCAGCAGGCCCGGCGCCGGTGGCTGGCCCAGTTGGGTGCGCTTGGGGTCGACAAAGCGTGCGCCGGGGATATGCCCTTCGGCGTAACGCGCGGCGCTGGTGAGGTCCACCAGGATCAGGTGTTCGGCATCAAGGCGACCGAGCAGGTCACTGGGCTCGATGACCAGCGGCAAGCCAGAGAAGTCAGGCATGTGAGGTCTCCTGGGCATAAAAGTTGGGCGCTAAAGGAGGGCGATTGTAGCGCAAGCTTCAGGCGCTGCGGTTGGTAAAGCTGTGCAGGGCCTTTTCGATGCATTGGGCGGTTTTGCCGAAGGCTTGCACGGTGGTTTCCGAGAACGGCCCGCCACCCTGGTCGGCCACCATCAGCATCACCACCCGGCCATTGCAGCTCAGGGAGCGCAGCAGCAGGTGTTCGCCTTTGAACAGGCGGCGCAGTTCCGGCGGCAAGAGTGCCGAGAACTGGGCGTGATTTTCAGGGTTGAGGCGCACCTGGGCGGACTTGGCCAGCAGGCGTTGCAGCAGGGTGCTGTGTGTCGCGTCGAGGCTCAGGTGGTCGGCGTCCTTGGGCAGGCCGTCGACTTGATGCACGCGCAAGGTGCTCAGGGTTTTGTCCGCCATCAGCAGCATCACCCGTTGCATGCCGCAGGCCACCAGGGCCTCCTTGGCGCAGGTGGTCAGGTGCATGGCGTTGGCAAAGCGGCTCGGCTCCACCAGCAATTCGGTGCAGCGCTTGCGCCAGATCGCCAGGGATTCGGCGGTGGGCGGCGGTGCCGGCAGCAAGCCGTGGTGAACACGCTGCACATCCCAGGGCCAGATCAGCGACAGCGCCGGGTGCCAAAGATCGCGCATCAGGGTAGTGCGGGCGCTGATCGCTGCGTGTTGGTGAGACTGCTGCTGCACTTCGGCCAACGGTTGCTGTAGATAAAGCGCAGTGAGGTATTGCCAGCGTTGGGTGTGCGGGCAGGTCCACGACTCCTGTGCCGCCAACGCCAGGCCGTTGGCCAACAGCACGGTGTTGGCCGGCTGGTTCAGCCAGCGGCGCAGGTTCGGGTCGGCATCCAGCAACTGCTGTTGGCGCAACGGCTCGTCTTCGCGGGCAATGCGCAGCGCCTTGGCCAGCAACCGCTGTTCCGTCAGCAGCAACGTATAACCCTGGGACACCCAGATCGGCAGGCGCCAGGCTTCGGTCAACCCCAGGCACAGGTCCAGCAGGCGCACGCCGAACAGTTCCTGTTCGACTATGCGGGCCGATTCACCCTTGTGGATCACCCGCAGTTCCCATGCTTCCAGCAGTTTGGGATAGGCAATCGCCATCGGCCACAGCGGCGAAAGGAGCAGCAGGCTGCCCCAATGAATGTCTTGCCACAGGCGCGCCAGGCGGCTGGCGAACAGGCCGCTGGCTTGTTGCGAGGCGTGCTGGCTGATCATCTGCAATTGGCGCAGGGCCACGGGGATTTCATTCAGCGGCACGGAAGGCAGGCGCCGCAGCAGTTCTTCGGTGCGCTTGAGGCCGAGGCGATTGATCGCCACTTCGAGGTTTTCTGCGGGCTCCGCGAGGCTGCCGTGGGCCTGGTTGTTGGCCTCGCGCATCACGCTGAGCACCAGCGCGGGGCTGTTCTGCATCAACTCTGCAATATCGCGCAACGAACTGCGGTTGTCGCCGATGGCCTTGCAGACCCGGTCGTGACTCGCCTGTGGAACAGGCAAGAGCACATCGTCCAGACGCTTTATCCAAGCGGCCAGGGTCGTGGGTTTTTGAGTTGGGACTGTCGTTTCATTTGCCATGATTGGGGCGCGATCATCACTTACGGTCAACACGCCCGGGACGGGCCGAACTGGTTTTTCGCCATAACGGGCTATAGTCTGGCGCAGATTTGCCGATAAGTAGAACAAGAGTTTTCAACTCTGGCGAATATGACCCTGAACCCGACGGCGCAAGTACTCATCCCCTATGGCTAAAATTATCGGCATCATCGTCGTCATCGCGAGCGTGCTCGGCGGATACGTCCTTTCCCACGGCAAGATTGCGGCGCTGATCCAGCCCTTCGAAGTGCTGATTATCGGTGGTGCGGCGTTCGGCGCATTCCTGCAGGCCAACCCTGGCTACATGACCATGCACGTGATCAAGAAGTCGCTGGGCATGTTCAGCTCGCGCTTCTCCCACACCTTCTACCTGGAAGTGCTGGGGCTGATCTACGAGATCCTCAACAAGAGCCGCCGCGAAGGCATGATGGCCATTGAAGGTGACATCGAGGACGCCGCGGCGAGCCCGATTTTTGCCAAGTACCCGGCAGTGCTCAAAGACGAGCGCATGACCGCCTACATCTGCGATTACCTGCGCATCATGTCGTCCGGCAACATGGCGCCACATGAGCTGGAAGGCCTGTTCGACATGGAACTGTTCAGCCTCAAGGAAGAGCTGGAGCACCCATCCCACGCCGTGACCGGCATCGCCGACGGCATGCCCGGTTTCGGTATTGTTGCTGCGGTGCTCGGGATCGTGGTCACCATGGCCTCCCTCGGTGAAGGCGACCAGAAAGCCATCGGCATGCACGTAGGTGCGGCACTTGTGGGTACCTTCTTCGGTATTCTCGCGGCCTACGGCTTCTTCGGCCCGCTGGCCACGTCCCTGGCCCACGATGCCAAGGAAGAAGTGAATCTGTACGAAGCCATCAAGGCGTGCCTGGTGGCATCGGCTTCCGGCATGCCGCCATCGCTGGCGGTAGAGTTCGGGCGCAAGGTGCTGTATCCGAAGCACCGTCCAAGCTTCGCTGAGCTCGAACAAGCGGTTCGCGGTCGCTAAGCCATGGAAAACAACCAGCCGATCATCATCAAGCGCGTCAAGCGCTTCGCTGCGGGGCACCATGGCGGCGCCTGGAAAATTGCCTTCGCCGACTTTGCGACGGCGATGATGGCGTTCTTCCTGGTGCTGTGGCTGATGTCCACCGCCACGCCGGAACAGAAGATCGCCATCGCCGGGTACTTCAAGGACCCCATCGGTTTCTCCGAGAGTGGCACGCCTTTTGTGATCGACCTCGGTGGTTCGCCGCAACTGGCGCCCGAGCGCACCATCAACCCGGAAATCAAGACCGACTCGCCTCAGGAAAAAATCCCGATCGAGCGCGATACCGTCGAGAGCATGGCCGAACAGGTCGAGCAGGAGCGCCTGGAATTGCTGCTGCAAGAGCTGCAAACCAAGGTTGAGGAAAACCCGCAACTGCTGAAGTTCAAGGATCAGATTTCCTTCGAGATCACGCCCGATGGCTTGCGCATCCAGATCACGGACGCCGCCAACCGGCCGATGTTCGACTCTGGCAGCGCGCGGTTGAAGCCGTACTTTGAAGACATCCTGCTGGCCATGGCCGACACCATCAAGGCCGTGCCGAACAAGATCAGCATCAGCGGCCACACCGACGCCAAGCCGTATGCCGGGCAGGGCGACTTTGGCAACTGGGAGCTCTCGGCCAACCGGGCCAATGCCGCGCGACGTGCACTGGTCGCAGGTAGCTATCCGGACCCACAAGTGGCACGGGTGGTGGGGTTTGCTTCCTCGCAGCTGTTTGATCCCAAGGACCCGTTCAACCCGATCAACCGACGCATCGATATCGTCGTGCTGACCAAAAAAGCCCAGCGTGCGATTGAAGGTGACCGGCCTGCGACGCCACCGGTACCGACCCAGGGTGAGGGCGCGCCGGGCGAAGTGCCGGCAGACCCGAACGCACTGCCGCCCGAGCAGGAGCCGCTGCCAGCCCATGAGCTGCGGCAGAAGCTGAACCTGTTTGATGACGGTGGAATGAAGGACCCGACTCAGCCAGCCACTGGTTCATGAGTGTTGTTTCGACAATTAAAAAATGCCCCGAACTCTCGGGGCATTTTTTTGATCGATGTATCAGAGGGGGAGATAAGCTTTCACACCGTCAATCACGCCTCGCATATCCTCTGCGCCCAGACGCGGTACAAAATACTCTCGCCCTGTGGTCCGGGTCTTTCTGTGCAGCTTGTCCAGTCGTTCGAAACTGACGGTGTAGATCATGTCGCATTTCACCCATAGCGCTTTATAGCCATCGGTGTGCAGTGGATTGATCCGCAATAAATGGTGCCAGTCGTACTGAATGTCGGGAGCAGTGGAGGAGATCGGGACCACTGTGCACAGTTTGCGCTTGTGTGTGGCAGTAGGCGATATGACGACGACTTTGCGGATCTTCAGCATTTCAGGAGCCACAAAGCCCCGTGTGAAGTCGCATAGAAGAACATCGCCTTGTTTAGGATGGTAGTAGAGAGGCAATCGTCGATTCCCCGGAAAAAGCAAAGCCGCCCGAAGGCGGCTTCATTCGACACGCAGTGGAGCTTGCTTCGCCCCTTCTGCGCCGCTGGATCAACCCCGAGAAGGATCCAGACTCCTGCCAGCTTGCGCTGGTGACGGAGCGAGTATGAGCATTGGGAAAATCGAATTCAAGCTGGCTTGCATCATGGGCCGCCCAGTTGCAGCGGATTCTTGATGGCTGACTTGATTTAATCAATGGGGACGGGGGGGCCGTGCCATGCTTTATGTGTGTCAAGGCATGGCACGACCCCGATTCGCAGCTTAGTAAGTGGTCTCAGGCAAGCTGGCGATGATCGAGCGATAGCTGTTCATTCGCTGCTGCTGCACGCGGCCGTCTTCCAGGGCCTTGAGCAGGGCGCAACCTGGCTCGCGGTCATGTTTGCAGTCGCGGAAGCGGCAGGTGCCGATCAAGTCGTTGAACTCGATAAAGCCCGCTTCCACATCGGCACGGCTCACATGGCCCAGGCCGAATTCACGAATGCCCGGGGAGTCGATCAGCTCGCCGCCGCCCGGGAAGTGGAACAACCGTGCAGTGGTGGTGGTGTGCGTGCCTTGACCGGACAATTCCGACAACGGGCCCACACGGGTTTCGACTTCCGGCAACAGGCTGTTGACCAGGGACGACTTGCCCACGCCCGACTGGCCGACGAACACGCTGATGCGTCCATCCAGTTCAGTCTGCAATTGTTCCATGCCATTGCCGTGATGCGCCGAGACTTCCAGCACCGGGTAGCCGAGGGTGCGGTACACCGCCAGCAGCGCGTTGAGCGCCGGGGCGTTCTGCTCGTCGATCAGGTCGAACTTGTTCAGCAGCAACAGCGGGCGAATGCCGGCGTGCTCGGCGGCTACCAGGTAGCGGTCGATCAGGTTGGCATGGGGCTCGGGCAGTGGCGCGAAGACGATGACGATCATGTCGACGTTGGCCGCCACCGGCTTGAGCTGGCCACGGCTGTCGGGGCGACGCAGTTCGGTGGTACGCGGCAACTGGGCGACGATGACGCCGATGCCCTGGTTGCCGGCACGCCATACCACTCGGTCGCCGGTCACCAGCGCAGGCAGGTTGGCGCGCAGGTGGCAACGGAACACCTGGCCGGCGTGATCGCCTTCTGTGGCCTCGACTTCGACCTGCACACCGAAGTGCGCGATCACCAGGCCCGTTTGCTCGGGGCCCAGGTCGCCGCCCTCAAGCGCTTCTACGGCGGAGGATTCACGTTTGGCGGCGCGGGCAGCGCGTTCACCCTGAATCTTTTCGATGCGCCAGTTTTGGCGACGGTTAAGCTGGCGTTTGGCCATTGGTGTTCCGTGTCGATAATGCAAAGGTTAGGTAAAACGGTCGCGAGTCTAGCACGCCCTGCCTGCTAAACTGCGCAGCTACGCCAAGGTGCCAAGGAACCACGACATGCAAAACCCACAGAACCTGATTTGGATCGATCTGGAAATGACCGGTCTGAACCCTGACACCGACGTCATCATCGAGATGGCGACCATTGTCACCGACAGCAACCTCAACACCTTGGCCGAAGGTCCGGTGATTGCCATTCACCACAGCGATGCGGTGTTGGCCACCATGGACGAGTGGAACACCCGCACCCACGGCAACTCGGGCCTGACCCAGCGTGTGCGCGACAGCCGGGTGAGCATGGTCGAGGCTGAAGCTGAAACCATCGCCTTCCTGGAAAAGTGGGTGCCCAAGGGCAAGTCGCCGATCTGCGGCAACAGCATCTGCCAGGACCGCCGCTTTCTCTATACCCACATGAAAGCGCTGGAAAGCTACTTCCACTACCGCAACCTGGATGTGTCGACCTTGAAGGAGTTGGCCGCGCGCTGGGCGCCGGAAGTCAAAGACAGCTTCCACAAGGGCAGCACCCACCTGGCGCTGGACGATATCCGCGAGTCGATTGCCGAGCTGCAGCATTACCGCAAGCATTTCATCAAGTTCTGACTTGAGTCTTGGTGAAGAGCTGTTGTGGCGAGGGAGCTTGCTCCCGCTGGGCTGCGAAGCGGCCCTGAAAAAATGGGATTGCTGCGCAGTCCAACGGGAGCAAGCTCCCTCGCCACATTAGGAAGAGCTTTAAGCTCTTAACGGCTCGCCCCCTTTTGGTGCCATCACCAAATGATTAGACTGCGCGCCTCTTTGCAAGGATCGCCATCATGCTGTTGATGCTCTACCTCATCGCCATCACCGCCGAAGCCATGACCGGCGCCTTGTCAGCCGGGCGGCGCGGGATGGATTGGTTTGGTGTGGTGCTGATCGCCTGCGTGACGGCGCTGGGCGGCGGTTCGGTGCGTGACGTGTTGCTCGGCCACTACCCGCTGACCTGGGTCAAACACCCGGAATACCTGGTGCTGACCTCTGTGGCGGCCCTGGTGACGATCTTCATCGCTCCATTGATGCGCCACCTTCGCTCGCTGTTCCTGGCGCTGGACGCCGTGGGCCTGGTGGCCTTCACCCTGATCGGCAGCATGACCGCCCTGGAAATGGGCCACGGTATGCTGGTGGCTTCAGTCAGCGGGGTGATCACCGGAGTATTCGGCGGCATCCTGCGGGACATCTTCTGCAACGACATTCCGCTGATTTTCCGCCGCGAGCTGTACGCCAGCGTGTCGTTCCTCGCCGCCTGGTTCTACATGCTGTGCATCTATCTGGAACTGCCCAGCGAGCAATCGATCCTGCTGACACTGTTCAGCGGCTTTCTATTGCGCCTGTTGGCGATCCGCTTCCATTGGGAAATGCCCAAGTTCGTTTACAACGACGACGTGCACTGACGTTCGGCGTGCTGGTTCAGCGCCCATTCCACGTGTTCGCGCACCAGTTCCGACGGATATTCCCGACGTGCCTTCAACGCTTCCAACACCGGAATGCTTGATGGCGCATTGCCCAGGCCTACCGCCAGGTTGCGCAGCCAGCGCTCATAGCCGGCGCGGCGCAGGGGCGAGCCTTCGGTGTTGCTGAGGAATTTGTCCTCGTCCCACATGAACAATTCGGCCAGTTCTGCGTTATCCAGATTGTGCCGTGGCTTGAAATCGCCTTCGTCGGTAGGCCGGGCGAAACGATTCCACGGGCAAACGATCTGACAGTCATCGCAACCGAATACCCGATTGCCAATCAGGGGGCGCAGTTCTTCGGGGATCGCGCTTTTCAGCTCGATGGTCAGGTAGGAAATACAGCGCCGGGCGTCCAGTACGTAGGGCCCGACGAAGGCGTTGGTAGGGCAGATGTCGAGGCAGGCGGTGCAGCGGCCACAGTGTTCGGTGGTGTGCGGTGGGTCGACCGGCAATGGCAGGTCGACAAACAGCTCGCTCAGGAAAAAGTAACTGCCCGCTTTGCGGTTGAGCACCAGGGTGTTTTTGCCGATCCAGCCCAGCCCGGCTTGTTCGGCGATAGCTTTTTCCAGCACCGGGGCGCTGTCGACAAACGCGCGGAAGCCGAACGGGCCGATCTGTGCCTGAATCCGGTCGGCCAGTTGCTGCACGCGCTTGCGGATCAGCTTGTGATAGTCGCGGCCGAGGGCATAACGGGAGATGTAGGCTTTTTCGGGTTTGGCCAGCAATTGGGCCATTTGTGTGTCGCCGGGCAGGTAGTCCATGCGAAGGGAGACCACGCGCAAAGTACCGGGTACCAGTTCTTCCGGGTGTGAACGCTTGCTGCCGTGGGCGCCCATGTAGTCCATTTCGCCGTGGTAGCCGGCGTCGAGCCAGCGTTGCAGGTGCTGCTCATGCTCGGCGAGGTCCAGGCCGCTGATGCCCACTTGTTGAAAGCCCAGCTCGCGGCCCCAGTCTTTGATCGATTGGGCGAGGGCGGGCAGGTCGTAGGTAATAGCAGGCATGAACAAGAGAAACCGCAGGTTAGATGCGTATAATTCTGCCAGACATCGGAGCTTGAAGACGCATGCCGCAGACAAAACACGAAATACCCGACGTTCAGCACCTGTTGCCCGGCCAATTGCCGCAACTCGCTGCGCGTTCTCCGGACGCCCATAAAGGCCAGTTCGGCCATCTATTGCTGATCGGTGGCGACCGTGGTTTTGGCGGCGCCGCCTTGCTCAGCGCCGAAAGTGCCCTGCGCAGCGGCGCCGGCATGGTTTCCCTGGCGACCCGCAGTGAGCATGTTGCAGCGGCGCTGGCGCGGCTGCCGGAAGTCATGACCGTGGGCGTACACTCGGCCAATCAGTTGATGGGCTTGCTGGAAAAGATCTCCGTGATCGTCATCGGTCCGGGCCTGGGCGAGGCGTCCTGGGGCAAAAGCCTGCTGTCGGTAGCGGCCAGCGCCAAGCAGCCGCAAGTCTGGGACGCCGATGCCTTGAACCTGCTGGCGACGGGCAGCGTCAGCTTGCCGGCCAACTGCGTGATCACTCCGCATCCTGGCGAAGCGGCCCGCTTGATGGGTATTTCGACAGCCGAGGTTCAGGCCGACCGCCTTAACGTGGCGCGCGCCTTGAGTCAGAAATTCAATGCAGTAGCGATCCTCAAGGGCGCGGGCAGCTTGATCGCCCGCCCGGACGGTCGCGTTGCCCGTTGTGATCAGGGTCATCCTGCGATGGCAACCGCTGGCCTGGGTGACGTGTTGGCCGGCCTGGTTGGTGCTTTACTGGCGCAAGGCATGTCGGCATTTGATGCCGCTTGCCTGGCGGTCTGGCTGCATGCCACTGCCGGTGATCGCCAAGGTACCTACGGTCGCGGGCTGGCCGCCAGTGATCTGATTCCTGCCATTCGTCAGTTGCTGGAGGAGCAATCGCCGTGTCTGAAGTAATCCTTTTCCTGGCCGATGAAGTTGCAATGGTCGCCCTCGGCAACCGTATTGCCCAGGTAACGAAAGGCTCGGGCCTGATCTTTCTGGAAGGTGATCTGGGGGCCGGGAAAACCACCCTGTCACGGGGCATCATTCGCGGGTTGGGGCATGCAGGTGCTGTGAAAAGCCCGACGTTTACCTTGGTTGAGCCCTACGAAATCGGCGAGCTGCGCGCCTTCCATTTCGACTTGTATCGCCTGGTGGATCCAGAAGAGTTGGAATTCATGGGCATCCGCGATTACTTCGATGAGGACGCTCTGTGCCTGATCGAGTGGCCAGATAAAGGCACAGGCTTTTTGCCAAAGCCGGACCTGACCATTACCATTACCCCGCATAAGCACGGACGTCAGCTGAAGTTGTTGTCCCAGAGCGCGCGCGGCGAGTCGTGGTGCGCCGCCTTGGCATTGGAATTCAAATAATTGATGGGGTTAGGTATGCGCTTTCGCGCGTTGGTTACTGTCGTAGGGGTGTTGCTTGCGGCAATGACTTTCAATGCACTGGCGGCCTCACAGGTGAAAAGTGTTCGCCTGTGGCGGGCTCCGGATAACACGCGACTGGTATTCGACCTGTCTGGCCCGGTTCAGCACAGCGTCTTCACCCTTACGGCGCCCGATCGCCTGGTGATTGATATCAACGGTGCGACCCTGGCCGCGCCGTTGAAAGTCGCCATGGCCAATACCCCGATTACCGCGATGCGTTCGGCCCAACGTACGCCGACCGATCTGCGGGTGGTCATCGACCTGAAAAAGGCCGTGACCCCGAAAAGCTTCGTGCTGGCGCCCAACGCACAGTATGGCAACCGGCTGGTAGTCGACCTGTTCGACAACGCCGCCGATGCCGCGCCGCCGCCTGCGCCAACCCCAAGCGTCGCGACGATACCGGCGGTGCCGGTCAACCAGTCGCAACCTCAGGTCAAATTGCCGCCACCACCACCTGCACCCGCGGGCAAGCGTGACATTATTGTGGTTATCGATGCCGGGCACGGCGGCGAAGACCCGGGAGCCTCCGGTTCGCGCGGCCAGCATGAAAAAGACGTGGTACTGGCCATCGCTCGCGAACTGCAGCGCCAGATCAATGGCATGAAAGGCTATCGCGCCGAGCTGACCCGTACCGGCGATTACTTTATTCCGCTGCGTGGCCGTACCGAAATCGCCCGCAAGAAGGGCGCCGACCTGTTCGTCTCGATCCACGCCGACGCCGCCCCTTCGGCGGCTGCGTTTGGTGCTTCGGTGTTTGCCCTGTCTGATCGGGGTGCCACTTCCGAGACCGCTCGCTGGTTGGCGGACAGTGAAAACCGTTCTGACTTGATCGGTGGGGCTGGCAACGTGTCCCTCGACGACAAGGACAAGATGCTCGCCGGCGTATTGCTCGACCTGTCGATGACCGCCTCGCTGACCTCCAGCCTGAACGTCGGGCAGAAAGTCCTGAGCAATATCGGTCGCGTCACCTCGCTGCACAAACAGCGGGTGGAACAGGCCGGGTTCATGGTGCTCAAGTCGCCGGATATTCCATCGATTCTGGTGGAAACCGGGTTTATCTCCAACTCCAACGAAGCCTCGAAACTGGCCTCTTCCAGCCACCAGCAGGCGCTGGCGCGTTCCATCAGCGCCGGTGTTCGCCAGTTCTTCCAGCAGAACCCGCCGCCGGGCACCTACATCGCCTGGCTGCGTGATTCCGGGAAGATCGCCCAAGGCCCGCGTGACCATCGCGTCCAGCCGGGCGACACCCTGGCGATGCTGGCGGTGCGCTTCCAGGTATCGGCGGCAACCTTGCGCAGCGCCAATAACCTGAAGACCGATGAATTGAAGGTCGGCCAGGTGTTGACCATCCCGGGCACTGAACTGGCGGCGCAATAATGAGCGAAACAGTCTTGAGCAACACCTCGCGCATTGAGCTGCTAAGTCCGCGCCTCGCCAACCAGATCGCGGCGGGTGAGGTGGTCGAGCGGCCAGCGTCGGTGATCAAGGAGTTGCTGGAAAACAGCATCGACTCCGGCGCCAGGCGCATCGACGTCGATGTTGAGCAGGGCGGCGTCAAGCTGCTGCGGGTACGCGACGACGGCAGCGGGATTTCCTCCGATGACCTGCCGCTGGCCCTGGCCCGTCACGCCACCAGCAAGATTCGTGACCTGGAAGACCTTGAACGGGTGATGAGCCTCGGGTTTCGCGGTGAGGCCTTGGCTTCCATCAGCTCCGTGGCCCGCCTGACCCTGACGTCCCGCACCCGCGATGCTGACCAGGCCTGGCAGGTGGAAACCGAAGGCCGCGACATGGCGCCTCGGGTCCAGCCGGCCGCACATCCGGTGGGCACCTCGGTGGAAGTGCGCGACCTGTTCTTCAACACCCCGGCCCGGCGCAAATTTCTCAAGGCCGAAAAAACCGAATTCGACCACCTGCAGGAAGTCATCAAGCGCTTGGCACTGGCCCGGTTTGATGTGGCTTTCCACCTGCGCCACAACGGCAAGACCATCCTCAGCCTGCACGAGGCCCATGATGATGCGGCCCGTGCCCGGCGCGTCTCGGCTATCTGCGGCGCGGGGTTCCTGGAGCAGGCGCTGCCGATCGAGATCGAGCGCAATGGCTTGCGGTTGTGGGGTTGGGTGGGGTTGCCGACGTTCTCTCGCAGCCAGGCTGACTTGCAGTACTTCTTTGTGAACGGCCGGGCGGTGCGCGACAAACTGGTGGCCCATGCGGTGCGCCAGGCGTATCGCGACGTGCTGTTCAACGGGCGGCATCCGACGTTCGTGCTGTTTTTTGAGGTCGACCCGTCGGTGGTGGACGTTAACGTGCACCCGACCAAGCACGAAGTGCGCTTCCGTGACGGTCGCATGGTCCACGATTTCCTCTATGGCACCTTGCACCGCGCCCTGGGCGATGTGCGCCCGGATGATCAACTGGCGGCGCCGATCGTCACGGCCATCGTCCGTCCTACGGGGCCGGAAGCCGGTGAGTTCGGACCCCAGGGCGAAATGAGCCTGGCCGCCAACCTGCTGCAATCGCCGCAAGCCCAGCCGAGCTATACCGCGCCTGGCTCAGGCGCTGGCGCCGGTTATCAATACCAATACACGCCGCGCCCGCAATCAGCGTTGCCGGTGGCCGAAGCCCAGGCAGCCTATCGCGAGTTTTTCGCGCCGCTGCCCGGTGCCGAGTCGGGTGCTGCCGCCTTGCCGGAAGGCCAGGGTGACGTGCCGCCGCTGGGTTACGCACTGGCTCAGCTCAAGGGCATCTACATCCTTGCGGAAAACGCACATGGCCTGGTGCTGGTGGACATGCACGCTGCTCACGAGCGGATCATGTACGAGCGTTTGAAGATCGCCATGGCCAGCGAAGGCCTCAGCGGCCAGCCGCTGCTGGTGCCGGAATCCCTGGCGGTCAGCCAGCGCGAGGCCGATTGTGCCGAAGAGCACGTCAGCGTGTTCCAGAAACTGGGCTTTGAGTTGCAACGCCTGGGCCCGGAAACCCTGGCTATCCGCCAGATCCCGGCTTTGCTCAAGCAGGCCGAGGCTAATCGGCTAGTGGCCGACGTACTGGCAGACCTGATGGAGTACGGCACCAGCGATCGTATCCAGGCCCATATCAATGAACTGCTCGGCACCATGGCCTGCCACGGCGCCATCCGCGCTAATCGGCGCCTGGCCCTGCCGGAAATGAACGGTTTGCTGCGGGACATGGAAAACACCGAGCGCAGCGGCCAGTGCAACCATGGCCGACCGACCTGGACCCAGATGGGCCTGGACGACCTCGATAAACTGTTCTTGCGCGGTCGTTGATGAGTGCCTTGCCCCCCGCAATCTTCCTGATGGGCCCGACGGCGGCCGGCAAGACTGACCTGGCCATCGAACTGACCAAGGTCTTGCCATGCGAGTTGATCAGTGTCGACTCTGCACTGGTTTACCGGGACATGGACATCGGCACCGCCAAACCCTCAAAAGAGCTGCTGGCCCAGTACCCGCACCGGTTGATCAACATTATCGATCCCAGCGAGAGCTATTCGGCGGCTGATTTTCGTAATGATGCCCTGGCGGCCATGGCCGATATCACTGCGCGGGGCAAAATTCCGCTGCTGGTGGGTGGCACGATGCTCTATTACAAGGCTTTGCAGGAAGGCCTGGCAGACATGCCACCTGCCGATGCCCAGGTGCGCGCCGAACTTGAAGAAGAGGCTGCGCGCCTTGGCTGGCAAGCCCTGCACGACCAGTTGGCTGCGGTGGATCCAGTTTCCGCCGCGCGGATTCATCCCAATGACCCCCAGCGGCTGACGCGGGCGTTGGAAGTCTGGCGGGTCAGTGGCCAGACCATGACTGAACACAGGCTGAAACAAACTGCGCAAAGTGCTGAAGCAGGCGCCTCGGGGCACTCACAATTGCCCTATACTGTGGCGAATCTGGCCATCGCTCCGACGGATCGCCAGGTGTTGCATGAACGAATTGCACAAAGATTCACAATTATGTTGGAACAGGGGTTTGTGGAGGAGGTCGTAGCACTGCGTTCAAGAGGTGACCTGCATCCCGGGCTGCCTTCGATACGTGCTGTAGGCTACCGCCAAGTCTGGGATCATCTGGATGGCAAGCTGACGTCAGCCGAAATGCAGGAGCGCGGCATCATTGCCACGCGCCAATTGGCGAAGCGCCAGTTCACATGGCTGCGCAGCTGGACTGATTTACACTGGTTGGACAGTCTGGATTGCGACAATCTGTCACGCGCCTTGAAATACTTGGGAACGGTCTCCATATTGAGCTGAGTCCTTGCAATTGCCGTCTATCCTTGGGGGTGTGACGGCCATAAGCTATCTATTTTCCGATTTTTTATTATTGATCCTTAAAGGAGTGCGGCACATGTCAAAAGGGCATTCGCTACAAGACCCTTACTTGAATACTTTACGTAAAGAGAAAGTTGGGGTTTCCATCTATTTGGTCAACGGTATCAAGCTGCAGGGCACGATTGAGTCGTTCGACCAGTTCGTGATTCTGCTGAAAAACACCGTAAGCCAAATGGTTTACAAACACGCTATCTCGACCGTAGTGCCGGTTCGTCCGATTCGTCTGCCTAGCGCAACCGAAGAACAGGGTGACGCCGAGCCTGCACCGGGTAACGCCTGATAGGAGTCTCCTTTGTTCTTTGAGCGCCACGGTGGTGGTGAGCGAGTAATCCTCGTTCACTTGGATGGACAGGACCCTGAGGCGCGCGAAGATCCGCAGGAGTTTCAGGAGTTGGCAAATTCGGCCGGCGCCGAGACCGTCGCGTTTTTTAACGTGCCGCGTCATCGGCCAACCGCCAAATTCCTGATTGGCAGCGGCAAGGTCGAGGAGCTGCGCGATCTGGTCCATGCCGAAAAGGCCGATCTGGTGATTTTTAATCATATCCTCACGCCCAGTCAGGAACGTAACCTCGAACGAGTTTTCGAGTGTCGCGTGATCGACCGCACGGGTCTGATTCTCGATATTTTCGCCCAGCGCGCCCGTACCCATGAAGGCAAGCTCCAGGTAGAACTGGCCCAGCTTGACCACATGAGCACCCGGCTGGTTCGTGGCTGGACTCACCTTGAGCGTCAGGGTGGCGGTATCGGCATGCGTGGCCCGGGTGAAACCCAGCTGGAAACCGACCGGCGTCTGCTGCGGGTGCGCCTGCGACAGATCAAGGGCCGCCTGGAGAAGGTGCGCAGCCAGCGCGAACAATCGCGACGTGGCCGTATGCGTGCGGATATCCCGACCGTTTCCCTGGTGGGCTATACCAACGCCGGCAAATCCACGCTCTTCAATAACGTGACGAAATCGGACGTGTACGCGGCCGACCAACTGTTCGCGACCCTTGACCCGACCTTGCGCCGTCTGGAACTGGACGACCTGGGGCCGATTGTCCTGGCCGATACCGTGGGTTTCATTCGTCACTTGCCCCACAAGCTGGTCGAGGCATTTCGGTCTACGCTCGAAGAGTCGAGCAATTCCGACCTGCTGCTGCACGTGATCGATGCGGCCGAACCGGATCGCATGTTGCAGATTGAACAGGTCATGGTGGTACTGGGCGAGATTGGTGCCCAGGACTTGCCGATCCTCGAGGTCTATAACAAACTCGATTTGCTTGAAGGCGTTGAGCCACAAATCCAGCGCGACGAAAACGGCAAGCCCCAGCGGGTCTGGCTGTCGGCGCGTGATGGCAGTGGTCTGGAATTGCTTGAACAAGCCATTGCCGAGTTGTTGGGCAGCGATTTGTTTGTTGGCACCTTGCGCTTGCCTCAGCGTTTTGCTCGACTGCGTGCACAGTTTTTCGAGCTGGGCGCGGTACAGAAAGAAGAACACGACGAAGAAGGTGTCAGCTTGCTGGCCGTTCGATTGCCGCGCTCGGAGCTGAATCGGCTGGTCAGTCGGGAAGGTGTTGTGCCGACGGAGTTCATCGAACAACACACTTTGCAATAAAAGCCTGAGAAAGCGGTTGTGCCGCTGTGACAGGCATTCTGTAGCATTGGTCGGCGCGCCGTGGGTGCGTCTTTGCTTTATCAGATGGAGAGCGCTATGGCTTGGAATGAGCCGGGTGGCAACTCGAATAATCAGGATCCTTGGGGTGGTAAACGCCGCAATAATGGCGACCGCAAGGGGCCACCAGATCTCGACGAGGCCTTCCGAAAGCTGCAGGAAAGCCTGAATGGGTTGTTCGGTGGTGGAAAAAAACGTGGTGGTGGTGACGAAGGCGGTCGTACGAGCAAGGGCGGTGGTTACGGCCTGCTCGGCATCGGCCTCGTTGTGCTGGCGGCCGTCTGGCTGTACAGCGCCGTCTATGTGGTGGACGAGCAGGAGCAAGCCGTGGTGCTGCGCTTCGGCAAGTACTACGAGACCGTCGGCCCTGGCCTGAACATCTATTTCCCGCCGATCGACAAGAAGTACATGGAAAACGTCACGCGTGAGCGTGCCTACACCAAGCAGGGCCAGATGCTGACTGAAGACGAGAACATCGTCGAAGTGCCGCTGACCGTGCAGTACAAGATCAGCAACCTGCAGGACTTCGTGCTGAACGTCGATCAGCCGGAAATCAGCCTGCAACAAGCGACCGAAAGTGCCCTGCGCCACGTGGTGGGTTCCACCGCAATGGATCAGGTGCTGACCGAAGGTCGTGAATTGATGGCCAGCGAGATCAAGGAGCGCCTGCAACGGTTCCTCGATACCTATCGCACCGGTATCACCGTAACCCAGGTCAACATACAGAGCGCAGCTGCACCGCGCGAAGTACAGGAAGCCTTCGATGACGTGATCCGTGCCCGTGAAGACGAGCAGCGTTCGCGCAACCAGGCTGAAACCTACGCCAACGGCGTCGTGCCGGAAGCCCGTGGTCAGGCCCAGCGCATCCTTGAGGATGCCAACGGTTACCGCGACGAAGTGGTCTCCCGTGCCAAGGGTGAGGCAGATCGTTTCACCAAGCTGGTGGCCGAGTACCGCAAGGCACCGGAAGTCACTCGTGAGCGTCTGTACCTGGACACCATGCAGGAAGTCTTCAGCAACACCAGCAAGGTTCTCGTGACCGGCAGCAAGGGCGGGCAGAATAATCTGCTGTACCTGCCGCTGGACAAGATGATCGAAGGTGGTCGTAGCAGCACCAGCGCACCGGCTACCGGTTCAACTGCCGCTGCCAACGAAGCGAGCGCCCGTGCGGCCGCTGACTTGCTGCAACAGCAAACACGTACCAGGGAGAGTCGTTGATGAGCAATAAATCGCTGACCGCCCTGATTGTGGGCGTCGTCGTGGTCATCGCTGCCTGGAACTGCTTCTATATCGTGTCTCAGACCGAGCGCGCGGTGTTGCTGCAATTCGGTCGCGTGGTCCAGGCAGATGTCCAGCCGGGCCTGCATGTGAAAGTCCCCTACGTCAACCAGGTGCGCAAGTTCGACGGCCGCCTGATGACCCTGGATGCACCGACACAGCGCTTCCTGACCCTGGAAAAGAAAGCCGTGATGGTTGACGCCTACGCCAAGTGGCGCGTCAAGGATGCCGAGCGTTTCTACACCGCGACCTCCGGCCTCAAGCAGATTGCCGACGAGCGTTTGTCGCGCCGTCTGGAATCGGGCCTGCGTGACCAGTTTGGTAAGCGCACCCTGCACGAGGTGGTATCCGGTGAACGTGATGCGCTGATGGCTGACATCACGCGTTCGTTGAACACGATGGCGGAAAAAGAACTGGGCATCGAAGTGATCGATGTTCGGGTCAAGGCTATCGACCTTCCGAAGGAAGTGAACCGCAGCGTGTTCGAGCGTATGAGCACCGAGCGTGAGCGCGAGGCTCGTGAGCACCGTGCCAAGGGTAACGAACTGGCAGAAGGGATCCGTGCGGATGCCGACCGTCAGCGTCGCGTACTGTTGGCAGAAGCCTATCGCGAGTCTGAAGAGGCTCGTGGTGATGGTGATGCTCAAGCCGCCTCGATCTACGCCAAGGCCTATGGCCAGGACCAGGAGTTCTACGCGTTCTACCGTAGCCTGCGTGCCTACCGTGAAAGCTTCGCGAACAAAACCGACGTCATGGTGCTGGACCCAAGTAGCGATTTCTTCCGCTACCTGGAAAAGTCCAAGTAACCCGCATGTAGTCTGAGAATCACTCCGTCGGGCGGCTAAAATGCCGGGCGGGGTGATCCTTTCAGAAAACGGGTGTATGATGCGGCAGCCGGGAAATTCCCGGCTTTTTTGCGTCTGCATGTTTGATTGTGGCTTTGCTCCGCAGGCGCCACAGGTTTTTCGAGGAAAGTGCCCGACGAGGCCGATTGTTGGTCGTTCGTCACGTCGCTCTTGCGCGTGGTTTATGCAGGGGCCGGGTATTTTCTGCTTCACTCAAGGCTCGCCCGAGGGCTGGCCGCCCGGATCATAGGGGAATGGCGTAATGGCAACGGTAGACCGCTGGCTGCTGCCAGATGGCATCGAAGAAGTACTGCCACCAGAAGCTGCACGCATTGAAATCGCGCGCCGCCAGGTGTTGGATCTGTTCCAGAGCTGGGGTTACGAGTTTGTCGTGACCCCCCATATCGAGTACCTGGAATCCCTGCTGACCGGCGCGGGCCAGGACCTGGATCTGCGCACCTTCAAGGTCATCGACCCGCAATCGGGCCGGCAAATGGGCTTTCGTGCCGACATCACGCCGCAAGTCGCGCGCATTGATGCGCACACCCTGCGTCGCGAAGGGCCGAGCCGCCTGTGCTACGCCGGCAGCGTGCTGCATGCTCAACCGCGTGCGTTGTCGTCGTCCCGCAGCCCGATCCAGTTGGGGGCCGAGTTGTACGGCGATGCCAGCCCGAGCAGCGACGTGGAAGTCATCAGCTTGATGCTGGCCATGCTGCAACTGGCCGATGTGCCGGATGTGCACATGGACCTCGGGCATGTCGGCATCTACCGCGGCCTGGCCCGTGCGGCCGGTTTGTCGGGTGAAGTGGAACAACAGTTGTTCGATGCCCTGCAACGCAAGGCCATCGATGAAGTGATCGCCTTGACGGCGGGCGTGCCTGCTGACCTGGCCGGCATGCTGCGTGCGCTGGTGGATCTGTGTGGCGGCCGTGAAGTGCTGACCGCCGCCCGTGATCGTCTGGCGAATGCGCCAGCTGATGTATTGGCGGCCCTGGATGACGTGCTGGCGATTGCCGAGCAGTTGTCTGCGCGCTTCCCGCAGTTGCCGCTGTATTTTGATTTGGGTGAGTTGCGCGGCTACCACTACCACACCGGTGTGGTGTTCGCGGTGTTTGTCCCGGGTGTTGGCCAAGCCATTGCCCAGGGCGGCCGTTATGACGATATCGGCGCCGACTTCGGTCGTGCCCGTCCGGCGACCGGCTTTTCCACTGATTTGAAAACCCTGGTGACCCTGGGGCGTGCTGAGGTCGAGCTGCCGTCTGGCGGTATCTGGATGCCCGACAGTACGGACGCAGCACTCTGGCAGCAGGTTTGCCAGTTGCGCAGTGAGGGTCAACGTGTAGTCCAGGCCTTGCCTGGGCAGCCATTGGCCGCCGCCCGTGATGCGGACTGCGACCGGCAATTGATTCAGCAGAATGGGCTTTGGCAAGTATCGCCACTGGCTTCTTGAGTTTTCCTGCCGGCCGCTGCCGGCACCAAGTTTGCGCGAATGAGGACAAGTGTTATGGGTAAGAATGTCGTAGTCCTGGGCACCCAATGGGGTGATGAGGGCAAAGGCAAGATCGTTGATCTGCTGACCGAACATGCTGCCGCCGTAGTGCGCTACCAAGGTGGCCACAACGCTGGCCACACCCTGGTCATCGATGGCGAAAAAACCGTCTTGCACCTGATCCCGTCGGGTGTACTGCGCGAAGGCGTGCAGTGCCTGATCGGCAACGGCGTGGTGGTTGCACCTGACGCCTTGCTGCGCGAGATCACCAAGCTGGAAGAGAAAGGTGTGCCAGTGCGCGAGCGCCTGCGTATCAGCCCTTCCTGCCCGCTGATCCTGTCCTTCCACGTTGCGCTGGACCAGGCCCGTGAAAAGGCCCGTGGCGAGCTGAAGATCGGTACGACCGGTCGCGGCATCGGCCCGGCCTACGAAGACAAAGTTGCACGTCGTGGCCTGCGTGTAGGCGACCTGCTCAACATGCCGCGCTTTGAAGACAAGCTGCGTGAACTGGTGGATTACCACAACTTCATGCTGGTGGGTTACTACAAAGAGCCAGCCATCGAGTTTGAAAAGACCCTGGCTGAGTGCAAGGAATACGCTGAGCTGCTCAAGCCGCTGATGCTGGACGTGACTGCCGAGCTGCACGACCTGCGTCGCGCTGGCAAAGACATCATGTTCGAAGGCGCCCAGGGTTCGTTGCTGGACATCGACCACGGCACCTACCCGTACGTCACCAGCTCCAACACCACCGCTGGCGGCGTTGCGACCGGTTCGGGCGTTGGCCCGATGTTCCTGGACTACATCCTCGGCATCACCAAGGCGTACACCACGCGTGTGGGTTCGGGTCCATTCCCGACTGAACTGTTCGACGACGTTGGTGCGCACCTGGCCAAACAAGGTCACGAGTTCGGCGCAACTACCGGCCGTGCTCGTCGTTGTGGCTGGTTCGACGCCGTTATCCTGCGTCGCGCTATCGATGTGAACAGCATCTCGGGCATCTGCCTGACCAAGCTGGACGTACTTGACGGCCTGGAAACCATCAACATCTGCATCGGCTACAAAGATGCGGAAGGTAAGGATGTTGCCCCGACTGATGCTGACAGCTACGTAGGGCTGCAGCCTGTGTACGAAGAAGTGCCGGGCTGGACCGAATCGACCGTGGGTGCCAAGACCCTGGAAGAGCTGCCAGCCAACGCTCGCGCTTACATCAAGCGCGTCGAAGAGCTGATCGGTGCGCCAATCGACATTATTTCGACGGGCCCGGACCGCAACGAGACCATCGTTCTGCGTCACCCGTTCGCTTAATAAGCTGTTGATGTAAAAAGCAAAGGGCTCCTTCGGGAGCCCTTTGTCGTTTCCGGCTGGTAAACGGCACGGCCCTTGCTATGGTTCTTTCTTTCGCGGTGCTATCAAATTAATGGCACCCGTGGTGGAGGGATTCCCAGTGTCTGCCGTTCTCTCATTGTTACAAAGCCGGCTGTTGCGGCCGGTGTTCGTTACCCTAGGTATCGCTCTTTTGGTGCAAGTACTGGTGGCCGTCGCCCTGACGCGAAGCACCGTCACTGCATTGGAAGCGGATTTGGGCAATCGCCTGGGCGTCGACAGCCAGAAACTGTCCGGCGAGTTGGCTCAGGCCGGAAAGGAAGTCACCTCCAGTCTGGACAGTCTGTCTTCCAGTACTCGCCAGCGTCTGACGGCAGGGCTTTCCACGCGCCTGCAGGAAGAGCAGAAGCAACTGCGTGCGACCTTGGAAAAAGACCTGCAGGACTCTGCCAGTGACATGGCGCAACTGCTCGCCTCGGTGGCGCCGCGCGCCATGTGGGACAGCGACGTGCCGACGCTGTCTGAGTTTGCCCGCAGAGCCCAGCGCAATCCCAACGTGTTGTTTGTGGTGTATGACGACGCGGCTGGCGAACATCTGACCCGTTACCTCAACCGTGAAAACCCGATTAACCAGGCGCTGCTGGAAAAGGGCAAAGGCGAACGAGCTCTGGATAAAGTGCTGGACGCGGCGAAAAATGATCCCTCGGTGTTCTACGTCGAAGCATCCATCAGCCCCAATGGCGTAGAGATAGGCAAGGTCCGCATGGGGGTTTCGACCGCCGCAGTAGAGACTGACCTGGCCGCGCTGGATAAGCGTTTTGCTGCACTGATTGCCAGCGGTGACCAGTTAGTGGGCGACAGTCTCAAGGGGGCCGCTGCGGACAGCGCTGCAGCCATGGGCGCGCGTTTGCAGTCGGCACAAGCCACGGCCAGCCAGATGACCGCCAATACCACCAATGCCGTGCAAGAGGCGGCAGGCACCTTGCGTTGGCGCATCGGCATGGGCCTGGCGGTTGTTGGCTTTGGCGTGTTGTTGCTGATTGCTGTGGTGCTCGGCCGCCGGGTGGTCAATCGGCTGAAGCTACTGATTGCGGCAATGGACGATCTGGCGGCAGGCGAGGGCGACCTGACCAAGCGCGTGCAGATCAACAGTCGGGACGAAATCGGCGATATGGCCTCGGCGGTCAATCGCTTTGTGGATAAGTTGCAGCCCATCGTGCGCGAGGCGGGTGATGTGGCCCAGCGGACCGGCGTGGAAATCGGCGCGATGACCCTGCGCAATGCGGGTGCCGATGCGGCCGCCGGCTTGCAGCGTGATGAAGTGGCTGAAAGCCTGCGGGCGCTGTCGCAAATGGCTGACGAGGCTCAGGCGGAAAGCCATGCGATGCAGGCGGCGTTGCAGCAGGTGGTGGATATTCGCCAGGCGACCGATGAGAACTCACGTACTTCAGCCGAAGTCGGCAGCCTGATCGAGGCGTTGGCGGGGCAGGTGCAGGCCGGGTCCAAGGTGATCGAGCGCCTGGCGCAGCAGAGCGAGCAGATTGAGGTGGTGTTGACGGTGATCCACGGGATTGCCGAGCAAACCAACCTGTTGGCACTTAACGCGGCGATCGAAGCCGCCCGGGCCGGTGAGACCGGGCGTGGCTTTGCAGTGGTGGCGGATGAGGTGCGAGCCCTGGCCAGCAAGACCCAGAGTTCTACCGGAGATATCCAGGCCCACATCGTAGCCTTGCAGCAAGGCGCCCGTGAGGCGGTAGAGACCATCGGCAAGGCTGGGCGCCAGGCCAGCGAAGGTCTGCTGGTATTGCGCGATAGCGTGCGCCTGCAGCAGTCGGTGCAGGCCTCGGTGGAGCAGGTGCATGCAGCGATTGGCCTGGCGACACGTGCGGCTGAGCATCAGGCGCAAGGTGCGCATGCGGTGCGTGGGCGGGTGGAGATCATTCATGCCCAGGCCGAGCGCGCGGCTCAGGCAGTGGTGGAGACCACCGCCAGTGGCAAAGTGCTTGACGGGTTGGCAGCGCAGTTGAAGGCGAGCCTGGGGCAGTTCAGGGCTTGATGTTGGCTGTTCCGGCCTCATCGCAGGCAAGCCAGCTCCCACATTTGACCGCATTCCAGAGTTGGAACTCGGTCGAATGTGGGAGCTGGCTTGCCTGCGATGGCGGATTCAGCGGCTCAGATACATCCGCGTCGTAAGCAGATACACCGGCAGCCCCGACACTAGAATAAGCAGTGCGGCATAAGGCGCCGCTGCCGCGAATTCCACATTCGAGGTATGCGCCCACACGGCAGTCGCCAGTGTGTTCAATCCAGTAGGACTAAGCAGCAACGTCGCCGTCAATTCCTTCATCGCATCCAGGAACACCAGCGCAAATGCCGCGCCCAATGCGGGGAAAATAATCGGTAATGTCACCCGGCAAAACGCACTGAACGACGACGCCCCCAGTGTTCTCGCCGCTTCTTCCAGTTGGGGTGCCGCCTTGTTCAGTGCTGTGCGGATCGGCGCCTGGGCCAGGGGCAAAAACAGCAACGCATAAGCGATCAGCAACAACGCCGACGTCTGATACAGCGCCGGCACGTAATGCAGCGCGAAGTACACCAGCGTCAGCGCAATCACCAGGCCGGGCAGGGCGTGCAGCAGGTATGGCAGGCGTTCGGCCCACAGTGCGAGCTGGCCTTTATAGCGCACCACCAGCAAGCCCACAGGCACTGCAAACAACAGGCAAAGCGCGGCGCCGCCCAAGGACAATGCCAAGGAAGAAAGCAGCGCCTCGCTGATCTCTGCAATCGGAAATGCCGCTGAACTGCCCACGGCCAGCCAGTAACCCAGCATGCCCAGTGGAATGCCGCTGCCAATGATCGCCAGGAGCAGGCAATACAGTTGCCCCACCGCCGCCCATTTGCCGAGTCGAACCTGTTCGGCATGTCGCGCCGCGCCCTGGCCGGTGCGCACATGCCGGCCTTTGCCGCGTACCCGCAATTCCAGCCAGAGCAGTGTCAGGCACATCACCAGCAGCACCGCCGAGAGCATTGCCGCATTGGCGTTACTGAATTCCAGCTCGAATTGTTGATAGATCGCGGTGGTAAACGTCTGCAGGCCGATGATCGACAGCGCGCCGAACTCCACCAGCATGTGCAGGGCAATCAACAGCGCCCCCGCCAGTAGCGATGGCCACAGCAACGGCAAGGTGATGCGAAAGAACACGCCCCAGCGATTCAGTCCGAGGGTGCGGGCCGATTCTTCCAGGGACGGGTCAAGATTGCGCAGGGTCGCCGCCACCGGTAGAAACACCAGCGGGTATTTGGACAGGGTCATCACCAGGATCGCCCCGCCCAGCCCTTCGAAATTGGCGCTCAATGAAACCCAGGTGAAGCTGCTGACGAACGCCGGCACGGCAAACGGCAGGCACAGGATCACTCCCCATATCCGCCGCCCCGGCAGGTTGCTGCGTTCCAGCAGCCAGGCCAGCGACAAGCCGATCACGCCGCAGGCCACGGTCACACCGACCATCAGCGCCAGGGTGTTGCGCAGCAGCCCGAACACATAAGGCCGCCACAGCAAATGCACCGCCTCGGCCCATCCTGCTTGCCAGGCCTTGAGGCCGACATACGCCAGCGGCAACAGGCTCAGGCCTACCAGCAGCAGGACTGGTAGCAGCAACCAGATCGAAGGGCGTTTGCGTCTCGGCGTAAAACCCCCGCGCAAGGCGGGGGCGGGGAGCGATGGGTTCATCAGTTCAAGCCAACGTCACGTTCCAGTTCCAGGGCTTCTTCGGCGTTGCCCAGGTCGGCAGGGGTGACTTTCGGCGGTTGCAGCTCGCTGAAAGGCTTGAGGCCGCGGTTGGATTCCATGCCCTTGCGCAACGGGTATTCGGCGGAGGTGTTGGTGATCACCCGCTGGCCTTCTTCGCTGGCCATGAAGGCCAACAATTGCTGGGCTTCCTTTGGATGCTTGCTGGATTTCAGCGCCGCAGCGGCAGACACGGTGATCAGGCCGCCGGCATCACCGTCGGTGAAGTAGTGCAGTTGTGAATCCAGGTTGGTTTTTTCTTTCTTCAGGGCGAACCAGTAGTAGTTGTTCACCAGGACGGTGGCGACTTCGCCATTTTCCACGGCCTTGAGCGCAACCATGTTGTTGCTGTAGACCTTGCCGAAGGCGCGCAGGCCGGTCAGCCATTCTTCAGCGGCTTCGCGACCGTGCAGCTTGATGATCGCCACGGCCTGTTCCTGGAATGCGCCGCTGGTGGGTACGAAACCGACCTTGCCTTGCCATTCAGGTCCGGCGAAATCCAGTACTGACTTGGGCAGGTCTTTCTCGGCGATCAGTTTCGGGTTGAACGCTACGACGCGGGTGCGTGCGGTCACGCCCATCCAGGCACCGTTGGCGGCCACGTATTCCTTGGGCAGAACGTCGAGGGTGCTGGCGTCGATGGTCGCCAGCAGGCCTTGCTCGCCGAGTTTATTCAGCGGCGGTGATTCTTCGGTGTAGATCACGTCGGCAGGGGAGCGGTCACCTTCTTCGACGACCTGGCTGGCCAGCTGGTTGCTGCTGCCCTTGCGCACATTCACGTGGATGCCGGTCTTGGCTTCGAAGGCCTTGGCAAGTTCATCGCCGACCTCCTTGTGTTGGCCGTTGTACAAGGTCAGTGCAACCTTGTCGGCAGAATAGGCGGCGGGCGAGAGCAGGGTCAGGCCGAGCAGAGTGATGGTCAGGCCACGCAGAAGGGATGTCTTGAGACGGGTATCGCGGATCATCATCCGGGGTGTTCCTCACTTGAGTGCAACAAATCGTTGCTAGGATAAACGATAAAGTTTCTCAGGTGCGGTCATGGGGCAAATCGGTCTGGAAGTTTTCAGACCCCGGAAACGCAAAAACCCGCTTTCGCGGGTTTTTGTGAGACTCAAGGTTAAAACCTTGAGTTTAGAATTGGTGCCCAGAAGAAGACTCGAACTTCCACGACCTTGCGGTCACCAGCACCTGAAGCTGGCGTGTCTACCAATTTCACCATCTGGGCAGCATCAGCAACGTTGCCGCTGTTGATGGAGCGAACTATACGGAGGGCTTTTTGATCTGTAAACCCCTGATTTGATTTTATAAATCAACTTTATGGTTAAAAATCAAAGACCTGAAACGCAAAAACCCGCTTTCGCGGGTTTTTGTGAGACTCAAGGTTGAAACCTCAAGTTTGGAATTGGTGCCCAGAAGAAGACTCGAACTTCCACGACCTTGCGGTCACCAGCACCTGAAGCTGGCGTGTCTACCAATTTCACCATCTGGGCAGCATCGTCAACGTTGCCGTCGTCGATGGCGCGCACTATACGGACCACTTTTTGCGCTGTAAAGCCCAGTTATCAAAAAAGCCTGGAAAATTTCGCGGGCGGTCGCGCAAGGTGCATTCCGAGGGCTACAAAGTGCTTTTACGGGCTTGTTGACACCTGAAATTTCCCGTTTCAATACGCGTATGCCAAACTAACCCTCATATAGACAAGGTGAAAACTCTCTAATGGCCGATTGGCAGTCCCTCGATCCCGAGGCCGCTCGTGAAGCGGAAAAATATGAAAACCCTATTCCTAGCCGTGAACTGATCCTGGCGCATCTCGCCGATCGGGGTTCGCCTGCTAGCCGCGAGCAGTTGGTTGAAGAATTCGGTCTGACCACCGAAGACCAACTCGAAGCCCTGCGTCGCCGCCTGCGCGCCATGGAGCGCGATGCCCAGTTGATCTACACCCGCCGGGGCACCTACGCGCCGGTGGACAAGCTCGACCTGATCCTCGGTCGTATTGCCGGCCACCGTGACGGTTTCGGCTTCCTGATCCCGGATGATGGCAGCGACGACCTGTTCATGAGCCCGGCGCAAATGCGCCTGGTGTTCGATGGCGACCGTGCCCTGGCGCGCGTTTCCGGCCTCGACCGTCGCGGTCGCCGCGAAGGCGTGATCGTCGAAGTGGTGTCCCGTGCCCATGAGTCCATTGTTGGCCGTTACTTCGAAGAAGGCGGCATCGGCTTTGTCGTGCCGGATAACCCGAAGGTCCAGCAGGAAGTGCTGATCACCCCGGGGCGCAATGGCGCCGCCAAGGTCGGCCAGTTCGTCGAGGTGAAAATCACCCACTGGCCAACTGCGCGCTTCCAGCCGCAGGGCGATATCGTCGAAGTGGTCGGCAACTACATGGCGCCGGGCATGGAAATCGATGTTGCGCTGCGCACCTACGATATCCCTCACGTCTGGCCTGAGGCTGTGCTCAAAGAAGCCGCCAAGCTCAAGCCGGAAGTTGAAGAAAAAGACAAAGAAAAACGCATCGACCTGCGTCATCTGCCGTTCGTCACCATTGACGGCGAAGATGCCCGCGACTTCGACGATGCGGTCTACTGCGAAGCCAAGCCCGGCAAACTGCGCCTGTTCTCCGGCGGCTGGAAGTTGTTCGTCGCGATTGCCGACGTGTCCAGCTACGTGAAGATTGGTTCGGCCCTGGACAACGAAGCCCAGGTGCGCGGCAACTCGGTGTACTTCCCCGAGCGCGTCATCCCGATGCTGCCTGAGCAGCTGTCCAACGGCCTGTGCTCCCTGAACCCGAAAGTCGACCGTTTGGCCATGGTGTGCGAGATGACCATCTCGAAAACCGGCGAAATGACCGACTACCAGTTCTACGAAGCGGTGATCCACTCCCAGGCGCGCCTGACCTACAACAAGGTCAGCACCATCCTGGAACAGCCGAAAACCAGCGAAGCCAAAGCCCTGCGCGGTGAGTACGGCCATGTCGTGCCGCACCTCAAGCAGCTCTATGCGCTGTACAAAGTGTTGCTGGGCGCTCGTCACGTGCGTGGCGCGATCGACTTTGAAACTCAGGAAACCCGGATTGTCTTCGGTTCCGAGCGCAAGATCGCCGCGATCACCCCGACCACCCGTAATGATGCTCACAAGCTGATCGAGGAATGCATGCTGGCGGCCAACGTGGCCACTGCAGAATTCCTGAAAAAGCACGAGATTCCGGCCTTGTACCGGGTGCACGACGGCCCGCCGCCGGAGCGTCTGGAGAAGCTGCGCGCGTTCCTCGGTGAGCTTGGCCTGTCCCTGCACAAAGGCAAGGACGGCCCGACGCCGAAGGACTACCAGGCTCTGCTCGCGAGCATCAAGGACCGTCCGGATTACCACGTGATCCAGACCGTCATGCTGCGCTCCCTGAGCCAGGCGGTGTACAGCGCCGATAACCAGGGCCACTTCGGCCTGAATTACGAGGCGTACACCCACTTCACCTCGCCGATTCGCCGTTACCCGGACTTGCTCACGCACCGGGCGATCCGCAGCGTGATCCATTCCAAGCAGAACACCCCGCACGTCAAGCGCGCCGGTGCCATGACCATTCCGAAAGCACGGATCTATCCGTACGACGAAGCGGCCCTGGAACAGTTGGGCGAGCAGTGCTCCATGAGCGAGCGCCGTGCCGACGAAGCCACCCGCGACGTAGTGAACTGGCTCAAGTGCGAGTTCATGAAAGACCGCGTGGGCGAGTCGTTCCCGGGTGTGATCACCGCCGTGACGGGTTTTGGCCTGTTCGTCGAGTTGACCGACATCTACGTCGAGGGCCTGGTGCACGTCACCGCCTTGCCGGGTGACTACTACCACTTCGACCCTGTGCATCACCGCCTGGCGGGCGAGCGCACCGGTCGCAGCTTCCGTCTGGGCGACACCGTGGAAGTGCAGGTCATGCGCGTCGACCTCGACGAGCGCAAGATCGACTTCGGCATGCCTGATAAACCAGCCGAGCCGACTGGCCGTAAAAAACGTGGCGGCGAAACGACTGCGCCGGCCAGCAAAGGCAAAGGTGCTCCTGCGAAAGCAGCGGTCGCCGAGCCTGCGCCAGCCAAGCCTGCTCGTCGTTCGTCTGCCAAGGACAAGGCCCCCGAAGCCTACCGCCCAAGCGATGCTGCGGCGAAAAACGCCGAGCTGCGCAAGAGCCGCGAGTTGAAGCAGCAGTTGCTCAACGAAGCCAAAAGCGGCGGTAAAGCGGCGTCTGGGGGAAAGTCCCGCGAGGCGGAAAAGCCGTCGAGCAAGCCGAGTAAACACCGTAAAGGCCCGCCAAAAGCGGGTTCGGCCCCCGCGAAAAGCGGCGGGTCGCGCAAACCTAAGGCCAAGTCATGAGTCTGGAAAAAATCTACGGCGTACACGCCGTAGAAGCATTGCTGCGTCACCACCCGAAACGCGTCAAGCAGGTGTGGTTGGCTGAAGGCCGCAGTGAGCCGCGCGTTCAAGCGCTGGTCGAGCTGGCCAATCAGAACAAAGTTGCCATCGGCCAGGCCGAGCGTCGTGAGATGGACGTCTGGGTCGAAGGCGTTCACCAAGGCGTGGTAGCGGACGTAAGCCCGAGCCAGGTCTGGGGCGAAGCGATGCTCGACGAGCTGCTCGATCGCACCGAAGGCGCGCCGCTGTTGCTGGTGCTCGACGGCGTGACCGATCCGCACAACCTCGGCGCCTGCCTGCGTTCGGCGGATGCTGCCGGTGCGTTGGCGGTGATCGTGCCTAAAGACAAGTCGGCAACCTTGACGCCTGTAGTGCGTAAAGTTGCCTGCGGTGCGGCGGAAGTGATTCCGCTGGTGGCCGTAACCAACCTGGCGCGCACCCTGGAGAAACTCCAGCAGCGCGGCCTGTGGGTCGTGGGGACGGCGGGGGAGGCTGAGGTCAGCATTTATGACCAGGACCTCACCGGCCCGACCATCCTGATCATGGGGGCCGAAGGCAAGGGCATGCGCCGCCTGACCCGCGAGCATTGCGACTACCTGGTGCACCTGCCGATGGCCGGTAGCGTCAGCAGCCTCAACGTTTCAGTCGCAACGGGCGTCTGCCTGTTCGAAGCACAGCGTCAGCGCGGCGCCAAGGCTAAAGCCAAGAAATAAGGCATAAGAGCGACGCAAGACCCTGTGGGAGCCGAGCTTGCCCGCGATGGCGGTGTGTCAGTCAGCAGAGATGTTGCCTGTGCCATTGCCATCGCAGGCAAGCCAGCTCCCACATTTGTTTTGTGTTTGCCTTGATTCTGCGTTGTTCAAATAATCACCAATCACCTTGCGCCCTTTCTCCCCCTTCTCTACAATTGCGCCCCTTGCCTTCATGGCAGGCACGCATGTGCCTCCCTTCGGCAAGATCCATAAGTGTCATTCACTCCTTGTCTGACCGTTTTTGAGCGGCAGGCTACAACCCGTAAGGAGCATTCATGCGTCATTACGAAATCATCTTTTTGGTCCACCCGGATCAAAGCGAGCAAGTCGGCGGCATGGTAGAGCGTTACACCAAGCTGATCGAAGAAGACGGCGGCAAAATCCACCGTCTGGAAGATTGGGGTCGTCGTCAACTGGCCTACGCAATCAACAATGTTCACAAGGCTCACTACGTGATGCTGAACGTTGAGTGCACTGGCAAGGCCCTGGCCGAGCTGGAAGACAACTTCCGCTACAACGATGCAGTGATCCGTAACCTGGTCATCCGTCGCGAAGAAGCCGTTACCGGCCAATCCGAGATGCTCAAGGCTGAAGAAAACCGCAGTGAGCGCCGTGAGCGTCGCGACCGTCCTGAGCACGAAGGCGCTGAAAGCGCTGATAGTGATGACAGCGACAACAGCGATAACGCTGACGAGTAATCCACGGACCTTTTAAGGAGCCTATCAAATGGCACGTTTCTTCCGTCGTCGTAAATTCTGCCGCTTCACCGCTGAAGACGTGAAGGAGATCGATTACAAAGATCTCAACACTCTGAAAGCCTACGTATCCGAGACCGGCAAAATTGTTCCAAGCCGCATCACCGGTACCAAAGCTCGTTATCAGCGTCAGCTGGCCACCGCTATCAAGCGCGCCCGCTTCCTGGCCCTGCTGGCCTACACCGACAGCCACGGCCGCTGAGACCGGGCAGTCGACAAGTAGTAAGGGATTGAATGCATGCGCGCCTTAGCTGAGTTCATCATGCGCGGTCGTGTGCAGGCCACTCTCGTAGTGGCTGGATGTGCAGCATTGCCGTTGTTGTATTGGTTGGGTGCTGCCGCAGGTTGCCTTGTGCTCCTGCGGCGCGGTTTGAAGGACGCCCTTGGCGTTCTTGCCCTGGGAATACTGCCGGCCTTGGTCTGGTGGTTGAAATTCGATGATCCACGGGTACTTCTGGTACTGCTCGGTTCATCGACCCTTGCGTTGGTTTTACGCGCAAGTGAGTCCTGGGTCCGTACGCTGCTGGTCAGCGTGGCATTGGGGTTGGTGTATTCACTGGCGCTTGGCGCGGCTTTCCGCCCGCAAATCGAGGCGCTGGCGCAGGAGATCATAAAGATCCTGCCGCTGGCCCTCGGGGATCTCTACCAGCAGTTATCGGTAGAGGAGCGAGCGCGCTTTGCGTCAGTGGTTGCACCGATGCTGACCGGCCTGATAGCGGCACTGTTGCAGATTGTCAGCGTGCTGAGCCTGATTCTTGGGCGTTACTGGCAGGCGTTGTTGTATAACCCGGGTGGTTTTGGTCGCGAATTTCGCAGTATCAGAATCCCCGCTGGACCGGCGATGTTGCTGCTGGCGTTCATGGTGGTCGGGCCGACGTTTGGCCTGGCGCTGTTGGTGCCGTTGTGCAGCGTACCGCTGGTATTCGCCGGGCTATCCCTGATTCATGGGCTGGTGGCGCAAAAGCGACTGGGCAGATTCTGGCTGGTGGGGTTGTACGTGACGCTGTTGCTGTTCATGCAGCTGATCTATCCGTTACTCGTGGTCTTGGCCATTGTCGACGGCCTGATTGATTTTCGCGGTCGTCTGGCGCCGAAAGACGCCGATAACGCGAACGGTGAAGGTTAAAAGTTAGAGGATTTTCACATGCAACTGATCCTTCTGGAAAAAGTCGCCAACCTGGGCAACCTGGGCGACAAAGTGAACGTTAAGGCCGGCTACGGTCGTAACTACCTGCTGCCATACGGCAAAGCCACCGCTGCAACCGCTGCCAACCTGGCTGCGTTTGAAGAGCGTCGTGCTGAGCTGGAAAAAGCAGCAGCAGACAAAAAAGCTTCGGCCGAAACTCGCGCTGCCCAACTGGCTGAGCTGGAAGTGACTATCACTGCCACCGCCGGTGACGAAGGCAAGCTGTTCGGTTCGATCGGCACCCACGACATCGCTGATGCACTGACCGCCTCCGGCGTTGAAGTGCAGAAGAGCGAAGTTCGTCTGCCGAACGGCACCATCCGCAACGTTGGCGAATTCGATGTAGCCGTGCACCTGCACGCTGAAGTCGAAGCAACCGTACGCGTTGTTGTGGTAGCAGCTTAAGCAGCACCTAACTGACTGGCACCTCGCGTGCCGGGCGGTTAACATCGGGCACGATCCTGTTCACAGGTCGTGCCTTTTGTTTTTCTGGCTTTTGTTTTTCTGTAGCCCCTGATTCTCCAACTATTCCAAGTGGCCATGAACGATATCTCCGCACCTGAGCAATATGACCTGCAAACCGCCGCCCTGAAGGTGCCGCCACATTCCATCGAGGCCGAACAGGCCGTGCTCGGTGGCTTGATGCTGGACAACAACGCCTGGGAACGCGTGCTGGATCAAGTCTCGGACGGCGATTTCTACCGTCATGACCACCGCCTGATCTTCCGCGCCATTGCCAAGCTGGCCGACCAGAACTCACCGATCGACGTGGTGACCCTGGCCGAGCAATTGGACAAGGAAGGCCAGACGTCCCAAGTGGGCGGCCTGGGTTACCTGGGTGAGCTGGCGAAAAACACGCCATCGGTCGCCAACATCAAGGCCTATGCTCAGATCGTCCGTGCGCGGGCCACGTTGCGCCAACTGATCGGCATCGCCACCGAGATCGCCGACAGCGCGTTCAACCCGGAAGGCCGTACCGCTGAAGAGATCCTCGACGAAGCCGAGCGGCAGATCTTCCAGATCGCCGAAGCCCGTCCGAAAACCGGCGGCCCGGTCAGCGTCAACGACCTGCTGACCAAGGCCATCGACCGTATCGATACCCTGTTCAACACCGACAACGCCATTACCGGCCTGTCCACCGGCTACACCGACCTCGACGGCATGACCAGCGGCCTGCAGCCCGCCGACTTGATCATCGTCGCCGGCCGTCCGTCCATGGGTAAAACCACCTTCGCCATGAACCTGGTGGAAAACGCCGTGTTGCGCAGCGACAAGGCCGTCCTGGTTTACTCCCTGGAGATGCCAGGTGAATCGCTGATCATGCGTATGTTGTCGTCCCTGGGCCGCATTGATCAGACCAAGGTGCGTGCCGGTCGCCTGGAAGACGACGATTGGCCGCGCCTGACCTCGGCGGTCAACCTGCTCAATGACCGCAAGCTGTTTATCGATGACACTGCGGGCATCAGCCCCTCGGAAATGCGCGCGCGTACCCGACGCCTGGTGCGTGAGCATGGCGACATTGCCCTGATCATGATCGACTACCTGCAGTTGATGCAGATCCCGGGTTCCAGCGGCGACAGCCGGACCAACGAGATTTCCGAGATTTCCCGCTCGTTGAAAGCCCTGGCCAAGGAATTCAACTGCCCGGTGGTTGCCCTGTCGCAGCTCAACCGATCTCTTGAGCAGCGTCCGAACAAACGCCCGATCAACTCCGACTTGCGGGAATCCGGAGCGATCGAGCAGGATGCTGACGTGATCATGTTCGTATACCGGGACGAGGTGTATCACCCGGAGACCGAGCATAAAGGCATCGCAGAAATCATTATCGGTAAGCAGCGTAACGGGCCAATTGGCACCACGCGCCTGGCCTTTATCGGTAAATACACCCGCTTCGAAAACCTGGCGCCGGGCAGCTACAACTTCGAAGACGAGTAAAAAGCCGTCTCGCCAATTCCGACTGCAAAGGTCGGAATTGGTCAAAATTTGTGCTATATTCCGCGCCCGCGATTTTTCATCTCAACACCGGTCACCGTCATGCAAACAGCCAAGCCGTTATTTGACTATCCCAAGTACTGGGCCGAATGTTTCGGTCCTGCGCCATTCCTGCCGATGAGCAGGGAGGAGATGGATCAGCTTGGCTGGGATTCATGCGACATCATCATCGTCACCGGTGACGCGTACGTGGACCATCCGTCGTTCGGCATGGCAATCATCGGCCGGCTGCTGGAGTCCCAGGGCTTTCGCGTCGGGATCATTGCCCAGCCCAACTGGCAGTCCAAAGACGACTTCATGAAGCTCGGCGAGCCGAACCTGTTCTTCGGCGTCGCGGCCGGCAACATGGACTCGATGATCAACCGCTACACCGCCGACAAGAAAATCCGTTCCGATGACGCCTACACCCCCGGTGGCATGGCCGGCAAACGTCCGGACCGCGCGAGCCTGGTCTACAGCCAGCGCTGCAAGGAAGCTTACAAGCACGTGCCGATCGTACTCGGCGGCATCGAAGCGTCCCTGCGCCGCATCGCCCACTACGACTACTGGCAGGATCGCGTTCGTAACTCGATCCTGATCGACGCCTGCGCCGATATCCTGCTGTACGGCAACGCCGAGCGGGCCATTGTCGAAGTCGCCCAGCGCCTGTCGTGGGGCCACAAGATCGAAGACATCACCGACGTGCGCGGCACTGCGTTCATTCGCCGTGACACGCCTGAAGGCTGGTACGAGGTGGACTCCACCCGTATCGACCGTCCGGGCAAGATCGACAAGATCATCAACCCGTACGTGAACACCCAGGACATCCAGGCCTGCGCCATCGAGCAGGAAAAAGGCCCGGTTGAAGACCCGGAAGAGGCCAAGGTCGTACAGATCCTGGCCAGCCCGCGCATGACCCGTGACAAAACGGTCATTCGTCTGCCGTCCGTGGAAAAAGTCCGTGGCGACTCAGTGCTGTATGCCCACGCCAACCGCGTGCTCCACCTGGAAACCAACCCGGGTAACGCCCGCGCGCTGGTACAGAAGCACGGCGAAGTGGACGTGTGGTTCAACCCGCCGCCCATTCCCATGACCACCGAAGAAATGGACTACGTGTTCGGCATGCCTTACGCCCGTGTTCCACACCCGGCGTACGGCAAGGAAAAGATCCCGGCCTACGACATGATCCGTTTCTCGGTGAACATCATGCGTGGCTGCTTCGGCGGCTGCACCTTCTGCTCGATCACCGAGCACGAAGGCCGGATCATCCAGAACCGTTCCGAAGAGTCGATCATTCGCGAAATCGAAGAGATCCGCGACAAGGTGCCAGGCTTCACCGGCGTCATCTCCGACCTCGGCGGCCCGACCGCGAACATGTACCGCATTGCCTGCAAGAGCCCGGAAATCGAATCCGCGTGCCGCAAGCCCTCCTGCGTGTTCCCCGGTATCTGCCCGAACCTGAACACCGACCACTCGTCGCTGATCCAGCTGTATCGCAGCGCCCGTGCGTTGCCGGGTGTGAAGAAGATCCTGATCGCTTCCGGCCTGCGCTACGACCTCGCGGTCGAGTCGCCGGAATACGTGAAGGAGCTGGTGACCCACCACGTTGGTGGCTACCTGAAGATCGCCCCGGAACACACCGAGGAAGGTCCGCTCAACCAGATGATGAAACCGGGCATTGGCAGCTATGACAAGTTCAAGCGCATGTTCGAGAAGTACACCAAGGAAGCGGGCAAAGAGCAGTACCTGATTCCTTACTTCATCGCTGCCCACCCGGGCACCACCGATGAAGACATGATGAACCTGGCCCTGTGGCTCAAGGGCAACGGCTTCCGCGCTGACCAGGTGCAGGCGTTCTACCCGTCGCCAATGGCCACCGCCACGGCGATGTACCACTCGGGCAAGAACCCGCTGCGCAAGGTCACCTACAAGAGCGACGCGGTGACCATCGTCAAGAGCGAAGAACAGCGCCGTCTGCACAAGGCCTTCCTGCGATACCACGACCCGAAGGGCTGGCCGATGCTGCGTGAAGCCTTGACCCGCATGGGCCGTGCCGACCTGATCGGGCCGGGCAAGGAGCAACTGATCCCGTTGCACCAGCCGGCCACCGACAGCTACCAGAGCGCCCGTCGCAAGAACTCGACGCCGGCTGGCAGCCACAAGGTTGCGAAGGAAACCACCACCAGGATCCTCACCCAGCATACCGGCTTGCCGCCCCGTGGCAGTGACGGCAGCAACCCGTGGGACAAGCGTGAGCAAGCCAAGGCCGCGGCCATGGCGCGCAACAAGCAGGCCGCCAAGGAACGCACCGACGCCGCCAAGGGCAAAGGCAAGAAGCCAGCCCGCAAGCCGGTCGTACCGCGTTGATCGCAGCCTGAATCGCAAAACGCCAGCCTCGTGCTGGCGTTTTGCTTTCTAGCGGGTGGGTAGCCTGTTTGTTAAGGTGGCGCCCATTCGAGCGCCATCCCAGGCAAGCCAGCTCCCACATGTAACCGGGTTTCAGCATGAGAATGCGGTCGAATGTGGGAGCGGGCTTGCTCGCGAAAGCGCCAGTTCAGACACCACCCATTTCAAGGAAGAACACCCCCATGAGCAGCCCCCTGCTTGGCATCGGCATGGACTCCAACCGCTCCCAGTTCATGGCGCGCCAGCGCATCGAAAGCCAGATCAACCTGCCACGCCTGTTTGCTGCCATCGACGCCGATCCCGGCATTGTGGGGGCGGGTGTGGTGTATATCGATGCTGACTTCAATGTCGTCACCCTGCGCGAATTCAAACCGATTTGCAGCATCAGGCCCAAGCGCATCATTTTGCGTGAGGCGCAAAAATACATAGCCCCGGCACAGTTTGTGGAGCAGGTGAAGACCAACCCTCGGGAAGGGCGCCTCATGAGCGAGACGTTCGATATGGGGTTGTCATGCTCCGCTGCGGTGATCGGCTGGATCGTTGTCTTCAGCGGCAGCGTTGCCGTACCGTTTACGGCGGGTGCCAGTGCCTTTGTGGTCGGCATTGGTGTTACGGCGGCGCTGGCCAGCAGCGCGCAATGTGGGTTTGGCGTAGCGCGTACCTACAACGAAATCCTTGACCCCGATGCCAATGACCGTATGGATGACGCCGAATGGTACGGCGCTGTTTCCCCCATCCTTGATGCCGCTTCTTTGGTGGGTATCGGCACCGGCGCACTGACGACGGTGAGATTGCTCAAGGCCAACAAGGCCGCCGCGTTGGGCAAGAGTTGGTACGAACTGCTCAAGGGCTTGAGCCGCCAGGAACGCAAGAAGTTGACCAAGGAACTGCTAAGCCTGAGGGACCCCAGCCTGACGCCCAAGTTGCTCAAGTTGCAGCAGCGCACAGGCAAGCTGACGAAGAGTTTCAGCTCCACCGAAATTCGCCACGCAACCCTGACCCAAATGAAAGATGCGCTGGGTGGGATATTAGGCCTCACCGGCAGCTACCGTACCGGTAATGTTGGCGCCGCCAGCACCCTTGCAATTGGCTTGTACGAGGACCTGACGGAATGAACGGCTTTCCCGACATGGGCAGTTTTCTCGCACGCTATTTCCCGGTGTTCATGGGCACGATCTTCATGGCGATCTTTTCCGGGGCGTCTGCTGTATCCCTGGCGGGCGTGACTTATTTACGTGACGTTGATCCGGGGCTCAAATCCAGCTACTCCGGGATTGCCATTCTGGTGTTGGTCACGGTGATAGTGTTTGGCAACGTAATGATCGCGCGCGGACGCTCGTGGGCCACCGGCTTGATGGCGGGTTACCTGGGATGTTGCCTGCTGTTCGTATTGCCGATGATTCAATACACCTCTCACGTGCTGGTCTATGGCTCGGCTGTCCTCTTCCCGTTGTTGGGGTTATTGCTGCTCAACAGCAAGCGCCACCGCGAAATGCGCCAGAAACTGCGCGAAGTGCGCCACCTGCGCGAAGCCGTGATCGCCAAGCACAAAGCACGGTGACTGGGTAGATTCACCACCCACCCTCACACTCCCGCCACAAATATGTGCAACCCTCGCACCACGACGGCAGCCATCGCGCCGTTTTGGTGCTGTACTGCACCGGGTCCCACGATAAAGCGCAATGACCACTGCTCTGGCATAAGTCTTGCGCGCTTTGTTTTCATGCCCTGGCTCGCAGGAGGCCGCCGTGTCGATTCATGTCGCGTTGCACCACGTTACGCATTACCGCTACGACCGCGCGGTCGAGCTCGGCCCACAGATTGTTCGTCTGCGTCCGGCGGCTCATAGCCGCACTCGGATTCTGTCCTACGCGTTGAAGGTGCTGCCGGAACAGCACTTCATCAATTGGCAGCAAGACCCCCAGGGCAATTACCTGGCGCGTCTGGTGTTTCCGGAAAAAACTGACGAATTGCGCATCGAAGTCGACCTGGTCGCCGAGATGGCGGTATTCAATCCGTTCGATTTCTTCCTGGAACCCTACGCCGAAAAAATCCCTTTCAGCTACGCCGCCGATGAGCAGCGCGAGCTGGCGCCGTACCTGGAAACATTACCGCTGACCCCGCGATTCGCCGCGTATCTGGCGGGTATCGACCGCACGCCGTTGCCGGCGGTGGATTTTCTGGTAGGCCTGAATCAGCGTCTGGCCGCCGATATCGGCTACCTGATCCGCATGGAACCGGGCGTACAAACTCCGGAATTCACCCTGGAAAACGCCTCCGGTTCCTGCCGGGATTCGGCGTGGTTGCTGGTGCAACTGCTGCGTAACCTGGGCCTGGCGGCGCGATTTGTGTCTGGCTATCTGATCCAGCTGACCGCCGACGTCAAAGCCCTCGACGGCCCGTCCGGCACCGAGGTGGATTTCACCGACCTGCATGCCTGGTGCGAAGTGTATTTGCCCGGCGCCGGCTGGATCGGCCTCGATGCCACCTCCGGCTTGTTCGCTGGTGAAGGGCATATCCCGTTGGCTTGTAGTCCTGATCCTTCCTCAGCAGCGCCCATCAGTGGCCTGGTGGAACCCTGCGAGTGCGAATTTACCCACGAGATGTCCGTGGAGCGGATTTGGGAGGCCCCACGGGTTACCAAGCCCTACACCGAAGAGCAGTGGCTGGCGATCCAGGCCCTGGGCCGGCAGATCGACGGTGACCTGCTCAAGGACGACGTGCGCCTGACCATGGGCGGCGAGCCGACCTTTGTCTCCATCGACGACCCTGACGGTGCGGAATGGAACACCGCCGCTCTCGGCCCGGACAAACGCCGATTGTCTGCCGAGCTGTTCCAGCGCATGCGCAAGCACTACGCGCCCAAGGGCCTGGTGCATTTCGGCCAGGGCAAGTGGTACCCCGGCGAGCAACTGCCGCGCTGGTCCCTCAACTGCTACTGGCGCCGCGACGGCGTGCCGATCTGGCACAACAGCGCATTGATCGCCGATGAGCAACAAAGCTATGGCGCCGACGGCGTGATGGCCGGGCGTTTTCTGGCCAGCGTCGCCGAGCGCCTGAAACTGCCTGCGCAGTTTGTATTCCCGGCCTACGAAGACAATTTCTATTACCTGTGGCGCGAAGGCGCCTTGCCGCAGAACGTCACCGCCGAAGATCCGCGCCTGGAGGACAAGCTCGAGCGCGAACGCCTGCGCAAAGTCTTCAGCCAGGGCCTGGATAAAGTCATCGGCCAGGTGCTGCCGCTGGCGCGAACGGCGGCCAATGACCGCTGGCAGAGCGGCCGCTGGTACCTGCGGGACAACCATTGCCGCCTGGTGCCGGGTGATTCGCCCTTGGGTTATCGCCTGCCACTGGCCTCGCAGCCGTGGGTGACGGCGGCGGACTATCCGTTCGTACATCCCACCGATCCCAACCAGGACCTGCCCGACCTGCCGACCCCCTCACAGTTGCAAAGCCACGGTGAGTCGGCCGCCAGCAAAGACCGTATTCCTAAGATCGACGAGTCCGCGGACTGGCTGACCCGCACCGCCCTGTGTGCCGAAGCGCGGGAAGGCCGACTGTACCTGTTCATGCCGCCGCTGGAGCGGGTCGAGGATTATCTGGAGTTGGTGGCGGCCATCGAAGCCACCGCTGAAGAGCTGCATTGCCCGGTGCTGCTGGAAGGTTACGAGCCGCCGAGCGACCCGCGCCTGAGCAACTTCCGGGTGACACCGGACCCGGGCGTGATCGAGGTCAACGTGCAGCCGTCCGCCACCTGGGACGAGTTGGTGGAGCGCACCGAGTTTCTCTACGAGGAAGCCCGGCAAACCCGCCTCACCACAGAAAAATTCATGATCGACGGCCGCCATACCGGCACCGGCGGCGGTAACCATTTTGTGCTCGGTGGCGCCACGCCGAAGGATTCACCGTTCCTGCGGCGTCCCGATCTGCTGCGCAGCCTGATCAGCTATTGGCATAACCACCCGTCGTTGTCCTACCTGTTTTCCGGCCTGTTCATCGGCCCGACTTCCCAGGCGCCACGGGTCGACGAAGCGCGTAACGACGCGTTGTATGAGTTGGAAATCGCCTTCGCGCAGATGCCCGAAGTGGGTGAAGAGTGTCCGCCCTGGTTGGTGGACCGCCTGCTGCGCAACCTGCTGATCGACGTCACTGGCAATACCCACCGCGCCGAGTTCTGCATCGACAAGCTCTACTCGCCCGACGGTGCCACCGGCCGCCTGGGCCTGCTGGAACTGCGCGCCTTTGAAATGCCGCCCCACGCCCGCATGAGCCTGACCCAGCAGTTGCTGCTGCGGGCACTGGTCGCGCGGTTCTGGCGTGAACCCTATGCGCCGCCGAAGCTGGCGCGCTGGGGCACAGAACTGCACGACCGCTTCCTGCTGCCGCACTTTATCGAGCAGGATTTTGCCGACGTGATCGTCGAGCTGAACGCTGCCGGTTATCCGCTGCGGGCCGAATGGTTTGCCGCGCACCTGGAGTTCCGTTTTCCCAAGGTCGGTGACTACGCCGTCAGCGGTATCGAACTGGAACTGCGCCAGGCCCTGGAACCCTGGCATGTGCTGGGCGAGGAGGGCGCGGTGGGCGGCACGGTGCGTTACGTGGACTCGTCCCTGGAGCGATTGCAGGTCAAGTTGAGCGGGCTGCCGCCCCAGCGTTACCTGCTGACCTGCAACGGCATCCCGGTGCCGTTGCAACCCACCGGGCGCGTTGGAGAGTTTGTGGCTGGCGTGCGCTATCGCGCGTGGCAGCCGGCCAACTGTTTGCAGCCGACCATCCCGGTGCATGCGCCGCTGGTGTTCGATCTTTTGGACACGTGGATGCAGCGCTCGCTGGGGGGTTGCCAGTACCATGTCGCCCATCCGGGCGGACGCAATTACGACAGCCTGCCGGTGAATGCCAATGAAGCTGAAAGCCGGCGGATGGCGCGGTTTTTCCGTCTGGGGCACAGCCCCGGGAAATTGCCGGTGCCGAGTGTGGTGATCAATGATGAATTGCCGATGACCCTGGATTTACGGCGCTTCCCCAATAAGAATGACTAAATGCGATTCAAAATGTGGGAGCGGGCTTGCTCGCGAATACGGTGTATCAGAAACACATTAAGTGACTGACACGCCGCTTTCGCGAGCAAGCCCGCTCCCACAGTTGGATCGCGTGGTTTGTGAGTTAATCTGACTTCCCTTGCCCCTGCCGAGCGTTCCATGCCCGACTTGCTCGACCGTTACCCGCTGACTGCGGGCACTTATCACGAACTGCTGGACGACAGCGGCGCGGTTCGTGCCCATTGGCAGCGCCTGCTCGATCACCTGCAACGCAGCACTCCGGCGCAACTCGCCCAGCGCCAGGCCCTGCTGACCCGGCAGATCCAGGAAAACGGCGTGACCTACAACGTCTACGCCGACCCCAAGGGCGCCGATCGCCCTTGGGAACTGGACCTGTTGCCCCACGTGCTGGCCGCCGATGAGTGGAAGCAACTCTCCGCCGGCATCGCCCAGCGTGCGCGCCTGTTGAATGCGGTACTGGCCGATCTCTATGGCCCGCAACGCTTGATCGCCGAAGGATTGCTGCCGGCAGAACTGGTGTTCGGCCATAACAATTTCCTGTGGCCGTGCCAGGGTATCCAGCCGCCCGACGGCGCGTTTCTGCACCTGTACGCCGTGGACCTGGCGCGTACGCCGGATGGCCGCTGGTGGGTGACCGCCGACCGTACCCAGGCCCCGTCCGGCGCCGGTTATGCTTTGGAAAACCGCACCATCGTGTCCCGCGCCTTCCCGGACCTGTACCGCGACTTGCAGGTGCAGCACCTCACTGGTTTCTTCCGCACCTTGCAGGAAACCCTGGCTCGCCAGGCGCCGAGCGACGACCAGCCACCGTTGATCGTGCTGCTGACACCGGGCCGTTTCAACGAAAGCTATTTCGAGCATTTGTACCTCGCCCGCCAACTCGGCTACCCGCTGGTGGAAGGCGGCGACCTGACGGTGCGCGACGCCACGGTGTACCTGAAAACCCTCAGCGGCCTGCGCCGGGTGCACGCGATCATGCGTCGCCTGGACGACGACTTCTGCGACCCGCTGGAACTGCGCACCGACTCGGCCCTCGGCGTGCCTGGCCTGTTGGACGCTGTGCGCCAAGGCAATGTGCTGGTGGCCAACGCCCTGGGCAGTGGCGTGCTGGAATCCCCTGGCCTGCTGGGCTTTTTGCCGAAGATCAATCAATTCCTGTTTGGCGAAGAACTGATCCTGCCGTCCATCGCCACCTGGTGGTGCGGTGAAGCGCCGGTGCTGGCCGAAGCCCTGGAAAAACTGCCGGAGCTGCTGATCAAGCCGGCGTTCCCGTCGCAAAGTTTCGCCCCGGTGTTTGGTCGCGACTTGAACGACGAACAGCGCGAGGCCCTGGCCGAACGTATGCGCGCACGGCCTTACGCCTACGTCGCCCAGGAACTCGCGCAGTTGTCACAGGCGCCGGTCTGGCACACCGTCGACGATCACCTTCAACACCGCGCCATCGGCATGCGCGTGTACGCCGTGGCCAGCGCCGACGGTTACCGGGTTTTGCCCGGTGGCTTGACCCGCGTGGCAGCGGAAGCCGATGCCGAAGTGGTGTCGATGCAGCGCGGCGGTGCAAGCAAGGACACCTGGGTGCTCGGCGAACGCGCCCTCGGTACCGAACAATGGCGCGCCCAGCGGGCCATCGGCGCCCATGACCTGGTGCGGCGTGATCCGTACCTGCCGTCGCGGGTGGTGGAAAACCTGTTCTGGTTTGGCCGTTATTGCGAGCGCTGTGATGACAGCGCGCGCTGGCTGCGGATCGTCCTCGCCCGCTATGTCGACGGAGACGACCCGCTGGCGCTGCAGGCGGCCGTTGAGCTGGGTGAGAACCTGCGACTGTTACCGGAGGAGGGGGAGTTGCCTGAGCGGCTTCAGGCGGCGTTGCTCGGTGATGACTGGCCGTCGAGCCTGCGGGCCAACTTGCAGCGTTTGCAGTGGGCGGCGTCCCAGGTGCGCGGCAAGCTGTCCCGGGAAAACTGGCAGGCGCTGGTGGAATTGCAGCGCGAAGCCCTGGAGCTGGAGAGCGAAGAGCCGGACTTCGGCGAACTGCTGGATTTCCTCAACCGCCTGGTGATGTCCCTCGCGGCGCTGTCGGGCTTTGCCCTCGACGACATGACCCGCGACGAAGGCTGGCGTTTCTTGATGATGGGCAGGCGCATTGAGCGCCTGCAGTTTCTCAGCAGCAGCCTGGCGGCCTTCCTGCGCGGCGTGGCGGTGTTCGATCAGGCCGGGCTGGAATGGTTGCTGGAACTGGGCAACAGCAGCATCACCTATCGATCGCGCTACCTCGCGGTGCCGCAATTGATCCCGGTGCTGGACCTGTTGCTGCTGGATGAGCAAAACCCTCACGCGGTGCTGTTCCAGCTGAAACTGGTGAGCCGCACCTTGCGTCGCTTGAATGACGATTTCGGCGTGCCCCGGGAAACCGGACTGGCGCCATTGGTGGAGCGCCTGGCGCGCTTTGACTTGGGCTGCCTGGAGAACCCGCTGTTCGGCGAGTCCAGTGTGCGCGCTGCGCTGGACGGCCTGGCCGACCTGCTGCAAGCGGTGGCCGATGAAAGCGGGCAAGTCTCGGACCGCCTGGCCTTGCGCCATTTTGCCCATGTGGACGATGTCAGCCAGCAAACGGTGTCTGTGTGATGAGTGCCCGCTACCAGATTTTCCACGATACCCATTACCACTACGACAGCCCGGTGTCCCTGGCCCAGCAGCTGGCGCACCTGTGGCCGCGGCCTTGCGCCTGGCAGCGCTGCAGCTCGCAGCAACTGGAGATCAGCCCCGAGCCGACCTCGCGCCGGGATGAGCTGGACGTGTTTGGTAACCCGATCACCCGGCTGGCGTTCGAGCGGCCCCATGATGAGCTGTTGGTCAACGCCGGGCTGACGGTGGAAGTGCTGGCGCGGCCGGTGCTGGATTTCAGCCTGTCGCCGGCCTGGGACCAGACCCGCAACGGCCTGACCTACAGCAGCCAGCCGCTGTCGGCCGAAGTGATCGAGGCCTGCCGCTATCGGTTCGAATCGCCCTATGTGCATTTGAAGAAAAGCTTCGTCGAGTTCTCCGAAGACTGTTTCCCGGCAGGTCGCCCTTTGCTGCTGGGTGTGCAGGCGCTGATGGAAAAGATTTTCAGCGAGTTCACCTTCGATGCCGAAGCCACCCAGGTCGCCACGCCGCTGGTGGAAGTGCTGGAGCGCCGGCGCGGCGTGTGCCAGGACTTCGCCCACCTGATGCTCGCGTGCCTGCGCTCCCGGGGCCTGGCGGCGCGGTATATCAGTGGTTATCTGCTGACCCAGCCACCGCCCGGCCAGCCACGGTTGATCGGCGCGGATGCGTCCCACGCGTGGGTGTCGGTGTTTTGCCCGGTGTCGGGTTGGGTGGATTTTGACCCGACCAACAATGTGCAGCCGGCACTGGAACACATCACCCTGGCCTGGGGCCGGGATTTTTCCGATGTTTCGCCGTTGCGAGGGGTGATTCTGGGGGGAGGGAGCCATGACCCGGAAGTGCGGGTGACGGTGATGCCGCTGGAGTAATGCACAAGATCGTTCCCACGCTCCGCGTGGGAATGCTTGTTGTGACGCTCTGCGTCACCCTGCACATATCTCAAATCGGGACGCGGAGCGCCCCAGGATGCATTCCCACGCGGAGCGTGGGAACGATCACCTATTCAGCGTCTTTCGGTGCTTCGGTGTCGTCTGTAGCCACTGTACCTTCAGCATCCGGGTTCAGTGCACCGGCTTCTTCGTCGGCTGCAATTTTCTTGCGCTGCAGCTTTTCCTCTTTCTTCTGCTCTTTGGCCAAGTCTCTCTGACGTTTGGCGAAGGAGTAATTAGGTTTTGCCATGGGCGATCCTCTGGGGTCGAAGGTGAGGTTGAGCGGCGCGTATTCTGCCTTTAATCGCGTCCCAAGGGTTAATCGGGTTTTTGGTCCACCCATTTGGGCAAGACCAGCGGTTGCCAGGCATCCAGTACGTCAAGCAGCTCAGCCGGCGATTCGCTCATTTGCAGCATGGCACGATGCGGGGCCCGGACGAAGCCTTCGCCGACGATATGATCAAGAAAATCGGTCAACTTGCGGTAAAAGCCGTTCACTTCGAGCAAGCCCAGCGGTTTGCCGTGGTAGCCGAGCTGGCCCCAGGTCCAGACTTCGAACAGTTCTTCCAGGGTGCCCAGGCCGCCCGGCAGTGCAATAAACGCGTCGCTCAGCTCGGCCATGCGGGCCTTGCGGGCGTGCATGCCGTCGACCACTTCGAGGCGGGTCAGGCCTTTGTGGCCGATTTCCAGGACTTTCAGGCTTTCGGGAATGATCCCGATCACTTCACCGCCGGCTTCCAGCGCCGCATCGGCGACGATGCCCATCAGGCCCACGGCGCCGCCGCCGTACACCAGGGTCAGCTTGCGCTCGGCCAGCGCGCGCCCGAGGGCTACGGCTGCTTCACGGTAGGCCGGATTGGTGCCGCTGCTGGCACCGCAAAACACACAGACAGACTTCAAGGACATACCTGACTCCACTCAGTTGTGGCTAAAGAGTAAAGGCTGGCGTGCGTCTCTCAAAGGATTAAACCTCGCGTTGAGGCGTTTCGCAGGTGCCGCTGGCGCCACAGGCATAGGCGGCAAGCAGGCTGCGGAACAGGCTATTGAGGTGCATGGCTCGGACTCCGGAAGGGTGATGAGCCGATCATAGGCCGGCATCAGTACTTTGGCCGGTAGATTGTGTCGATGAGTCTGATAGCCTAAAGTTGTATACAATCTGTTGACTCAGATCATAAGAATTCCCGCCTGCCTCAGGCACCCTTGTCGCAATACGCGTTTTTTAAACCCTGCCCTGGAGATTCACATGTTTGCCAAACTCGTTGCTGTTTCCCTGCTGACTCTGGCTAGCGGCCAGTTGCTTGCTGCAGAGTGCAAGGTCACTGTCGACTCCACTGACCAGATGTCCTTCAACACCAAGGCCATCGAAATCGACAAGAGCTGCAAGACGTTCACCGTCGAGCTGACCCACTCCGGCAGCTTGCCGAAAAACGTCATGGGCCATAACTGGGTGCTGAGCTCCGCCGCCGACATGCCTGGCATCGCCAGCGACGGCATGGCCGCCGGTATCGACAAGAACTACCTGAAAGACGGCGACACCCGCATCATCGCCCACACCAAGATCATCGGTGCCGGCGAGAAAGACTCCGTGACCTTCGATGTATCGAAGTTGGCGGCAGGCACTGACTATGCGTTCTTCTGCTCGTTCCCAGGCCACATCTCGATGATGAAAGGCACTGTGACCCTGAAGTAATCACCCTTCAGGCAAAAAAAAGCGCCCTTCGGGGCGCTTTTTTTTGCCTGTAGACAAGCTGCTCTTGTGGCGAGGGAGCTTGCTCCCGCTGGGTTGCGGAGCAGCCCCAATAAGGTCACCGCGTAGCATCAGAAAAAGCGCTAAGCAGGTTTCAGGGGCCGCTTCGCGCCCCAGCGGGAGCAAGCTCCCTCGCCACAACAAGCCCTTTTGCCACAATGAGCTGCTGAGTTACCTCAGGGAGCAAACGGCATCACCCGCTTGTGCTCGGTCTTGCGATAGGTGTCGCAGATGATCTTGAAGGCTTCCTCGCGCACCGGCTCGCCGTGGAGGAACGCATCGATCTCGGCATAGGTCACGCCATGGGACGCTTCGTCCGGCTTGCCCGGCGACAGGTCTTCCAGGTCGGCCGTCGGGATTTTCTCCACCAACGATTCCGGTGCACCAAAGTGCCGGGCAATCGCGCGTACCTGATTCTTCACCAGCCCGCTCAGCGGCGCCAGGTCGCAGGCGCCATCACCGAACTTGGTGAAAAAGCCCATCACTGCTTCCGCCGCATGATCGGTACCGATCACCAAACCACCGGCCGCGCCGGCGATGGTGTACTGCGCCACCATGCGCATGCGCGCCTTGGTGTTGCCCAGTACGAAGTCACGGGAGACCGCGGCCTTGCCTTCAAACGCCGCCACTTCATTGGCCAGGGATTTCACCGCCGGGCCGATGTTCACCGTGTGGCGCTCATCGGGTTCGATAAAGTCCACGGACGCCTGGGCGTCGTGTTCGTCGAACTGGGTTTCGTAGGGCAGGCGCACCGCAATAAAGCGGTAGGCGTCGTCACCCTTGGCAGCACGCAACTCTTGCATCGCGCGCTGGGCCAGCAGGCCGGCGGTCAGGGAGTCGACGCCGCCGCTGATGCCCAGCACCAACGTCTTGAGGCCTGAATTGAGCAGGCAATCCTGGATAAAGGTAACGCGCCGGGCGACCTCCGCCTCAAGGGCGGCCTGGTCCTTGAACGGTGGTTGGACCTTGAGCTGTTCAGCAATCTCGCGCTGTACGGCTTGCATGATTCACTCCTTGCTGGGTAGGGCAGGTACTTTGAAAACGTGGCGCAAATAAGCGACGAAGTTCGGATCGGTGCAGTGGGTCTTGCCCGCTTCATCAGAGATCTTTGCGACGGGCTGGCCATTACAGGCGGTCATTTTAAGCACGATGCTCATCGGTTCCACACCTGGAATATCACAGGTCAGGTTGGTGCCGATGCCGAAGCTCACATTGATCCGACCACGCAGTGCGCGGAAAATCTCCAGCGCCTTGGGCAGCGAGAGGCTGTCGGAGAACACCAGGGTCTTGCTCATCGGCTCGATCCCCAGCTTGTGATAGTGGGCGATTGCCTTTTCGGCCCATTGCACCGGGTCACCGGAGTCGTGGCGCAGGCCGTCGAAGAGCTTGGCGAAGTACAGGTCGAAATCGCCGAGGAACGCATCGGTGGTGATGCAATCGGTCAGGGCGATGCCCAGCAGGCCACGGTACTCGCGCACCCAGCAGTCGAGGGCGGCGATCTGGCTGTCGATCAGCCGCGGGCCGAGTTGCTGGTGGGCCATGATCCATTCGTGAGCCATGGTGCCCAGCGGCTTCATGTTCAGCTCGCGGGCCAGGTGCACGTTGCTGGTGCCGACAAAACGCCCGGGGAAGTCGTGCTTGAGCACGTTCACCACTTCTTCCTGCACGCGGTAGGAGAAGCGCCGACGGGTGCCGAAATCCGCCACCTGCAATTCGGAAAGTTCTTCGACGCTGGCATTCGCCGTCAGCCAGTCGAACTTGCGATACAGCTGCTCGCGGGCCTGTTCGAGGATCACGGTCTGGTAGCGATAGCGGTTACGCACTTCGCTGACGATGGCGAGCATCGGCACTTCAAACAGGATCACATGCAGCCACGGCCCGCGCAGGCGGATAAACAGCTCGCCGTTTTCGATGCCGGTGTGCACGTAGCGCAGGTTGAAGCGAAACAGCCCGAGGAAACGCAGGAAATCCGGCTTCATGAAGCTGATGCGCTCCAGGAAACCCAACTGGTCGGGGCTCAGGCTCAGCTCGGCGAGGCGCTCGATCTGGTAGCGGATCTCCGCCAGGTACGGACGCAGGTCTTCACTGTTACGGCAACGAAACTCCCATTCAACTTCCACGTTCGGGTAGTTGTGCAGCACCGCCTGCATCATGGTCAGCTTGTAGAAGTCGGTGTCGAGCAGGTTCTGCACGATGCGATCGGCAAACACACTCTCGCTCATAACGGGAATCTCCAGACGGTTCGGCGATGGGCGCCGACCTTTACGCACAATTAAGGAATGGCGCTAGTGGCGCATAGACCTGTGCTGTTTTGCCAGTGATTTTTTTGAGGATGGCTACCAGCGCCATCGCAGGCAAGCCAGCTCCCACAGGTGAATGCATTCCAAAATGTGGGAGCTGGCTTGCCTGCGATAGCGGTATTGCAGACAAAGAAGCTCAATCAGACTCAACCTGCTCCATCATCCACTTCACAAAATCCCGCACCTTGGGCACTTCCGCCGAGTGTTCGGGGTAGGCCAGGTAATAGGCGTCCTGGCTCGGCATCGCGTGCTGCCAGGGGATCACCAGCTTGCCTTCGGCCAACTCCTCTTCCACCAGAAATCTGGGCAATAGCGCCACGCCGCAGCCCACTTGTGCGGCGCGGATGCACATATAAAAGGTTTCGAAGCGCGGCCCGTGGTAGCTGTGTTCGGTGTGATAACCCTGGGCGGCGAACCAGTCGTGCCAGCCCTGGGGGCGCGAGGCGTTTTGCAGCAGCACCAGTTCGCTGAGTTGTGTGGGGTCGGTAAACGGTTGCGCGGGCAGGCTGTCGGGCGAGCACACGGGCACCAGTTCTTCGCTGAACAGCTTCAGGCTTTCAGTGCCAGGCCGTGAGCCCTGGCCGAAGTAGAAGGCCAAGTCGGCCTTGCCTTGCAGCAGCTCGTCGGGCTCCTGTTCGTTGCACAGGTCCAGGTGAATCTGCGGATGCCGCAGTCGCCAGCCCTTGAGGCGCGGCACCAGCCAGCGCGCGCCGAAGGTGTAGGGCGTGGACACCCGCAGCACTTCAGTCTCGCCGCCATAGGAGCGCAGGTAATGGGTGGACATCTCCACCTGGGTGAGGATCTTGCGCACTTCCACCAGGTACAGATCGCCCGCCGGGGTCATCTGCAAGCGGCGGCGCACCCGGCGAAACAGCAGGTGCTGCAGCAGCTCTTCCAACTGCGCGACCTGTTTGCTGACGGCGCTCTGGGTGAGGTTCAGCTCCTCGGCGGCGCGGGTAAAACTCAGGTGGCGGGTAACCGCTTCGAAACACTGCAAGGCGGTGATCGAGGGCAAATGTCTTTTATTCAGCACGGCACGCCTCTTTTTGTTCTTAGCATGAATAAACGGAATGATATCTCGCCTAATCGTCGTTTGTTGGCAAGTCTTGGTCCAGCTACAAATAAGGTCTGGATCGCCGTGTGAACTGGCGGCGCATATTTCTGTTTGTGGATTGAAGGAGTGACCCATGGTTGCCGCATTGCTTGATCGTCTCGGGGTAAACCCGGCGCTGTACCAGTCGGGTAAACAACCCGTGCATTCGCCCATTGATGGCAGCCGGATTGCCAGTGTGCACTGGGAAGGCGCCGCCGAGGTGGAGCAGCAGGTCAGTCGCGCCGAGCATGCATTCGACGCTTGGCGCAAGGTGCCGGCCCCCCGTCGTGGTGAGCTGGTGCGCCAGTTCGGCGACGTGTTGCGCGAGTACAAAGCCGACCTCGGCGAGCTGGTGTCGTGGGAAGCCGGCAAGATCACCCAGGAAGGTTTGGGTGAAGTGCAGGAAATGATCGACATCTGCGACTTCGCCGTCGGCCTGTCGCGCCAACTGTACGGCTTGACCATTGCCTCCGAGCGCCCAGGCCACCATATGCGTGAAACCTGGCACCCGCTGGGCGTGGTCGGCGTGATCAGCGCGTTCAACTTTCCGGTCGCGGTATGGGCGTGGAACACCGCGCTGGCGCTGGTATGCGGCAACGCGGTGATCTGGAAACCCTCGGAAAAGACCCCGCTCACTGCCCTGGCCTGCCAGGCGCTATTCGAGCGCGTGTTGAAGAACTTCAGCGATGCGCCGCCGTACCTCAGCCAAGTGATCATCGGTGGCCGCGATGCCGGCGCCGCACTGGTGGATGACCCGCGCGTTGCGCTGATCAGCGCCACCGGCAGCACCCGCATGGGCCGCGAAGTGGCACCGAAAGTCGCCGCACGTTTTGCCCGCAGCATTCTCGAGCTGGGCGGCAACAACGCGATGATCCTCGGCCCAAGCGCCGACCTGGACATGGCCGTGCGCGCCATCCTGTTCAGCGCCGTCGGTACCGCCGGGCAGCGCTGCACCAGCCTGCGCCGCTTGATCGCCCATGAGTCGGTCAAAGAGGAAATCGTCACCCGCCTCAAGGCCGCGTATTCCAAAGTGCGCATCGGCCATCCGCTGGAAGGCAACCTGATCGGCCCGCTGATCGACAAGCACAGCTTCGAAAACATGCAGGATGCCCTGGAGCAAGCCTTGAGCGAAGGCGGCCGGGTGTTTGGCGGCAAGCGGCAGTTGGAAGACAAGTTCCCCAACGCTTACTACGTGTCGCCGGCCATTGTGGAAATGCCGGAGCAGAGTGATGTGGTGTGCACCGAGACGTTTGCACCGATTTTGTATGTGGTGGGCTATACCGATTTCGCTGAGGCGCTGCGCCTGAACAATGCGGTGCCACAGGGCCTGTCTTCGTGCATCTTTACCACTGACGTGCGTGAAGCTGAGCAGTTCATGTCGGCGGTGGGCAGTGATTGCGGGATCGCCAACGTCAACATCGGCCCGAGCGGCGCGGAGATTGGTGGCGCGTTTGGCGGTGAGAAAGAGACCGGTGGCGGGCGTGAGTCGGGTTCGGATGCATGGCGCGGGTACATGCGTCGCCAGACCAACACCGTGAACTACTCGCTGGAACTGCCGCTGGCCCAGGGCATCACCTTCGACTGAATCTCTGCTCGAAGTGCGGTCAATGTGGGAGCTGGCTTGCCTGCGATAGCATCACCCCGGTGTAACGGATGCACCGAGGTGCCTGCATCGCAGGCAAGCCAGCTCCCACATTTGATCGGGTTCGCACATCAACAATAGTGGTTTGTTAGGTCTCATCGGAGTCTGGCAATGGCATTACGCGAAGCATGTTTGTGGGAGCAACTCACCCCTGGCCGGCCGGATCGCGCTGCGCTCAAGGGCGAGGTCAAGGTGGATGTGTGCGTGATCGGCGCCGGGATCACCGGTTTGTCGGCGGCCATTCACCTGCTGGAACAAGGTAAAAGCGTCGCCGTACTCGAAGCCCATCGCACCGGCCACGGTGGTTCGGGGCGCAACGTGGGGCTGGTCAACGCCGGGATGTGGATTCCCCCGGACGAGATCGAAGCCGGTTTTGGCGAAGCGGTAGGCAGCCAGCTCAACCGCATGCTCGGCGCGGCACCGTCCCTGGTGTTCAGCCTGATCGACAAATACAACATTGATTGCCAATTGCGCCGCGAGGGCACGTTGCACATGGCGCATAACGCCCGTGGCGAGGCGGATCTGCGCAGTCGTGAAGAACAATGGAAGCGTCGTGGCGCACCGGTGGAGCTGTTGACCGGCGCGGCCTGTGAGCAAGCCACCGGTACCAAAAAGATTGCTGCCGCCTTGCTCGACCGACGTGCCGGTACCTTGAACCCAATGGCCTACACCAGCGGCTTGGCCAATGCCGCAGTCGGGCTGGGCGGGCAGTTGTTTGACCATTCCCCGGTCACCCGACTGGAACGCCAGGGCCAGCACTGGTCTGTGCAGACTGCCCAGGGCTCAGTGCAGGCCGAACAGGTGGTGATCGCCTCTAACGCCTACACCGAAGGTGAGTGGACTGAGCTGCGCCGCAACTTTTTCCCCGGTTATTACTATCAGGTGGCGTCGGCCCCGCTGACCGACGAAGCCGCACAACAAATTCTCCCAGGCGGCCAGGGCTCCTGGGACACCCGCCAGGTACTCAGCAGCATCCGCCGCGACGCCGAAGGCCGGCTGCTACTCGGCAGCCTGGGCAACGGCAACCAGAAACCCGCCTGGTTCCTCAAGGCCTGGGCCGATCGGGTGCAGCAGCACTACTTCCCGTACCTCAAACCGGTGCAGTGGGAATGTACCTGGACCGGCTGCATCGCCTTCACTCCGGACCACTTGATGCGCCTGTTCGAGCCGGCTCCCGGGTTGGTGGCGGTCACCGGTTACAACGGGCGCGGCGTGACGACCGGCAGTGTCGTGGGCAAAGCCTTTGCGGACTACCTGTGTCACCAGGATCCACAGGCACTGCCGATCCCCTTCGCACCGATGCAGCCGCTGGCTGGTGTGGGCCTGCGCAGCTGTTTGTATGAGGCGGGGTTCTCGCTGTATCACGCGGGCCAATGCCTGCGGATCGTGATCTGATCAACGAAATACCGCTCAGAAGCCTGCATTTTCTTAGCCGGCTACTAATCTGTATTGGTGCGAGTCGTAGCAGTAACGCACTGTAAATGTGCACTTCCGTTACGCACGCTGTTACAGGTTCAAGGGTGGCCGTTTAATGGCCGGGTTGCAGTGCTTGAACGGTCGGGTTGCACTTTATGGATCCAATGGTTGCACCCTGTTGAGATAGACGGTTGCACGTCCAATCAAAAGGCGCCCAAAAACCTGTAATAACAATGACACCGTGTCTTTTTGAATAATAAAAACGTAATGGCACGCCGCTTGCTCTGGGCTTTCGCTGAAAGTTTTTGAAGTGAAGCTGCAGTGCCAATTCAACAAAAACCTCGGAGCACCACTCATGTCCCAGACGTTTTACAAGAAAGGTTTCCTGGCCCTCGCCGTTACTGCGGCGCTGGGTGTTTCTGCGTTTGCTCAAGCTGATGTGAAGATTGGCGTAGCGGGGCCGATGACCGGTGCCAACGCGGCATTTGGCAAGCAGTACATGACAGGTGCCCAGGCGGCAGCCGACGTCATCAACAAGGCCGGCGGCATCAATGGCGAGAAAGTCGTGCTGGTTGCCGGCGACGATGCCTGCGAACCCAAGCAGGCCGTGGCCGTGGCCAACCGTCTGGTTGACCAGGACAAAGTGATCGGCGTGGTCGGGCACTTCTGCTCCTCGAACACCATTCCGGCCTCCGAGGTTTATAACGACGCTGGTGTGATCGCGATCACCCCAGGCTCCACCAACCCGCAAGTGACCGAGCGCGGCATGACCGCCATGTTCCGTATGTGCGGCCGTGACGACCAGCAAGGCATCGTGGCCGGCGACTACATTGTCGACGTGCTCAAGGGCAAGAAAGTCGCGGTTATCAACGACAAGGACACCTACGGCAAAGGTTTGGCAGACGCTACTGCGGCGCAGTTGACCAAGCGTGGCGTGAAGCCGGTGCTGGAAGAAGGCCTGACCCGTGGCGAGAAAGACTTCAGCGCCCTGGTCACCAAGATCCGCTCCACCGGTGCTGATGTCGTGTACTTCGGCGGCCTGCACCCGGAAGCCGGTCCACTGGTTCGCCAGATTCGTGAAGCCGGCTTGAAGGACGTCAAGTTCATGTCCGATGACGGCGTGGTCACCGACGAACTGGTAGCGACCGCCGGCGGCGCACAATACGTGGACGGCGTGTACATGACCTTTGGCGCCGACCCGCGCCTGCTGCCAGACAGCAAGGCCGTGGTGGAAGAGTTCCGCAAAAGTGGCACCGAGCCTGAAGGCTACACCCTGTATGCCTATGCTTCGCTCCAGGCCCTGGCCGCTGGCTTCAATGGCGCCAAGTCCAACAAGGGCGAAGACGCGGCCAAGTGGCTGAAAGCCCACCCGGTCAAAACCGTCATGGGCGAGAAGACCTGGGACGCCAAGGGCGACCTGAAAGTCTCCGACTATGTGGTTTACCAGTGGGACAAGGATGGCAAGTATCACCAGCTGGAAAAGCAGAAGTAATAGTTAGCGCGATGGGTTAGACGCCACTTGACCCTGTGGGAGCCGGGCTTTTGTGGGAGCTGGCTTGCCTGCGATAGCGTCACCTCGGTTTGACTGACATTCCGAGGTGTCTGCATCGCGGGCAAGCCCGACTCCCACACAAGCCAACTCTCACAAGGGGACGTGGTTGCCAGCCTCTTTTGTGTCTGTCTTTTCCTCCTAGAAGATCCGCACACCCACAGGTGTGCAGGCTCTCACTGCGTGAGATTGCGTTATGGATGGTATTTTCCTGCAGCAACTGGTCAATGGGCTGACCCTCGGGTCTGTCTATGGCTTGATCGCCATCGGCTACACAATGGTCTATGGCATCATTGGCATGATCAACTTCGCCCACGGCGAGGTTTATATGATTTCCGCTTACCTCGCGGCGATCAGTCTGGCACTGCTGGCTTACTTCGGCATCGAATCCTTCCCGCTGCTCATCCTTGGCACCCTGATCTTCACCGTCGTCGTCACTGGCGTTTATGGCTGGGTCATCGAGCGTGTCGCCTACAAACCGCTGCGCAACTCCACCCGACTGGCACCGCTGATCAGCGCCATCGGTATCTCACTGATCCTGCAGAACTACGCGCAGATCGCCCAGGGCGCCAAGCAACAAGGCATCCCGACGCTGCTGGCCGGCGCCTGGAGAGTCGACATCGGCACCGGCTTCGTGCAGTTGACCTACACCAAGGTGTTCATCCTGGTGGCCGCGTTTGTCGGCATGGGCCTGCTGACCTACATCATCAAGTACACCAAGCTCGGCCGCATGTGCCGCGCAACCCAGCAAGACCGCAAGATGGCGTCGATCCTCGGCATCAACACCGACCGGGTCATCTCCTACGTATTCGTGATTGGTGCCGCCATGGCCGCGTTGGCCGGTGTGCTGATCACCCTGAACTACGGCACGTTCGACTTCTATGCCGGCTTCATCATCGGCATCAAGGCATTTACCGCAGCGGTACTCGGTGGCATCGGTTCCCTGCCTGGGGCCATGCTGGGCGGGATCATCCTGGGTATTTCCGAGTCGCTGTTCTCGGGGTTGATCAACTCTGACTACAAAGACGTGTTCAGTTTCTCCCTGCTGGTGGTGATCCTGATTTTCCGTCCCCAGGGCCTGCTCGGTCGCCCACTCGTGGCGAAGGTATAACTATGTCTGCTGCCTACTCTATCGATATCAAGAAAAGTGTCGTCGATGCGGTACTCGCCGGGCTGATTTCGCTGATCGTGTTCGGTCCGATCGTCGGCGTAGTCCTCGACGGCTACAGCTTCAACCTGCAACCGGCGCGTGTCGGCATCCTGGTGGCCATTGTGATGGTCGGCCGCTTTGCCATGAGCCTGTTCCTGCAAACCCCCAGGGGCCTGCGGATTCTGCAAGGTTTTGAAAGCACCGGTTCCGGTGTACATGTACTCAAGCCCGACTACAAATCGCGCCTGCGCTGGATCATCCCGGCGTTGATCGTGATTGCCATCGTGTTCCCGTTCTTCGCCAACAAATACCTGCTGACCGTGGTGATCCTCGGGCTGATCTACGTGTTGCTGGGCCTTGGCCTGAACATCGTGGTGGGCCTGGCCGGGCTGCTCGACCTGGGTTACGTGGCGTTCTACGCCATCGGTGCCTATGGCCTGGCGCTGGGTTATCAATACCTCGGCCTGGGCTTCTGGACAGTGCTGCCGCTGGCGGCGATCTGCGCGGCGCTGGCGGGGTGCATTCTCGGGTTCCCGGTGCTGCGAATGCACGGGGATTACCTGGCAATCGTGACCCTGGGCTTCGGTGAAATCATCCGCCTGGTGCTGAACAATTGGCTGTCGTTTACCGGTGGCCCGAATGGCATGCCGGTGCCGTCGCCAACGTTTTTCGGGCTGGAGTTCGTGCGTAAGGCGAAGGATGGCGGGGTGCCGTTCCACGAGTTCTTCGGCATCGACTACAACCCCAACTTCAAATTCCTGTTCATCTACATCGTGCTGTTCCTGGTGGTGCTGCTGGTGCTGTACATCAAGCACCGCCTGACCCGCATGCCGGTGGGCCGCGCCTGGGAAGCCTTGCGCGAAGATGAAATCGCCTGCCGTTCCATGGGCCTCAACCACGTGCTGGTGAAGCTCTCGGCGTTCACCATTGGCGCTTCCACTGCCGGCCTGGCCGGGGTGTTTTTCGCCAGCTACCAGGGCTTCGTCAACCCGTCGTCATTCACCTTCTTCGAGTCGGCGCTGATCCTGGCCATCGTGGTATTGGGCGGCATGGGCTCGACCGTTGGCGTAGTGATTGCCGCGTTCGTACTGACCGTGGCACCGGAGCTGCTGCGCAGCTTCTCTGAATACCGCGTGCTGCTGTTCGGCGTGTTGATGGTGGTGATGATGATCTGGCGACCACGAGGCTTGATTCGTATCAGCCGTACCGGTGTAGTCCCACGTAAAGGAGTGGCGCCATGAGCAAGGAAGTCGTCCTCTCCGTGGAACACCTGATGATGCACTTCGGTGGCATCAAGGCCTTGAGCGATGTGAGTCTCAAGGTCGAACGCAACTCGATCTTCGCTTTGATCGGCCCCAACGGCGCCGGCAAGACCACGGTGTTCAACTGCCTGACCGGGTTCTACAAAGCCTCCGGCGGGAAGATCGAACTCAATGTGCGCGGCAAGCAGACCAACGTGATCCAGCTGCTGGGCGAGCGCTTCAAGGCCACCGACTTTGTTTCGCCGAAGAGCTTCGTCAGCCGGGTGTTCTACAAAATGTTCGGCGGCACCCACCTGGTGAACCGTGCCGGTTTGGCGCGCACCTTCCAGAACATTCGCCTGTTCAAGGAAATGTCGGTGGTGGAGAACCTGCTGGTGGCCCAGCACATGTGGGTCAACCGCAACATGCTCGCGGGCATCCTCAACACCAAGGGGTACCGCAAGGCAGAAAGCGATGCCCTCGACCATGCCTTCTACTGGCTGGAAGTGGTGGACCTGGTGGACTGCGCCAACCGCCTGGCCGGCGAGTTGTCCTACGGTCAACAACGCCGCCTGGAAATCGCCCGCGCCATGTGCACCCGGCCGCAGATCATCTGCCTCGACGAACCGGCTGCCGGCCTCAATCCCCAGGAAACCGAAGCCCTCAGCGCGATGATTCGTCTGCTGCGGGACGAGCATGACTTGACGGTGGTACTGATCGAACACGACATGGGCATGGTGATGAGTATTTCCGACCACATCGTGGTGCTGGACCACGGCAACGTGATTGCCGAGGGCGGCCCTGAAGCAATCCGCAATGATCCTAAAGTGATCGCGGCTTACCTGGGCGCTGACGAAGAGGAACTGGTATGAGTGAGCCAATCCTCGAACTGAAAGACCTGGACGTGTACTACGGCCCGATCCAGGCCCTGAAGAAAGTCTCGCTGCACATCAACGAAGGGGAAACCGTCAGCCTGATCGGCTCCAACGGCGCGGGTAAATCCACGCTGCTGATGTCGATCTTTGGCCAGCCACGGGCCGAGTCCGGGCAGATCATCTACCGCGGCGTCGACATTACCCACAAGTCGTCCCACTACATCGCCTCCAACGGCATTGCGCAGTCGCCGGAAGGGCGGCGGGTGTTCCCGGACATGACCGTCGAGGAAAACCTGCTGATGGGCACCATCCCGATTGGCGACAAGTTCGCCACCGAGGACATGCAGCGGATGTTCGAGCTGTTCCCGCGGCTCAAGGAGCGGCGTAACCAGCGGGCGATGACCATGTCCGGTGGGGAGCAGCAGATGCTCGCCATCGCTCGTGCGCTGATGAGTCGGCCCAAACTGTTGCTGCTGGACGAGCCGAGCCTGGGGCTGGCGCCGATTGTGGTGAAGCAGATCTTTTCCACGCTGCGGGAGCTGGCGTCTACCGGCATGACCATCTTCCTGGTGGAGCAGAACGCCAACCATGCGCTGCGCTTGTCGGATCGGGCATACGTGATGGTCAACGGCGAGATTCGCCTTACAGGCACCGGTAAGGAGCTGCTGGTGAATGAGGAGGTGCGTAACGCCTACCTCGGCGGGCATTAAGTCGTTCGCAGATCCAATGTGGGAGCGGGCTTGCTCGCGAAGGCGGTGTATCAGTCACATATGTATAGACTGACACTCCGCCTTCGCGAGCAAGCCCGCTCCCACATTTTTTTGCGTCGCCTGCAGGCTTTCCTGAAATTGTGGACAACAAATCCAGACACCTGCCAAAGCGCGACATATAGCCGCCGCAAATCCCTGTTTTGTCACAGTTTTGACTTGTCCCCAACCACTGTGGAACCAGCTGTGGGTAACGTGGGAGTAGCTGGCTGGAGGCCTTTGTTTTCGTGGCTTGTAGCGCGGTGGTTGTTTATTGAGCAGTGAGTTTTTCGCGACACCTCGAGGGTTTTGTCAACCTGTTTAAAGACACAGGTATATGACCGGAAGATGTCACTCCGGCCTGTGGATAAGTCTGTGACTAAACTCTGGAAAGAGTGCCGCAGAGGCCGGAATGACTGGCCTGGGGCCATCGTCCTGATTGCACCGTTTTGAACCGGGCTACATATGGCTCGCTCAAGGTCAAGCAAAAAACTTTTTGAATTGCACTGAAAGCCTTGTGTACTGCGGCTTTCAGCTTTTTGCACTTGCCCCCAAAGACTGTGGACGGGGCTGTGGATAAGGTGCGCGCACATGGCTGCACACCACGGCCTGTATGGCTCCCAAGTGATTGGTTGAATTTCGTACAGTATGAGCGGCATTCACCTGTGTCCACAGCGTGTATCAGTTGCCGCCAGCCCGGCAGCCGGGCATTCTGCTGGCTGATTTTTTACTCGTAGCCCTGCAAGGAGAACACCATGTCCAATACGCTGTTTATTACTGGCGCGACCTCCGGTTTTGGCGAGGCTTGTGCCCGCCGTTTTGCCGAAGCCGGCTGGAAACTGGTGCTCACCGGCCGTCGCGCAGAGCGTCTGAACGCCCTGTGCGCCGAGCTCTCCAAGCAGACCGAAGTTCTCGGCCTGGTGGTGGACGTGCGTGACCGCAAGGCCATGGAAGAGGCAATTGCCAACCTGCCGCCTTCCTTTGCCACGCTGCGCGGGCTGATCAACAACGCCGGCCTGGCGGTGGGCACCGACCCTGCGCCCAAGTGCAGCCTCGACGATTGGGAAACCATGGTCGACACCAACATCAAGGGCCTGCTGACCACCACCAGCCTGCTGTTGCCGCGCCTGATCGCCCACGGCCGTGGCGCCGGCATCATCAACCTTGGCTCCATCGCCGGCAGCTACCCGTACCCGGGCAGCCACGTGTATGGCGGCACCAAGGCCTTCGTCAAACAGTTCTCGCTGAACTTGCGTTGCGATCTGCAAGGTACCGGCGTGCGTGTGACCAACATCGAGCCGGGCCTGTGCGAAAGCGAGTTCTCCCTGGTGCGGTTTGCCGGTGATCAGGCGCGTTATGACGCGACCTATGCCGGTGCCGAGCCGATCCAGCCACAGGACATTGCGGACACGATCTTCTGGGTGCTGAATACCCCGGCACACGTGAACATCAACCGTCTGGAACTGATGCCGGTAAGCCAGACCTGGGCCGGGTTTGCGATTGAGCGTGGCGCCAAGGGCTAAGTTCGTCGAGCTGTGTGGCGAGGGAGCAAGCTCCCTCGCCACAGGTTTTTGTCAGCCTTGAATATGCGGCAAATCGGCCAAAACAGGACATAAGGTACACTCCACCCCTGAAAGCCCCGCCGCGCTGTGCGGTTCAAAGGTTTTGACAGGAGGATATGTGAGTAACCGAGGTGAGCAGTCGCTGCTCAAACAATCGACCATCCTGATGTTCGCCGTGGCGATCGCCGGGATCGTCACGGGTGTGGTGTCGGGCGCCCAATCGATTTTATTCGACGGCTTTTTCTCGCTGATCGCCACCGCCATCAAGGTGCTGATGCTGATCACGGCCAAGCTGATCGCCAAGAAAAGCAACGAACGTTTCCAGTTCGGCTATTGGCACCTGGAACCCATGGTGCTGCTGATCGAAGGCAGCTTCCTGCTGTTGATAGCCATCTATGCGTTTCTCAACGGTGTGTTCGGCATTATCAATGGCGGGCGCGATATCGAGTTGGGCCTGGTGATCATCTACGCAGCGGTGTTTACCGTCGTCGAGTTCGCCTATTTCTTCTATGTGCGTTATCGCAATCGCACGCTCAAGTCGTCGCTGATCCAGTTCGACAACATCAGCTGGCTGGTGGACGCGATGCTGTCGGTGGGGCTGCTGGTGAGCTTCCTGGCGGCGCTGTTGCTCAAGTCCCAGGGCTACGGGCAGTGGGCGGTGTACGTCGACCCGTTGATCCTGATCCTGCTGGCGTTGAGCATGCTGGCGCCGGCCTTCAAGATCCTGCGCCCGGCGCTGCGGGATGTGCTGGGAATTGTACCGGACCAACTGGACGGCAAAGTCCGCGAAGTGATGGACGCGGCCCAGGCCAAGCATGGTTTCGACGACTACGTGTCCTACGTGCAGAAGCACGGGCGGGCGCGGTTTATCGAGATTCATGTGGTGCTGCCGGCGGATTACCCGGTGGATAACGTCGCCACCCTGGACGGGCTGCGCGAAGAAATATCCACAGGGCTGGGCAAGCCGGACGCTGCCCGCTGGCTGACGATCAGTTTTACCGGGGATCGCAAATGGATTGCGTAAGGCCCAGGTAGCACGTCGCCAAGTGGTAAGGCGTGGTCGACGGCATGTCCCGTCGGCTGACTTGCCCCTTGGCATCCAGGCACTCATTCCAGCCTTTGTCGTGCAGGAAGCGCTGTTGCAGCGCCAGCAATTGGCGTTGCAGCACGGCTTCGCTGTTGGGCCGCAAGGTCAGCGCCCGCAGGTATTCGGCCTGGGCCCAGATGCGTTGGGTACCGTCGCGTAGGCTGCCGTCCAGGGCCAGCATGCCGCTGACCGCGCCGGTCAGGTTATCCACACCCTTTTGCTCGGCATAGCTGAACGCTTTGTTCAGGGACGCGTGCAGCGGTGTGCCTCGCAACAAGTTCGAAGACTCTAGCAGGAAGAACCATTCGAACTGGTGCCCCGGCTCAAACCAGTTATCCACAGCCCCCAGCGGTTTTTCCATCATCACGCCGTGCTGGCGGTCGATGAAGCGCTTTTGCATGGCGTTGGCCAGGTCCAGCAATGCGTCCTGGGTGACGGCGTCTTCACGCACGGCCAGCGTGGCGAGGAAGCCTTCGGCCAGGTGCATCAACGGGTTTTGTAGAGGGCCGGACTTGAGGGACGACCAGTTACGCTCCAGCACCGCTTCATACAGGCCGTCGCCGGTGGCGAAGCGTTCGGCGACCACTTCCAGGGCCGCGTCCAGTACCGACTCCACCAGAGATTCACGCACCTTGGCCCAATAGTGGGCGCAGGCAAAGATGATGAAGGCGTGGGTGTAGAGGTCCTTGCGTTTGTCCAGTGGCTTGCCGTGGGCGTCGATGCTGTAGAACCAGCCGCCGTGCTCGGCGTCGTGGAAATGCCGTTGCAGGGAACGGAACAGCGCGGCGGCGCGCTCCTCGGCAAAGGCTGCGCCGGGCTCGCCGATCAGGCTGGCGAACAGGTACAACTGCCGTGCGCAGGCCATGGCGCGGTAGCGTTGCGGGGGCAACGGCCGATGGTCGGCGTCCAGGGCCTCATAGGGCAGCGCCAGGTCGGCATTCCAGCCCGGGCCATGCCAGAGCGGCACGATCAGGTCGTGGAAGTGCGTCAACACAGCGGTCAATTGAGGCTTGAGGGCGGAGCTTGGAGCGATGGGCATCGGCTGGCGTCGTCACGGCAGGGGTGTTTGCGCGACATGGTATCAGGCTTGGGGGAAGTGGTGGCTGTGAGTCCGCCATCGCGGGCAAGCCCGGCTCCCACAGGTGATCGAGTACACCTGTGGGAGCCGGGCTTGCCCGCGATGGGGCCATTGGAAACGCTGAAAATCTCAGGCTGCGAGCAACCAAACCCCAGTCGCCGCCGAAGCCGCGCCCGCCACCCGCACCAACGGCGCTGCCGCCGCCGGCAGGAAGCGCACCACGGCATAACCCGCCGCATGCAGAACCGCTGTCGCACCCACGAACCCTACGGCATACGCCCAAGGGCTGGACATATCAGGCAGCTCCAAACCATGCGCCACGCCATGGAACAGCGCAAACAGTGCAGTCGCCGCCACCGCCACGAACAACGGTGGTCGCACCGCCAGCGCAACCGCCAGGCCCAGCGCCAGCACCGACGCGGCAATTCCGCTTTCCAGCGCCGGCAATGCCAGCCCTTCAAAGCCCAGCATTCCGCCGATCAGCATGGTGCCGACAAAGGTGCACGGCAGCGCCCAGCGTGCTGAGCCTTTTTGTTGGGCGGCCCACAAGCCCACGGCGACCATCGCCAGCAAGTGGTCGATGCCGCCCAGCGGGTGGCTGATACCGGCCACCAGGCCGTTGTCGCCGTGGCCGGGGTGGGCGAAGGCGAGAGCGGGAGTGAGCAGCAAGGCTGCGGCTGCGAGAAGTGTATTGAGGCGCATGGACAGGCTCCTTGTTGAGGTTGATCAGGCTGCGGTCAGCAAGCCCTGGCGTTCGATGAAGGCGACGATTTCTTCCAGGCCGACGCCGGTTTTCTGATTGCTGAAGACGAAAGGTTTACCGCCGCGCATGCGCTGGGTGTCGCTGTTCATAAGCTCCAGAGACGCGCCCACCAGCGGTGCCAGGTCGATCTTGTTGATCACCAGCAGGTCGGATTTGCAAATCCCGGGCCCGCCTTTGCGCGGCAGCTTGTCGCCGGCCGACACATCGATCACGTAAATGGTCAGGTCCGAGAGTTCCGGGCTGAAGGTGGCCGACAGGTTGTCGCCGCCGGATTCCACCAGGATCAGGTCCAGGCCGGGAAAGCGCCGGTTCAGTTGGTCTACCGCTTCGAGGTTGATCGAGGCATCTTCGCGAATCGCGGTGTGGGGGCAGCCGCCGGTTTCCACGCCGATGATGCGCTCGGGCGCCAGGGCCTGGTTGCGCACCAGGAAGTCGGCGTCTTCGCGGGTGTAGATATCGTTGGTGACCACCGCCAGGTTGTAGCGATCACGCAGGGCCAGGCACAGGGCCAGGGTCAGGGCGGTCTTGCCGGAGCCGACCGGCCCGCCGATGCCGACGCGCAGGGGTTGGGTGTTCATATGATTCTCCAAGATAAAGTGCCCTAGGAACGGAACAGGCGGCTGTACTGGCGCTCATGGGCCATGCACGCCAGGGACAGGCCAAAGGCGGCGCTGCCGTAGTGGTTGGGGTCGAGTTGGCTGGCGTCCTGCTGGGCTTGTTGCAGCAGCGGCAGCAGTTCACTGGTCAGGCGCTGGGCGGCTTGCTGGCCCAGTGGCAAGGTTTTCATCAGCACCGCCAGCTGGTTTTCCAGCCAGCTCCACAGCCAGGCGGCCAGGGCGTCGTCGGGGCTGATCTGCCAGGCGCGTGCGGCCAGCGCCCAGCCCAGGGCCAGGTGTGGTTCGGGTCGCAGGGCGAGAAACTCCCGCGCGGCGTCATCCAGTTCCGGCAAGCCTTTCAGCAGTTGGTGCAGGGAGTAACCCATCTGCCGGCTTTCCTGGTACAGCTCGCGGGTTTCGCGGCTGGCGCGGTGTTCCTCACACAACTGCGCGAGGCGTGGCCAGTCCTGTTCAGCGGCGGCCTTGCAGTGGGCGAGCAGCAGCGGCGCCTCGAAGCGCGCCAGGTTGAGCAACAGTTGATCACTGATCCACCGCCCGGCACTTGCCGGGTCGGTCACGCGGTCTTGCTCCACGGCCATTTCCAGGCCCTGGGAATAGCTGTAGCCACCAATCGGCAGCTGCGGACTGGCCAGACGCAACAGCGCCCAGGCTGGGTTCATAGACGTACGCCGAACTGATGCAGCTTGGGTGGGTAGTTGAAGTCTTCGTCGCCATGGCGGGAGTGATGGTGGCCACCGCCATAGGCGCCGTGTTCCGGCTGAAAGGGTGCCTCGATGGTTTCAGTCGTCGCACCCAACTGATCAAGCATGGCCTTGAGCACGTAGTCATCCAGCAGGCGCAACCAGCCGTTCCCCACTTGCAGCGCCACGTGGCGGTTGCCCAAGTGATAGGCGGCGCGGGTCAGTTCAAAGGCACTGCTGCAGGTGACGTGCAGCAGTTGTTCAGGCCGGGCGCACACGCGTACGACACGTCCGTCTTCGGCCTGTAGGAATTCGCCATCGTGCAGCGGCGGTTGACCGCGCTCCAGAAACAGGCCGACGTCTTCTCCATCGGCACTGAAACAGCGCAAGCGGCTTTTGCTGCGGGCTTCGAAATTCAGCAGCAACTCTGCGGCCCAGACGGGTTCGGGGGCGATTCGGCGGTGGATCACCAGCATCAGAAAGCTTCCAGCTATGAGCGATAAGCAAGCTAGAGCAAGGGTCTTGCCAACCACGCGGGGAGTAGGAATTCCCTGTAGGCAGGCGGCGTGTGCCACCTGATGGCGCAGGAAATTATTCCAAAATGTTTCATTTTGGTGCGCGAGTGGATTTATAGCACCGGATTCGGGCGCTCGGCGTTGAATTCCATGGCTCGTTGCATGAAATTTCTTTCATCTTTGGGGGTGGAAGAGTTGTTTCGGATTTTTCCCACGCAGTTACAGGATTAGGCGGTCATCGGGTTACGCGCTGTTTCATTAGGATTCCGCTCCGTGTTTAATTCTCAGCGGTTCCATCATGTACAAGTCATTTTTCTGTTTAATCATTGTCAGCTTGTCGCTCACCCTTTCATCCGCTTCGGCCAATCTCCATCGGGCCCCGGCATTTACCCCGCGGCCTTCTATCGACAACGTAATCGATCGTGCCCATGCGCTGCTGGGCACGCCCTACAAGTGGGGCGGCACCTCGGTGCGGCAGGGCTTCGATTGCAGCAGCTTTCTGGTGTACCTGTTCAAGACCGAAGCCAACATTCATCTGCCCCGCACGACGTCTGAGATGCACCGCTCAACCGCGGCCACGATCAAGCGCGATGCATTGCAACCGGGTGATGCCGTGTTTTTCAGGGGCAACGGGCGCGGCCAGGTCAGCCACGTCGGTCTCTATATAGGTGAGGGCAAATTCATTCACTCGCCCCGCACCGGCAAAAGCGTGCGCATCGATTCACTGGCCAACAGTTACTGGAACAAGAACTACACCACCGCCAAGCGTTTCCACGCCGTGCGCTGATTTATTCAGTGCTGCCCAAGCCTTGCCAATGCTTGAGGCCAATGAAGATAAAGCGCAGTTGCTGGGTGATCTTGGCTTGAGGCGTGAGGTGCGCAGGCAGCGCTTCGGCGGGCGGGTCGATGATGTCGGGCAGGGTGGCGAACACGCTCTTGACGATCAGGTCGGCCATTACGTGTAAACCGTCGGCATCCAGGTGCTGGAGCTTGGGCATCAGGGTCAGGTCGGCGGCGAGGTCGCTGGTGATGTCTTCGCGCAGGGCACCAATGGCTTGGCGCACGGCGAGGCTGCCACCGTATTGCTCGCGGGCCAGAAACAGGAATTGCGAACGGTTGGCGGCGACCACATCCAGGAAAATCCGTACCGAGGCATCAATGATGCCGCCCATCACGAATTCATTGTGGCGCACCAGGCGAATCGTCGCGCGAAAGGTCTGGCCGACTTCACTGACCAATACCAGGCCCAACTGATCCATATCGGCAAAGTGACGGTAGAAACCGGTGGGCACGATGCCGGCGGTCTTGGCCACTTCACGCAGGCTCAGGCTGCCGAACCCACGGCCACACTCCATCAGATGGCGGGCTGCGTCCATCAGGGCGAGTCGGGTCTGTTGCTTCTGTTCGGCACGGGGCAGCATTGGCAGGCGGGCTTTGTGGACAAGGACAGCGACGCACTCTAGCAAATCAGCTTTGCCAGCGTCGAACTTCAAAAGGGAGAAGGGCGTTGCGGTTCACACAAAGTCAAAGCCCGATCGGGTGATCGGGCTTTTTTCCAGGGCCAGCACGGGCTTAGCTCTGTGCTTGATGCAGTTCTGCCAGACGGTCAGCACCGCCTTCAGCTACGGAACCGGCGTAGGCGCGTTCGTTGGCTTGTTCAGCACCGCCTTCAACCAGACCTTTCTGTTCCAGGCGATCACGGCCACCTTCGGCAACAGCGTTGCGTTCCATCAGGCGATCAGCGCCACCTTCAACCAGACCTTTCTGTTCCAGACGATCACGGCCACCTTCAGCGACGCCTTCGGTGTAAGCACGTTTGTTGGCTTGTTCCGAACCGTTTTCAGTGATGCTGCCGTTGTAGTCGGTGTTGTTCTTGTCCGAAGCACCGCTGCGAGCCAGGGTTTGGCTGAAGTGGGAAGCATCGGCTTTCACTTGTGGGGTGGCCTGTTCAGCAGCTGGCAGGGCAAATGCGCTGGTGGCCAGGACGGAAAGTACAAAGCTTGCGAGTAATTGGCGTTTCATGATGGGTTGCTCCTTGGGAGGGCGATAAATTGGGTACAGGGCTAATGCTACTCTTGATAAGTCGATATAAAAGTTCATAAACACAATGGTAATAATCAACAGAATTGATTGTTCCCTGCGAGGGCTCTATCTCGCAGGTCTCAAGCCCGCGCTTTTGCACCGAGGTGGGTATTTTCGACACGATCGTGGGTAACAACGGTGCGTGGTTGATGATTGAAATTGTCTGATTGGTCAGGAAAGGCGGTTTTTACCGCTAATTCATCAATGGGGTTAAACCCCCGTGCCGTTTGTCAGTCGTAGCCATATAAGCTGTAGTCAAAACGTGCGCCCCAATGCGCCCGCTCAGTCGTAACCTGGAGTCCTGTGCAATGACGCGCACTCGTAAAATTCTCGCCTGGAGCTGCGCCAGCTTCGTTTTGTTAATCGCCATTGTGGTGTTGGTCCTGGTGTTCTTTGACTGGAACCGGATCAAGCCGCCGCTCAACGCCAAGGTCTCCGAAGAGCTGCATCGACCGTTTGCCATCAATGGCAACCTGGCAGTGGTGTGGCAGCGTGAGCCCGATGAAGGCGGCTGGCGCGCCTGGATTCCGTGGCCCCATGTGATTGCCGAGGACCTGACCCTGGGCAACCCCGATTGGTCGAAAACCCCGCAGATGGTCACCCTCAAGCGCGTGGAATTACGCATCTCGCCCCTGGCGTTGCTGGCCCAGCGCGTGGTGATCCCGCGTATCGACCTCACCGAACCGAGTGCGCAATTGCAGCGCCTGGCCGATGGCCGCGCCAACTGGACCTTCAAGTTCGACCCCAAGGACCCGAATGCCGAACCCTCCAACTGGGTGGTGGACATCGGCGCCATCGGCTTCGACAAAGGCCACGTGACCCTCGACGACCAAACCCTCAAGACCCAACTCGACGTAGTGATTGATTTGCTCGGCAAGCCAATTCCCTTCGGCGAAATAGTCGGGGACGCCGACGCCAAGAAGGCCCTGGAAAAAGGCTCGGCGCCGCAGGATTACGCGTTCGGCCTCAAGGTCAAAGGCCAGTACCACGGCCAGAAGCTCGATGGCACCGGCAAGATCGGTGGCCTGCTGGCGTTGCAGGACGCGGCCAAGCCGTTCCCGCTGCAAGCCCAGGCCAGGATCGGCGACACCAGCATCGCGCTGGCCGGCACCCTGACCGACCCGATGAACCTCGGCGCCCTCGATCTGCGCCTCAAACTCTCCGGCAGCAGCCTGGGCAATCTCTACCCACTCACCGGCGTGACCTTGCCGGATTCGCCGGCCTATTCCACTGACGGCCACCTGATCGCCAAGCTGCATGAGGCCAGTGGCGCGTCGTTCCAGTATGAAAACTTCAACGGTAAGATCGGCAACAGCGACATCCACGGCAACCTCGGCTACGTCGCCAGCCAGCCGCGGCCCAAACTCACCGGTGCGCTGGTCTCCAACCAGTTGTTGATGACCGACCTGGCGCCGCTGATTGGCGCCGACTCCAACGCCAAGCAAAAAGCCCGTGGCGGCGAAAGCAAGCAGCCGGCGACCAAGGTGTTGCCGGTGGAAGAGTTCCGCACCGAACGCTGGCGCGACATGGATGCCGACGTTGAATTCACCGGCAAGCGCATCGTCCACAGTGCCGAATTGCCGTTCACCGATCTTTACACCCACCTGGTGTTGAACGACGGCCAGTTGAGCCTGGAGCCCCTGCGTTTCGGCGTGGCCGGTGGCAAGCTCGACGCGCAGATTCGCCTTAACGGGCGTACTACGCCGATGGAAGGCCAGGCGAAACTCACCGCACGTAACTTCAAGCTCAAGCAGTTGTTCCCAACCTTTGAACCGATGAAAACCAGCTTCGGTGAACTCAACGGCGATGCGGATATTTCCGGGCGCGGCAATTCTGTAGCCGCATTGCTCGGCACGTCGAATGGCGATCTGAAGATGTTGATCAACGACGGCGCCATCAGCCGCGGACTGATGGAAATAGCCGGGCTCAACGTCGGCAACTACGTGGTCGGCCGCCTGTTTGGCGATAAGGAAGTGAAGATCAACTGTGCGGCCGCAGACTTCGGTATCAAGTCGGGCCTGGCGACGACTCGCCTGTTTGTGTTCGATACCGAGAACGCGATCATCTACATCGATGGCACCGCGAATATGGCCAGCGAGCAGCTTGACCTGACGATTACCCCAGAGTCCAAAGGCTTCCGCCTGTTCTCCCTGCGCTCGCCGTTGTACGTCAACGGGCCGTTTATCAAGCCCAACGCTGGTGTGAAGGCGGTGCCGCTGATGTTGCGTGGTGCGGGTATGGTTGCACTGGGTGTGATTGCCGGCCCGGCGGCGGGTTTGCTGGCGCTGGTGGCGCCGAGCGGCGATGAGCCGAACCAGTGTGCGCCGTTGCTGCAACAGATGAAGGAAGGCAAGGCACCTAAAACAGTGAAGGGCTAGCTGACAAAACCGGGAACCAAATGTGGGAGCGGGCTTGCTCGCGAAGGCGGTGGATCAGTCAAGAATGTGCCGACTGATCCACCGCCTTCGCGAGCAAGCCCGCTCCCACATGGGTTTTGCGGTGTGAGCTGTGTTAGTTACAGGTCCTTCAGAATATCCGCCATGTCGTCGGCGTGTTCTTCTTCCTGGGCCAGGATCTCTTCGAAGATCCGGCGAGTGGTCGGGTCTTTGTCGCCGATGTACTGGATGATCTCGCGATAGCTGTCCACCGCGATGCGCTCGGCCACCAGGTCTTCGTAGACCATTTCCTTCAGCGTATTGCCGGCCACGTACTGCGCGTGGGAGTTTTTCGACAGCAGGTCGGGGTTGAACTCCGGCTCGCCGCCCAACTGCACGATGCGCTCGGCCAGCTTGTCGGCGTGTTCGGCTTCCTGGGTCGCGTGCTCGAGGAATTCCTCGGCGGCGACATGCGCCTTGACGCCATTGGCCATGAAGTAGTGGCGCTTGTAGCGCAGCACACACACCAGTTCGGTGGCCAGTGATTCGTTGAGCAGACGCAGGATTTCCTGGCGGTCGGCGTCATAGCCTTCAGTCACGGCACCGTTTTCGACGTTCTTGCGGGCGCGGTCACGTAAAGTGGCTACGTCAGACAAATGTGAGTCAGTCATCTCATTCTCCTGGTACTAATCCGGTTTTGCGCCACGCTCTGTCGGCGTGATCGCTCACTGGTTGTGAGTCCCAGGCAACCCGAAAAGTTTTATCGGATTTTCCAGCGTGTGTCCCGACAGCCGCGCTTCCTCCTGCAACCACTCAAAAAACGCCCGGACCGGCGGATGCCGTTCACGCCCCGGCACGCACAGGGCGCTGTAGCCGGCGCCGTTGACGCGGATCTGTGGCCGGTAAGGCACCAGCAACCCGCTGGCGACGCTTTCCGAGACCAGGATATTGCTCGCCAATACCAGGCCCTGGCCGGCAATCGCTGCTTGCAAGGCGTAGTGTTCTTCGTCGTATTCGCGCAGTGGCGAAGCGGATTGCAACCAATCTTCCCCGGCTTTTTCGCACCAGGCCTGCCAGCCCAGGGCGTACAGCTTGGAGTTGTGCCAGCGCACGCTGATCAGGGTCGGGGTGCGCTCGCGCGCCAGGGCGACTTGTTCGGGGGAGCCATACACGGCAAAACACTCATCGAACAGGCACAAGCCGTAGAGGTTTGTGTAGTCGTCGATGCTGTAGCGGATCACCAGGTCGACGCTGGCGTCCTGCTGCAAATCGACGACGGCGCAGTTGGTGTCCAGACGCAGGCTGATATCCGGATGGGCGGCATAGAAGCGGCCGAGTCGCGGCACCAGCCACAGGGCAGCGAACGCCGGCGTGGTGGATAAGGTGAGATTGCCGGCGCTGCGTTGCGGGCGCAGGGTATCGACGCTTTGCGCGACGTCCAGCAGGGCGCCATGCAGGCTGTGGAACAGGCGCTCGCCGCGTTCCGTCAGGCGCACCTGGCGCGGCAGGCGCTCGAACAGCTGCACGCCGAGCCAGGTTTCCAATGAGCGAATCTGATGGGACACCGCCGTCGGCGTTACCGACAACTCCTGGGCGGCGGCCTTGAAGCTCAGCAGGCGCGAGGCCGATTCAAAGGCGCGCAGGGCGGTCAGGGGCAGCGAGGCAAACATGTGAGGCTCCATGGATGAATTCAGTTCATCCAAAACAATTATTGCTCATTTGTGAGGAAGGCCGCTCGACTCTAGATTTGTGCGTAACAGAGGCAGCCATTCAGGTTGCCTGAGTCTAGCGTGTGAAGGCCAACAGATGAAAAAAATGCTTGCGATCCATTCCAGCCCCCGCGGCGAACGTTCCCACTCCCGGCGCCTGGCCGAGGTGTTCCTGGTCGCCTGGCACACCGCCAATCCCGACGCGCAGCTGACCCGCCGCGAAGTGGGCCGGGCATCTATCCCCCACGTCAGCGAAGCGTTCATTGCCGCCAGCTTCCACCCGGAGCCGCAGGCAATGCCGTTGTCCATGCGCGCCGATTTGCAACTGAGCAATGAACTGGTGGCCGAGCTGGTCGAGCACGAACTGCTGGTGATTTCCGTGCCGATGTACAACTTCGGGATTCCCAGCGGCCTCAAGGCCTGGATCGACCAGATCGTGCGCATGGGCCACACCGTAGATATCACTCAGGACAGCCAGGGCATCGCCCACTACCAGCCGTTGCTGTTGGGCAAAAAGGCGCTGATCATCACCAGTCGCGGCGGCAGCGGCTTTGGCCCGGGCGGGGAAAACGAGGCGATGAACCACGCCGATCCGCACCTGCGGACCGCGCTGGGGTTTATCGGCATTGAAGACGTCACAGTGATCGCCGCAGAGGGCGAGGAGTCCGACCCGAGCGTGTTCCGTCGCTCCTGCGATGCGGTCGAAGGCCAACTGCGCGATCTGGCCGGGAGCTTCTGAGGTGTCCTGGCTCTTCCTGCTGATCGCTGCCGGGTTTGAGGTGACGTTCGCCATGGGCATGAAGTACGCCGACGGTTTCACCCGGCTGTGGCCATCGCTGGTCACCGTCATCGCGGCCGTGGGCGGGATCTACTTCCTGACCCTGGCCATGCGTGAGTTGCCGGTGAGCGTGGCCTACCCGATCTGGACCGCCATTGGTTCACTGGGCACGGTGTTTCTCGGGTTTGCGCTGTTGGGGGAGAGCCTGACGCTGATCAAGCTGCTGTCGGTGGGCTTGATCGTCGCCGGCGTGGTGGGGCTCAAGTAGCTTCAGGCGCGCCGACATTGCTGCGAACCGGTGTCGTCCAGCGCTCCGACAAAATCACCCCGCCCAAGGTCAGCAAGCCGCCCACCAGGTGATACATCGCCAGTTGCTCCTTCAACACCACGGCGGCAATCAACGCGGTAATCAACGGCAGCAGGTTGAAAAACAGCGTGGTGCGGCTTGGGCCGAGGGTCTTCACCGAATGCATCCACGCCAACGGCGCGAGCATCGAGGCCAACAGGCAGGCGTACAGCACCAGCGGGATATTCGACCAGCCAAGGCCGGCCTTGTCGGAGAGCAGGAACAGTGGAAACAGCACCACCACTGCCACCAGCACCTGCAAATACAGCAACACCAGCGGCGGCAAACGCAGCTGCCATTTTTTCAGCAGGGTGCTGTAGACCGCGTAGGCCAGCGTGGCCACCAGCATCATCGCGTCACCCATGTTCAGCCCGTGTTGCAGTAGCGCGCTGAGACTGCCGGCGGAAACCACCACCACCACGCCGGCGAACGACAGCACGGCACCGGTCAGGGCGCCTAAGGTCAGGCGTTGGCCAAGGCTGATGATGGCGGCGGTGAGGGCCATCAGCGGCATCAGCGACAGGATGATGCCCATGTTGGTGGCCGAGGTCAGGTTCGCGGCGTAATACGCCAGGCTCTGATACACCGCCATGCCCAGCACGCCGAGGATGAAGATCTTGCCCAGGTTGGGGCGAATCAGCGACCAATTGGCGATGACGGGTTTAAGCATGAACGGGGTAAACAGCACGCCCGCCAGCAGCCAGCGATAAAAGCCGATCTCGGCAGGGAAAATCGTCCCCACCGCGAGTTTGTTGACCACGGTATTGCCGGCCCAGATAAAAATGGCCAGTAACGGATAAGCGTATTGCATCGAAAGGAGCCTGTTGCGTCTATGAGCGGCGATTATCCTTTGTCTGGATCGAAGCCTATACTTCGATCCAGCCATCCGACCTTTGTATCCAGACAATATGCCGAAGAAGTACATCAACCTTCCCGATTTCGACCAGTTGCCGTCCCCGGTGTATTTCCGCTATTCGGAATTCGAGGCCGACACCCATGCCAGTGCGCACCAGCATGCCTGGGGTTCCCTGGACTACTCGGCCCGAGGCGTGATGCGTTTTGAAGTGGCCGGCAGCCGCTTCATGTCGCCGCCGCAGTACGCGGTGTGGATTCCGCCAAACACCCAGCACAGTTCCTACAATGCCCAGGCGATCGTCTACCGCTCGGTATATCTGGCGCCCGCCTTGTGCGAGCAATTGCCGGCGCAGCCGTGCACCCTGACCATCAGCGATATCCTCAAGGCGATCCTCAGTGATTTTGCCGAGCGTGACGTCAACATTCCTGAGAATGAAGCCGATGTGCGCCTGGCCCAGGTGCTGGTGGACCAGCTTCGGCAGGCCCCGGTGCACGATTGTTTCCTGCCGTACGCCAGCCATCCCGGGTTACTCAGCGTGCTGGAGGGTATGCAGGCCGATCCCGGGAATAACCGTGCGCTGGCCCAGTGGGCGGAGCAGGTACATGTCAGTGAGCGCACCCTGGCCCGGCAATTCGTGCGTGAGCTAGGGATGAGTTTCGGCGAATGGCGCCAACGCCTGCGTTTCCTCGCGTCCATCGAAGCGCTGGACAGCCCGCGCAGCGTCCAGGAAGTGGCCTTTGACCTGGGCTACAGCACCGCCTCGGCGTTTATCGCGATGTTTCAGCGCCAGGCCGGCTGCACGCCGGAGCAGTACCGTCGGACGAATATTCGTAGCAGGTGAACGTGTAACAGGGTTTGACTACACTGCTGGGGAGGCCGTGCCCCTCGGCACGGTAACAGGGAGAAAACTCCATGAAGATGCTGCGTATTCCGCTGTTGATGATGGGCTTGCTGTTGTGTTCCCAAGGCTTTGCCGCGACTGCCGCACAGACGGCTCAGCAACAAAAAATGACCACTTGCAACGCCGAAGCCAAGACCAGTGGCAAAACCGGTGATGATCGCAAGGCATTCATGAGCACCTGCCTCAAGGCCGCCCCGGCTGCCAACGACGCCAAGACCCTTACGCCACAGCAGCAAAAAATGAAAGACTGCAACGCCACGGCGAAAACCCAGGCGCTGACCGGCGATGCACGTAAAACGTTTATGAGCACCTGTCTGAAGAAATAATGATGCAGAACCCTGTGGGAGCTGGCTTGCCTGCGATTGCGACCTGACAGTCGATGCCTTCGTTGACTGACCCACCGCTATCGCGGGCAAGCCAGCTCCCACATTGGGCCGGGTTTAGACTTCTCGCTTGATTCACCCAAGGCTGGCAGACTGCCCATCCTTTAACGCCGTTCGTTTTGAGGCTGTATGCCAACGTTTTCTCAGCGTCACGTGTTGTTGTTGGTCAGTTGCGTGCTGATTTTTGGCGGGCTGCTGCTGGTTTTGCCGTTGAAGTTGCTGCCGAGCCTGCTGGCCGGGCTGCTGGTGTATGAGCTGGTCAACATGCTCACCCCGCAGTTGCAGCGATTAATCGAAGGCCGGCGGGCGCGCTGGTTGGCAGTGGCGTTGCTCGGGACTTTGATCGTCAGCATCCTGACCCTGATCTTTGCCGGGGCCATCAGCTTCCTGCTGCACGAAGCGGAAAACCCGGGGGCTTCCCTGGATAAATTCATGGGCGTGGTCGACCGAGCCCGCGGCCAGTTGCCGCCGTTTCTCGACGCGTACTTGCCGGCCAGCGCCGCAGAGTTCCGCGTGGCCATCGGCGAATGGCTGAGCAAACACCTCAGCGAATTGCAGTTGGTGGGCAAAGACGCCGCGCACATGTTCGTGACCTTGCTCATCGGCATGGTGTTGGGCGCGATCATCGCCCTGCAGCGGGTGCCGGACCTCACCAAGCGCAAACCCCTGGCGGCCGCGTTGTTCGACCGCCTGCACCTGCTGGTCCAGGCCTTTCGCAACATCGTCTTCGCCCAGATCAAGATCGCTGCGCTGAACACCGCGTTCACCGCGATCTTCCTCGCGGTGGTGCTGCCGCTGTGCGGGATTCACCTGCCGCTGACCAAGACGTTGATCGTGCTGACGTTCCTGCTGGGCCTGTTGCCGGTGATCGGCAACCTGATGTCCAACACCCTGATCACCATCGTGGCTCTGTCGCTGTCGATTTGGGTGGCGGTGGCGGCGTTGGGCTACCTGATTGTGATCCACAAGGTCGAGTACTTCCTCAACGCGCGGATCGTCGGTGGGCAGATCAGTGCCAAGTCGTGGGAATTGCTGTTGGCGATGCTGGTGTTCGAAGCCGCCTTCGGCCTGCCGGGGGTGGTGGCGGGGCCGATTTATTATGCGTACTTGAAGAGTGAGTTGAAGCTGGCGGGGATGGTTTAGGCATTGATGTTGCCTGGACTGGCCCCTTCGCGAGCAAGCCCGCTCCCACATTCGGCTGCATTCCAAAGTTGGAACTCGGTCAAATGTGGGAGCGGGCTTGCTCGCGAAGGGCGCGCCACGGTTTCAGCTAAAACTCAGTAGCCGTAGCGCTTGCTGGCCTCAATCGCCAGACCACTGCCGATACTGCCAAAGATATTCCCTTCCACATGCTGCGCATTCGGCAGCATCGCCGAGATGCTGTGGCGCAGCGCCGGAATCCCGCTGGAACCCCCGGTAAAGAACACTGTGTCCACCTGGGCCACGTCCACCGAGGCATCGTTGAGCAACTGGGTCACGCTGTTGCGCACCCGCTCCAGCAAGCCATCAATGGCCGACTCGAACAATGCCCGACTCAATTCCACGCTCAAGCCTGGTTCGACCCGGTCCAGCAGCACATGGCGGCTGTCCTGTTGGGTCAGCTGGATCTTGGTTTCTTCCACTTCCATCGCCAACCAGTGCCCGGCGCGCTGTTCGATCAGGTTGAACAGCCGGTCGATGCCGCCCGTGTCCTCGATGTCGTAGCGCATGCTGCCCAGCGCGAGCTTGGATTTCTGCGAGTACACCGAGTTGATGGTGTGCCAGGTCGCCAGGTTCATGTGGTGGCTGGTGGGCATGTAGGCGCCGCTCTTCATGCGGCTGCCGTAGCCGAACAGCGGCATCATGCCGGCCAGCGAGAGTTGCTTGTCGAAGTCGGTACCGCCGATATGCACACCGCCGGTGGCGAGGATGTCGTCGTGGCGGTTGTCGATCTGGCGGCGCTCGGGCGACAGGCGCACCAGGGAGAAGTCAGACGTACCCCCGCCGATGTCGACAATCAGCACCAGTTCTTCTTTCTCGATGGTGGACTCGTAGTCGAAGGCCGCGGCAATCGGTTCGTACTGGAACGAGATGTCCTTGAAGCCGATCTTGCGGGCTACGTCCACCAGGGTGTTTTCGGCTTCCTGGTCGGCCATCGGGTCGTCGTCGACGAAGAACACCGGGCGGCCCAGCACCACTTCGTCGAACTCACGCCCGGCGGTGGTCTCGGCACGGCTCTTGAGTTGGCCGATAAACAGCGCCAGCAGGTCGGTGAACGGCATGGCCGTGCCCAGTACGCTGGTGTCGTGCTTGATCAGCTTGGAACCCAGCAGGCTCTTGAGCGAGCGCATCAGCCGGCCTTCGTAGTTTTCCAGGTACTCGTGCAGGGCCAGGCGACCGTACACCGGGCGGCGCTCTTCGAAGTTGAAGAACACCACCGACGGCAGCGTGATCTTGTCGTCCTCCAGCGCGATAAGCGTTTCCATGCCGGGACGAATCCAGCCGACGGTGGAGTTGGACGTGCCGAAGTCGATACCGCAGGCACGGGCTGGGGATGGGTTTTTCATGTCAATCGGGTTCCGGTTGAAAAACGGCCGCGCAGTGTATGCCACCCGCGTGCAGATGCGTAGGCCGACTATCCGCTAAATACAACGGACTTGTTACCTTGAAAGCCCGGTGTTTGCCCCCAAATCCTCCCCATACGGTTGGTGGCTGCAGGATTCTGCCCGCAGCGCCGATAAACTTCTGACGCACCCTTCGGTCACAAGATTGAGATCGGTCAATCCAGACGCCGCAAACAGGCGCATGCTGTGACGCTGGCAGTGCGATATCGATAACGGACGGTGATACTCCCGATGGACTTCAAAGACTATTACAAGATTCTCGGCGTCGAGCCGACTGCCGACGACAAGACGATCAAGGCCGCCTATCGCAAGCTGGCGCGCAAATATCACCCGGACGTGAGCAAGGAAAAGGACGCCGAAGCCAAGTTCAAGGACGCGTCCGAAGCCTATGAAGCGCTGAAAAGCGCCGACAAACGCGCCGAATACGACGATCTGCGCAAATACGGCCAGCATGGCCAGCCGTTCCAGGGCCCGCCAGGTTGGCAGAGCCGTGGTGGCTATGGCGGCGGTGGCCAGGACACCGGCGACTTTTCGGACTTCTTCAGCTCGATCTTCGGTTCGCGCGGCAATGGTTTTGGTGGTGCCCAAGGCCGTAGCGCCGGGCGCCGGGGGCAAGATGTGGAAATGGAACTGCCGGTCTTCCTCGAAGAGACCCTGTCCAACGAGTCCAAGCAGGTCAACTTCCAGGTGCCGCAATACAACGCGGCCGGCCAGCACGTCAGCAACACCACCAAGAGCCTGAACGTGAAGATCCCGGCCGGTGTGGCCGACGGCGAGCGCATCCGCCTCAAGGGCCAGGGCGCGCCGGGGATTGGCGGTGGTGCCAATGGTGATCTGTACTTGATCATCAAGTTCGCGCCACACCCTAAATTCGATGTGGAAGGTGAGAACCTGATCATCACCCTGCCGCTGGCCCCGTGGGAGCTGGCGTTGGGCACGGAAGTGGCGGTGCCGACCCTCACCGGCAAGATCAACCTCAAGGTGCCCGCCGGCAGCCAGAACGGCCAGCGCATGCGCGCCAAGGGCCATGGCTTGTTGAACAAGGCCGGGCAGCGCGGTTACCTGTTTGTGCAACTCAAGGCGGTGATGCCGAAAAACACCGACGACGAGGTCAAGGCGTTGTGGCAGGAACTGGCACAAAAAGCCGCCTTCGATCCAAGAGAATCATGGAGTAGCTAACGATGAGCAGTCCCCGTTTGGTTCAAGTGAACATGGCAGAATTCTGTGAGGCCACCGACCTGTCGGTGGCCTACGTGATCGAAATCGTCGAGCACGGCATCGTTGAACCGGTGGGGACCAGTCCCGAGTCCTGGCGCTTTACCGATTACGAGCTGGCCCTGGCCAAGCGTGCCTCGGCGCTGCAAAAGGACTTGGAGCTGGAATGGGAAGGCGTCGCCCTGGCGCTCGACCTGCTGGAAGAAGTCCAGCAACTGCGGGCCGAGAACCAGATGCTTAAGCAGCGGCTGGGGCGGTTGGTGCAAACGCCGTAAGTCCGTCAGGCGATGTTGCAGCGCTCCTTGCATGGTACCCAGTCGCGCAGGGTCAGCGACCGAATCTCTTGCGCTTCCGCCACGGCCAGTTGCAGTTGCACATCTTCAGCCTGGGTTGTGTATTCGTCATCAGTCAGGCTGCCCGCAAGGTGCTCCTCGGATAACGCATTCAACCGCACATCATAGTGGTCCCTCAGGGCGCTGAACGCTTCCCCATACTGCTTGCGGATAAAGGCCTGCCAGAACTCACGGCCCAGCAGTGATTGTACGAAGGCCTTGGAGTTGTCCAGTCGTTCGATTCTGATGGCGACATTAGCCAGTATCTGCGGCGCCACTTGCCCCGTTGCGAGGTAGCGGGCCTCAATGGGTTGACCAGGCAGGCCAAGGCGGCGTGCCAAGCCCATGCGATAGGCCAGGCGGATTTCAATATCTTCGAGTTTTTCCAGGGCGGCGACTTTTTGTTCAGGAGTCATGCTCGACATGCGAATCATGCCTTCTCGAACCCGAATCTCCCCGCTGGCTGATTTTTCCACCTCGTCCAGGCGAAAGAGGCCCTTGCCCAACTCGTACAGTGCCGGTCCCGCCTCGCCATCGCTGGCCCCTTGTGTGGCTTGCCACGTCAGCACCTTGACCTCCATGTCACTGAATACCAGGGCCGCCCGATCACCACAGCGCGGGTCACCCGCCAGGTTGAACAGCTCTTCACACAAGCCATCGTCCCGTGCCGCGTCGAGCAGCTGCCACAGGCGTGATTGCAGGTCGGTGTAGCCGCGGCGGTACTCCGCCGATTCTTTAAGGTTGTCGAGGATGTCGAGGAAGATCTGCGCGCCGGGTTTTTCGGCAATCGACTCCCACAGGCTGCGTCTTATGTCGATTTCCTCGGGTGACAGACCGTCCATCCAGTGCTGGTATGCCGGCTCCGGTGTGTCGTCCAGCACCTGTTCTTGAGGGGTGCGAACCTCGACGGTCGCGGGCCGTGGCGCCCGATAACGCATCGCGTGTGCCTGCCGGCGCTCCGCAGCCTCGGGGTGGAGTAAGGTTGCATTGTTCCAATACTCAATCAACTGCCTGCGGGCTTCTGTGGTCAGCGGGTTACCGCCGATAAATGTGACGTTGTTGACGCGGATGACTGCCTCGGCCTCCTCGGGTGGCGGGTTGACTCGGGACTCGGGCAACTGCGTGATACGGTTCTCGGTCAGGTCAACGGTGTCCAACGCCTGATGTGGCCCCAGGCCCTGCGGCCACTCGGTGATCCCGGTGTTTCTCAAATTCACCCCGCGCAGGTTCGGCAGGGTACCGAAGTTGGGGGTACGCGCCAGGGGGTTGCGGCTCAGGTCGACCGTCTTGAGTGAGGTGAGCCCCTCCAGCAGATCCACGTCGGCCTCGGTCAGAGACAACCGGTTGCCCCTGAGGTCCAGGCGGGTGAGCCGGTTCATCCGGGCAACGCTGGGCGGGATTGAACGCAACTCGCCGTTTGACAGTTCGAGCCAACGGGTGTGGCTGAAGTGGCCGAGAAACTCATCCAGACTGTACAGGGATCGCATGCCCTGCAGTTTGATTGACCCTACGTGGCTGAAATCCGCTTCCAGCGCCGGCAAGTCACCGACGCTCAAACCGAGTGCTTCAAGCGTGTAACCGATGGGAGAACCATCACGGGCCAGGGCTTTGGGGGTCATGCGCCGCCAGCACTCCTTGAGGTTCCGGGCAAATTGCCGGCGGTGACTGGCATCCCCTACGCGAAGGTTGGCGTCGTCGGCCGCCACCAGGAACCGTTGTGCGGCCCAGGCGTCCAGCTGGCTGTTCAAGGTTTGCCATTGGCCTTCCAGGCGTGTCAGTTCGGCCGGCGCCCCGTCGCCTGCATCCAATACGAGTCGCTCGTTTTCATCCTCGCTGAAGCCGGGGAAAAGCTCCCTTGCCCGCAGCATTTCGTCGGTGTGGCTCAAGGGGACTTCGAATGCGCCAGGCTGGCCGCCGTTGCGCCAGCCCGGGCGGGTTCGTGAAAGGCGAGTGATGTACGCACGCATCTGTTGATTGGCTCGCGGGGTGAACGGGTTGTCACGCAGGCGGGTCATGCGGTTGAGACGGATGCTGGCCTCTACCTTTTCGGGAGCAGGGTTGAGCAGGCTGTCGGGCACCGCGCTCAGGTGATTGCCGGACAGGTCGACCTCCCTCAGCTCCGGCAATTCCAGCAGGCCCGTGGGCCACTGGTTGATCCGGGTGTAACGCAGCTCCAGCTTGCGCAATCGGAGCAGGGTGCTGAAATCGGGCAGGGCGCCCAAAGGGTTGTCGTTCAGGGACAGTTCTTCCAGGCGGCTCAGGCCGGCCAGTTGGCCGGCGCTGGTTTCGCTCAGGCGGATCGCATTGGCGGACAGGTCCAGGTGCGTCAGCTCCTTCATTGCCGTGATTGCTTCGGGCAGTTCGGTCAGCGTCTGGCGTCCGATACCGCCGACTTGCTTGAGGGTCATACGTTTCAGATTGGGGAAGTTGCCAAGGAACTGCCCGGCGCTCTCGGTGAAGCTCACCTGCTCGAGAACCAACTCCTCGACGTGGCCAAAGTCGGCGTTCACGTTGGGCAGGTTCACCTGGGCGCTGATTTCCAGGCGACGCCCGCTATTGGCCCCGGCACGGGCCACGGTCTGTCGGCGCCAGCAGTTCCTCAACGCATCGGCCGCCGACCGCTCCCGGCCGCCCGGGTCCACCCCAAATGGACGCCGGCTCGTCTCTTCACGGGCACTGCGTTTAACCCAGTCCTTGAGCGCGCGGTCGAGGGTGGCGTACTGGTTTTCCCTGCGCGTCAATTCACTGCGGGCATCGCTCCCGAGGGTCTCGATGAAGGCGTGTGCTTGCTCGTCGTTGAACCCCGGATACAGCTTGCGCACCCGCGTATGGGTGCTGCGCAGTTGATTGAGTTTGTGTAGCGGGGAGCCCCCTGGCAAACGCTGGTTTCCCGCCAACGGTTTGCGCAGCACCGGGTAATCCAGCAGCACCGAGCGTAGCTCATCCCGGGCCAATGGCGCTTGCCGGACCCGCTGCTTCAAAGTGCCGGCGTCCCGTGCCGCGTCGCCCAGCGCGCGGCGCTGGCCTTGTTCGAGCCGCGACAGAACAGCGCCATACAGGTCGGTGGTGCCGAACGATCCGTCTTCACCCATCGCCAGTTGCAGCGGCGGCGCGTCGGCAACTGGACCGACGGCGTCAATCAGCGGACCCTGTTCGCTGCCCAAGCGGATTTCTACCCGCAGGTTTGGGTCCCATCCCGGCAAGCTGGGCAACGTATGCAAGGCCAGGCGCCGACTGTCCTGGCTCTCCAATGCATCCAGGTACAACCCTTCATAGGCCCTTGCCATCCGCACTTGCTGCTGGCTTTCTCGCGCCAGGGCAGTGAGCCGAGGTGACAACTTCTGATGTCCACTCAGCGCGGTTAAATCCGCGTCCGTGGCCGTTTCCAGCAACTGCCCGGCAACCTCGGCCGGGAGACCGGAAAACAGGTCCATGAGCTGTTGTACCTGGGGCGAGCGGGCCAGATTATGGGCGCGGTAATCCGCGTCGAACAGCGAGGCCCGGCAGTCCCTGGCGGCCTGGGCAACTTCCCGGCGCCAGAGCATCGCCTGTTCGTCCAGCACACGAGGGGTAGGATCGAGGACCGCCGGATAGGTCAGGCCTTGTTGCGCCACCACGCGGTCGGTGACCGCCGGGTCAGCCTGCGCGTAATCCAGCGGATCATCGCTGCCCATTTGCTCGATAAACGTCTCAAGTCGCTGATGCAGGCGAAAGCGCTCAAGGCAATCGGTCAACAGGGCGGGCGGCAGTTGCAGGTCTACATGCAGTTGGCGCAGTTGATCGGCGGTGGTGCCACTCGCCAAGCGCACCTGTTCCAGTTGCGCGTCGCTCAAGCCTCGGGTGCGGTAGCCCAGGCGACGCATCAGCATCGGGCCGTCCCACGTCAGCGGCTCTTCGCCTTCATGCAGCCAGGCGCCCGCGCCGTTATGCGCCACCTGCGGGGCATAGGCGTCGGAGCGTGTGGGGTGTTGTATGCGATAGGTGTCACCGTCGGGCTCGGGTTTGAGCGCGTACAGTTGATCGTCGAGGGGCAGCAGGGGGTGTTGGCCGTGACTGTGCAACCCCAGGTCATCAACGGCAGCATTCCTGGGCAGCACGACTTCACTGCGATAGGGCGTAAGGTCCGGCTTCCACAGACGCGGCTCGCCGCCTGGCAGTTGAATAGGTTTGAGCTCCCGTACCACCGCTGGCGGTGCCGTCAGTTTCATCAGGCCTTTTCCGGCACCGACCGTCAAGGCCAGGGTTGCCAGGTTTTGCGCGACGTCGAACCAGTGGTCTTTCGCCGCCTCCCGGTCACCTTCGCTCCATTCCATCACCCCATCGAAGGTCTCATACAGCAACTGGCCCGCCATGGCGGCCAGCATGATTTCGCCGACCACCGGGACGAACGCCAGCGCCAGGCCAATCACGGTCGCGCCGCCTTCCAGCCAATGGGCGATTTTTTGTGCGCGCACCCGGGCGTCGACATCGGCGGTGGGCACTGCCTGGTTGCGGGCATCACTGAGGGCCTTGTCGCGCCCATGCTCAAACAGGTTGGTCCACAGATCGACGTTGCCTGCCCACAGGCCGCGTCTTGAGACCACCATCAAGTACAGGTCGGGAGCGTCCGTCCTTACAACCCTGCAGCCGGTTTTCGGTGGGGGAAGTTTCTGCGGCAGCACCGTATCTGCCAATACCGGGAAGGCGATGTGCAGCATCGTTTGGGTCACCGACGAGCGCGCCACTGTGTCGATTACGGAGGTGGAGCCGGCAGCGGGTTGCGTAAACCGGTTGAAGAACGCCGGCTTGTCGTGTTCATCGAGAAACCGGCTGAAAAAGCGTTGGTAGCTTGTGGGCCCCGGGAGGTCGTTACTGCCTGGCTCGCTCGGTTCTTTATCGCGCGTTATCCACTGACGGTTCAGTTCGGCTCTCAGCTCCCCCAGGTTGTCGTAGCGCTTGAGCGGGTGCTGCGGATCGTGGGGGAGATAGACGATGAAGTCAGTGGCGTATTGGTATTTTTCCACTGGCATAAACACCACGCTCCCCATCAGCGCGCGGTCCATTACGCTCAGGCAACTGAACCACACGGGCTTGCCACCCAGCGTGGGGTTGCGTTCGCCGTCGACAACCTTAAGCACCATGACGAAATCATCCGGGCGAATATCCTGCTTGAGCAACGCCAGGTACGCCGCGGCCCTGAGGGCGTCTTTCTGGCTGGTGATCACGGTGTCGCGCAACCGGGCGGCCACAGCTTCGTCGGTGGGCAGTAATACTTCCTTGAGGTGAGCCTGGTAGCGGGCACCCACGTCCAGTGTGCGGCACAACCTGATAAAGGCGGGCACTCTCAGCGTCTGGCTGATAGTGGGAGACGCACCCTCCCGGTCCGGGTGTTGGGTAAACCCGGAGGCGGGATCAAATGCGCCGTCTTCACCTTCGCTGGCTTCAAAGTTATGCAGGGTGGCCTGTATCAGTGAAACCTCGAGTACTTTGTATTCGCCGGCCTTGACCCCCAGCTTGCCGAGCTTCAGTGGCTCATACAAACGAAGATAGGTGCCTTCGACATCCACGCTGATGTTGAATTGTTCTTTCAGCGCGCTGTTGAGCAGGCCTGTGGCGAACGGCATGAGTGCCTGGATATTTGCCAGGTGTTTATCCACAGCGTGCTGAGATTTGAAACTGGTTTCATTGAACGCCTTCAACGTTCTTCGCTGCAGCGGCGATAAGCTGTCTATCCACTGCGCCTGTTCTAGCCTGGCCTGTTTCAGCGCGACTATCCGGTGGGCCGGCGCTTGCACCAACCAGTCTGGAATAGCCTGGCGAATGAACTCATTGTTGTCGTCTAAAGATGAGGCGGGAGTAACAGCGGGGGCATCCTGCATGGGGGCATTCCTTTGGATAGGCAAAGGAAAAAGGCTACTGAAAACCGCTGTGGATTAATAAGTCGAAAACCCGTTGGGTAACTCGCAATAGTTACCGCATCGGCCCCGGATTACGCATGGGTTGGCGACTTAATTACCCCTTGGAATCCACCCTGTATGCATCGGGCGTGGAGCTGCCTTTTGAGGGTTCAGGCAGGGGCGTTCAAACCATTCAAATAGCTACCGCCGAGTGCCAGGGGCGACTGATTAAGGTCATCGCCTTTATTTCCTCAACGGTACTCGTATATGTCAGCACCTCAAGCCTCTGCCCCTCTTTTGCCGGGCAGTGAAGGGCGTCACTATGCACAGATCAAGGCCGCCATCCCCGAGAGTCTGATCAGCGCATCCCCCGCACTGCGCGCAGCCATCAGGCAGGCCAGGCCAGAGATCCCCGTCTGGTACGCGGCCGCCACTGCGGAGCAGAGGGCGTTACTCAAAAAACTGTCAGAGGCAAGCTTCAAGTCCAACAAAGCGCTGGAGCAACTAACGGCCAGGGTGCAAGAGGTCAACGCGTTCGCCCAGCCATTGCTGGAGGCGGCGTTGAAGGCCGCGGGGTTTGAGCTGGACGTCAACCAGGTGCATCTGCGCCTCTATGTACCGGTCGAAGGACTAGCGACAGGCTACCGGACCAAGACCTTGTCCCTGTTGCAAGCGGCCTTGAATAATTTTGAGGAGCGTGAGACCCACGCCGGGTTCTCTGACAGTGCTTCAGGTTTTATCACTGCGCCCGGCGCGGATGGGCATTTCGAGCGCTATACCACGTCCCTGACAATCGAGACCTTCGCCCGGTTATGTCGCGACCTGGACTTGGGTAAGCGGTACCAGGAGCACCTCACTACCTACCTGTTGCCCGTGCAAACCGTGTCCAGGGGCTTGCTGCGCGAGCGTTTTATCAACCGGCAAAAGGATGCCTTCAGGGCTGCCGCCTACGTGGCGTTGCTCAAGGGGGATATTGGCAGTGACGACTATGCGCTGCTGCTGCGCATTGCCAATGGCGAGCGACGCATCAAGCTCGGTAACAAGCAGGTCTGGCATCGCTGGCCCACTATCATGGACCTGCAAATGCACGGCTGCCTCATGATCGACCCGAGCGTGGAGCATCGCTATGGGAGCTGGTTTATCGTCTATATCCCCGACCACCCCGACCATCCCATCAAGCGCTACGAAACCCATGCCGCGTACGTAGAAGAAACCACCCGCGAGCTGACCGCTTATAAACCCGAGGACTACTGGGATAGCAGAGGGGTTCAGGTCACGGCGCATCAACAGTTTTTCTCCCGGTTCATCGGGAAAAAATACCTGGCTTACTACTACGGGCGGTTCACCGAGAAACGCGTCGATGAACCCCTCAGGCGCGTGGCCCTTGGTCCTGATCCAGCGTGGCGACAGTACTACGCAAGAAAATCGCTCATCGAACTCCAGGCGATCAACGCCCTCTTAAAGTCCCCGCGACATATCAGCCGCACGCCGCAGGACCAGCCAAACCTGAACCTCAACGCCCACCCGATCAAGGGGCTGTGGATCGACGTCGATCCTTGGGACGAGCTGTACGCCGACATGCGCAAACGCGCACTCGACGATGCCTTGAGCATGGCGGTGCCCACCGCTCAAACCGACGCTGCCGGGCGTGACCGGCGGCTGGCGCATTTGATGAACATTGGCCTGTTCGCCGTGAACCTGGTGTCGATGATCATTCCTCCGTTGGGGGCAGTGATGGCAGTGGTCACGGCCGGGCAACTGCTGTACGAAGTGTTGGAGGGCGTGGTTGAACTCGGCCAGGGTGACCGCGAGGCCGGCTGGGCGCATATCGGTGATGTGCTGGACAACCTCGCGCAATTGGCGGTGGGCGGCGCTGCATTGCATTTCAGCGTGTCGCCATTTATCGAGGGGCTCAAGGCGGTCAGGCTGCCGTCGGGAAAGGCCCGCTTGTGGAAGCCCGACCTCGCGCCCTATGCGCAGGACATCCAACTGCCTGCGGGCTCGATTCCCGACCCGGCGGGGTTGCATACCGTCAGCGGGCGTCAGGTGGTGTCAGTGGACGGCAATCGCTACGCGGTGACCGCGCAAGACGAACCGGGCGTGTACCGGGTCCAGCACCCCAACAGGCCTGGGGCGTATGAGCCACAGATCGTCAACAACGGTTCAGGCGCCTGGACCCATGAAGCCGATGAGCCCCTGACGTGGCAAGGCGCTCCGCTGATGCGGCGATTGGGCCATGTGATGGAAAACCTGAGCGATACGCAGTTGGAGCAGGTGCGCAAGATCAGTGACACCGACGAAAGCGTGCTGCGCCGGTTGTATGTGGAAAGCGAGCCCACTCCGGCAATCACACTCGATACGGCGGTGCGCATGCGGGCTTACGGGCGTGCCGAAAGCTTGAGTGGGCAGATCCTTGCGGGGTCGATGTCGATGGACCTGGGCAGCTACGCTGCGTCGTTGATGGTGGAAATGCCCGGCTGGCCCTCCGGCAGGACCATCGAAGTATTTGACGGTCATGGCGCAAGCAGGACGTCTTCGCTTTACGGCCAACCTCATACACCCGGGACCAGTCTTATCAGCATCAGTCGCATAGACCTGTTCGGCGGCAAGCTGCCCGCGCTGATCGTCGAGAGTTTGCCCGAGGAGCAGCTTAAAAACCTGCTCGGCCAGAACCTGCCTTACGGGGCCGCGCCGCGTAGCCAGGCGTTGCAGGCGCGGCTGGGGATCCATGCAAAACAGTCCCTGCGGCGGGTGTTCGACAGCCTCTACCTCGGGCGGTCATCGCCTGACAGTGCTGAACTGCAACTGTTTGCGCGGGACTTCAAAAGCCTGCCCAAGGCGATGGCTCAGGAGCTGTTGGGCGGTGCCACCGCCGAGCAGCGGGCGGCCTTGATTGCCAAGGGCAAGATTCCCCTGGAGCTGGCGCAGCAAGCGCGCCAGAAGCTTGGGGAGTTACGCCTGACTCGAGCGTATGAAGGGCTGTACCTGGACGCGTTGGCCAATGCTGACACTGAGGCTCTGGTGCTCAATACCCTGGAGCGCCTTCCCGGCTGGCGAAACAACCTGCGCATTGAAATGCACGAAGGCTCGGTGAGCGGGCGCTTGCGTGCCAGCTATGGCCAGCCTGGGTCCAGCAACCTCAAGCTGTTGGTGCGAGTGGGCGATGGTCGGTATCAGGCGTTTGACACTCAAGGCAACGAGTTACACGGGGTCGATAGCTTGTACGCTTCCTTGCAGCACGCGCTGCCGGATGCGCATCGCCAGTCCCTGGGGTTAGCCGATGTGGGGCAGGGGCCGCAACTTGGAAAGCTGATTCAACAGCACGCCCTGTCCCGTGCCGGCCTGCGTAAGGTACTGGGCATGCAACCGTTGGACACACGCTTTTTCGTGCCGCCGCAGCGCTCTTCTCTCGGGCGGGTCGGTTATTCCTGGAGTGGCCGTGGAGGGGAGTCCTGGGAGCACAAAGTTCAGCAGCGTATCAAAGCCCTTTATCCCGCTTATGACGAAGCGCAGATTGCTCGACTGCGTGCACCTCACGCGCCGGCCGACGATACCTGGCTCATCTCCCTGGAGCAGGAGTACGAAACGCTCTGCTCCACGCTGGAGGCCTGGGAAGCATCACCGATCCAGGGTTATGGTGACGCCAATAGCGCTGAATACCGAGAGCAGCGTGCCATTCGTAAAAAACTGGGAAGGTTGTTGATTAAAGCCTGGCGGCGTGTGGGTAAGGTTGATGTGGATGTTTTCGGGAATACGCTGGGCCAGAAGATCGAACTGGAGGGAGTTGAGATACAACCTCAGCTGGGGTCGCTTCCGGCGCTGAGCGCCAACTTTGATCACGTCACTTACCTGGAAATCTCCGACGCGGAACTGACCGATGCTGTCGAGCCTTACCTGGCTCCCTTTCGCGGCTTGCGCACCCTCAACCTGAACCACAACCTGCTCACTCGCCTGCCCCTGTTGCTTGAGCATCTGCCCAGGCTTGAGGTGTTGAGCCTGGCGGAAAACGCGATTGTGCTGGACGTCGCGGCCGTCAACCGATTGAAGAATCTCACCCGACTCCACACACTCAATTTGGAGTCCAACCCGCTGGGCATGGCACCGGATATCAGCCGGATGGGCCGGCTGTTTCGGGTTCTTCTGGGCAATAGCGGGCAAAGTGTTTGGCCGACTGGCATCTTCGACATGCCCCGGCCACGCTGGTTTACCCTGATCCTGGAAGGTAACGCGCTTGAAGTGCCGACGGTCGAGCCAGGTTCAGTGAAGGCTGCGATTCTTGCGCGCACCCATGTCAGCCGGACCTTGCTGACGTCCGAGGGCCTGCACCAGCTCAAGCGGTATATCGAATCTGTTGGCATGGACCCGGAGCGGCAATTTCCACCCGGAGGGATGGAGGACAGCGCCCGATGGAAAGCCGGCCTCACCCACCGGGAGTGGGGCGCCTTGCAGTCCATATGGAATGCCGTGGAGGAGGCCAAGGGCGCCGAACCGTTCTTTAACGAAATCCGCAAGTTGAGGGAGTCTGCCGATGTCGTATTGGAAGGCTTCGAGGAAGACCTTACGGCCAAGGTCTGGCGAATGTTGCGCGCCATGGCCGATAACACCCGGCTGCGTGAGAAGCTTTTCGACATGGCGATGGCGCCTACCAGTTGCGTTGATGCGGGCACCCAGTTGTTCAATGCCATGGGGATCGAAGTGATGGTGTATGAGGCTTCGATCCACCCTGACCCCGACGTGGTCGCGCAACTGATGCTGACGGTGGCCAAAGGCAGGACTCGGCTCAACAAGCTGGGAGAAATTGCTCGCGCCCGAGTAGTGGCATTGAGTGAGCAAGGCCGCAAGTTCCCCAATGATCCGATTCGGCGAATCGATGCCGCTGGAAACCCCGAACGGGCTATCGATGAAGTAGGGATCTATCTGGCGTTTTCGACCGGGTTGGCCGAGCGGCTTGAGCTGCCCTGGCAATCAGGGGATGTAATGTACCCTGAGTCTGACGTCACCTCGCAGATGCTGGACGATGCTTTTGATCGGGTCATGGCATTGGAGGAGGGCGGCCTGCTCAGGGATGCCCTCGTCGAGTTGGACTTCTGGGATGAGTACCTTGAGCGCTCGACGCCCGCGGCCTTTGTCTGGCTGACGCGCAAAAGGGCGGCGCTGGAAGACTTGACGAGTGCCATGAATGATCTGGCGGCCAATGGTCGACTGCCTGAGTCGCAGAAGATGGCCCTGCGCAATACCCTGCGCAATTCGGCCCTGATGCTGGACAAGTCGGTTGAGGACTTCCCTCCCGGCACGCCCATGCACCAGGACGTCTATGATGCGCTTGCGGTGAAACTGCACGAGGAGCGCAAGGCGATTCTCCAGAGGCTCACTGACGAGGCTCTGGAGATCGCGCTTCAGAACAGAAAATAACGCTGCGCCATCGGCAGCACATCCGCCGGTTCACACCACAGCAACACACCGTCGGCCTTGACCTGATACGTCTGCGGGTCGACCTCGATATCCGGCAGGTAATCGTTGTGGATCAAGTCGGTTTTCTGCACCTCGCGGCAACCCTTGACCACGGCGATCTGCTTCTTCAAGCCCAACTGCTCGGGCAAGCCTGCCGCCAACGCCGCCTGGCTGATAAAGGTCAGGCTGGTGGCGTGCAGCGAGCTGCCGAAGCTGGCAAACATCGGGCGGTAGTGCACCGGTTGCGGCGTCGGGATCGAGGCGTTGGCGTCGCCCATCAGGCTTGAGGCAATCGCGCCGCCCTTGAGGATCAGCGTCGGCTTGATCCCGAAAAACGCCGGGCGCCACAGCACCAGGTCGGCCCACTTGCCCACTTCAATCGAGCCCACTTCGTGGCTGATGCCATGGGTGATCGCCGGGTTGATGGTGTACTTGGCGATGTAGCGTTTGGCGCGGAAGTTGTCGTTGCCTTCGCCGTCGCCGGGCAGTGGCCCACGCTGTTTTTTCATCTTGTCGGCAGTCTGCCAGGTGCGCGTGATCACTTCGCCGACGCGGCCCATGGCCTGGCTGTCGGAGCTGATCATCGAGAACGCGCCGAGGTCATGCAGGATGTCTTCGGCGGCAATCGTCTCGCGGCGGATGCGGCTTTCGGCGAAGGCCACGTCTTCGGCAATGCTCGGGTCCAGGTGATGGCAGACCATCAACATGTCCAGGTGTTCGTCGATGGTGTTGCGGGTGAACGGCCGGGTCGGGTTGGTGGAGCTGGGCAGCACGTTGGGGAAGCCGCAGGCCTTGATGATGTCGGGCGCGTGGCCGCCACCGGCGCCTTCGGTGTGGTAGGTGTGGATGGTGCGGCCCTTGAAGGCGGCGAGGGTGGTTTCGACAAAGCCGGATTCGTTGAGGGTGTCGCTGTGAATCGCCACCTGCACGTCGTACTCGTCGGCGACGCTCAGGCAGTTGTCGATGCTCGCCGGCGTGGTGCCCCAGTCCTCGTGCAGCTTCAAGCCAATGGCGCCGGCCTTCACTTGTTCGATCAACGGCTCCGGCAGACTGGCGTTGCCCTTGCCGGTGAAGCCGATGTTCATCGGAAACGAATCGGAAGCCTGGAGCATGCGCGCCAGGTGCCACGGGCCCGAGGTACAGGTGGTGGCGTTGGTGCCGGTGGCCGGCCCGGTGCCGCCGCCGATCATGGTGGTGACGCCGCTGGTCAGCGCCTCTTCGATTTGCTGTGGGCAAATGAAGTGGATGTGCGTATCGATGCCGCCGGCGGTGAGGATCATGCCTTCACCGGCGATCACTTCGGTGCTGGCGCCGACGCAGATGGTCACGCCGGGCTGGATGTCCGGGTTGCCGGCTTTGCCGATGGCGAAGATGCGGCCGTTCTTCAGGCCGACGTCGGCCTTGACGATGCCCCAGTGGTCGATGATCAGCGCGTTGGTGATCAGGGTGTCGACCACCTCATGGGCGAGCAGTTGGCTCTGGCCCTGGCCGTCACGGATCACCTTGCCGCCGCCGAATTTCACTTCTTCGCCGTAGACGGTGAAATCCTGTTCGACTTCGACGAACAGCTCGGTGTCGGCCAGGCGGACCTTGTCACCCACGGTGGGGCCGTACATGTCGGCGTAGGCTTGGCGACTGATTTTCATGTGTTTGCCCTGAGAAATTTGTGTTGAATGTGAAGTCGCTTTCGCAGGCAAGCCAGCTCCCACAGGGGAATGCATTCCAAAGGTGGGAGCTGGCTTGCCTGCGATGAGGCCCTAAAGGTCACCCATGATTTTCCCGGCAAACCCGAACACCCGGCGCTTGCCGCTCAATTCCACCAGTTCCACTTCACGACTCTGCCCTGGCTCAAAGCGCACGGCGGTGCCGGCCGGGATGTTCAGGCGCATGCCACGGCTGGCGGCACGGTCGAACGTCAGTGCGTCGTTGGTCTCGAAAAAGTGATAGTGGGAACCGACCTGGATCGGCCGGTCGCCGCTGTTGGCCACGCTCAAGGTGGCGGTGCGCCGACCCACGTTGAGTTCGATGTCGCCAGGCTGGATCTGAAATTCGCCAGGAATCATGCAGGTTGCCCCAGGGTCTTGAAGTAGATGGCGGTCGGGGTGTAGCGCCCGTCCGGGCTTTGGCAGTAGTCGGGCAATTCACCGATCTTGGTGTAGCGCAGCGACTGGTAGAACGCTTCGGCACCGGAGCCGGCTTCGGTGTCCAGGTACAGCAACCCGCGTTTGTACTGGCGGGCACTCAGTTCCAGGGCGCTCATCAGTTGCTGGCCGAGGCCGCGGCGCCGGGCTTCGCTGTGCACCAGCAGCTTTTGCACTTCGGCACGGTTCAGGCCGTTGGCTTTCATGCACAGCGCCAATTGCACGCTGGCGATGACGTGCTCATCACGCACCACCACCCACAGCAGCAGGCTGCCATCGTTAAGGCTGGCCTGCACGCCGTTGAGATAAGTGCCGGCCTGGGCTTCATCGAAGTCGGCCATGAAGCCCACCGATGCGCCGTGCTTCACGGCGTCCAGCAACAGCTCAATCAAACCCGGGCGGTAATGGGCAAAACTCTCGGCATTGACTCGACGCAGTTGGGCGTTCATCGGTGTCACTCCTTGGGCGGCGTAGCGCCTGGGTTGAGCGTCAGTTGCATGAAGGTCAGGTCCAGCCAGCGTCCGAACTTGGTGCCGACCTGGGGCATCTGCCCGGTGGTGATGAAACCCAAGCGCTCATGCAGGCGGATCGAGGCCTGGTTGCCGCTTTCGATGGCGGCGACCATCACGTGTTTGTCGCAGGTTTTCGCCCGCTCGATCAGCACCTGCATCAGCTGTGGGCCGAGGCCTTTGCCGCGCTGGTCGTTGCGCACGTACACCGAGTGTTCGACCGTGTGGCGAAAGCCTTCGAAGGGCCGCCAGTCACCGAACGAGGCATAGCCGATGACCTGCTCGTCTTCGATGGCCACCAGGATCGGGTAAAACTGCGATTGGCGGGCACTGAACCAGGCCTGGCGGTTGCCCAGGTCTACCGGTTGTTCGTTCCAGATCGCCGTGGTGTTCAGCACCGCGTCGTTGTAGATATCGCGAATCCCTGGCAAATCGGCGTGCACCGCATCACGAATCAAAAAGGACATGGCCGGACCTCAGGCGATGGGTTGGTGGACGGTGACCAGCTTGGTGCCGTCGGGGAAGGTGGCTTCCACCTGGATGTCCGGGATCATTTCCGGAATGCCTTCCATCACCTGTTCACGGGTGAGCAGGGTGGTGCCGAAGTGCATCAGCTCGGCGACGGTGCGGCCATCGCGGGCGCCTTCCATCAGCGCGGCGGAGATGTAGGCGATGGTTTCCGGGTAGTTGAGCTTCACACCGCGCGCCAACCGCCGCTCGGCCACCAGGCCGGCGGTGAAGATCAGCAGTTTGTCTTTTTCCCGTGGGGTCAGGTCCATCGTTCAAAGTCCTTCAAACAACATTCATAAAAACACTGAAGATCCGATGTGAAAGCTGCTTTATGTGGGAGCTGGCTTGCCTGCGATGCGGGCGACTCGGTATGTCTGATGTACCGAGGTGATGCCATCGCGGGCAAGCCCGTCTCCCACGGGGAGCAGGGTCGACTTTTGATCTTCATGTGCTCCAGATTCTCGGTGATACCGCCTCGCGGCCCAGTACGGCCGGGCGCAGCAGGCGCCACAGCGCGATCAGCCAAGCTCGCGCCAGCAGCGCTTCACTGGCCAGGCAGCGGGCCACCAGCAGGCCGGGCAATTGGGTCAGGTCGCCGCGTACCGCGTGGGGCAGGGAGCGGCATTGTTCGAGCAGTTCAGGGTCGATTTCGCCGGTCACCAGCAAGGTCGCAAACACCGGTTGCCCATCCAGCCCGATGGGCGAGTCGAGCAAACCGTCGGCGCCCACAATGCGCTGGCGTTCATGCCAAATCAACTGGCCGTCGCGGCGGATATCCAGGTGCGACTGGAAGTGCCCGAGGTCGAAACGCTCGCCGCTGGCGGGGCGCCCCAGGGCGACTACGTCCCAGTAAAACAGCCGGGCATCGCCTTGCAGGTCGATGCGAGTGGTGAGTTCGGCCTGGGCGGCGCTGAACACGATGGTCTCCTGCGGCAGCCATTCCAGCGTCGCACCCGCCTCAACCGTCAGCTCCAGTTTCTGATAGGCCGGCCCGCCGGCGCGGTACCACTTGGCCGCGCCGGGGCTGGTCAGTTGCGCCCAGGCGCCTTCGGCGACATGGGCCGTGATGTCGAGGCGATCACCGCCGGCAATCCCGCCCGGCGGGTGCACGATGATGTGCTGGCACACCTCGGGGCCTTCGGCGTACAGGTGCTTTTGCACCCGCAGCGGGCCGAGGTGACGGCGCATCACCGGGCGCGTGGTGTCGCCGAAGCACGCGTAGCCGAGTTCCAGCTCGGCGTGCCAGCTGGGGGTGAACAGCGCGGTGGGGGCAGGTAGGGTCATGGTCAGTGCTTATCGTTAGGACGCTACAGATTAGATCGTAACGAGCCCGCGCACACCCTCGCTTTCCATATTTTCTCCACGCCCCTGCTGGACGATTTCGCCTCGGGACATCACCAGGTACTGGTCGGCCAGTTCAGCGGCAAAATCATAGAACTGCTCCACCAGCAGAATCGCCATGTCACCGCGTGCCGCGAGCTTCTTGATCACCGCGCCGATCTCCTTGATCACCGACGGCTGGATGCCTTCGGTGGGTTCGTCGAGGATCAGCAGGCGCGGGCGGCTGGCCAGGGCCCGGCCGATAGCCAGCTGCTGTTGCTGGCCGCCGGACAAGTCACCGCCCCGGCGTTGCTTCATTTGCAGCAGCACCGGGAACAGCTCGTAGATGAAGGCCGGCACCTCTTTGGCCTCGGAGCCAGGGAAGCGTGACAGGCCCATCAGCAGGTTTTCTTCCACTGTCAGGCGGCCAAAAATCTCCCGGCCCTGGGGCACGTAAGCGATACCGGCGTGCACCCGCTGGTGCGGCTTGAAGCCGGTAATGGCCTTGCCTTCCCAGTTCACCGCACCTTCCTTGGCCGGCAGCAAGCCCATCAGGCACTTGAGCAAGGTGGTCTTGCCCACGCCATTGCGGCCCAGCAGGCAGGTGACTTCGCCGACTTTTACCTCAAAGGAAAGCCCGCGCAGGATGTGGCTACCGCCGTAGTACTGGTGCAGCTTGTCGACTTGCAGCATGTTCAAAATCTCCTCAATTCCTTGTGGGAGCTGGCTTGCCTGCGATACAGGCGACTCGGTGTATCAGCTGCACCGTGTCGATGCCATCGCAGGCAAGCCAGCTCCCACATGAAGCATCAGCGACCGAGGTAAACCTCGATCACCCGCTCATTTTCCTGCACCTGTTCCAGCGACCCTTCGGCCAGCACGCTGCCCTGGTGCAACACTGTCACGTGGTCGGCAATCGAGCCGACAAAGCCCATGTCGTGCTCCACCACCATCAGCGAGTGCTTGCCCGCCAGGCGCTTGAACAGCTCGGCGGTGAACTCGGTTTCGGCGTCGGTCATGCCGGCCACCGGTTCGTCCAGCAGCAACAGTTGCGGGTCCTGCATCAGCAGCATGCCGATTTCCAGGAACTGCTTCTGGCCGTGGGACAGCAAACCGGCGGGGCGGTTGACCGAGGCGGTCAGGCGGATGGTGTCGAGGACTTCGCTGATGCGGTCTTTCTGCTCGCCGCTCAAACGCGCCCGCAGGCTGGCCCACACCGACTTGTCGGTCTTCTGCGCCAGCTCGAGGTTTTCGAACACGCTGAGGGCTTCGAATACCGTGGGCTTCTGGAACTTGCGACCGATGCCGGCCTGGGCGATCTGCACTTCGCTCATGCTCGTCAGGTCCAGGGTTTCGCCGAACCAGGCCTTGCCGTGGCTGGGCCGGGTCTTGCCGGTGATCACGTCCATCAGCGTGGTCTTGCCCGCGCCGTTGGGGCCGATGATGCAGCGCAATTCGCCGACGCCGATGTACAGGTTCAAGTCGTTCAACGCCTTGAAGCCGTCGAAGCTGACGCTGATGTCTTCCAGGGTCAGGATGGTGCCGTGGCGGGTGTTCAGGCCTTTACCCGCAGCCTGGCCGAGGCCGATGGCATCGCGGGCGCTGCCCTGGTCTTTGTTGGGTTCAAGGATAGGTTCGAGCATAAATTCGGCCGTCGCTGTGATCCTCATTGGTCGCCCCTTTTCTTCAGCAGGCCAATCACACCCTTGGGCAAATACAGGGTGACGATGATGAACAGCGCACCGAGGAAGAACAGCCAGTACTCAGGAAACGCCACGGTGAACCAGCTTTTCATTCCGTTGACCACACCGGCGCCCAGCAGCGGGCCGATCAAGGTTCCGCGCCCGCCGAGGGCCACCCACACAGCGGCCTCGATGGAGTTGGTCGGCGACATTTCGCTGGGGTTGATGATGCCTACTTGCGGCACATACAACGCGCCCGCCAAACCACACAGCACCGCGCTCAACACCCACACGAACAGCTTGAAGCCACGTGGGTCGTAGCCGCAGAACATCAGGCGATTTTCCGCATCCCGCAGTGCCGTCAGCACCCGACCAAACTTGCTCTGGGCCAGGCGCCAGCCGATGTACAGGCTCGCCACCAGCAACGCCACGGTGGCCACAAACAGCACCGCCCGCGTGCCCGGTTCGGTGATGCCAAACCCGAGGATGCTGCGGAAATTGGTAAAGCCGTTATTGCCGCCAAACCCGGTCTCGTTGCGGAAGAACAGCAGCATCCCGGCGAAGGTCAGGGCCTGAGTCATGATCGAGAAGTACACGCCCTTGATCCGCGAGCGGAAGGCGAAGAACCCGAACACCAGCGCCAGCAAGCCCGGCGCCAACACCACCAGGCACATCGCCCAAAGGAAGTGGCTGGTGCCGGTCCAGTACCACGGCAACTCGGTCCACGACAAAAAGGTCATGAACGCCGGCAGCTCATCGCCGGACGCCTGGCGCATCAGGTACATGCCCATGGCATAACCGCCCAGCGCAAAAAACAGGCCGTGGCCGAGGGACAACATCCCGGCATAACCCCACACCAGATCCAGGGCCAGGGCGACAATGGCGTAGCACAGAATCTTGCCCACCAACGTCAACGTATAGGCGGAAACGTGCAGCGGGTTTTCCGGTGACAACAGCGAGAACAACGGCAGCGCCAGCAGCAGAATCAGTACCACTGCACCGACCGCGACGGTCACCTTGGGGCCGGCCTTTTGCGCGGCCGTGAGCATCAATGGCTGGTTCATCAGTCGATCACCCGTCCTTTCAGTGCGAAGAGTCCTTGCGGGCGTTTCTGGATGAACAGAATGATCAGCGCGAGGATCAGGATCTTGCCGAGTACGGCACCGATCTGCGGTTCGAGAATCTTGTTGGCTATCCCTAAGCCGAAGGCGGCCATGACGCTACCGGCCAACTGGCCGACGCCGCCGAGCACCACCACCAGGAACGAGTCGATGATGTAGCTCTGGCCGAGGTCCGGGCCGACGTTGCCGATCTGGCTCAGGGCAACACCGCCGAGGCCGGCGATGCCGGAACCGAGGCCAAAGGCGAGCATGTCTACGCGCCCGGTGGGCACGCCGCAGCAGGCTGCCATGTTGCGGTTCTGGGTCACAGCCCGCACGTTGAGGCCCAGGCGTGTCTTGTTCAGCAGCAGCCAGGTCAGCACCACCACAAACAGCGCGAAGGCGATGATCACGATGCGGTTGTACGGCAGCACCAGATTGGGCAGCACCTGGATCCCACCGGACAGCCACTCGGGGTTGGCCACTTCAACGTTCTGCGCGCCGAACACCAGGCGCACCAACTGGATCAGCATGAGGCTGATGCCCCAGGTGGCGAGCAGGGTTTCCAGTGGGCGGCCGTAGAGGTGACGAATCACCGTGCGCTCCAGGGCCATGCCGATGGCGGCGGTGACAAAAAACGCCACCGGCAGCGCGATCAGCGGGTAGAACTCGATGGCCTGGGGCACGTAGCGCTGCATCAGTAACTGCACCACATAGGTGGAGTAGGCGCCGAGCATCAGCATCTCGCCGTGGGCCATGTTGATCACCCCGAGCAAGCCGAAGGTGATCGCCAGGCCGAGCGCTGCCAGCAGCAGGATCGAACCCAGGGACATGCCGCTGAAGGCCTGGCCGAGAATCTCGCCCACCATCAGTTTGCGTTTGACCTGAGCGAGGCTGGTTTCGGCGGCGGTGTGTACCGTGGCGTCGGCTTCGACGCCGGGGGCGAGCAGGGCTTCCAGGCGAGTGCGGGCCAGCGGGTCGCCGGTGCCACCGAGCAAGCGCACGGCGGCCAAGCGCACGGCCGGGTCGGGGTCTACCAGTTGCAGGTTGGCCAGGGCGAGGCTGAGGGCAACGTGTACGTCGTCATTGGTTTCGCCGGCGAGTTGCTGGTCGAGGAATTTCAGCTGCGCAGGTTGTGCGCTTTTTTGCAGAGTCTGGGCGGCGGCAAGGCGCACCTTGGGGTCGGCGGCGAGCAATTCCTGGCTGGCTTGCACGTTGTCGATCAGGCCGCGCAGGCGGTTGTTCAGGCGTACGGTTTTGGTCTCACCGTTGACCGTGATCTGGCCTTGTTGCAGGGCGTCCACCAACTCGATGCGCGCCGGGTCGGGCTGGGCGGCCCAGTCCTGGAGCAGCTTGGCTTGTTGCATCGGGTTGGCGTTGATGAAGTCTTCGGCGTCGCTGGCGTGTGCGGCGAAGGGCAGCAACAGCAGGGCGGCGAGGATGAAGCGATATAGGGCAGTGGGCATACAAAATGTCCTGATCATGCACGGACAATGTGGGAGCGGGCTTGCTCGCGAAAGCGCTGGCTCAGTTTCGGATGCGTCGACTGACACACCGCTTTCGCGAGCAAGCCCGCTCCCACATTTAGACCGAGTCGGTCTTAGTTGCTCTTGACGGCGTAATCCGGCTTTTTGTCATTCCCCGGAATGTACGGGCTCCACGGTTGCGCCCGAATTGGCTCCTGGGTCTGCCACACCACCGAGAACTGCCCGTCAGACTGGATCTCACCGATCATCACCGGCTTGTGCAGGTGGTGGTTGGTCTTGTCCATGGTCAGGGTGAAGCCGGACGGCGCGGCAAAGGTCTGCCCGGCCATGGCTTCACGCACTTTGTCGACGTCGGTGGACTTGGCTTTCTCCACCGCCTGCGCCCACATGTGGATGCCCACGTAGGTGGCTTCCATCGGGTCGTTGGTCACGGCTTTGTCCGCGCCCGGCAGGTTGTGGGCCTTGGCGTAGGCTTTCCAGTCGGCGACGAATTTCTTGTTCACCGGGTTCTCCACCGACTGGAAGTAGTTCCAGGCGGCGAGGTTGCCCACCAGCGGCTTGGTGTCGATGCCGCGCAGTTCTTCTTCACCCACGGAGAAGGCGACTACCGGTACGTCGGTAGCCTTCAGGCCCTGGTTCGCCAGCTCTTTGTAGAACGGCACGTTGGAGTCGCCATTCACGGTGGAGATCACGGCGGTCTTGCCACCGGCCGAGAACTTTTTGATGTTGGCCACGATGGTCTGGTAATCGCTGTGGCCGAACGGGGTGTAGACCTCTTCGATGTCTTTATCGGCTACGCCCTTGGAGTGCAGGAACGAACGCAGAATCTTGTTGGTGGTGCGCGGGTACACGTAGTCGGTGCCCAGCAGGAAGAAGCGCTTGGCGCCGCCGCCTTCTTCGCTCATCAGGTATTCAACCGCCGGGATCGCCTGCTGGTTCGGCGCCGCACCGGTATAGAACACGTTCGGCGACATCTCTTCGCCTTCGTATTGCACCGGGTAGAACAGCAGGCCGTTGAGTTCTTTGAACACCGGCAATACCGATTTGCGCGACACCGAGGTCCAGCAACCGAACACCACGGCGACCTTGTCCTGGGTCAGCAACTGGCGGCCCTTTTCAGCGAACAGCGGCCAGTTGGAAGCCGGGTCCACCACTACCGGTTCAAGCATCTTGCCGTTCACGCCGCCCTTGGCGTTGATCTCGTCGATGGTCATCAGCGCCATGTCTTTCAGCGAGGTCTCGGAGATCGCCATGGTCCCGGACAGCGAGTGCAGAATGCCGACCTTGATGGTCTCGGCGGCCTGCACCGTCCAGGTCATGCCCATCGCGGCGATGGATGCCGACAGTGTGAAAGCCTTGATCAAGCTGCGACGCTTCATTGTGCAATCTCCATGACTCAATGATGTGATGAGGGAGTGATTGCAAAGGCTGTGCCGGGGCGCGCAATCGTGGTGCGCGCGAGCTGTGATCGGTCTGTGGGGGTGGGCGATGCACCAATGCGGCGCCATTCCCGGCGGCGTGTGCGCGCAGGCGCACCCTGATGGTGCCTGATGCCCCGAGCCTTAACTATCTAATGCCTGCGTCCAGCCAAACCCTTGAAAGTGAAGCCTGCCTGGCGCCCTCGGCAACCCAGGGACAGCGTCAGTTTTCTTAACTTCACTCAAGTGGCGATGGACATGGACAGTACTCACATTCAAGACGATCAAGCGGCGAGCATGCGCAGGCCGGTTCCCCATCTGGGGCCGGCATTCGTCACCGACCACGATGCCGCCCATTGGGCGCATCAACAGATCGGCAACCGGCGGGAGACGGTATTTGGCGGGCTGGTTTTCAAGCGTGATGACGGGATGTACCTGCCGACCGTACCGGTGGCCGGCACCGCCACTGCATTCGATTTCCAGAGCGACCTGCTCAAGGTCGATGCCAACAGGAATTTCCTGGCGTACGAGGGCCACAGCGTTCACGCCCTGTACAGTTCGCGCGCCGGGGACGGCGCCCGGCGCTCCGCGCAGATACAGCACTGGACAGACGCGCAGCGCCGCCTGGATCGCAGCTTTTTCCCCATCAATATCCTGCGCATCATCATCCAGGTGCGCAGGCTGTGCACCCGTTACTACCTGTCCGGGTTCTATGGTTCGCTCATCCAGTATGAAAGCAGCGGCTCTGCGACTGAGGCCAGCTTCTTGAGCAAGTTGATGGCGGCCAAGCCTGCGGCCGATTTCGACGACTACATCGCCTTTATCAATGAGGCGGCCAGAGCCGGTTACCTGCGGGTCATCGTTGCCAACGCCGAGTTGGGTGGAAAGCCTGGCCAACTGCTGACGCCGTGGACACTCAATCAAACCCTGTCGCAGATCGGGCAGGAGGCACTGGCGCCCCTCGCCAGCCCAGTCAGCCGCCGGTGGCAGGACGCGGTGCGAGCGGTTTTGCCGCCGCTGGGGTTCGCACGGCAGGAGAGCCACTTTGGCTATCTGTACAAAAGCGCGTCGAACCAGTTCGTGGCCGAATTTCCGTCGGACGAACTCAAGGCGGCGTTTGCGCTGACCAGTGGCAAGTTGTCGCTGCCTAAAGTGCACAAGGCGGACAGTGAGTTTTTAACCTTCGGTATTTACTGCTCCCTATCGCCGCAGGCGAAACCCACCGTGGCGAAGGAGTCGTGGCTGGCCGAAAATTTCTTCCCGGCTTCTGCGTTGGCTGCCGTGGCGATGATGGCGGGGACCGACGACCTGGGCTTGCACTTTTACTTGCGTGCCAACGACGGCGCGCTGCTGATGTACCACTGCACAGGCTCGCAGGCGCAGTCCCGGTTGTTCGCCAATTACGGTGCGGAGATCGACAGGCGCTTGAAGGACGGTACCTTGAGCCCTTCCGAGTTTGTCCGGCAGGTGGCCGCTGTGGGTACGCTGACGGTGGTTGAGCCCGGACGGGTATGGGACAAGGCCGGAGTGGTAGGACCGCAATGGCGGGCCTTCGCGAAAGTCCATGCGTCGCTGAGCCCTGCCTTCGTCACCGCCGATGACGCTGCACGCTACCTGCATTACACGGTGGGTTCACCCCACGGCTCTTTTCTCCAGGCTTACATCTTCAAGCGCAGCGATGGGCTGTTTGTGGCCTCCAGGCTGTCAGACCCTGACACGTGGCGGTCGTTGTGGGGTGGGGCATTGCCCGCCGACAACGCTGTGACGCGGGTCGAGCTTGAAGGCCACCAACTGGTTGGCGAGTTCAATCGACCTGTCTACGACCTGGCCGAGGTGCGTGCCAACTATCCTCAAAAAACCTCGCGACAACTGGCGCTCCTGATCAGTACACCGTCGACTCAAGCAATCGACATGACGCTGGTTTTTTCCGATCAGATCAAGGTGCTTTACACCAGCGGAACGAACGGTACGTTGATCAAATACGCTGTCAGCGGCTCTCGGGCCGAGCGTGAATTCGGCGAGTACCTGGCGCGAGTTGAGCGCGATGGCCAAGGTGTGGCCCGCGTACAAGGTTTTGACGGCACTCGTGAAGGGCTGATCAAAGAGCTGGTAAAACTCGGTGAGTTGACGGTGCTGCTGGCGGATGAGACCTGGTACAACGTCCAGGGCCGAGTCCCGGCCACCTGGGAACCCGAAACGCCTTTCGCCGCCGCAGCCCCCATTAATGCGCCCCTGAGCTGGGTTTTCACTGACCTGGCAACCGCCGCCCGTTATGCCCATGACCGTATGCAGGCAACGGCGGATGGCCGGCGAGTCGGCTGCATCCTCAAACACTCGAGTGCAGAGCAGTATGTGGTCAGCGAACCTTGCGCACCGATACCCGCCGGCGAAGCCCTTTTCGAGTTGGCGAATGTTTTTCGCAATGCCGGCCTGCCGCCAGGCTTCGCCCTGCGTGGCTGGTACTGCCGCAGCGAACCGGACGCCACCGGCATCGCCGCCGAACCCTGGCTGTACGAGGCGTTTATCGACACCACGGATTTTGCCCAGGGGATTGCCGCGCTGCGCATCCACCCCGAGAGCAATCCGGCCTTCTACCTCAGCACGGCGGACGGCGCTCAGCTGGCTTATGACGCTTCCGGCTCGGCCGAGGAAAGCCAGCTCTACCAGGTGCTGCCCGATGGCCGGGTAACGGACAACGGGCTGGGAGATGAGCTGCGAGCCGCTACCGTGACGCCCCACGAGATGATCCAAAAGGTCGCCGGCGCCGGGGCGCTGTCGGTGTTGCAACCGGGCACGTTGTGGGATGTGGCGGGGCTGGTCGCCGACACCTGGCGACCTTACGCCCTGGCACCTCGCCCGCAACTGAGCCGCGGTTTTCTCCAAATAGAAGACGCGGCACGCCACGCTCACGGGCAAATCGGCAGCTGGCGTGAGGGCGAATACTGCGGCTATATCCTGCAGCGTCCGGACGGCCTTTATGTGGCCACCGAGCCATTGCCGGCCAGTGACGCCGGGCGCTTTGCCCAGGGCGTTGTCTACCCCCAGGACGTCAAGGGCCGCTCACTGCTCCCGCCCCGTCACGTGCTGAAGGCCGTATACGGTTCCAGCCGAGGGGTTTCGCTGCTGGAACCCGAGCGCCTGCAGCGCCCGGGCTGGTCGCGGGACGATGCCTGTCTGGAGGCGCAGATGTTCAGCGCCCTGGACGTGCACACGCTGATCCGCAAACGCCAGCAGGTGTCCGTGGCCTACCTGTCGGGCGCCGAAGATTGTTTGCTGGCGTATGACCTGATCGACTCACCCGCCCAGGCGAGCCTGTTCAAGGCGCTCGACCCCTCGCCCCAACGCAGCCCGGCGGCCCTCAACCTGGCCAACGGCACATTGACGGCGATGGAGTGGATTCGGCAAGTAGCGGCGGCCGGCAGTGTGCGGGTGGTGCTGGGCAACCCGTTGTGGGGCGCGCCGGGGCTGATCACCGAGCACTGGCAGCCACGCCTGCCGATACTCCGGCGCGAACGGACGGAGCTGGTTGCCTATGGTCCGGCCTGCGCCAGTGCCGCTGACGCGGCTCGGGCACTGCACACGCGCCTGGACCATGAAGCACCGACGCAAACCGGTTTCGGTTTCATGCTCAAGCATCGCGATCAGGACGCTTTTGTCTGCTCCGAGCTTGTACCCGCCTGGGATAAGGCCGGGCTGTTCGCCTTGAACGCCGTGTTTGCCGTGGATGACGACGGCGAATTCATTTACCCGGCGGGTTATCAACTGCATGCCTTGGTTTACCGGCGCAACTGGATGCCACAGGGGCTGACCACCGCCGAACACTGGCTGGCACAGCATTTTATTTCGGCGGCGGATCTGGCCAGTGCCACCGTCGAGGCCAAGCGCCAACGGGAGACAGGCGCACTGACGGGCTTGCCGGTGTTTATCTCGACACTGGACCAGGCGCTGCTGCAGGTACAAACGCCGGTGTCATCGACGCTGTTCAACCCGGTGCGTCAGCCGTCGGGGGTCTTTGAAGACGTGCAGACCTTGATGGCCAGCGGGCAGCTCTCGGCAATCGGGTTTGTCAACGAAGTGGCGAAGTTGAGCTGGTTGAGCGTTTTGGTGCCGAGCGAATGCTGGGGGTTGGCGGGTAAGCTGGATGTCAGCCAAGCCCCATGGACCGCCTTCGCCAACTTTATGCGTCGCCCATTGAGCCCGCTGTTCAGTCATCAGGCCGATGCGGTGCGTTACGCCCACCAACAGCTGGGCACACAGCGCGACACGCTGCATGGCGGGCTGGTGTTGCAGCGCAACGGCAAGTTTGTCGCGACCCTGGCGGTGCCGGTGTTGAGTGAAGACTTCGACCCGAACGTCATCCTGCCGGGCCTGGACGTCAGCCAGGCGCTGCTGGCCCCCGGCTGGAAAATGGTCGCGCGCTACCGGTCACGTCCCGCCCGGGTGCTGGGGTTCTGGTTGCCCTCTGAAGAAAACGCGGTGTATCAAAACCTGTTCTCGACCAACGTGCTGGGGACTGCCCTGAAGTCAGGCCACCTGTGGACCCACGAATACCTGCTGACGCCCGATGGCTCACTCATCGGTTTCAGTACCCAGGACGTGGAGCGGAGCTTGCTCGCCCCGGCCCAGCGCAACGAAGCGACACAGTTGCTCAGCCACCTGGAAACCTCCCTGGCCCCCAACAGCCTGGCGCTGCACGACCCTTACAGCAATGCCGTCGAGCAGCAGATGCGCAGCGGCCGCAAGAGCCCCACCGAGCTGGTCAATCAGCTGGCGCGGGTGGGGACTTTGCAGGTACTGGAGGGCGGCCCGTTGTGGGGCACTGCCCAGCGTGTGCTGCCGGGCTGGATGCCCGGCCTGGCCTATGTTGCACCGCAGACGGCGGTCCATGCCGTGGCGGATCGGCAGCTGGGCCCGGTGTTCAAGCATGCCGACGACGCGGCACGCCATGGTCATCAATACGCCCAGGCGCGCACTGAACTGAGCTTCGGCGTGATTCTCAAGTCCTCCGACAATGGGCATTTTGTCGCCTGCGCGCCGGTCAAGGGGGATGACCTGGGCTTTGCTCTCGACCGGGCGTTCCTGCGCGGCCAGTTGCCCATCGGGTACAGCCTGCAAGGCCTGTATCTGAGACTCCCGCAGCGCGCGGCGCCCGAGTTGCCCCAGGCCGAAGGCTACGCGCAACTGATGGCTCCGGCCGTGGTGCTGGCGGCGCTGAGCTTTTCGCGGGTGGCACAGAGCGAGCGTTTCCTGGCGTTGTATGTGTCGTGCCCCGATGGCTCACTGTTTCGGTATCAGGCAGTGCAGATCGATCCGGATTGGGATTCCAGCCGTCGGCAGGCGGCGTATCTGAAACACCTTAACAGTCGTGGCAGCATCGACAGTCATGTGCTGAAACTGGTGGAGTCCGGCGAGCTGCGGGTACTCGACAGCAGCCCGTTCTGGGACGCCTTGTTGCCACGCATAAAGCGCCTGGCCACGACACTGGCAGTGCTCGATACCCGCCTGGCCCTTGGCCCGTTGTGCGCGCACCCGGACGATGCGGCGCGCCTGGCGTGGCAACAGGTTGTGCCGCTGGCGCACCAGCCGCGGCTGGGGGCGCTGCTGGGCAACGGCGACAGCGACACCTTCATCGCCGTGCAACCGGTGGCAGACCCGGGCCCCTCGGTGGCCGTGGGACTGCGGCCGGATACACCGGCCTACAAGGCACTGTTCGAGGGCATCATGAACCTCGGCTATCCCAGCACATCGACCCGCTACCCGGCGGGCTACAAGGTGATGGGCGTCCAGCAGTTGTTCAAACTCGACACCGAGCGCCAGCATCTGGGGGATCGCTACGAAGAAGGCCTGGCCCACAACTTCATTGCCCAGAAGGAAATTCGCGGGTTCATCGAGATGCTGCGCCAGGGCAAGATCGCGGGGGCGCGTTACTACTTCACCCCGGTGCACGGCGCGTTGATTGTCTATGAGCCCAGCTATCACGCGGACGAAAGCCAGTTGCTGCGGGATGACTGGATCGATGAAGACACGGGTGTGATGAAGGTCAAGCCCAGCGAGGTGATCCGTCGGTTGGCGACCTCGGGCAAGCTGACCATCCTGGAAACCGACCGCTTCTGGCAACCCCGCAGCCAGGTGGCACGGCGCTTGTTGCAGGCTTTCAAGCAGGCCGACCAGGGTGTTTAACGCTTGCGCATCAAGCCGATAAAAAACAGCCCGCCGATGGCCGCCGTGGCCACACCGATGGGCAGGTCTTCGGGGGCGATCATCGTGCGGGCCGCCACATCGACCCAGACCAGGAACACACTGCCCAACAGTACGCACACCGGCAGCAAACGCCGGTGTTCGGCACCCACAAGACGCCGGGCAATGTGCGGCACCATCAGCCCGACAAAGCCGATGGAACCGCTGATGGACACCAGCACGCCGGTCATCAGCGAGGCGATCAAAAACACCTTGAGCCGCACATTGCGCGCGTTCAGGCCCAGGGTCACGGCGGTCTGTTCGCCGGCCATCAGCGCGTTCAACGGGCGTGCCATCCCCAACAGCAACACCAGCCCCAGCAACACCGTGGCGAAGGGAATTGTCAGCAGTTCCCAACGCGCCAACCCGAGGCCGCCGAGCATCCAGAACATCACCGCCGAGGCCGCGCGATGGTCGCCCATGAACAACAGCAAATTGGCCACCGCCATCATCACGAACGACACCGCCACCCCGCATAGCAGCAGGCGGTCACTCTCCAGCCGACCGTTGCGACTGGCCACCGCCAGCACCACGATCATGCTCAGCAACGCGCCGATGAACGCCGCGATGGGCAGGGTCAGCAGGCCGATCACTTCACCCACATGCAACACCACGATCACCGCGCCGAGGGTGGCGCCGGAGGTCACGCCCAGCAGGTGCGGATCCGCCAGCGGGTTGCGCGTCACCGCCTGCAACACCGCACCAATCAACGCCAGCCCGGCGCCCACCAGGGCACCGAGCAACATGCGCGGTACGCGGATCAGCCACACGATATGTTCCTGCCCGGCGCTCCAGTCCACCTCGCCCATGCCGAAGGCTTTATGCAGCAAGATCCGCCACACCACGTCCACCGGCACCCGCGCCGAGCCGAACCCCAGCGAGACCACGCATGAGATCAGCAACAACGCGCCAAGGGCACTCAGCAGCAGGGCGTAGCGACGGGTAATCATTCGCCGTGGAACCCCTTGGCCAGGGTTTCAACCGCCAGCACGTTGTCGATGCCCGGCGTGGCTTGCACGTAGGGGATCACGATAAAACGCTGGTTCTTGATGGCGTCCACCGATTGCAGCGCCGGGTTGTTCAGCAGGAACTGCTCTTTTTGATCGGCGGTGATTTCGCTGTAGTCGACGATCACGATGACTTGCGGATTGCGCTCCACCACGGTTTCCCAGTTGACCCGGGTCCAGCTGGCGTCCACGTCATCCAGAATGTTGCGGCCGCCGGCGGCATCGATCAGCGCCTGGGGCATGCCCAGGCGGCCGGAGGTCATGGCGCGGTCTTCGCCGCTGTCGTAGAGGAACACGCGAGGTTTGTCGACCGGCAGGTTTTTCTGCACTTCGGCCACCTGTGCCTGCATCTGTGCAATAAGCGCATTGGCGCGGTCCTGCACGTCGAAGATCTTGCCCAGGTTGCGCAGGTCGTTATAGGTGTCTTCCAGGGTGGCCGCCGGGCGCTTCATCACGAAGGCACAGGACTCCGTCAGCTCATAGACGTTGATGCCCAACGGTTGCAGGGTTTGCGGGGTGAGGTCGCCACCGACGCGCATGCCGTAGTCCCAGCCGGCGAAGAAGAAGTCGACGTTGGCATTGAGCAGGGTTTCCACCGACGGGTATTTGCTCGCCAGTTCCGGCAGGCCGTCGAGGATCTGCGCCATTTCCGGCGTCACGGACTTCCAGCCGGTCACGCCGCTGTAGCCGGCCATGTGCGACTTGAGGCCCAGGGCGAGCATCATCTGGGTCATGTTGATGTCGTGGCTGACCGCGTGTTTCGGGGCCTCGGCGAAGGTCACTTCGCGGTTGCAGCTCTTGATTTTCAGCGGGTAATGGGTCGCTTCGGCGAACGCTTGAGCAGTGCCGAGCAGCAACGCGAGAGACAGCAGGGAGCGCAGGATCATGGTTGGGTTATCCAGGTAATTCGGGGGTAGCCGGACAAGGGGTGAGTGTCGATCAATGCTTCAACGCCGAACACTTCGCGCAGCAATTCGGCGGTCAGCACCTCGTGAGGTGTGCCGCTGGCGACGATGCGCCCGTGGTTGATCACGTACAGCCGATCGCAGAACGCGGCGGCCAGGTTCAGGTCGTGAATGCTGGCCAGGGTGCCGATGTTCAGGCGTTTGACCAGTTGCAGCAATTGCAGCTGGTAGCGCGGGTCGAGGTGGTTGGTCGGTTCGTCGAGGATCAGCAGTTGCGGTTGCTGGGCCAGGGCGCGGGCCAGGATCACCCGCTGCTTTTCACCCCCCGAGAGGGTGGCGAAGGCGTGGTCTTCAAAGCCCAGCAGGCCGACGGATTCGAGGGCCTGGCGGATCAGGTTGCGGTCTTCAAGGGTGTCGCTGTCGAACAGGCCCTTGTGAGGTGTGCGGCCCATGGCGACCACTTCATCCACCCGCAGGCCGAACGCATCGGGAAATTCCTGGAGCACCACGGCGATACGTTGTGCGCACCATTTCGAGGATTGCTTCCAGACGTTCTGGTGTTCCAGCAGCACCTCACCCGCAGCCGGTTTGCTGAACCGGTAGGCACAGCGCAGCAGGCTGGTCTTGCCGCTGCCGTTGGGACCGATCAGCCCGACAAACTCACCGGCACCCACCCGCAGGCTGGCATCACGCAGTTGGAACTGGTGATGGCAGTGCTCATGGCCGGGAGGGGCCCAGGCGAGGTCGGTGAGGTTGAGTGAGGTCATCTTTACTCTCAGGTCCAACACAGGACAAATGTGGGAGCGGGCTTGCTCGCGAAAGCGGTGGATCAGTAACAGATACAGTGCCTGACACACCGCATTCGCGAGCAAGCCCGCTCTCACATTTGGACAGTGTTGCGTTCAGTTAGAAGGTGTAGTCCGCCGTCACAAAGAACGACCTGGGCTCGCCCAGGATCCATTGCTGGCCGTCATTGTATTGGCTGACGGCGTAGGTGCGGTCAAACAGGTTATTCAATTGCAGGCCCAATGTCGTGTTGCGCATGGCTTTCCACGACACGCTGGCGTCGACCACGGTGTAGCTCGGCACTTCGCTGGTGTTGGCGGCGTTGGCGAAACGCGAGTCTACATAACGCACGCCGGCACCGGCGCGAACGTCGTCAGTGATGGCCTTGCTCAGCCACAGGTTGGCGGTGCGGCGCGGTACGTCGGTGGGGCGGTTGCCGTTGCGGGACACGGCCTGGCCGTTGACCACTTCAGAGAAGTCGTCGTACTGCGCACGTACGATGGCTGCGTTGGCTTGCAACTGCCAGGCGTTCGGCAATTGCAGGTCGAGGCTGGCTTCCAGGCCGTTGGAGGATTGCTGGCCGACTTGTTCCTTGAGGGTGGTGCCTGGGATGCTCACCAACAGCTTCTTTTTGACGATGTGGTAGGCCGCCAGCGTCCATTCACCCCGCGAGTCCCAGAACGCCTGCTTGAGGCCGATCTCGGTTTGCTTGGCGGTGGACAGGCCGAACTGCTGCTGGCTCGGGCTCAGGGTAATCAGGCTGCCGACGCCGTCGGTGCTGGTGGCGTACTGGCCGTATACCGAGGTGTCCGGGGTGATCGCGTAGACCAGGCCGGCTTTCCAGTTGTTGCCGGTGAAGGTCTTGTTGGAGTCGCTGCCATCCACCAGGGAGTCACTGTCGATGTGCACGTAATCGCGGCGCACGCCGGTGATCAGCGACAGTTGATCAGTCAGTTGCAGGCGGTTTTCGGCGAACGCAGCCAGCTGTTTGGTGGTGCTGACGGACTGCGGGACGAAGGGGCTGGCGCTTTCAAACGGTTGCGGTACCGGGTGGTTGATGTCCACCGGTTGGCCGGCGTTCGTCAGGTCATCGAACGGCGAGTTGCTGGCCAGGCGAAAGCGAATGCGGTTGTACTCCACCCCTGTCACCGTCTGGCTGTCGAGGCCGAACAGGGTGTGTTTGAAGGTAAAGGTCTGGCGGTCGCCGATCTGTTCCTGGTTGTGCTTGATGCCCAGGTAGCTCTGGCGCACCAGGCCGCCGTCGACGTAGTTGTAGCTTTCGGCGTTCTGCCAGCGGCGCTGGTTCTTCAGGTACGACAGTTCATTGGTGGCGGTGACGTTGTCGTTGATCTGCCACTCGCTGGTCAGGCGTGTCCACTGGTCGTTGTAGTGCTGGATATCGTTGCTGACGTTGTAGTTCTTGTCCCGCAGCCCCTTGTGCAACTGGCCGTTGATCAGCGGTGTGCCGTAGTCGTTTTGCGGGGTCTGGTCGCCGTAGTCGGAGGCCAGGGTGAAGCTCAGGTTATCCGCTGCTTGCCAGCGCAGGGCGCCGCTGACGAAGTCGCTGCCGGACTCGCCACGGTCGATGAAGCCGTTGCTGCGCAGGCGGTTGATGTTCAGGCGATAGCTCAGGGTGTCGGTCAGCGAGCCACCGCTGTCGAGGGCTTGCTGCTGGCGGTCATAGGAACCGTAGCCCAGGCGGACATGGTTCTCGATCTCGCCCTCGAAGGGTTTCTTCGCGATGGTGTTGATCACCGCGCCGGTGGCGCCCTGGCCGTACATCACCGAGGCCGGACCGCGCAGTATGTCCACCCGCTCCACAGACCAGGTGTCCACCGGGAAAGTGGAAGTGCCGGCGCCATCGAACATGCGGGCGCCGTCGTACAGTTGCAGCACCGAACTCTGGCCAGTGAAACCGCGTGCCGACAACGAGGTGCCGCCGTCGCCCGGCGTGCCGGTACGGCTGATGCCGGTGGCCCGGGAAATGGCGTCCTGCACCGTGGCATCGCCCCGTGCGCGAATCTGCTTGCCGGTCTGGCTTTCAACGCTGCCCGGGGTTTGCAGGGCTGTGAGGTTCAAGCGCGAACCTGCCGTGGTCGGGGTTTGCAGGTCGACGCGCTCGTCGTCGACGGCTGGGGCGGAGACGGCACTGGCGGGAAGCGTCAGGGCCTGGGCAGTGTTTTGCAGGGCGAGCAGGCACAGGCCGGACGCAAGGTACTTGTTCATCGGACGATAAATCGCTTCTTCGAGGCGGTACTCGCCGCTGGGCGCGGCGAGTGGGGGAACGCATTAAGTGTTACAACATAACACTTTGTGCGGCGTGGGCGAAAGCCCGCGTAAGACTACATAACGCCTCTAGGCAGGGCATCTCGTCTGTTTCACGCTGAACCTGAAGCAGATTCACGTTGGCCAAACAGACGTGAAAGCACCAGGCGATCCAACGCCCAGACCACGATCAATGAGGCGCCCACCAGCGGAAAGACAATCGCCAGCCCGAGCATGATCACCATCGCGGTTTTCCATTTCGGCAGGTCATGGCGCAGCGGTGGAACCCCCAGCCCACCCTGCGGCCGGCGCTTCCACCAGATCACCACACCGCTGATGGCACTGAGCAGGATCATCAGGCAAATCAGCAGCACGATGATCTGATTGACCACGCCAAACATCTTGCCTTCGTGCAGCATCACGCCGGACTCGGTAACCCGCGCCACGGTGTTGTAGTGCTCCCAGCGCACATCGGCCAGGACCTTGCCGGTGTATTGATCCACATGCAGGGTCGCGTCATTGCGCGGGTCATTGGCGAACACCGCGAGGGTGAACACGCCTTCGGCGGTGGTGGGGAAGGTGACGCTGTAGCCGGGCTCGACCTTGCGTGAGTTGGCGAGGTCGACCACCTGTTGCAGGCGGATACTCGGGGCTGCCGGGCCCTGGCTCATGCCGGCGTGCTTCATGTGCTCGGCATGCTCGCCAGACATCGGCATCGGCGTGTTTTCCATGGCCCACGGCACGGTCTGTTGGCTCGCGGTGTTGAGGCTGCGGGCCTGCTGGTCGGACTGCGGTACGTTGTTCCACATCGCCGCCGGGAATTTATTCCACAGTTCGGCATATTGCTTGCCCCAGAAGCCGGTCCAGGTCATGCCGCTGAGCAGCATCATCAGCAGGAACGCCGCGCCCCAGAAGCCGGCGACTGCGTGCAAGTCCCGCCAGAACAGCCGGCCACGGCTGCCCAGCCGTGGCCACAAAATGCCCGCTGCCGACTTGTTTCGCGGCCACCACAAGTACAGGCCCGAGATCACCAGCATCACGCCCCAGCCGGCAGCCAGTTCCACCAGGCGATCGCCGACGGTGCCGATCATCAACTCACCATGCAGCGCACGTGCTATGGCTTGCAGATTGTATTTGGAATCCTGTTCACCGAGCACGGTGCCGCTATACGGGTCGACGAATACAGTCACTTCGTGCCCGTCGTTACGCATCACGAATTGCGCGCTGCTGGTGGTGTCGGCAGGCGGCAGGTATTTGCTGATCTTGCCTTGGGGATACGCGGCCTGGGCGCGTTGCAGTTGCTCGTCGGCACTCAGTGCGTGTTCGGCGCTTTGCACCGTCAGCAGGTTGCCGTACATCAGCGGGTCGAGCTGAGGCTTGAACAAGTAGATGATGCCGGTCAGGGCCAGCAGCACCATGAATGGCGCAACAAACAGCCCGGCGTAGAAATGCCAACGCCAGGCCAGGTTGTAGAAGGAAATCTTGGGTGGGTTCATCAGGGTGTGCTCCGCAAAGGCTTGGATTTTTTGTGTTATCGAGGACGCCATCGCGAGCAGGCCGGCTCCCACAGGGGAATGCATTTCCACTGTGGGAGCTGGCTTGCCTGCGATGCTCTTAGAAGCTCATGTCCACCTTGGTCCAGAGCGTACGCCCCGGTTCCTTGATGGCTTGCGGGTCATTGGCCGGGTAGCCGAACCCGGCGTTGCCGGCCAGGTTCAGGTGCTCGGCGTACGCCTTGCCGAACAGGTTGTCGACGCCCGTGCTGACCTTGAAGTTTTTGTTGATGCGATACGCCGCGTTCAGCGAGAACACGCCAAAGCCCGAGCTCTTGTCGAAGTCCTTACCGACCACGTTGCCCTTGTTCTGGTCGATGCGGTTTTGCGCCGCGACCACCCGCCACAAAGCACCGGCACTCCAGTCGTCCTGGCTGTAGGTCAGCCCGAAGCGCGCATCCAGCGGCGGGATTTGCGGCAGCGGTTTGCCGTCGCTGCTGTTCTTGCCCCAGGCGTAGGCGAAGGTGGCATCGGCTTTCCAGTTGGCGGTCAGCTTGTACGCCGCCCCCAGCTCGCCGCCCATGATTCGTGCGTCGACGTTGCGCGCCTGGGAAGTGGTGCCCATCATTCCCGGCCGGTAGTCGAACAGGATGAAGTCGCGTACCTGGCCGACGTAGCCCGAGGCCCAGGCGTCAAGGTCTGCGGATTTGTATTGCAGGCCGAAATCCAGCTGGGTGGTTTTCTCGGGCTTCACACCATCAAAGGCATTCACTGAACCGACCGCCCCAGTGTTGGGGGAAAACAGCTCCCAGTAGTCCGGGAAACGTTCGGAGTGTCCTAGGCCGGCGTACAGGGTGGTCGGGCTGTCGGCCAGGTCGTGCTCGTAGCGCACAAAGCCCGACGGCAGTGTATCGGCGCGGGTGTTGCCGGCGGTGGGGTTGGGGCTGCTCATCATCCCGGAGCTGATGGTTTGCCGGAAATCCTTGGCCGAGGCTCGGTCCACACGAGCGCCAGTGATCAGGCGGTCGCGGTCGGCGGCGTACCAGGTCAGTTCGCCGAATACGCCGTAGTTGTGGAAGTTGGCGTCCTTGGTGCGGGGCAGGTCTTTGTAGGTGTCGACGCCCATGGCGCTGCGTTGGCGGTGCTCGTTGGTTTGCGCATCAAGGCCGCTGATCAACTGCACATCGGCCCAACGCCAGGTGGCCTTGATGCGTGCGCCGAGGGTGCGGCGGTCGACGTTGGACGCCATGGGGCCGGCCATCATCCCGGTGCCCGAAGGGACGCGCAGGGTGTAGTTGTCCATCACATGATCGGCGTAGTTGTAGTAGACCTGCGCTTCGACCTTATCCAGCACTTCGCCGATATTCGACTTCTCGAATCGCAACCCGAGGCTTTCGCGCAAAAACTGCGAGCCATCCATTCCACGTCCGGCGTAACGGGCTTCGCCGTCGCCACGGCCAGCGGTGAGTTCCAGCAGGGTGTCGGCGTCCGGGGTCCAGCCCACGGCCACGTCGCCGTTCCACTTGTCGTAGCGCGAGGCGACGGTGTCGTTGTTGCCGTCCTTGTAGTCATCGGCGTGGGCCTGGTTGCCTATCACCCGCACATAACCCAGCGGCCCGCCGGCTGCTGCGTCGACGACTTTGTCGAAACGCCCGTTGGAGCCCGCCAGGATGCTGGCGTTGACCCGCGTGCCCAACTCGCCGAATTGCTCGGGCTCGCGTTCGAACAGGATCGTGCCCGCCGAAGCACCCGGCCCCCAGAGCACGGTTTGCGGGCCTTTGATGACCGTCAGCTTGTCGTAGGTTTCCGGCGAGATATAGGAGGTGGGGGCGTCCATCCGGCCGGGGCAGGCGCCGAGCATCATGCTGCCGTTGGTGAGGATGTTCAGGCGTGAGCCGAACATGCCCCGCAGCACCGGGTCACCGTTGGTGCCGCCGTTGCGCACCAGGGCGAAGCCGGGGATGGTCTTGAGGTAGTCGCCGCCGTCGCTGGCGGGTACCGGTTGGCGCGGGTCTTTTGGGTTGGTGACGACGGTCAGTGGTGAGCTTGGGGCAATGGCGGTGATCACCGTCGGGCTCAGTTCGTTCTGGTCGGCATGCTCGTCGGCGTGGACCTGTGGAACCAGCAGCGCGCCACACAGAACGGCGAACACGGGAGTACATCCCAAACGGGTGTCAGCAGAAAACCTGGACATGAAAAATTCCATCAGTCATTCGTAAACAACACGGCCAGCAGCCTGCGGCTGTCTGTCTAAAGTCGGCCGGGGTGAAGTAACGGTGTGAAGTGCTTACGCGATGATGGGCGGGGCGCGGCTGCGGGCACCGGGGAACACGGTTTGCCGGGCATGCCCCAGGCGTGGGGCGGGGGTGAGGGCATTGGCGGGTGGCGGGCTGCCAAGGGTGACAAACGACACACTGCCCGGCAGCGCCGGGCAACTGAAAAGCAGGCTGCAATAGCCGCACTTTTCCCAGAGCACGTGGTGTTCGTCGGGGGCCTTGTTGTGGTCGGTCGCAGGCGATGCGTCGCCATGGCAGCTCGGCGCGTCCATGGACATTTCCATGGACATACCGGCGTGATGATCCATCGGCATCGCTTGGGAAATCAGCGGACCGATAAAGATCATCAGCATGGCGAACAGGCTGATCCAGCTTCCGCGCATAAGGCTCACAGGCTTACGGCGGTGCGGGGACAACCTGGCGCGTGGGGCGCCCATCAAGCGTTATCTATTGGGCGTGCATGTGCTCGTGGCCGGCCATGGGCGGTTGCTTCTGCACCGACACTTCCACCTTCACCGGCCCGGCCTTTTCAAAATTCAGGGTCAGCGGGAAATGCTGGCCGTCACGCAATGCGCTACGGTCCTTCAGGTCCAGCAGCATCACGTGGTAGGCCATGGGGGCGAACGTCAGGTCGCCTTTGGCCGGCACCGCGACGCTGGTCACCTGCTGCATCTTCATCAGATCGCCCTGCATCACATGCTCATGCAGCTCGGCCTTGGCGGCCACGGGCGTGTCGACGCTGAGCAGCCGGTCAGCGTTTTCGCCCTGGTTATGAATCACGAAATACGCCGCGACGGTTGGCGCGTTGGGCGGCAGTTCCTGGGACCAGGGTTCGCTGACCACCAGTTCGCCGACCTTGAAGTCTTCGGCATTGGCAGCAGCACACACCGGCAGCAACAACGCAGCCAGAAGCAGGGAAGATTTGAGCATGGCAGTTCTCCAGAACGGTTCTAAACGCAGTTCACTTGCGAAGAAATCAGACCGTTGGAGACGCGCGGGGGTTAAGGCTCGGCCATTGCTGGCGCGGGGTGGGGGATTGCAATGACGGCGGTGGCAAGTCTTGCACCGCGTCGAAACGAGCAAAGAACAGGCTTGGTGTGTGCCCGGGCAGCGCGACCAGAGGCGCCGAGCCCGAGCAACACCAGCAATGCTGCATGGTGGAGTGATCGTCCTGCTGCGGCGCCGGAATCTCCAGCTTGCCCAGGGCAATGGCTGTCAGTTTCGTGCCATTGGAGGAGCAGAAACTGCCCCAGAGCAGTTGGTCGAGGGCATTGTTCGAACGCTGCATCGCCCCGGCCATCGGCATGGCAAACGCATTGAACAGCACTGCAAAGCAGGCGATCCAGGCAAATGCAAAGCGTTGACGGGCCATGGCGGACAATCCGTAGGGTTAAGCGATCAGGTGGGTATTTAGCCTGATCGGGGGGGATAAGTAAAAAGGAGCGGTGTGGTTTGGTGTCGCAGTGCTGGATTCAGGATAGACGGGAATCAAGGATTTCCATTTTTTTCAAATGGGCTGCAATGTTCAGTGCGACAGCTGAACGCTGTGCCCGATTCGAATGTGGAGGTCATCCGCAGAAATTTCCGGCTGATCAGTGCGACGAATACAACTCATCAAAACAAAGAATTGGCGCCGACAAACCGATCACCGTAAAACTTCAAAAAAAAGGAAAGTACACTCCATGACCTTACTGATGTTTGTCCTGCTCAGCTTATTCGCCGGCTTCGCAGTGCCCTTGCAAGCCGGGACTAACGCAAAATTAGGCAGTCTCCTGGGCCACCCTTTGTGGGCAACCGCAGTTTCCTTGTTGGTCAGCCTGGTCGTTCTCATCGTTGTCATCATTGTTGTAAAAGCACCCCGTCCGAACTTGTCGGCGGTACAAGAAGGTCCGTGGTGGATTTGGATGGGCGGTGTCGCGGGTGTGTTTTACATCACCGTCGCCTTATTGATGGCCCCCCGGCTCGGCGCGCTGAACTTCATCATGGCGGTATTGGTCGGCCAGCTTATCGTTTCAATCGCGATTGACTATTTTGGCCTGATCGGCTTTCCCAAGCAGTCTCTTAATATTAATAAACTGGTCGGCGTAATCGTCGTCATTGGAGGTTTTCTTATTACTACGCGCACTTGAAAGCAAACGACGGGGTCACCGAAACAGAAGACTTCTTCATGTTCCCGAGTCAGGGATTGACGACAGCTATTATTTTTAAAAAGGTGAGGCAATGACTAACCAATCTGCAACTGCTACGTATGACGCCATTGGCGAACGCTTCGAGGCGTTCACGGACACGGCTTCCCAGCGCTCAGTAGAAACCGCGACGTTTTTCCATATGGTCGGTGATGTCAAAGGCAAATCCGTACTGGACCTGGCCTGCGGCTTCGGCTTCTTTGGTCGTGAGTTGTATCGCCAGGGCGCAAGCAAAGTGGTCGGGGTGGATATTTCCGCCTCGATGATTGACCTGGCTCGCAAGGAATCGGCGCGTAACCAGGAAGCGATCGAGTTCCACGTCAGCGATATCTGCGACCTGGGCATCCTCGGCAAATTCGACCTGGTGACCGCCGCCTGGCTGTTCAACTACGCCGACTCGCCGGCAAAACTGGACAAGATGTTCCAAGTGGTGGCCAAGAATCTCGCCCCTGGCGGCCGCGTCGTGGCCTACACCGTGGAGCCGACGTTCCAACTGCAACGCGGCAACTTCACCAAGTACGGCGTGCATGTGCTGACCGAAGAAGCCCACGAAGGCGGCTTTCGCCACCACGCTGAATTCGTCACCCAGCCACCCAGCGCCTTTACCTTTCATCGCTGGAGCCGTGAGCGTTATGAACTGGCGATCATGAAGGCCGGCTTCTCGCGTCTGCAATGGCAAAAACCCCTCATCTCCGAAGCCGAGCGGGCCAAACATCCTAAAGGCTATTGGGATGATTTCGAGCGCAACTGCCTGCAAACCGGGCTGATCTGCACCCTATGAAAGCCGGGCACGCGGCACCTGGGTGCGCGTGCCTTTTCTTTACAGCAGCAGGAAACCAAGCGTTATGACTTCCAAGGGTTTCAACCATTGGCCGGTGTTCGACGGCCCCCTGACCGCCGAGATGACCGACCGATTTTTGATGGGCCTGCCTGAGCACTTCCAGGACGCGCTTAACCTGAAGCTGCCCCTGGCCGCCTGGCGCCAGGTCTCGGAAGAGTCCATCGAACAGTTGGCTGAACGCGTGGAAAACCCGGTCTCGCCACTGGCCTGGCGCTATGCCGCCGCCCAACTGCTGGCCCTGACCATGGACCCACGGCTCGACGTGCTCAATCCGGCAATGATTCACATCAGTGGCGGCCAGGTCGAAATCGGCCTGCCAGAATCGGCGGTGGATCAAGTCATGCACGACCTGCAGGGTCTCGGCCTGGACCGAGACTGGATCGCCAAGGAAGTACCGCGACATCCGGTACACCTGCAACCCTACGCCATTGGCAAATACCCGGTGAGCAACCTCGAATACCGCGCCTTCCTCGAAGCCTCGGGCCAGGCGCGGATTCCCGAAAGCTGGGCGTTCGGCCAATATCCCAACGCGCGCGCCAATCACCCGGTGTACGGCATCACCGCCGAAGACGCCGACGCCTACGCCGCCTGGCTCAGCGCAGCCAGTGGCCAGGCCTTCCGCCTGCCCACCGAAGCCGAATGGGAATACGCCGCGGCCGGCCCGGAAAACCTCGAATACCCCTGGGGCCCGACCTTTCTGCCGCAGCATGCCAACACCGCCGAAATGGGTCTGTTCGACACCACCCCGGTCGGCTTGTTGATCGAAGGCGCCTCGCCCTTTGGCTGCCTGGACATGGCCGGCAACGTCGAAGAGTACGTCAGCGATGACTATGCCCCCTACCCAGGCGGCACGGCTATCACCGACGACCTAGTCACCGTGGTCGGTAACCATCGGATCGCCCGCGGCGGCAGTTTCACCCGCTTTCGCGACCTGACTCGCAATTGCCGACGCCACGGCAAATACCCGCGACAGATTTATGTAATGGGTTTTCGCCTCGCCAAGACCCTGTAGACCCCTCGCTGTTTTACAACGAATAAATTCAAACAAAAACGCGTTAATCATTCAGCATGGAAGGAACCGCAAATGACCCGCCTAAGCGTACGCAATCACGTTGATATTCCCTTGGATGACACGTCGCATCCCGGTACTTTTTATACGTTCAGTGGATTGGAAACCGCCCTCGAACATATTGTCATTAAACTGGGGCCGGCTAATCCGGTCAGTCCGTTAGTGCGGATTCATTCCGAATGCCTGACGGGTGACGTATTCAGTTCACAGCGCTGTGATTGTGGCCCTCAATTAAATGAGTCCATCGACCGTATGCGAGAAGTTGGTGGCTATTTGATTTACCTGCGCCAAGAAGGTCGCGGTATTGGCTTATATGCAAAGTTGGATGCTTACCGCCTGCAAGATTCTGGCATGGATACCTTCGAGGCGAATGCACACCTTAACTTCCCCGAAGATGATCGCGACTTTTCCATGGCCGCCGGCATGTTAAAAGCGTTGGATATCAAGCGTTGCCAATTGATAACTAATAATCCGGAAAAAGTTCAGGCCTTGGTTGATAACGGTATTATCGTCGATAAAGTCATTCCCACCGGCGTATTTGTCACGCGCCATAACACCCATTACCTGCAAGCCAAAGTCGATAAAAAAAATCACGTGATCAAGCTGGTGAAATAACTCGCTTGCGCGGCCGAATCATTCAGGTCGCCCGCAATAAGCCAACCTCAACATTAAGGATAATGACGCATGAGACATTTTGGCCCTATCAGCGGTATTGCAACGTTCAACGATACCTACGTCGCCACCGCTGGCTATGACAACCAGGTCATCCTCTGGGACGCAAAAACCAAAACCCCGATCCAGCGCGTACTCCACGACCACCTGGCCAACCAATGCGCGTTCAATGCCAGCGGCACGTTGCTGGTCAGTGCCAGCAGCGACTACACCGCCCGCGTCTGGGAAATTCCTTCGCTGCGCCTGAAGAGCGTGCTGGTCGGCCACGATGACGACATCGAAATGGCAGCCTTCTCGCCGGATGGCCAGACCATCGCCACCTGCTCCCGCGACCACACCATCCGCCTGTTCAATCTCAGTGGGCAAACCCAGAAGATCCTGACAGGGCATGAGGCCGATGTGATCTCGGTGTGCTGGTCCGCAGACGGCCAGACCCTGGTGTCGAGCAGCGATGACGGTTCGATCCGCCGCTGGGACGCCGCCTCCGGCGCGCAACTGGACATCATCGACCTCGGCGGTGTCGAGACCGACACCGTGGCCTTGTCCCGCGAAGGCATCATCTTTGCCGGTGACGACGAGGGCAAGATTTCGGTGATCAGCAGCAGCGGCACCTACCTGCAACCGGCCCACGCCGCCGGGATCAAACGCATTGTGTGGAACGACGCCCAGCGCCTCCTGGTCAGCCTGAGCTACGACCGCTGCGTAATGCTATGGAAACTGACTGCCGACAACCGCCTGGAAAAAACCGCACAGACCTCACTGCCAAGCATCATCTGGCCGCGCAGTTGCGCATTGCTCGGTGACCAGCGCATCGCCTTCGTGACCTTTGGTTCCACCTACGCCACCTGGGATTTCACTACCCAGCAATGGGACGTCAGCGGCATCGAGCCGGCCATCAGCCTAAACGCGGTGACGGTGGTCGGCGACGACATTTACAGCATCGGCGACGCCGGCATCCTGCAGATCAATGGCCAGCCCAGCACCAAGGCCGGCAGCCTGTGCAATTTCCTGCTACCATTCGGCGACAGCGTGTTGACCGGCGGGCAAATGGGCACGGTGTTCGACGCCAAGACCGGCGACGTGATCTACCAGCACCGCTCACCGCTCAACTGCGGCACGACCTTTGAAAAGGACGGTGAGCTGCACGCCGCGATTGGTACTTACACCGGCGAAGCCTTGATCTTCAACCTGAAAGATCAGCAGCCGCAGTTCCTGCGCGAAGTGCGCATGCATGAAAATGCGATCAAAGGCATCGCGGCGGATGAACAGTATTTGTTCAGCGTGTGCGCGACGGCGGCGGCGGCGTTTTTCCGCATTGCCGACTTCGAGCTTGAGACCTACCTCGATAAAGCCCACGACCGCATTTCCAACGGTTGCACACAGATCCAGGGCGGCTTTGCCAGCATCGGTCGGGACCTCAAGCTGCGCCTGTGGCAGGCTGGCAACAGCGAAGTCTATGACACACCCCACAGCCACTCGATCAAGTGCATTGCCATCTCCAAGGACCGCAAGATGATCGCCACGGGCAGCTACGGCGGTACCGTGGCCGTGTTCGACCTGGCCAAGCGCAGTTGGGCAAAGGTGGAGAAGATTACCGCCAGCGGTATCTCCTGCCTGACCCACGACGCCGAAGGCAGCGGCTTCCTCGCCAGTGCCTATGATGGCCGCATCTACCCGATCACCGCCCAGGCTTCGGCACGGCAAACGCGCCCATGACCCACTTCAGCGAAATCGACTTTCAACATATGCAGCATGCATTGTCGTTGGCCGAGCGCGGCAGTCACTCCACCTGGCCCAATCCTCGGGTCGGGTGTGTCATCGCCCACGGTACGCATATCGTGGGTGAAGGCTGGCATCGGCGTGCGGGTGGCCCGCACGCCGAAGTGTTTGCCCTGCGCCAGGCCGGTTCCCTGGCCAAGGGCGCCACCGCTTATGTGACGCTCGAACCGTGCAGCCATGTCGGCCGCACGGGGGCCTGCCATCAAGCGCTGATCGAGGCCGGCGTGGCGTGCGTGATCGTGGCCCATGAAGACCCGTTCAAGCAGGTCGACGGGCGCGGCATCGCCGAACTTCGCGCCGCCGGGATCGAGGTCAAGGTCGGCTTGCTCAACGTCGCGGCGTGGGAACTGAATCGGGGTTTCTTGTCCACGGTCAAGCGCAAGCGGCCCTGGGTGCAGTTGAAGATGGGCATGAGCCTGGACGGCCGCACCGCGTTGAACAATGGCAGTTCGCAGTGGATCACCGGCACCCGGGCGCGCGCCGATGTGCAGTACTGGCGCGCGCGCAGTGCGGCGATCCTGACCGGTAGCGGCACCGTGCTGGCGGATAACCCCTCGCTGACCGTGCGTGAAATGGCGTCCGCCGAGGCCATCGCGCCAGTACGGGTCATCCTCGACAGTCAGGCGCGCGTGCCGCAGACCGCACGGGTGTTCGACGACCGGGCGCCAAGCCTGCATGTAATGCACGAGCGCCATGTACCGCAAGACGCCAACGGCGAACGCCTGCTCGGCCTGCCGGGCAATCAGCAGGGTCTGGATCTGCATGCCCTGATGGCTCACCTGAGCGAGCGCGGCCTGCATGACCTCATGGTGGAAGCCGGCCCGACACTGGCCGGCAACCTGTTGCGCGCAGGCCTGGTCGACGAGTTGCTGCTGTACGTGGCACCGCGTCTGCTCGGCGACCTGGCACGGCCATTGGTGCATTTGCCGGAGCTGGAACACCTGACGCACTCACTGGACTTTGCCCTGTACGACGTCACCCAACTGGGGCAAGACCTGCGTTTACGCCTGCGCCCCGATCAATCGACCAGTACGGTATGAGCCACCACTTGCTTGACTTGATCGCGCAACCACGCATGTGCCGGATCGTCACAGAAACGCTGGTGCCAGATCTGCACAAACGGAAAGCGCGGAATGCTGAACGGTGGCGGCAATTGCACCAGGTCCGGGTTAAGCAGGGTGTCCTCCAGGGTTCGCGTCGCGACGGTGAGGATCAGGTCAGTGTTGTGCAACAGGCTTGGCGCGGTGCGCCAGTGCGGCACGCTCACGGCGATACGACGGCGCAAGCCCTCGGCGCGCAACACGCTGTCGACTTCGCCATTGGCGCCACCGTCCATGGACACCTGGATATGCGGGCGCTCCAGGTAGCTCTCCAGGTCCAGCATGCCTTCCTTGGACAAGGTCCGCCGGTCGAGCAGGCAGGAAAAACTTTCCTCGAACAACACTTCCATCGACACATCGGGCGTCAGGCTGGGGAACACCCCCAGGGCCAGGTCGATCTTGCCCTGCGCCACTTGCTCGAACATCCCGTGCCGGCTGCCCTGGGTCACCACCAGGGTGGTGTTCGGCGCCTCTCGACGCAGTCGCACCAGCAATTTGGGCAAGATAATCGCCGCGCCATAATCCGACATCGCCAACTGGAAGGTGCGTTGAGAGCGGGCCGCGTCGAAGTCGATGGACTTGCCGAACAGCGTTTCAATCTGGCTGAGAATCTCGCGCAGCGGGTCCTGGATGTTTTGCGCCATGGCGCTAAGCATCACCTCATTGCCCTTGCGGATCAGGATCGGATCGTCCAGCAGCACTCGCAACTTACTCAGGGAATGACTGATGGCCGGCTGGCTCAAATTCAGCCGCTCCCCCGTGCGGGTGACGTGTTTTTCGGTCAGCAGTGCATGGAGCACCACCAACAGATTCAAATCGATGTTGCGCAGTAAGACGGTGACCATGCGATGAATTCCATTTCAGGGAGCAACCCTTTAAAAAGGAGCAAAACATGCCTCAAATCAAACGAATTATTGAGACCGCGCTGTACGTGGATGACCTTGAGCGCGCCAAAGCGTTTTACAGCCAGCACCTGCAACTGGAAGTGATGGTTGAGAGCAGCGTGCTCGTCGCGTTCAACGTTGGCCAACAGAATACTCTCTTGCTGTTCAAACGGGGCGCCTCTGTACACACCAAGTATTTGAGCGGCGGCGAGATCCCGCCCCACGACGCCAGCGGGCGTATTCATATCTGTTTTGCCATCGATGCCGAAGACCTGCCGACCTGGGAGACGCGTCTGGACGCGGCCAATATCGCCATCGAAGGGCGTACGCACTGGCCCAAGGGCGGATCGAGCGTTTACTTCCGTGACCCGGATGCGAACCTCGTCGAACTGCTGACACCGGGCTGTTGGCCCATTTACTGATTGCTCTTCAAGGAATGAAGCTTATGCCTCACGTCAGCACTCCGGGACGTGCCGTTTCCCGAACCACCGTGGCATTGCTGATCGCCGCGCTCCTGTTGCTCGCCCTGGCCTGGGGCTTATGGCGCTGGAGCCATCCGGCCGTTGCCTCCTATGCCCCGGCGCCGATAAAAGTCGCGATTGCGCCGGTCAGCGATGCACCGTTCACCCGCTACCTGGAGGCCATTGGCGAACTGGAGGCGGTGCAACAGGTGAGCGTGCCCGCCGAAGTCGGCGGGCGCGTTGTGCAATTGCCGGTAGAGTCCGGCCAGCGTGTCGAGCGGGACCAAGTGCTGGTCAAGCTCAACGACGCGCCACAGCGCGGTAGCCTGATGCGCCTGCAAAGCGAGCTGGAAAACGCCAAGGTCAAGCTGGAACGTTCGCGCAGCCTGGTCAAGGTCAGCGCTATCTCCCACGAAGCCTTCGACAATGCCCAGACCGAGTACACCACGGCCCAAGGAGCCCTGCAGGAACTCAAGGCGCAGATTGATCAACTGACCATTCGCGCCCCTTTTGCCGGCACCCTGGGGATTCGCAAGGTGCACTTGGGGCAGTACGTCAATCCGGGCGACAGCCTGATCAACCTGGTCGGCGACCAAGGCCTGTACGTCAATTTCAGCGTGCCGGAACAAGCGCTGGCGCAACTCAAGGTCGGCAACCGCGTGAACGTGCAGCTCGATGCCCTGCCGGGGCAACACTACACCGCGCGCATCAGCAGCATCGACCCGTTCCTCGATCGCGCGCGCACCTTGAGTGTCCAGGCGCTACTGCAAGCGCCGACGCCCGGCGCCTTGCCGCGCATGTTCGCCAAAGTGCGCCTGCCCCAGCCGCTGCCGAGCAGTACCCTGACCGTGCCGGAAACCGCGATCACCTATAACGCCTATGGTGAAGATGTGTTTGTGGTGCAACCCTCGCCAGACGCCAACACCCCGCCGGTTGCACGGCGGGTGCTGGTCAAGACCGGCGAACGCCGGGATGGCCGGGTAGTGATCGACTCGGGGTTGAATCCGGGTGAACAGGTGGTGATTTCCGGGCAGATCAAGCTCAGCGACGGCGCCGCCATCGAACCCCTTGAGCGCACGGTGTTGAACGACGCCAACACGCCCGCGCGGCTGAGCATGTCCGGAGAGCAACCGTGAAATTCACCGACCTCTTTGTGCGCCGCCCGGTGCTGGCCCTTGTGGTCAGTCTGCTGATCGTGCTGGCCGGCCTCAAGGCTTACCTCGACCTGCCCGTGCGCCAGTACCCGCTGCTGGAAAGCTCGGTGATCAGCGTCACCACTGACTATCCCGGCGCTCCCGCCGAGCTGATGCAAGGCTTTGTGACCCAGCCGATCAACCAGTCCCTGGCCTCGGTGGAAGGCGTGGACTACGTCAGCTCGACCTCGGTGCAGGGACGCAGCCAGATCACCTTGCGCATGGCCCTTAATCAGGATTCGGCCAAGGCCCTGAGCGATGTGATTGCCAAGGTCAACCAAGTCAAATATCGCCTGCCGGAACAGGCCTACGACCCGGTTATCGAGCGCTCCGCTGGCGACGCAACGGCCGTGGCCTATGTGGGATTTTCCAGTGATTCGCTCAGCGCTTCGGCCTTGAGCGATTACCTCAGTCGCGTGGTGCAGCCGCTGTTTTCCACCATCGAGGGTGTGGCCAAGGTCGAGACCTTCGGCGGCCAGCGCCTTGCGATGCGCCTGTGGCTCGATCCGCAGCGCATGGCAGGCCACGGTATCAGCGCGGCTCAGGTCGAACAGGCCATCCGCGACAATAACTTCCAGGCAGCACCGGGGCAGATCAAGGGCCAGTACGTGGTCTCCTCGATCCAGGTCAATACCGACCTGAGCAGCCTGGATGAATTTCGCAACATGGTCATCAGCAACAATGGTGACCACCTGCTGCGCCTGCGCGACATCGCCACCGTCGAGCTCGGTTCGGCCGCCTATGAAACCAGTGCCTTGATGGATGCCAAGCCGGCGGTACATCTGGGTCTTTACGCAACGCCCAAGGGCAATCCGCTGCTGATCGTCGCCGATATCAAGCGCCTGCTGCCGGCCATCGAGAAAACCTTGCCGCCGGGGGTCAAGGTGGCGCTGGCGTTCGAGACCGCGCACTTTATCGAGGCGTCGATCATCGAAGTGATCGAGACCCTCATCGAAGCGATCCTGATCGTGGTGGTGATCATCTACCTATGCCTGGGCTCGGTGCGCAGCGTGATCATCCCCATCGTCAGCATCCCGCTATCGATGCTCGGCGCTTTGGGGCTGATGACGTTGTTCGGGTTCAGCATCAACCTGCTGACGCTGCTGGCGATGGTGCTGGCCATCGGCCTGGTGGTGGATGACGCCATCGTGGTGATGGAGAACATCCACCGTCATCTCAAGGAAGGCCGCACGGCCCTGCAAGCCGCGCTGTTCGGCGCACGGGAAATTGCCTCGCCGGTGATCGCCATGACCATCACCCTGGCCGCCGTCTATATGCCCATCGGACTGATGAACGGCCTGACCGGTGCGTTGTTCAAGGAGTTTGCCCTGACCCTGGCCGGCGCGGTGCTGGTCTCCGGGGTCATCGCCCTGACCCTGACCCCGGTGATGTGCGCCAAGCTGCTGCCCAGCCAGGAGCACGAAGGGCGCATGAGCCGCCTGGCCGAGCGCTTCTTCCAGCGTCTGGCGCGCCTCTACCAGCGCGCGCTGCTCGGCTCGTTGCGCAGGCGAGGGCTGATCCTGCTGCTGGGCGCACTGGTGCTGATCAGTCTGCCCTGGCTGTACGGGCAGGCCAGCAAGGAACTGGCGCCGAATGAGGACCAGGGCAACCTGCTGCTGGCGATCAAGTCACCGCAACACGCCAACCTCGATTACGTGGAGCGCTATGCCTATCAGTTGAGCGAGATTCTCGGCCAACTGCCGGAGACCGTCAGTACCTGGATCATCAATGGCAACGACGGGGTGGCGGCCAGCTTCGCGGGCGTCAACTTCAGCGAGTGGTCGCAACGTTCACGCAGCGCCGCGAGTATCCAGGCCGAACTGCAACAGAGCGTGGATGCGGTGGAGGGCAACTCGATCTTTGTGTTCCAGTTGCCGACACTGCCCGCTTCGACCGGCGGTTTGCCGGTACAACTGGTGATGCGCAGCACCGAGGACTACCGCTCGTTGTACCAGGCCATGGAAGAGCTGAAGACCCAGGCACGGGCCAGCGGCCTGTTTGCGGTGGTCGATAGTGACCTGGCCTTCAACAACCCGGTGACCCAGGTGCGCATCGACCGCAGCAAGGCCAACAGCCTGGGGATCCGCATGCAGGACATCGGCAGCACCCTGGCGGTGTTGATCGGCGAAAATTACACCAACCGCTTCGCCTTGCAGGGCCGTTCTTATGATGTGATCCCCCAGAGCCAGGCGTCGCGCCGCCTCACGCCCCAGGACCTGAATGCCTTCTACCTCGATACCGACGCCGGCCAGCAGGTGCCGCTGTCGACCGTGGTCAGCCTGCACAGCGTGATCGAGCCGAACAAGCTCAAGCAGTTCAATCAGCAGAACAGCGCGACCTTCCAGGGCATCCCGGCGCCGGGGGTCAGCCTGGGTCAGGCGGTGGCGTTTTTGCAGGCGCACAGCCAACAGCTGCCGGCCAGCTTCAGCCATGACTGGCAGGCCGATTCGCGCCAGTTCATTCACGAAGGCAATGCGTTGATGCTGACGTTCCTGTTTGCGCTGATCGTGATCTATATGGTGCTGGCCGCGCAGTATGAAAGCCTGACCGATCCGCTGATCATCCTGATCACGGTGCCGCTGTCGATCTGCGGCGCGTTGATCCCGCTGGCCCTGGGTTTGGCCACGATCAACATCTACACGCAGATTGGCTTGGTGACGTTGATCGGACTGATCAGCAAACACGGGATCCTGATGGTCGAGTTCGCCAACGAGTTACAGCTGCTATACCGCTGCACACCGGCTCAGGCGATCATTCGCGCGGCGCGAATTCGTCTACGCCCGATCCTGATGACCACCGCCGCGATGGTGGTTGGCCTGGTGCCGATGCTGTTCTCGTCCGGCGCCGGCGCCAGCAGTCGATTTGGCCTGGGGCTTGTGATCGTTATCGGGATGCTGGTGGGCACCTTGTTTACGCTGTTCGTGTTGCCGTCGGTCTACACCCTGCTGTCACGAGCGCATAAGCCGGTAATTGATTGGGAGGTGATAGAAAAAACAGCTGCAGGCTTCAAGCCTCAAGCTTAAAAGCAAACGGGCGTCCTGAGGACGCCCGTTTCAGTCAGTGCCTGTAGCCGGTGGAATCCGCACCTAAGACCTGTTGATCAACCTTATTGAAGCACTGGCCTCGGCCAACGCGCTGAGTTGCGACTTGGCATTTGTTCGTGTCAGGTCATAACGACTGTAATGCTTGCAGTACCGAGTTGACGGTCGTGAACTCCCGGTCCACCTCCGGCAACACCGGCCGCTTCAACACCAGCACCGGCACCCCACGCTCCCGCGCCACTTCCAGCTTTGGCTCCGTGGCGCTGCTGCCGCTGTTCTTGCTGATCAGTACATCAATCTGCCGGCGCTCAAACAACGCCCGTTCATCCTCGATCAAAAACGGTCCACGGGCACCGATCACTTCACAACGTTCATTGCCCGGATATACGTCCAGCGCGCGCAGCGTCCAGAACTGCTCGGAGGGGATTTCGTCGAGGTGCTGCAACGGTTCGCGGCCCAGGGTGAACAGCGGCCGCTTGAAGGGTTTCAAGGCTTTGATCAACTCCGCCCAGTCACTGACCTCGCGCCAGTCATCACCGGCCTGTGGCTGCCATGCCGGGCGGCGCAGGGCCCAGCAGGGAATGCCGCACACACCAGCGGCGCGGGCCGCGTTGGCGCTGATCTGCGCGGCATACGGATGAGTCGCGTCCACCACCCGTTCGATGCCTTCGTCGCGAATAAACTGCGCCAGGCCATCAGCGCCGCCATAGCCGCCGACGCGCACTTCACAAGTAAGGTCGGTCGGCACCCGACCAACACCCGCCAGGCTGTAGATATGCTCCGGCCCCAGTGTGCGGGCAATGGCCAGGGCTTCCGTCACGCCGCCCAGCAGCAGGATGCGTTTCATAGCGGCTTGATCACTTCCAGCAGGGTGATCGGCAGCGCCTGGCGCCAGGTATCAAAGTCCCCCAGTGGCTGGGCCTGGGCCACATGAATGCGGGTCAGTTCGCCGCCGTATTGTTCGCGCCAGGCCATCAGGGTCATTTCGCTTTGCAGGGTCACGGCGTTGGCCACCAGCCGGCCGCCGGGGCGCAGGTGTTGCCAGCAGGTGTCGAGCACGCCGTCGCGGGTGACGCCTCCGCCGATGAAGATGGCGTCGGGCGCTTCCAGGCCAGCGAGTGCGTGGGGCGCGGTGCCGCGAATCAACTGCAGGCCTGGGACGCCGAGTGCGTCACGGTTGTGTTCGATCAACAGTTGCCGACCTTCATCGGCTTCGATCGCCAGCGCGCGGCAACTGGAGTGGGCGCGCATCCATTCGATCCCGATGGAGCCGCTGCCCGCGCCCACGTCCCACAGCAGTTCGCCGGGCATCGGCGCGAGGCGGGCGAGGGTCATGGCGCGCACGTCACGTTTGGTCAGTTGGCCATCGTGCTTGAAGGCCGAGTCCGGCAGCCCCGCCAGGCGTGACAGGCGGGCTGTGTTGGCGTCGGCCACGCAGTCGATGGCCATCAGATTCAACGCGGCAATCGGTTCACCTGGCCAATCCCGGGCGATGCCGTCGATGCGCCGCTCATCCGGCCCGCCGAGGTGTTCAAACACCCTCAGACGACTTGCGCCAAAGCCACGCTCAGCCAACTGCGCCGCCATCGCCGCCGGGCTCTGGCCGTCATTGCTCAGCACCAGTAAACGCACGCCGCTGGCCAGGTGCGCATTCAGCGCCGCCAACGGCCGGGCAACCACCGACAGCGTCACTACGTCCTGCAACGGCCAGCCCAAACGCGCCGCCGCCAATGACACCGACGAAGGCGCCGGCAGAATCAGCAGCTCATCGGCGGGCACCTGCCGCGCCAGGCTCGCGCCCACGCCATAGAACATCGGATCGCCGCTGGCCAGCACGCACACCGCTTCACCGCGCCTGGCCAGCACCGGTTCCAGGGAAAACGGGCTCGGCCACAGCTGGCGTTCGCCACGGATACATACCGGCAACAAGTCCAGCTGGCGCTGGCCGCCAACAATGCGCGAGGCGCGCAACAGGGCGTGCCGGGCGTTTCTGCCCAGGCCCTTGAAGCCGTCTTCACCGATGCCTACTACCGTCAGCCAGGGCGACATATGAATTCCTTGAACGACATCCGACGGGCAGGCTTTTCATGCCGCCGGACAAAGCAGGCATAATACCGCGCCTTTACCCGTGAACCGGTAGCCCTGTGAAATCAATACCACCGTCCAATACCTTGCGTCCCTCGGCCTGTCCGGGGTTGCTGCGTATTGTCCAGGCGTTGGACGGCGGGATTTGCCGGATCAAGTTGGCCGGTGGTTCGATCCTCGCCGAGCAGGCCCTTGCCGTGGCCGATGCGGCCCTGGCCCATGCCGGCGGCGTGATCGAGGCGACCAACCGCGCCAACCTGCAGATTCGCGGAATAGGTGCCGAACAGGACGCATTGATCGCCGCCTTGCTGGCCGCTGACCTTGGGCCCAGAAGCGCCGCCGGTGACGATGTGCGCAACCTGATGCTCAGCCCCAGCGCCGGTATCGACCGCGAGATGCTGTTCGACACACGGCCGCTGGCTGACGAAATCCTCGCCACCCTGGAAACCCACCCGCGTTTCCATGAGCTGTCAGCCAAGTTCGCCGTGCAACTGGACGGCGGTGAAGCCCTGGCGATGCTCGAGCATCATCACGACCTGTGGTTGTCGGCGTTCGACGCCAATGGCCAGACGCTGTTGGCATTCGGCCTGGCAGGCTGCCCGGCGCAGGACGCGCCATTGGCCGCCGTGCCTTTGGCGCAAGGGCATGCACTGGTGGTGGCGGTTCTGGAGCTGTTCCTTGAACTGGCCCGGCCCGATCAAACCCGCATGCGCCACCTGCTGGCTGAAACGTCTGTGGATAACTTTCTGCGGCAGCTAAATCTGCCCTTGCAGCCGGTTGACGGCTTTTCACGCCATTCCAACCCCGCGCCGCTGCACCTGGGAAGTTATCCACAGCGTCAAAAAAACCAGGTCTACGTCGCTGCCGTCGCACCCTTGGGCCGCCTGGATTCGGCGATGCTCAGGGGCGCCGCGCAGCTGGCCGTCGACCATGGCGACGCCACCCTGCGTGTCACGCCATGGCAGGGCCTGCTGCTGCCCAATATCCGTGACGCGGCGGCTGTCATTGAACGCCTCGAACGGCTTGGCTTTTTGTGCTCGGTGGACCAACCCCTGGCGCGCCTGATCGCCTGCACCGGCTCCAGCGGATGCGCCAAAGGCCTGGCCGACACCAAGACCGACGCCCTGCAATTGGCAACGCTCGTGCCCGGCCACAGCGTGCACCTGTCCGGCTGCCCACGTTCCTGCGCCGCCGCACACACCGCGCCCGTCACCTTGCTGGCGGTAAGCCCCGGCCACTACGACCTCTATTTCCGCGACGCAGGCCAGCCCGGTTTCGGCCGCCTGCACGCGCGCACTCTTTCTATTGAAGCGGCGGGCGCCTTGTTGCGCGCCCACCCACGGAGCAACACCGATGATTGATTACATCCGCGACGGTCAGGAGATCTATCGCAACTCCTTCGCGATCATTCGCGCAGAAGCCAAGCTGGATCGCATTCCTGCCGACCTGGAAAAACTCGCCGTGCGGGTGATTCATGCCTGCGGCATGGTCGACGCGATCGACGGCCTGCAATTTTCCGAAGGTGCCGGCAAGGCCGGGCGCGAAGCCCTGGCCGCCGGCGCGCCGATCCTGTGTGATGCGCGGATGGTTTCCGAAGGCGTGACCCGGACGCGCCTGCCGGCCAACAATCAGGTGATCTGCACCCTGCGCGATGACAGCGTGCCGGCGTTGGCCCGCGAGCTGGGCAACACCCGTTCCGCCGCCGCCCTGGAACTGTGGCGCCCGCACCTGGAAGGTAGCGTGGTGGTAATCGGCAATGCGCCGACAGCGCTGTTCTACCTGTTGGAAATGCTCGACGCCGGCGCGCCAAAGCCCGCGCTGATTCTCGGTTTTCCGGTGGGCTTTGTCGGCGCCGCCGAATCCAAGGCGATGCTGGCGGCAGACAGCCGCGGCGTACCGTTCGTGATCATGCAGGGCCGCTTGGGCGGCAGTGCGATGGCCGCCGCCGCGGTCAACGCCTTGGCCACGGAGGTCGAATAATGCCGGCACGCGGACGTTTGATTGGCCTGGGCGTAGGCCCCGGTGACCCGGAACTGATTACCCTGAAAGCCCTGCGCCTGCTGCGCGAGTCGCCGGTGGTGGCGTACTTTGTGGCCAAGGGCAAGAAGGGCAATGCCTTCGGCATCATCGAAGACCATTTGGTGCCCCAGCAAACCCTGATGCCGCTGGTGTACCCGGTGACCACTGAAGTGCTGCCCGCGCCGCTGTCCTACGAGCAAGTGATCAGCGATTTCTACGACACCGCCAGCGTCGACGTTGCCGCACACCTGGATGCCGGGCGCGATGTGGCGGTGATCTGCGAAGGCGACCCGTTCTTCTACGGTTCCTACATGTATTTGCATGACCGCCTGGGCGAGCGCTACGACACTCAGGTGATCCCGGGTGTGTGCTCGATGCTCGGCGGCGCGTCCGTGCTGGGTGCGCCGCTGGTGTATCGCAACCAGAGCCTGTCGGTGCTCTCTGGCGTATTGCCCCATGACGAACTCAAGCGTCGCCTGGCGGATGCCGACGCGGCGGTGATCATGAAGCTGGGCCGCAACTTCACTAAGGTGCGTCAGGTATTGGAAGAGTTGGGGCTGGCGAGCCGGGCGTTGTATGTCGAGCGCGCGACCATGGCCAATCAGAAAATCGTCGCTCTGGACCAGGTCGATCCAACGTCCTCGCCGTATTTCTCGCTGATCATCGTTCCTGGTGAAAGGTGGCAAGGCTGATGACGGCTCCCGCGATTGTCATTCTGGGGCAGGGCAGTCTCGCCACTGCCCGGGCTATCCAGCAGGTGTATCCCGACGCACTGATCCACGGCCTGGCCGGACGGGTTGAAGGTGCGGATCAGTCCTATAACGAATTCGGCGCCAGCGTGCGCCAGTTGTATCAACAGGGCACGCCGATCATCGCCCTGTGCGCCGCCGGAATTGTGATCCGCACCCTGGCGCCGCTGCTGCTGGAGAAGGGCGTCGAGCCTGCCGTGCTGGCAGTCGCCGAAGACGGCAGCGCGGTGGTGCCGCTGCTCGGTGGCCTGGGGGGTGTGAACGTAATGGCGCGGGAAATCGCCGCCGCCTTGGGCGTTGCCGCTGCGATCACCACCAGTGGCGAACTGCGTTTCGGCACCTGCCTGCTCAACCCGCCCAGCGGTTATCAGCTCGGGGATCTGGAACTGGGCAAACGCTTTGTTTCCGATTTGCTGGCGGGTGAATCGGTGCGCATTGAAGGCGCGGCGCCATGGCTGGATCAGGCCAACTTGCCCCAGAACCAGCAGGCGCGTCTGGCGATTCACGTCGGCAGTGCCGAGCGTACGCCCGCCGCTAATGAACTACTGATTTATCCGAAAAACGTGTTGGTTACTTGCCAGTCGGGGCCGCAACTGGCCGCACGCATTCGTGCAGCGTTGCAGGATGCAGGGCTCGCCGTGCAGTCCCTGGCGTGTTTGCTGGCGTCTGAAACCGAGATGGCCGATTCGTCGCTGCATGAAGCTTCAATCGAGTTGGGGGTACCGTTGCGCTTCGCCAGTTTGGCGACCCAAACGGACATCGCCATCACGGTGGCCGATGCACCGCTGGACCTGTCCCAGGTCGGTCGTCCCCGTGGCCGCCTGGCGGTCATCGGTTTGGGCCCCGGCGCTGCCGAACTGATGGTGCCAGCGGTAAAGGCTGAACTGGCCCGCTGCACCGACGTGCTGGGTTACGAAACCTATGTGCGCATGGCCGGGCCGTTCCGCCCGGACCAGATCCAGCATTGCACCGACAACCGCGAAGAGATGCAGCGCGCCCGTCACGCCTTTGAGCTGGCGGCGCAGGGGCGTTCGGTGGTGGTGGTGTCTTCGGGTGACCCAGGCGTATTCGCCATGGCCGCTGCGGTGATCGAAGCCTTGCACGAGTCCAGCGACCCGGCCTGGCATCAGGTCGACCTGGAAATCCTGCCGGGTGTGTCGGCATCCCTCGCCACGGCGGCGCAGGCGGGGGCGCCGCTGGGGCATGACTTCTGCGTGATGTCGCTGTCGGACAACCTCAAGCCCTGGTCGATCATCGAGAAGCGCCTGGACCTGGCTTCCCAGGCCGACCTGGCGCTGGCGTTCTACAACCCGATTTCCCGTGCTCGGCCCTGGCAGTTGGGGCGCGCCCTGGAGATCGTCGCGCAGCACCGCACGGCCGAGACGCCCGTGGTGTTGGGCCGCGATATCGGTCGGCCGGGCCAGACCCTGCGAGTCACCACCCTGGGGCAACTGACCCCGGAGCAGGTGGACATGCGCACGATGGTGCTGATCGGTTCGTCCACCACCTGTGTATTCCCACGGGCCGGGGGCGGCGAATGGGTGTATACGCCACGTTGGTATGGCGAGAAACCCGCGTCCTGAACAGAGGTGGCCCCGCAATGGGGCCGCTTTGAAAGAGTCGCCAGGTGATGGAAGAAAGGTCTGCTTGCCAGGTGGTTCTTGCAGCGGGTCGAGTCTTATCTTTCGCTTCTGGTTGAAGAAAAATACGGCCTCTTTTCGCACCGCAGGTTGATCCCCAACGTTTACTCACCGTCGCCGCCAGCAGTGATTTTTCCTGCGCACCGCAGCGCGTTCTGCCTTCGATTTCCAGCACCTCAAAATCCCCGGCAACTCGACTAGTGTTGGCGTTAAGCCCCATGTTGGGGGTTATGGAGAAATGGCTATGGAGCGAAATAACAGACGGATCAACAGCGCAAAAAGGAGGAAGCTGATTGCCGCATACCGGCTTCCGGGCGCGTCCAGCTTGTCGCCGGGGTTGAGCGCGCCGGTGAAGCTCGAAGGTGATGATGAGCTGAACGCGGCAGTGGTGAACAACAGTGTCATGTCGTTTGTGGAAGGCATGACGAGCCTCAACAAGGAGTACACCCGCAAAAGCTATTTGCTGGCGAGCAGCTACGTCAGTGATGTATTGCGGATCGCCCGGGGAACAGAGGCCTGGTACAACGAATTCATCAAGGTGATGAGCAGCCTGGGCTGGATGCCGGTCAGGAGCAGTTTCGAGCGGGTATACACCACTCGCAAAGGGCTGTCGGTGCAGTTGGCGGCGCTGAATCTGGTGGCGGCCACGGTGGCCTCGACGTTCCTGTCCGGGCCATTGATCAGTGCACTGCCCAAGCGGGTGGGGGAGGCTATCGAAGCCTTGAAGCAACTCCCGGCTTCATTTGAGTTATTCAAACGAAATACCACGACCCATGAGGGCGGAGATTTCGGCTTGGCGTCCTGTTCGGAAACGGCGGGGGAAGTGTCGATGGTGCTGGTGACCTACAGTTCCCACGGCGTCAGCAAGCAGTGGGGCATGCCGTTTCTGGAGTGGGACAGTGCGTCCGTTGAAGCCTTCAGTGGCCGCACCTGCCTGGTGCTGAACAGTTCGGTGGTCAACGAAGCCACGATTCAACTGATGCGCGACAGCGCAGGGGACAAGGTCCGCCTGGCTATCGCCCAATACAGGATTTGACCTACGGCACCAGGTAACCGCGTACCCCGGTGAAGATGATTTGCGCTGCCAGTGCACACACAAACAACCCCATCAAGCGGCTGACAATCTGCAAGCCCTGGTCACCGAGAATGCGTTCGATACGGTTGGACAGGTACAGCACCACACCCACCGTAAGGCTGGCCAGGGCGATGCTGAGGATGGCGGTGATCTTATCGTCCCAGTGCGGCTGGCTGACGCCCATCACCAGCAGCGCACCGATGGTACCGGGGCCGACGGTCAGGGGGATGGTCAGCGGGACGATGGTCACGTCCTGCTGCACGTTATCGGTCTGCACCGCCGACTTGCCTTGGGCCATGCCCAGGGCCGAGATGAACAGCACACTGCCGGCGCCGATGCGGAAGGCGTCGACGGTGATGCCGAACACACTGAAAATCACCCGGCCGAACAGGTAGAGCAACACGCTTGATACCAGGGTGGCGAGGGCCACTTTCCAGGCCAGGCGCCGCCGCTCCTTGCTGGAGTAACCGCGAGTCAGGCTGATAAAGCAGGAAAGCACGAAGAAGGGGCTGTAGAGCACCAGCATCTTCAGGTAAACGCTGAATAGCACATGGAGCATGGTGGGAGCTCGCAGCGAAGGAGGGCGAGCGGGAGTTTATCAGGCCTGTGGCTGAGCGCTATCGGTGAAGCGACAACAATCCAATGTGGGAGCGGGCTTGCTCGCGAAAGCGGTGTATCAGTCAAACATGTATTGGCTGACACACCGCTTTCGCGAGCAAGTCGCACCGCCGCTCCCACATTTTGATCTGCGCCATGCCTGGGTCAGGTAGGTGCGTGCTCAGGGCGCTGTTGGCGCTGCGCCACCCAGTACTCCACCAGCTCGCGCAATTGCGACAACTCCACCGGCTTGGCCATGTGCCCGTCCATCCCGGCCTGGCGCGCACGCTCTTTGTGTTCCGAAAGAATGTGCGCCGTCAGCGCCACCACCGGGGTACGAATGCGCTGGTTGCTGACTTCCCACGCCCGCAGTTGCTGGGTGGCGGAGAAGCCGTCGAGGATCGGCATTTCACAGTCCATCAACACCAGGTCATACCGCTGGGTTTTCATCGCTTGCAACGCTTCTTCACCATTGCTCGCGGTGTCCGGCTGCAGGTTGAGCTTGCCGAGCATGCCACGAATCACCTTGGTGGAGATGCTGTTGTCTTCGGCCACCAGAATCCGGAAGTCATTCGGCACGGTCACCGGGACCGGTGCGCTGATCGCCGCCTGGCGCGGTTGCACAGTGCCCTTGCTGCGTTGGGTCAACTCGTCGGCAAGGGTGGTCTTGAGGGTGTAGCCGGCCACGGGTTTGGCGAGGATGCGTTTGATCCCGCAGTTGCGCGCGATGATCTTGCTCGGCGCATTGCTGATGCCGGTGAGCATGATCAGCAAGATGTCGTGGTTCAGGCTCGGGTCTTCCTTGATCTTCGCCGCCAGTTGCATGCCGGTCATGCCGGGCATGTTCTGGTCCAGCAGCACCACATCGAAGTAATCCCGCAGGTGCGCCTTGGTGCGCAGCAGCGCCAGGGCTTCCTTGCCCGAAGGCACGGCACTCACGTTCAGGCCCCAGGCCGTGCATTGCTGCACCAGCACTTTGCGGCAGGTGTCGTTGTCGTCCACCACCAGCACGCGCGCGCCCTTGAGCGGGCCGTCGAGGTCGGAGGTTGGATGTTCGAGACGTTCCGGGTCCAGTGGCAAGGTCAGCCACAGGGTGCTGCCTTGTTGGCTGCCACTCTTGATGCCGAACTCGCCGTTCATCAACAGGATCAACTGGCGGGCAATGACCAGGCCCAGATGGCCGCTCAGACGTGTGGCAGACAGGAAATTCTTGCTGTGCAATTCGCTGTGCAGCAGGGCGTCGCGCTCGGCGGGCTCCATCGGCAGGCCGCTGTCTTGCACCGCAATGCGCAGGCGCGGCTTGCTGCTGCGCTCGTCCAGCGCCACGACGATCAGCACTTCGCCTTCATCGGTTTTTTGCAGGGCGTTTTCCAGCAGGCTCAACAGTGCCTGGCGCAGACGCGTCGGGTCGCCGCTGATGACTCGTGGCACCTGGGGCTGGATAAAGCTGATCAGCTCGACGTTTTGCTGCTCGGCCTTGGCGCGGAAAATACTCAGGCAGTCTTCGATCAACGCGTTGAGGTCGAACTGCACGTCATCCAGTTCGATCTGCCCGGATTCGAGCTTGGAGATGTCGAGAATCTCGTTGATCAGCGTGAGCAATTCGTTGCCGGCACTGTGGATGGTTTGCACGTAGTCGCGCTGCTTGACCGACAGCGGCGTGCCCAGCAGCAGTTCGGTCATGCCCAGCACGCCGTTCATAGGGGTGCGGATTTCGTGGCTGATCTTCGCCAGGAACTCGGCCTTGGCGGCGATTTCGGCATTGCTCGCCGCCAGATCGCGGCTGAGGCTGAAGTTGTCTTCGGTGATGGCGCGCTGGCGTTCGCCCAAGGCCAGGCTCATCAACAGGCCGCTGAGGCAGATAAAACCGAGCAGGGTAACGATCAAGCCTTGGGGCGCCACCAGTGTCAGGCCCAGCAAGGCCGGCAGGATAATCAGCGTGCCGATGTTGAATATCACCATCGCCACCATGAACAGGCGCGCCGGGCGATAACCTTTTTGCCAGTGATAGGCAGAGACGAACAGCATGCTCAGGCCGGCCAGCGCCACCAGGGCGTAGGTGATGATGTTCAGCGGCAACGTATTGACGAACAGCAGCAAAAGCCCGCTGAGGACGATCAACAGAATGTCGGCCATCAGCAGTTTGTTCAGCGGATGCGGGCCAAGAGGCGCAAAGAAGCGATAGGCAAACATCAGCCCGCACGGCGCCGTCAGCAGCAGGGCGAGGTACGCGCCGGGGGTTTGTACCGCGTGCCAGTTCGGCAGCCACGGGCCGACCACATTGAGCAACAGCGCCAGGCTGAGCAGCAGCAACACTTCGCAGGCGGCGAGCCACAGGCTGCTGCGGGAGCGATGGTAGGCGTAGCGGGTCAGGTTATGCAGGATCAGCATCACCAGGCAGCCGAACAGCAGCCCGTAGATCAGCGTCTGGTTCTGGTTGGCCGCGGCGAGTACGGCGGGCTCCAGGGTGATGTAGGGGCGCAGCTCGTGTTCCGAGACCATGCGCAGGTACACGTCCAGCGGCTTCTGGCTTTGGGGCATCGGCAGCATGAAGTCGCTGCTGGGCAGCGGGCGCTCGGCCTGGGGCTGGCGGGTGCCGGTGGCTTGCTGCTCCACCAGGGTGTCGCCGTCGAGCACGTACAGGTTCAGATGTGCCAGGTCTGGGGCGAATACCCGTAGCACTTGCTCGTGCTTGCCGGGTTGCAGCCTGAAGCGCACCCACAACGCACCGTCCGGTTGCGCGGCGGTAATCCGGTCCAGTTCGATGGGGCTGAATTGATTGATGTAGCGGGGCGAGCGGATGTCGCTCAGTTGCAGATCGGCCTGTTCGTCAAGCAATACCGCCCAGCCACTGCCTTGTGCCGCGGCCTGGGCCGGAAGCAAGCAGAGCAAGGTCAGCAGACTGACAGTGAAACCTATGGCGATCCTGAGCCAGCGCACGGCGAAATCCCTTCGTAGGTTGATGCATGGGTATAACTATGCGCGGGGCCACAAGCGTAGGGCAAGGGCCAAGGGCCCCTGCCTAACCGAACGGATAGCTGTTTACTGACTTTCGCCACGCTCACGGGCAATGGCGCGGTAGCCAATGTCGGTGCGGTAGAAGCAGCCTTTCCAGTCGATCTTCGCCGCCAGCTTGTAAGCCTGTTGCTGGGCGGCATCTACGCTACTGCCCATGGCGGTTGCGCACAATACGCGACCACCGGCGGTGACGACCTTGCCATCCTTGAGCGCGGTGCCCGCGTGGAACACCTTGCCTTCCAGCGTAGCAGCCGCATCCAGACCTTCAATCACATCGCCCTTGGCGTAGTCGGCCGGGTAGCCGCCGGCGGCCAGCACGACGCCAACGCTTGGGCGCGGGTCCCACTGGGCTTCGACCTTGTCGAGGGCCTGGGCCAGCGCCGCCTCCACCAGCAGTACCAGGCTCGATTGCAGACGCAGCATCACCGGCTGGGTTTCCGGATCGCCGAAGCGGCAGTTGAACTCGATGACTTTCGGGTTACCGGCCTTGTCGATCATCAAGCCGGCGTACAGGAAGCCGGTGTACACGTTGCCTTCATCCGCCATGCCGCGCACGGTTGGCCAAATCACCAGGTCCATCACGCGCTTGTGCACTTCGGCAGTCACTACCGGAGCCGGGGAGTAAGCACCCATGCCGCCAGTGTTCGGGCCGCTGTCGCCGTCACCCACACGTTTGTGGTCCTGGCTGGTGGCCATCGGCAAAACGTTCTTGCCGTCGACCATCACGATGAAGCTGGCTTCTTCGCCGTCGAGGAATTCTTCGATCACTACACGCGAACCGGCTTCACCGAAAGCGTTGCCGGCGAGCATGTCGCGCACGGCGTCTTCGGCTTCGGCCAGGGTCATCGCGACGATCACGCCTTTGCCGGCGGCCAGGCCGTCGGCCTTGATCACGATCGGTGCACCGACCTCACGCAGGTAAGCCAGGGCTGGCTCGATCTCGGTGAAGTTCTGGTAGTCGGCGGTCGGGATCTTGTGGCGTGCCAGGAAATCCTTGGTGAAGGCTTTCGAGCCTTCCAGCTGGGCAGCGCCGGCGGTTGGGCCGAAGCAGTCCAGGCCACGGCTGCGGAACAGGTCCACAACGCCAGCCACCAAGGGCACTTCCGGACCGACGATGGTCAGGGAAACGTTTTTCTCGGCAAAGTCCGCCAGTTGCTCAAGGGCCAACACGTCGATGGCGACGTTTTCGCACTTGGCTTCAATGGCGGTGCCGGCGTTGCCGGGGGCGACGAAAACTTTCTGGACGCGTGGGTCCTGGGCAACTTTCCAGGCCAGGGCGTGTTCACGGCCACCGCTGCCAATGATCAAAACATTCATTTCAAAAACCTCGGATGACGCTGAATTCTGATCCTTCCCACGCTCTGCGTGGGAATGCCTCTTGTGACGCTCCGCGTCACGCTTTGGGACGCGGAGCGTCCCGGGCTCCATTCCCACGCCGAGCGTGGGAACGATCATCTGTTAGTGGCGGAAGTGGCGCATGCCGGTAAACACCATGGCGATGCCGGCTTCATCGGCCGCTGCAATCACTTCTGCGTCACGCATCGAGCCGCCTGGCTGGATCACCGCTGTCACGCCAGCCTTGGCCGCATTGTCCAGGCCGTCGCGGAAAGGGAAGAATGCGTCGGACGCCATCACCGAACCCTGTACCTGCAAGCCGGCATGCTCAGCCTTGATTGCAGCGATACGTGCCGAGTTCACGCGGCTCATCTGGCCGGCGCCAACACCGATGGTCTGGCGATTCTTGGCGTAGACGATGGCGTTGGATTTAACGTACTTGGCGACTTTCCAGGCGAAGATCAGGTCGTTGATTTCCTGTTCGGTCGGGGCGCGCTTGGTCACCACTTTCAGGTCGGCGCTGCCGATCATGCCGATGTCGCGGCTCTGTACCAGCAAGCCGCCGTTGACGCGCTTGTAGTCCCAGGCAGCGGCACGCTCAGCCGACCACTCGCCGCAGGCCAGCAGGCGCACATTGGCCTTGGCAGCAACGATGGCGCGGGCTTCTTCACTGACGGATGGGGCAATGATCACTTCAACGAACTGACGCTCGACGATCGCCTTGGCGGTCTCGGCATCCAGCTCACGGTTGAAGGCAATGATGCCTCCGAAGGCCGACTCGGTGTCGGTGGCGTAGGCCAGTTCGTACGCCTGGCGGATACCGCCTTCAGCGTCCGGGCTCACGGCCACGCCGCACGGGTTGGCGTGCTTGACGATCACGCAGGCTGGCTTGACGAAGCTCTTCACACATTCCAGCGCGGCGTCGGTGTCGGCCACGTTGTTGTAGGACAGCTCTTTGCCTTGCAGTTGGGTCGCGGTGGCGATGCCGACTTCAGCAGGCTTGGCCTCAACGTAGAACGCCGCGCTCTGGTGCGGGTTCTCGCCGTAGCGCATTTCCTGGGCTTTGATGAACTGGCTGTTGAAGGTGCGCGGGAACTGGCTGCGACCTTCAGTGCTCAGGGTTTCAGCCGCTTGGTTCACGGTGCCCATGTAGTTGGCGATCATGCCGTCGTAGGCGGCGGTGTGTTCGAAGGCCTTGAGCATCAGGTCGAAGCGCTGGGCGTAGGTCAGGCCGCCGGCTTTCAGGCTTTCCAGTACGTTGGCGTAGTCGCTGGCGTTAACCACGATGGCCACGTCTTTGTGGTTCTTGGCTGCCGAGCGAACCATGGTCGGGCCGCCGATATCGATGTTTTCGATGGCGGTCGGCAGGTCGCAGCCTGGCTTGTTGATGGTGGCTTCGAACGGGTACAGGTTAACGGCCACCAGGTCGATCGGCTTGATGCCGTGCTCGCTCATGATGGCGTCGTCGATACCGCGACGACCGAGGATCCCGCCGTGGATTTTCGGGTGCAGGGTCTTGACCCGACCGTCCATCATTTCTGCGAAACCGGTGTAGTCCGCCACTTCCACTGCGGCCACGCCGTTGTCCCGCAGCAGTTTGAAGGTCCCGCCGGTGGAGAGAATCTCCACGCCCAGGGCTTCCAGCTCCCGGGCAAATTCGAGGATCCCGGTCTTGTCGGAGACACTGATCAAGGCACGGCGGATCGGCAGGCGGGTAGTCTGGTCGGTCATTTCAATTTCCATCAAAAGCAAAGGAGTCAGCAAAAAAGGCGTCCGTTTTTACGCGGGCGCCTTTCTGGTTTGATTGAATGCTTACAGCAAATCGTACTGCTTGAGTTTCTTGCGCAGCGTGCCACGGTTCAGACCGAGCAGCTCACTGGCCTTGGTCTGGTTGCCCTTGACGTAGTTCATTACGCTTTCGAGCAACGGCGCTTCGACTTCGGAGAGCACCAGGTTGTACACGTCCGTGACGGCAGCGCCCTCAAGGTGGGCGAAATAATTGTGCAGCGCCTTCTCGACACTCCCGCGAAGGGTCTGGCCTTCTTCGCTCGGCGTGTTGAGGTGCTGTTTCAAATTGACGTTGTCGCTCACGGGTGTTGTTCCACTCACTAAAGTCTCGGTCATCATCGTCATGCGGCCACCCCTTCTCCGTCCCCTGTCACCAGGCTCTTGTAACGCTCGGTGAAGAACTCACGAACGTTGGCGCACTGTGCTTCCGTATCATCCAAACGATTGAAGTGGGCGCGAAACTCCTTGGCGCCCGGCAAGGTTGCGAGATACCAGCCCACATGCTTGCGAGCAATGCGTACGCCCATCACGTCTCCATAGAAGGCGTGCAGGGCGGCCAGATGCTCTAGCAGAATACGTTCCACCTCGATCAGCTCCGGTGCCGGCAAGGTTTCGCCGGTACGCAGAAAATGCTCGATCTCACGAAAAATCCACGGCCGCCCCTGGGCAGCCCGGCCAATCAACAGGCCATCGGCGCCGGTCGCGTGCAGCACGCGCCGGGCTTTCTCGGCCGAATCGATGTCGCCGTTGGCAAAGACGGGGATCGACACCGCCTGCTTGATCGCGGCAATGGTGTCGTACTCGGCTTCACCGGTGTAAAGGTCGGCGCGGGTGCGGCCATGCACCGCCAGCGCTGTAATGCCCGCCTGCTCGGCGATCTTCGCCACCGTCAGGCCATTCTTGTTGTCCCGGTCCCAACCGGTGCGGATCTTCAGGGTGACCGGCACATCCACTGCAGCGACCACGGCATGCAGGATCTCGCTCACCAACTGCTCATCCTTCAACAGGGCAGAACCTGCGGCCTTGTTGCAGACCTTCTTGGCCGGGCAACCCATGTTGATATCAATAATCTGTGCCCCCAACTCCACGTTGGCCCGGGCCGCATCCGCCAGCATTTGCGCATCACCGCCGGCGATCTGTACCGAGCGGGGCTCGGGATCACCTTCGTGGATCATGCGCATCCGCGACTTGCGGGTGTTCCACAAGCTCATGTCGCTGGTGACCATTTCCGAGACTACAAGCCCTGCACCCAAACGCTTGCAAAGCTGACGAAAGGGCTGGTCGGTGACGCCCGCCATCGGGGCGAGGATCAAGCCGTTGTGCAATGTGTATGGGCCGATGCGTACCGCCGACATAGGACTTCCCTGTTGTGGGGCCGGATCATTAGAGTTCGAAAAAGGGTTGGCATGATACCCGCTCTCGATGACTGGATAAAGGCTGAATTGGATAAAATCTGAACAGTTATTTTCTTATCGCCGCTGGTTTGGTCAAGGGCGGTGCAGTCAAGAATCCGCCGTCAAACCTTACCCCGTGTGCCGGATCACTCGGGAGAGTGGAAGCTCAGGCTGTAATTCACCGCTTTGTTGCCCGGGTCGAGGATATCCAGGGCAATGTGGATCGGCGTCTGGGAGGGCATCTCGGTCACGCCGGCCAACTCGCCGCTGAGGTATTCGGCGGGTTTGAAGCGACGACTGGCGATCATATTCCCGTTCATGTCGGCAAAGCGTAGCTCCAACAGCGGGAACGGTTGGGAGAATGTCGCGCGGTTATAGATGATTGCGTCCACCACCAGGGCGCCCGCGAACTCCGGGTGGCTGCGCACGACCAGATTGCTGCTCTTGATGTGGGCGATATCGACCCGTGAGGGCACGGTGCAGCCCAGTTTCGGGCACAGTTCTTGAAACCACGGGCGGTAGGCGTCCTGGCGTGCCAGGTCGTCGAATTGGTAGGCGACGTATTGTCCCGCCAGGCCGGCGGCGGCCAGCAACACCAGCAAGCCCCAGAACAGGCGGCGACCCCAGCCGGAGGCGCGCTTCTGGGAGTAGAGGTGCAGCGGATCGTCTTCCAGATCCGAAAGCAGGTCGTCATGGGCGCTGGCCTCGGGGCGAGGGCGCTTGCGTTTGGGCTGCGGGCGTTCGGGTTGTTCGGCTTCCGGCTCTTCTGCTACGGCGGTTACCGGTGGATCGAGTTCGTCATCGGTGGTGTTCGCGTGCAGCACTGGTTCGTCGTCGGGCTCGACCGCTTCAAACGACATCGACGGTTCGGTGCGCTTGGGTTTGCCGGGGCTTGCCTTTGCCGGTTGCGGTTCATCATCGGCCGGTTGCGGGGCTTGCGCCCGTTCATCCCGTGGCTCACTGAACAGGCTGGCGGCCCATTGCTCTTCCTCGGCCTTGGCCGTATCGCGGCTGGCGCTGAGGGCGTCTTCCTTTTGCCGACGGTCGGTGCCGGGTTGGCGACGGTCTGCACCCACAGGCTGGGTGTGTTGAATCTCGCGACGTTCCAGCTTGGCCAGTTCTTCGTCGAGGTCCAGGTTATCCAGGTCAAGCTCTTCGGCGTTCCATTGCTTCTGGCTGATGGCCCGCGGTGCTTCGGGTGGCGGTTCTGCTGCTGGTGGTGGCTCTACCGCTGTTGGTGCCTGGGGCACGGGCGCACTGGCGCGCTGCTCCAGCAGTTGGCGAGCGGCATTGAACACTTGCAGGCATGAGCCACAGCGCACCACGCCACGGGCCACGCTCAATTGAGCGTGGTTGACGCGAAAGCGTGCTTGGCAATGTGGGCACTGGGTGACGAAACTGTCGGTCATGCGGCCATCCGATTCATGCAGGCGCTCATTCTAGCGCCGACGACCACTGATGCGTACCCAGCCATCGCGGTTGGCGATCGGATCCAGCTCGAAATCCTGGGCGTAGGCGGCGGCAACGTCTTCGCCTTGTTCGGCGAGGATGCCCGACAGCGCCAGGCGGCCGCCCGGCTTGACCAGGCTCGACAGCTGCGGTGCCAGGGCGACCAGCGGCCCGGCGAGGATGTTGGCCACCAGTACGTCGGCTTGCACCTGGGGCAATTGCTCCGGCAGGTACAGCGGGAATTTCTCTTCAGCGATGTTATTGCGCCCGGCGTTATCGCGGGAGGCTTCCAGGGCTTGCACGTCGATATCGGTACCGACGGCTTCCTTGGCGCCCAGCAGCAGGGCGGCGATGGCCAGGATCCCTGAACCGCAGCCGAAGTCCAGCACGTTGCAGTCTTTCAGGTCCTGGCCGTCAAGCCATTCCAGGCACAGGGCGGTGGTCGGGTGAGTGCCGGTGCCGAAGGCCAGGCCCGGGTCCAGCAGCAGGTTGACGGCGTCAGGCTCGGGGGCGGCGTGCCAGCTCGGCACGATCCACAGGCGCTGGCCAAAACGCATCGGCTGGAAGTTGTCCATCCAGCTGCGTTCCCAGTCCTGGTCTTCGATGATTTCGCTGTGGTGTTCCGGCAGTGGGCCGCCGGTGAGCAGTTCCATATGGGCCAGTACGCTGGCGGCATCGGTGCCGTCTTCGAACAGGGCCAGCAGATGGGTGTGGGACCACAGCGGGGTGGTGTTGAGCTCAGGCTCGAAGATCGGCTGGTCTTCGGCGTCCATGAAGGTCACCGACACGGCGCCCACTTCGAGGAACGCGTCTTCGTAGGTTTCGGCTTGTTCTGGGCTGATGGCGAGACGGACTTGCAGCCAAGGCATGGCGGGCACCTTTGAAAAAATGAGTGTGCAGCGGGGTAGGGCTGCGAAAGACGCGCAAGTTTACGCGAGCGAACAGCAGAAGACGACTGTACTGCTGGTGTACACAGAACAAAAATGTGGGAGCGGGCTTGCTCGCGAATGCGGTGTTTCAGTCATGGATGTGTTGACTGGCATACCGCATTCGCGAGCAAGCCCGCTCCCACAAGGGGAATGTATCCATCCAGGAAAGACGGGTGGGCACAAACAACAAAGCCGCCCGAAGGCGGCTTTGTTGGGTGGATCACTTCGCTTACTGATTAGCCAGCTTGTGTTCCAGGTAGTGAATGTTCACACCACCTTCGCAGAAGCCTTCATCGCGAACCAGATCCCGATGCAACGGGATGTTGGTCTTGATGCCGTCTACCACGATTTCGTCCAGGGCATTACGCATACGGGCCATGGCCTCGTCGCGGGTGGCGCCCCAGGTGATCAGCTTGCCGATCAGCGAGTCGTAGTTGGACGGAACCTTGTAGCCGCTGTACAGGTGCGAATCCACGCGTACGCCGTTGCCGCCGGGCGCGTGGAAATGCTTGACCAGGCCAGGGCTTGGGATAAAGGTTTTCGGGTCTTCGGCGTTGATCCGGCACTCCAGGGAGTGGCCGTGGATCTTCACATCATCCTGGGTAAACGACAGCTTGTTGCCAGCGGCGATGCTCAGCATCTCCTTGACGATGTCGATACCGGTGACCATTTCCGAAACCGGATGCTCTACCTGCACACGAGTGTTCATCTCGATGAAGTAGAAACGGCCGTTCTCGTACAGGAACTCGAAAGTGCCCGCGCCACGGTAGTTGATGTCGATGCACGCCTTGACGCAGCGAGCCAGTACTTCCTGGCGAGCGGTTTCATCCAGGCCCGGTGCTGGCGCTTCTTCCAGTACCTTCTGGTGACGACGTTGCAGCGAGCAATCGCGGTCGCCCAAGTGGATGGCGTGGCCCTGGCCGTCGGACAGTACCTGCACTTCCACGTGACGTGGGTTGGTCAGGTACTTTTCCAGGTAGACCATCGGGTTGCCGAACCAGGCGCCCGCTTCGGAGCGGGTCTGCTTGGCGGCTTCGATCAGGTCTTCTTCCTTGTGCACCACGCGCATGCCGCGACCACCACCGCCGCCGGCGGCCTTGATGATCACCGGGTAACCGACTTCGCGACCAATGCGCAGGGCGGTTGCCTCGTCTTCAGGCAGCGGGCCGTCGGAACCTGGAACGGTTGGCACGCCGGCCGCGATCATGGCGTCCTTGGCTGATACCTTGTCGCCCATCAGGCGAATGGTTTCAGCTTTCGGGCCGATGAAGGCAAACCCGGATTTCTCTACCTGTTCGGCGAAATCGGCGTTTTCCGCGAGGAAGCCGTAGCCCGGGTGAATACCATCGGCACCGGTCACTTCAGCGGCGGCAATGATGTTCGAGACTTTCAGGTACGAGTTCGTGGCCAGTGGCGGGCCGATGCAGATGCTTTCGTCCGCCAGTTTCACGTGCATCAATTCGGTATCGGCCGTCGAGTAAACAGCGACGGTCTTGATGCCCTCTTCCTTACAGGCGCGCAGGATACGCAGCGCGATCTCGCCGCGGTTGGCGATCAGGACTTTTTGCAGTTTCTTCGCAGGTTTCAACATCGAAGGCGCTCCGCGGTTCAAACGATGGTGAACAGCGGCTGGTCGTACTCAACCGGCTGACCGTTTTCTACCAGGATGGATTCGATAACGCCGGCTTTTTCAGCCGTGATGTGGTTCATCATCTTCATCGCTTCAACGATGCAGATGGTGTCGCCCACTTTCACGGTTGCGCCGACTTCAACGAAGGCTGGCGAGGTCGGTGCCGGGGTGCGGTAGAACGTACCGACCATTGGCGACTTGACCACGAAACCGTTCAGTTTTGGAGCAGCCGGGGCTTCGGCAGCAGCCGCAACCGGAGCAGCAGCCACTGGCGCAGCGGCCGGAGCCGGCGCTTGCATCTGAGGTGCGTAGAACTGTTGGGCCGGGGTCTTGCTGTGACGGCTGATCCGTACGGATTCTTCGCCTTCCTTGATCTCCAGCTCGTCGATACCGGATTCTTCCAGCAGTTCGATCAGTTTCTTAACTTTACGGATATCCATGAATCATCAACTCCCAAAGGGTCGGTCAGGGGCGCTTGGCCGTGTCTTCAAGCTGTTCCAGGGCGGCCTCCAGGGCCAGTCGGTAACCGCTGGCGCCAAGGCCGCAGATCACTCCTACCGCAACGTCGGAGAAGTAAGAGTGATGGCGGAAAGGTTCGCGTTTGTGCACATTCGATAAATGCACTTCGATGAATGGGATGCTCACCGCCAGCAGCGCGTCACGTAATGCAACGCTTGTGTGCGTAAAAGCGGCGGGATTGATCAGGATAAAGTCCACGCCTTCGCTGCGCGCGGCATGGATGCGATCAATCAGTTCGTACTCGGCATTGCTTTGCAGGTAGAGCAGATGGTGGCCGGCATCACGTGCCCGTCGTTCCAGATCGAGGTTGATCTGTTCGAGGGTCACTGACCCGTAGACGCCCGGTTCGCGGGTGCCGAGCAGGTTCAGGTTGGGTCCGTGAAGAACCAGTAAGGTCGCCATCGGCTGTTCCTTGTTATTGATGTGGGCACGGTAGAACCCGGCGACTATGCCGCAAAGGCTTTGTGACTGTCCAGTTCTATGCAGTAGGCAGCACGATTAGCGAGGATTGCGCAAAATATGTGACCGCAAGGCTGAATCCGGTCAGTGTGGGAGCGGGCTTGCTCGCGAAGGCGGTGGTTCAGCCGCCACATGCGTTGACGGGTGCGCCGCCTTCGCGAGCAAGCCCGCTCCCACATTTTGATCTTCACAAGACAGGAGAGCCGGTTAGACGCGGAATGCCTGCACGGCGGTATTGAGTTGCCCGCCAAGTACCAACAAGTGCTCTCCCTGGCGGCGTCCCTGGCCAATTCGCAGCAAGTTGTCCTCACCCAGCTGGTGAATCCGCTCACTGTTATCGCGGATTTCGCTCACGGCACCACTCTGCTGGGCGGTGACATCGGCAATCCGCACCGCAGTGTCGGAGATGGTCTGGATTGCCCCGACGATTTCATCCAGTGCACCATCAGCCGCCTGGGCCTGCTCGGCGGTGGCTTCGGCGTGTTCGACCTGGGCGCGCATGCCCTCCACCGACTGCCGGGCGGCGGTTTGCAGGCCGGCGATCAGGTGCTGGATTTCGGCGGTGGCGCCGGCGGTGCGTTGGGCCAGGGAGCGCACTTCATCGGCTACCACGGCGAACCCGCGCCCGGCCTCACCGGCCCGGGCGGCTTCGATGGCGGCGTTCAGCGCCAGCAAGTTGGTCTGGTCGGCAATTGAGCGAATCACCGTGAGTACGCCGCCGATGGTTGCGGATTCCTCGGCGAGTTTCTCGATCATCTGCGCATTTATCTGCACTTCGCCGACCAAGGCGTGCAACCCGGTCAGGCTCAGGCCGATCACCCGTTGGCCCTGTTCCACGGCTTGGCCTGCACTGCGGCTGGCCTGGGCGGCCTGGCTGGCGTCGCCGGCAACCTGCTGGATCGTGGCTTCCAGTTCGCCCAGGGAATCGCGAATCTGCGCGGTGTCACCGGCCTGGCGCTCGGCACCGTCGTGCATGCCGCTGCTCAATTCGGCCAGGGCGCTGCTGCTGCCGGCCACTTGCTCGGCGTTGCCGCGGATGGTGCCCACCAAGTCCACCAGATAAGCACGCAGGCGATTCAGGGACTCTTCGATATCGTGCAGTTCGCGGTTGGTCTTGCCCAAGGCAATGTGTTGGCTGAAGTCGCCTTCGGCCCAGGTGGACAAGGCGGGCGCCAGGTTGGTCAGCACCCGCGCCAGGCGTCGCTGCAAGGTGTCGATCAACAGCGCGATCAGCAAAATCAGGCCGATCATGACGCCTTGCATCAGCCGCACTTCACCCTGGATCTGCGCATGCTGGGCCCGCACCACCGGCCCCAGCCCGGCAATGGCTTGCTGCACCGCGTTGATTTTCAGGTGGGTGCTACTGGCCAGTTCGGTGCGTTGCTGGATTTGTTCGCGGGTGCGTTTCAGCTCGGCGGGGTAGCGAGTCAGCAGGCTGTTGAGTTCGCGCTTGAGGTCGACGCCGGTGTCTTGGGCCACGGCTTTTTCAGTGTTTTCCAGGCCCATCATGGCCGAGAAATCGTCGGTACTGGACTCGCTGCTGGCGGTCACCCCCAGTAATGGCAGTTGCCCCAGCAGGTCAGCCTGGCTGCGGATATTGCTGACTTCGCGCTCCACATCGTCAGCCAGTTCGCTGCGCCCGCTGCTTACCAGCTTGTCTCGGGCCAGGGAGAGTTTGGCCAGGTGCTGGGACGCCGCGAGCAACGGCGGCAGATAACGCGCCGCGTCGGGGGAGGTGACACCGCTGGCGTACTGATTCATTTGCTCCAGATTGGCGCCGAGCTCGCGTTCGGCTTGCAGCAGCAAGGCCTGCGGGTCGCCCGCCAGCTTGCCGGCGGCCAGCAGGTCGGTCTTGCTGAAGTTATCCAGGTCTTCCAGGCTGGGGCGCAGGTTTTGCGCCAGGTCTGCGGGTAACTCATCCAGATGCTGCAACAGGTTTTCCAGGCTCTGGCTGGCGCTGCTCAGGCGCAGGGCGTCGCCGCTGGCCAGGTAATCGTCGATATTGCGCGCGGCCTGGTTTTGAAAGGTCTGCGACAGGCCGAGGTAGCGCTCCATCAACAGATAGGGCCGCTCCAGGGCGCGTTGCGACCACCAGAGCGTCGCGCCCAGAGCCAGGCAAACGGCGACCAGAAGGAGGGTGTTCAGATTCGTCAGCAGCTTCAGGCGCATGCGTGGTTTCAACCGACAGCAGAAGTAAGTGCCTGAAGTTATTGCGTTTCTATTACAGAGTTATGACGGATTCGGTGGATTCCGGTGAAAAGGTGGCACTTTGCTTTGATGCGCGCGCCGACATCACCCGGTTACGCCCCGCATCCTTGGCGCGGTACAGCGCCTCGTCGGCCTGGGCCGCCATCATCAGGCTGTCGGAGCCATCACACAGTTCCACCACGCCGGCGCTGAAGGTGCACCACAAATCCTGGGGCTGGGCGGGGTAGTGAATCTCGGCAAAGCGCCCACGGATTTCGTCGAGCACTTTGCAGGCGGCGTCGAGATCGGTGTCGGGCATCACGATGGCAAATTCTTCACCGCCGTAACGGCCTATATAGTCGGTCTTGCGCAGGCGCTGCTTGAGAAACAGCGCGAGGCTTTTGATCACCCGGTCGCCCATGGGGTGGCCGTGGCTGTCGTTGACCCGCTTGAAGTGGTCGATGTCGAGCATCGCAAAGCTCAGTGGCTTGCTCTCGCGGCGTGCGCGGAAGCTGCAGTCTTCGAGCAATTGCAGGATGTGCGTATGGTTGTACAGCCCGGTGAGGCTGTCGCGCACCATCCGCGCCTTGAGGTTGCGCGCCCGCGCCGCACGGTTGCGTACGGTGGTAATCAGGTGCCGCGGCTTGATCGGCTTGGTGAGGAAGTCGTCGCCGCCTTCGCTCATGGCGTCCAGTTGCTTGTCCAGGTCGTCTTCGGCCGAGAGGTAGATGATCGGCACGCTGACGTAGCGGTCGTTGTGGCGGATCACCTTGGCCAGTTCGGTACCGGTGCAGGCCGGCATATACATGTCGAGGATGATCAGGTCGGGCTGGAAATCCGCCAGCTCGGCCATGGCCTGGATCGGTTCGATCAGCGTGCGGGTGACGATGCCGGCGCTGTTGAGCAGGCGCTCGGTGTGCATCGCCTGGGCCCGCGAGTCGTCGATAATCAGCACTTTATAAGGTTCGTACTGGGCGACGCAGGTCAGTACTTCGATTTTTTCCAGCAGGCTCGACGCCTCCAGGGTTCCGGTGAGGAACTCCTGGCCGCCGGCGCGCACGGCGGCCAGGCGGGTGGGGGTGTCGGTTTCGTGCAGGCTGAAAAACAGCAGCGGCAGTTTTTGCTCCAGGCCTTCCTGGGCTTCGGCGGCGAGTTTCAAGCCCAGGCCGGTGCCGCAGAAATCCACATCCATGACGATGGCTGCCGGCAATCGCTCGGCCATCGATGAGCGAAATGCTGCCACGCTGTCGAGGGACTGGGCACTCAAGCCGAAAAACTCCAACTGCTTGGCCAGGCGCTCGGCGCGGTCGTGGTCGGCCAGCATCACGTAGATCGGCTTGCGCATCGGCGGCAGGAGGGTTTGTTCCAAGTGGTCGCCCTGGCGCAGGCCGGTACGGGACAGGCGCTGCATCAGGCGATTGAGTTCGGTGATCAGGTGGCTGCTCAGGCGGCCGCGGTTGTCGTCCACCGCCTTGAGTGAAGCGTTGATCTGGTGCGCCAGTTGGCCGTGCTCCGGCTGCTCGAAGCGTTCGGCAAAACGCAGCAGGCGCAGGTTGGCCTCGCCGAGTTCGGTCAAGTCGGCGGTCGACCATTCGCTGCGTTGCAGGCGCTGCCAGATCTCAAGAATTTGACGTGCCTGATGAATTACCCGCTGGGCAAAATGGTGCTTGAGACGCTCACGGCTGGGGTCTTCTGGCTCGGTCATATCCTGACTACTAGTTAGGCTGCATGCTGAGGTCGAACTGATGGCTCTATGCTAGCACCTCTTTTCCGTTGCACGAGTGTCATACGTCAATTAACTGCAAGGTCGCAGAGATTCATTTATCGACCATGCAGTCGCGCGGGCGTAAACAGCGTGCATCCTTTATAGTCGAACCGCGTACTCGCGCCACCCTGGCTAAAAGCGCCGCACTGCTCGGCACGATGGGGCAGGGTTGTGGTCGTAGCTATTGAACTCAAGTGATTGAAAGGATATCGCCATGCTGGACTGGAAAAACCGCGCAGGCAGTGCAAAGGGCCCGGCCCCTGAAACCAAGTCGGCCCCCCGCAGCTATTTCCGTAACCTGCTGATGAGCCGCGCGTTGCTCTCGCTGGTTGCGTTGTACCTGTTGGTCACCGGTGCCCTGGGTTGGTACTGGAGCGAAGAGCCTGCGTTGTTCCCGGTCCAGCAGAATGCGCAAATTGCCGCCGAGAAGGATGGCAAGCAGATGGTGGTGGGCTTTACCACCGTCGAAACCCTCAAGACCGTGGTAGGCACCCTGCTGAACAAGCCGGGTGGCTACATTTCCAACGACCGTTTCCCACCGGGCCTGTGGATGGACAACATGCCGAGCTGGGAATACGGCGTGCTGGTGCAGGTACGTGACTTGACCCGTGCCTTGCGCAAAGACTTCGCCCGTTCCCAGTCGCAGTCGGCGGAAGACGCGGACCTGGCCAAGGCCGAGCCGCGCTTCAACTTCGACAACAAGAGCTGGGTGCTGCCGTCCAGCGAGTCGGAATACCAGGAAGGCATCAATTCCCTGAGCCGCTACGAAGCGCGTTTGTCTGACCCGAATCAGCGCGGCGCGCTGTTCTATGCCCGTGCCGACAACCTGAACAACTGGCTGGGTGATGTGGCGACCCGTTTGGGTTCGCTGTCGCAACGGCTGTCGGCCAGTGTGGGTCGGGTCAAGCTCAACACCGCGCTGAAAACCGAAGCGCTGGCGCCGGGTGAAGTGCCGCAGGTCGATGAAGAAGTGGTGGAAACCCCATGGATGCAGATCGACAACGTGTTCTACGAAGCCCGCGGCCAGGCCTGGGCCCTGTCCCACCTGCTGCGCGCCATCGAAGTAGACTTCGCTGATGTGCTGGCCAAGAAGAACGCCACCGTCAGCGTGCGCCAGATCATTCGTGAGCTGGAAGCTTCGCAGGAACCCGTGTGGAGCCCGATGATTCTCAACGGCAGTGGTTTTGGCATCCTGGCCAACCATTCGCTGGTGATGGCCAACTATATTTCCCGGGCCAACGCTGCAGTGATCGACTTGCGTCAGCTCCTGAACCAGGGTTGATGATGGACGCTTCCACCAGGGAGGCTGCGCACCGCGCCGCCTCCGACGCCGAACTGATTGCCTGGGTCGACGAGCAGGACAACCTGCTCGGCAGCCTGGTGCGCTCCGACCTGCGCCAGCGCGGGCTAATCGGGCGCTGCACCTTTATCTTCCTGTTCAACTCTGCCGGTGAGCTGTGTGTGCACCGGCGCACCCTGAGCAAAGCCATGTACCCGGGGTTCTGGGACACGGCGGCGGGCGGAATGGTGGCGGCCCACGAGTCCTACGCCGAATCGGCGGCCCGTGAGCTGGAAGAGGAACTGGGTGTCAGCGGCGTCGAACTGACCGCCCACGATCACTTCTACTTCGAAGACGGCGACAGCCGGCTCTGGTGCACCTCGTTCTCGGCTGTATGGGACGGGCCCCTGCGAATCCAGCCGGAAGAAGTCATGGAGGCGCGCTTTCTGCCCCTGGCGACGGTGCTGGAGGAGGCCGAGCAAAAGCCCTATTGCCCGGATGCCCAGGAAGGCTTGCGTCGTTATTTGGCCCTGCGTCGCTAAAGTTGCATAAATTGGCGCCATTTGGCTCTTAGCAAGGGGCCTTTTTGCCGTTACACTGCGCGACTTTTCAGGCTGAACCGCTCTCGCGGTTCAGTAGCGCTGCCCCTGCCTGAGTGGGGCTTCGCGGTCGATGATCCCATCGATCAGTCTTTGTCCTCCCAAGAGGATTGCCGGTGGCCAAAAAAGCCGCATCCTTCGCCGCCCTTGGTGGCCTGGTATTTTCCACCGACGCAGGTCGACACTGCCCGGACTGTCGCCAGCCCGTGGACGCGTGTACCTGCAAAACAACCCTGATTCCCGAAGGCGATGGTATTGCCCGCGTCCGTCGCGAGAGCAAGGGCCGTGGCGGCAAGACGGTGACCACCATCACCGGCGTGCCCCTGGCCGAAGATGCCCTGAAGGAGTTGGCCACGATGCTGAAAAAGCGCTGTGGCACGGGTGGTGCCTTGAAAGACGGCATCATCGAGATTCAGGGCGACCACGTCGAGTTGCTGTTGGCCGAGCTGATCAAGCTGGGTTACAAGGCGAAGAAATCCGGCGGTTAGCAGCTTCTGTGAAAACCACCCCGATGACCCGCTTGCTGAACGCGAACTGTCGTCTCCATGGTTTTCACAGAGCCTGTTCCTGACCGGTGTCTAAACTCTGTCCTGCAAGTGGGGTCTACCCCTCTCACAGGCAAATCGTCATTTTCATTCTTTAGACTGCGCCAGCCTCTGATCAGGCCGGTGCACTTCGACTTCATTTATAGGGGACTTCGATGTCCGTACGACGCACACGCAAAGACGATGGCAGCCAATGGACAGTTGCGGACAGCCGCAGTGTTTACGGGATTCGCCATTGGGGGGCCGGGTATTTCGCGATCAATGATGCCGGTCGCGTTGAAGTCCGTCCGAACGGCCCGAACAGCACGCCTGTCGACCTGTACGAGCAAGTAGACGAGCTGCGCAAAAGCGGCCTGTCCCTGCCGTTGCTGGTGCGCTTCCCCGACATCCTGCAAGACCGCGTGCGCCAGCTGACCGGTGCCTTCGACTCCAATATCGAGCGCCTGGAATACCAGAGCCAATACACCGCGCTGTACCCGATCAAGGTGAACCAGCAGGAAGCGGTGATCGAGAACATCATCGCCACCCAGGACGTGTCCATTGGCCTGGAAGCCGGCTCCAAGCCTGAGCTGCTGGCCGTGCTGGCCCTGGCCCCGAAAGGCGGCACCATCGTCTGCAACGGTTACAAAGACCGTGAGTTCATTCGCCTCGCGCTGATGGGCCAGAAGCTCGGCCACAACGTATTCATCGTGATCGAGAAAGAATCCGAAGTCGGCCTGGTGATCGAAGAAGCCGCCAACCTCAAGGTCAAGCCTCAGGTGGGCCTGCGGGTGCGCCTGTCGTCCCTGGCGTCGAGTAAGTGGGCAGACACCGGTGGCGAGAAATCCAAATTCGGTCTGTCGGCGGCGCAACTGCTGTCGGTGGTCGAGCGCTTCCGCGCGGCGGGCCTGGACCAGGGCATCCGCCTGCTGCACTTCCACATGGGTTCGCAGATCGCCAACCTGGCCGACTACCAGCACGGGTTCAAGGAAGCCATTCGTTACTACGGCGAACTGCGCAACCTCGGCCTGCCGGTGGACCACATCGACGTGGGCGGCGGCCTGGGAGTGGACTATGACGGTACCCACTCGCGTAATGCCAGCTCCATCAACTACGACATGGACGACTACGCCGGCGTGGTCGTGGGCATGCTCAAGGAATTCTGCGACGCGCAAAGCCTGCCGCATCCGCACATTTTCTCCGAGAGCGGCCGTTCCCTGACCGCCCACCACGCCATGCTGGTGGTGCAAGTCACCGACGTCGAGAAACACAACGACGACGTGCCGCTGATCGAGAACAAGGAAAGCCTGCCGGAAACCGTGCAATGGCTGGTGGACCTGCTGGGCCCGACCGACATTGAAATGGTCACCGAAACCTACTGGCGCGCCACTCACTACATGAGCGACGTGGCCACCCAGTACGCCGACGGCAAGATCACCCTGGCAGAAAAAGCCCTGGCCGAGCAGTGCTACTTCGCCGTCTGCCGCCGCCTGCACGACTCGTTGAAAGCCCGCCAGCGTTCCCACCGCCAGGTGCTGGACGAACTCAACGACAAGCTGGCCGACAAGTACATCTGCAATTTCTCGGTATTCCAGAGCCTGCCGGACACCTGGGCCATCGGCCAGGTGCTGCCGATCCTGCCGCTGCATCGCCTCGACGAAGAGCCGCTGCGCCGTGCGGTGCTGCAGGACCTGACCTGCGACTCCGACGGCAAGATCAAGCAGTACGTCGACGAGCAAAGCATCGAGACCAGCCTGCCGGTGCACGCCGTGAAAGAAGGTGAGGACTACCTGCTGGGGATCTTCCTGGTGGGTGCCTACCAGGAAATCCTTGGCGACATGCACAACCTGTTCGGTGACACCGACTCGGTGAACATCTACCAGCGCGAAGACGGTTCGGTGTACAGCGCCGGGATCGAGACCCACGACACCATCGAAGACATGCTGCGCTACGTGCATTTGTCGCCGGAGGAGTTGATGACTCACTACCGTGACAAGTGCGCCAGCGCGAAGATCACGGCGGCGGAGCGGACTCAGTTCCTGGATGCGTTGCGTCTTGGTTTGACGCGTTCGTCGTACCTGTCCTCGTAAGTACACCGACTTCAAGGTAGACCCGGCTCTAATGTGGGAGCCGGGCTTGCCCGCGATGACGGAGTATCAGGCAGCCAATGGGCTAGCTGACCCACCGCCATCGCAGGCAAGCCAGCTCCCACCTTTGATCAGCGTTTTGGCAGTACCCTCCTTATAGGGCCTGAACGATGTCGGGCAAACTCCTGCAAGTGTTCACCCTGGCCATCGCGACGCTGCTCGCAGCCTGCTCCCCGATCAAAGTGCTCAACGCACTCACCCCCACCAGCACCTTCACCAAAACATCTTCCATCGCCTACGGCGACGACCCCCGCCAGAAACTCGATATCTACCGCCCCGTCACCGCCTTGCCCGACGCGCCCGTCGTGGTGTTTTTCTATGGCGGCAGCTGGAACAGCGGCTCAAAGGATGACTACGGTTTCGTCGGCGAAGCCCTGGCTTCGCGCGGCATCGTGGTGGTGATCGCCGACTACCGGCTTTACCCACAAGTGCGCTACCCACTGTTTTTGCAGGACGGCGCCCAAGCAGTTGCGTGGGCGCATCAGCACAGTGCCGATTACGGTGGCGATCCCCGCAAGCTGTATGTGATGGGCCACAGTTCCGGTGCGTACAACGCGGCAATGCTGGCGCTGGACCCACAGTGGTTGGCCGGGGTCGGCCTGTCGCCGTCAGTCTTCAAGGGATGGATCGGCCTCGCCGGGCCGTATGATTTCCTGCCGATTGAAAACCGCGAGGTGCGCCCGGTGTTCTTCTTCCCGGATTCGCCACCCGATTCCCAACCCATCAACCACGTCAGCCATGACGCGCCGCCGAGCCTGTTGATTGCCTCGGTGGACGACAACCTGGTCAACCCCACGCGTAATACCGGCGGGTTGGCGAACAAGCTGCGGGCGGCGGGCGTGCCGGTGGAGGCGTTCTACTTCACCAAGACCAGCCACGCGACATTGGTGGCCTCGATCTCCCGGCCGCTGCGCTGGCTGGCGCCCGTGTTGGACCGGGTCACGGCGTTTATCAAGTTCACGCCGGGCCAGTGAGCCAGCGGTCCTGTTTGTTCAGGCGCCAGGCAATCGCCCACAGCGTCAGGCTGCGCAGGGCCATGAACAGCAGGAAGGTTATCCACAGGCCGTGATTGCCCAGGCCCTGCAAGGCCCAGGCGAAGGGCAGCACAATCACCACCGTCAGCAGCATGCCGTTGCGCATTTCCCGGGCGCGGGTGGCGCCGATGAACAGGCCGTCCAGCAGGTAGCTCCACACCGCAATCAGCGGCAACACGGCGAGGTAGGGCAAGTAGATATCGGCGGTTTCGCGCACGCTCGGGATGTCGGTTTGCATGGCGATAAACAGGTGGCCGAACACGGCGAACAGGATCGCGAAACCGACGCTGGCCAGCAGCGACCAACCACAGGCCACCACCAGCGAGCGGCGCAAGGCGTGGCGGTCGTGGGCGCCGATGGCGTGGCCGCATAACGCCTCCACAGCATGGGCCAGTCCGTCCAGGGCATGAGCCGTCAGCAACAAACCATTCAGCAGCAGCGCGTTCGCCGCCACCGTGGCATCACCCAAGCGAGCGCCTTGCACGGTAATCATGAAAAACACCGATTGCAGGGCCAGGCTGCGGATGAAGATATCGCGGTTCACCGCCAGCAGCGGGCGCCAGCTTTGCCATAGTTTGAGCGCGGCCCAGGCGATATGGCCGGGGTAGGCCCGCAGGGCTTTTTGGGTGAGGGCCAGGCCAAGGAGGGCGCCGGTCCATTCGGCGATCACCGAGGCCCGGGCCGAGCCGACCACGCCCCAGTCCAGGCCCAGCACGAACCACAGGTTGAGGGCGATGTTGACGAGGTTGGTGGTCAGCAGAATCGCCAGCGGTGCGCGGGCGTTCTGAGTGCCGAGGAACCAACCCACCAGCGCGTAGCTGGCCAGGGCGGCCGGCAGGCCGAAGAGGCGGGTGTGGAAGAATTCGCGGGTCAGTTGGTTCAGTTCGGGCGAGGGCTGCATCCAGTCCAGCACCAGGCCGCTTAACGGAATGCCGATACTGCCGAGCAACATCGCCAGGCCCAGCGCCAGCAGTAGTCCTTGCAACAGAATCTGCCGCAGTGCGGCCCCATCACCGCGCCCGGCGGCCTGGGCGGCAAACCCGGTGGAGCCCATACGCAGGAAGCCCATGGCCCAGGCGAGGAAGGTGTACAGGCTGGCCCCGACGGCCACGGCACCGAGTTGATGGGCGTGGGGCAGGTGGCCGATGACCATGCTGTCTACCAGCGCTACCAGCGGCACGGAAATGTTCGACAGGATCATCGGCGCGGCGAGGGCCCACACGCGGCGGTGGGTGGGGCGGTCGCGCCAGTCGGTTAGCAGGGAAGTCATGCGGGCTCCTTTGGGGAGCGGTAGTGTAACTGGCTGCACGCTCATCTGTTGCCTGGGCGATCGCTATCGCGGGCAAGCCCGGCTCCCACACTTGGAATGCATTCCCCTGTGGGAGCTGGCTTGCCTGCGATAGCGATCACCCAGGCAATGAAGGCTTAAGTTTTACGCGGGTGCAGGCATTCGATTGAGCGGTCGACGGTGGTCTTGGCAATTTCCAGCAGATGCCAAACCGCCAGGATCTTCGCCCGCTGTGGACTCTCCAGCAGCTCGCTGCAATCAAGCGCAGTCGCCGAGGCGCTGCTCAGCAGGCTGGCGGTGTAGAGCAGGGAATCTTCGAATTGCGCTCACTAATTCCGGGCGACTAAACCCGATCACTGATAGGCAGTGAAGGAGCGAAGACTAGCCACCGGTCCGGGCAGGCACAAGGCTGAAAGATTGTCTCGGAAACGTCCCTCAAATTAAAGGGATTTGCCTTGCTCGCCCTTTATTAATGCACCACCCAACTGAGCACCCAGAGCCCGAGCATCAACCAGATAATCCCCATGATGATTGAAGCCCGCATAAACGCGCGCACCGCCGAGTACAGCAGCATCAAGCCGATAATCAGCATGAGGATGCTGATGATCGAGGTGTCCATCCCTAAGGATCTGGACAGCCCGTCGACAAAGTCGCCGCCCGCGTGGGACAGGGTGTTGAACAGCCCGCTGAACAACTCGACGATAAAGTGGATGATCTGGCCGATCTTGAGACCCAGCCATCCGAAAAAATCTGTTTGCATGTGTGTGTCCTGATAAGACGGTGGGCGTAGCTGCCGAACCTGAGCCTTTGTTCGTTATTGGCCCAAGCTAGTTCCCTTCTAGCATAGAGGTTTACGGGCCGCAGGGATTCACTTGCCTTCGCGCGGCTTGCGCCCGAAGCTATACACCTTCAGGAGCCCCCCATGAATCTCGACCACCTCACCGAACGCCTGCACCGCATCCGCGATACCAACGACTGGAAGCAATTCCACAGCCCCAAGAACCTGGCGATGGCCGCCAGCGTTGAAATGGCCGAGCTGGTGGAGATATTCCAGTGGCTGAGCGAAGACCAGTCGCGCCAGTTGCCCGTCGACAAACTCGCCCATGCCGGCCAGGAAGTGGGCGACGTTGTGCTGTACCTGCTGCTGTTGTGCAGCGAATTGGGGTTGGACATGGATCAGGTGGTACAGGCCAAACTGGCCGACAGCGAACGGCGGTTTGCCAAATGAGTGACCGTCATTTCGACCAGCTTGCCACCCGTTTCGCCGAGAAGATCTACGGCGGCGCCAAGGGCGCGATTCGCCTGGCGGTGCTCCAGGCCGACCTGATTGAAGCGCTGCCGGATCGTCCGCTGCGGGTACTGGATATCGGTGCCGGCCTGGGCCATATGTCACTGTGGCTGGCCGAGCGCGGCCACGACGTGACCCTGGCGGAACCCGCTGAGCCGATGCTCGAAGGCGCCCGCCAGCGTTTCGCCGAAGCCGGGCAGACCGCCACCTTCATTCAGGCACCCTGGCAAGACCTGCTCGGCCAGCTCACCGAACCCTACGACCTGGTGCTGTGCCACGCCGTGCTGGAATGGCTGGCCGAACCCCACGCGATCCTGCCGGTGTTGCACCAGTTGACCGCACCCGGTGGCTGGCTGTCCCTGGCCTTCTACAATCGCGATGCGTTGATTTACCGCAACCTGCTCAAAGGCCACTTCCGCAAAATGCGCAAGAACGACATGGCCGGTGAAAAGCAGAGCCTCACGCCGCAGCAACCCCTGGACCCACGGGAGTTGGCGACGCAACTAGAGGGCCTGTGGCAGGTCGAAACCCAAAGTGGCGTGCGGGTGTTCCACGACTATATGCCGGTGGAATTCCAGGCCCGCGCCGAGTTGCTGGATTTGTTGGAGATGGAGCTCGCACATCGTCGTCACCCAAGCTTTGCCGGACTTGGGCGTTATTTGCACTGGATCTGCCGTCCGGTTTAAGCGGCCCAGTCTGCGGAGGTCGAAATGAAGCGCTGTCTTGGACTGATCCTGCTGGGCCTGGGCCTGGCGGGTTGCCAAAGCCCCAACCCGTATGTGGCGGCATCCGCCCCGATGCCGCCGGCCCCTGCCCAGGCGGCCAACACCTTTGATGCCAGCGCCTACCCTGCGCCGGTGCGCGACTATGGCGCCTATCGCAGTTGGGCCTGGCTCAACAACCAACTGCCGGCGGGTTCGGCCTGGGCCGATTCGGCGCAGATCGCCGAGGCCGTCAGCGGCGCCCTCGACCAGCGCGGCCTGCGCCCTTTGCATGACAACCGCGCCCCCGACCTGCTGGTGAGCGCCGATGTGCGCCTGGAAAAGCGCCTGCGCCAGGTTCAGGACGACTATGGCTACGGTTACGGCGGCTATAACCGCTACGGCAACGGCTACGGCATGTACAACAGCGTGCCGGTGGTACGCACCTATGAAGTGACAGTGGCGGTGGCGCGCATCAGCTTGTTCGACGCGCGTACCCGCCAGCCGGTCTGGAGCACCAGCGCCGAAACCACGAGCCAGGGCAGCCTCAGCGAACGCGCCGATTCCCTGCGTGAGGCGATGCAAAAGGCAATGACTGCCTACCCACCCAGTTAGCAGCTATTCTCATCTCAGGCCCGGATCGTCTTTTGGAGAACAACCATGCTTCGTCGTATTGCTGCACTTGCTGTTGTTGTGTTGCTGGGCGGTTGCCAGACCAGCCAGGTCAACCATGATTTCGACGCCAGCCGGGACTTTGGCGCGTACCGCAGTTGGAGTTGGAAAGAACCCGCGCTGCAATACCGCCCGGATGACCCGCGGATCAAGAGTGACCTCACCGAACAGCGCATCCGCCAGGCCGTGGGCGAGCAACTCGACCAGCGTGGCCTGCGCCCTGCGGCGCCGGGTACTAAGGCTGACCTGAATGTGCAGACCTACCTGATCGTCGAAGACCGCCAGCAACAAGTCACCACCAACTACGGCGGCGCCTGGGGTGGCCCGTGGAATGGTTATTGGGGCGCGCCGATGTATAACGAAACCCGCAACATTACCTACAAGGTCGCCACCATCCAGATCGACTTGCTCGACGGCAAGGACGGCAAACTGGTGTGGCGTGGCAGCGATGAGCAAATCCTCGCCAGTTCGCCCGAGCCACAGGACCGCAGCGCCGCTATTCGTGCCACGGTGACCAAGGTGCTGTCCAACTACCCGCCTCATTAATTGCTTGATCAGCCCTCCGCCAGTCGCCGATCTATGGCGACTGGCCTGCAGCCCCCGCCGCTCTTGACTACACTCCCAGGCAACACAGGAGAGTAAGCGCTCGGCAATCTGCCGGCAAAGGAGTGCTCGATGTCTCTTCGACTTCGTTCCGGTCGCCTGCCCGGGTATGCAAGGCAGCGTGGTGCGATTGGCTTGATTGCGGCCGTGACCCTGGGCATCGCCTTGGTATTCCTGTTGCTGGTTATCGATAGCAGTCGCCTGTACCTGGAAAAGCGCAAGTTGCAGTCCGTGGCCGATACGGCAGCCCTGGAGGCTGCCAATCGTGGCGGGCAATGCGCACCGAGCACCACGGCCAACGATTACGCCACGCAGAACGCCACGCGCAATGGCTTCACGATTGTCGCCAACACCCGGGCACTGGCGGTCACCTGCGGCACGTTGGTGACCAATGCCAGCAATCAGCGGGTCTTCAGCGCCAACGCCACTAAAAACGATGCGATTCAGGTGGTAGCCTCCGAGACCGTGGCGACCAGCGTCGCCGGCGGCATATGGAACATGGTCAACGGTACTGCGGTGACCGCGCAGACGACGGTGAATGCAGTGGCGGTCGCCGCACTGGGGCCGCCGCTGGCGTCATTGACCATTCGCAGCACGGCGTTGGTCGTGGATACGAACAACGCGCCCCTGCTTAACGCGCTGACCGGCGGATTGTTGGGCGGCGCCGTGAATCTCTCGGTGGCGGGCTGGAACGGCCTGATCAACACCAATATTTCTTTGCTGAGTTACCTGAACCAACTGAAGCTCGACCTGGGGCTGACGGCCGGTGGTTATACACAGGTACTGGGCAACACCATCGCGGTTGGCCAACTGATTCAGTCGGCAATCAATGTGCTGGACCCCACGCATACATTGTCGGCCACTGCGACCATTGCCAGCCTACAGGCCCTGAAAGTCGCAGCGGGTGCGACCACGGTGGTGCTGGGCAATGTGCTGTCGGTGGAGAGTGGTGCCAGCGTCGCCGCCCTGGCGGTCAACATGCGGGTGTTCGACCTGATTCAGGGGTTCGTGCAATTGGCCAACAAGCAAAACGGACTGGTGGCCAGTTTCCCTATCAACTTGCCGGGGGTGGCGCAAATCACTGCCAGCGTCCAGGTGTTGCAGCCGCCACAGCTGTCGGCCATCGGTAACCCGGCGCTTGCCACGGCGGCCGGGCAGAATCCCATGACCGGCCCAAACCGGATTTACGTACAAACGGCTCAGTTACGCACGAAGCTGTCGGTTAACCTGCCGATACTCAACACCGTCTCCACGCTGACTAACGCGGTGACCGGGTTGGTGAGCCCGCTGCTGGGTACGTTGGACGCGCTGCTCAGCCTGAACCTGGTCGGGGTGATCAATTCGTTGACCTGTGCGATCTCGTGTACTTCGCCGGTGTTGCAAGTGCTGCCGCCGCCGGTGGGTATCGATATCGAGCTGGATGCGGCGAGTGCCGCCAGTTGGGTCACCGGTTACAGCTGCGCCAGCCCGACCACTAAAACCCTGACCACGGCCACCAACACATCACTGGTCAATCTGCGGATGGGCCAGATTGCCAGCAGCAGCGTTTTCGGGACTGGCCCTACACCCCCTACGGTGGTGGTGACGCCGTTGAAGATCGTCGATATCGGTACGAAGACCTGCACATTAATTGTGTTCTGCAATCCGGTGGTGATGGGCGTAGGCGGAGGGTTGGGGTTATCGGCCAATATTTCGGCAGGCGGTACCTACAACATTCCCTACACCTACCAATCGCCGAATTTGCCGGAGATTTCCCAGCCACCGTATTACTCCAGCTACAGCACCACCAATATCGTCAGCGGCCTGACCGATCCGGTGAACGGCGTGACGGCCGGGCTTAACCTGAATATGTACGGGCCTACCCCCGGCAACGCGAACCTGCTGGGCAACCTGATCGGCGGCCTTGGATCGGTTTTAAGCGGCGTGACCACGGCGTTGCTCAACGTGTTGAATGCCACGCTGATACCCTTGATCAATTCGTTGGTGAATACCCTGTTGCTGGGGCTGGGAGTCGACCTTAACCAGGTCGGCGTGGGCGCCAACCTCAGTTGCCACTCGGGTAATGCGTATCTGGTGATCTAAACCTCGCTCACCGCCGGCAACTCCACACAAAACTTCGCCCCATGTTCACTGTTGGCGACGCTCAACCGGCCGCCCATGTTCTCGACAATGCCATAGCTCACTGATAACCCCAGGCCGGTGCCCACGCCAATCGGCTTGGTGGTGAAGAACGGTTCGAAAATCCGCTCCAGCAGCCGTGGGTCAATCCCGCCGCCGTTGTCCTCGACCCAGATGCGCACGTGACGGCTGTCGTGTTCGATCTGCACCGAGATCCACGGCCGCAGGTCGCGGTCGTGTTCGCGCTTGCTCAGCAGAGCATCGCGGGCGTTGACCATCAGGTTGATCAGCACCTGCTCCAACTGGTCGACGTAGCCTTTGACCTGCACCGCAATGTCCGTCTGCGTCACCCGCAGTTCTATGCCTTTGCCACGCAGGCCTTCAGTGAGCAGCGACAAGGTGCCTTCCACCGCCTGCGCCGGGTTGAAGGGCTGTTGTTCGACTTCAGAGCGGCGGCCGAACACGCGCATATGATCCACCACGCGGGCGGCTCGCTGGACCTGGGAGTCGATGCGCTGGAGTTTTTCCGTCAGGTAGTCGATCTGTGCATCACCGTTGCTCAAGCGCTTGAGCACGTTGACGATGGCCATGCGCATCACATTCAGCGGCTGGTTGATCTCGTGGGCCAGGCCGGTGGCCATTTCGCCGAGGGTGGCCATTTTGGCGCTTTGGGTCAGTTGCTGCTGGGAGCGGCGCACTTCGGTGTTGTCGCGGCCCACGGCCTGCACTTCCTGCAACTGGCCCTGTTCGTCGAATACGCCCCGGTCCGACCACACCCACCAGGCATGTGTGCGCCCCGGCAATTGCAGGCTGATTTCGGCGGTGCTCACGGGGAACTCCGGGGTCAACTGCCGGATGCGCTGCACAAATGCCTCGCGTTGTTCTTCGGACAACCACTGGCTGAGGTTCATGCCCGGCAGTTGTTCAGGCAGGCACTCCATGTAGTTGGCCAGGGGGGTATTACCGAAGGTCAGGGTCAGGTCCGGGCGGTAACGGCAGATCATCGCAGGGGAGTCTTCCACCAGGATTCGATAGCGTTCCTCGCTTTCCTTGACCCGTTGCGCCGCCAGGGTCGTCTCGGTCACATCCAGCCACAGGCCCACGGCTTCCACGGGCAACCCGAGATCGTCGCGTAGCAGTCGGGCTTCATCCAGCAGCCAGTGGTAATCGCCCTGTTTGTCGAGCACTCGGTAGCGACTGCGCACGTTGCCTTCGCGCAGCAGTCGGCGGGTACGGTCGAAGTAGAGGTCGCGGTCTTCGGGGTGGATCCATTGGTTCAGCGTCGCCGGGGTGAAGTCGGCCAGGGTGCGGCCCAGCAGCGGCAGCAGGCTGTCGCTGAAGAACACCGGTTGCAGCGTGCCTTCGACGTAGCGCTGCACGTAGATCACGGCCGGGGAGCTGGCGATCAGGTTGTCCAGGCGTGCGTGGGCGGCGGCGGCCTGTTGAGCCTGGTTTTTTATATCGCTGATGTCGAGCATGAAGCCCACCAGGCGGCGGTGCCCGCCCGAGCCCAGCGCTTGCCCCTGTACGCGGTACCAGATGGGGTTTTGCGTCGGGTCGGTAGGTTGCAGGCGAACGCTGGTGGACAGCGGCTTGCCCAGGGTCTTGAGGTCTTGCAGGCGGCTGGCGAGCTCTTCCCGGTCGGCAGGGTGAATCAGCTTGAGCCACATCGGCAACGAGAGCCGTGTGGTGGACTCGCCGTGGTTGAGGGTGTGCAGCAACTGCGGGGCGAGTTCAATGTCCTCACTGTGGGGGGGCAGTTCCCACCAGCCGGTGCCGAGCAGTCCCTGCAGGGCGTCGAGGCGCTCCAGTTGCTGCTGATGGTGCTGTTCGCGCAGGCGGCCGAGCAACGGTGCGGCGAGGGCGGCGGTCAGTTGCAGCCAGTCACGGTCGCTGGTGTGTTCCTGGCGGCTATAAAGGCCGCACAGCAACCATGCACCCACGCCATGACCATCGTGATAGGGCACCAGAAAACCATCGGTATTGCCAAACAGCCCTTGCAGGCGCGGGTGGTCGCTGTGGCCTCGGTTTACCCCCAGGCTCACCGGCGCTGTACCGCCCAGGCTGTCGAGGCTGGCGCCCAGGGCTTGCCCGTTGCTCCAAAGTGCCGGAGCGTCGTGGGATGTGTAACAGCCCTGGATACACCACTCCTGGCCCTGCTCGTCCAGCAAGGCAATCGCAGTGCAGGGGACGTGCCAGTGCTGGGAGATGGTCTGGAGAGTGTCTTGCAGCACCTCGGGCAGGCGCGTCAGGCTGCAGACCCGTAGTTGCTCGCTGATCTGGTCGTTTACGCGCTGATTGTGTTCGCGTCGCTGAGTCAGTTGGCGATGGGCAATCAGGTCGCCAATGTCCAGCAATTGAAGGAGCCAAGCCTTGCCCTCGGGTTGAACCCAGCCGCGGGTATGCAGGGTTTGCCCGGCAAGCCCTTTGAACTCCAGGTCCAGGCTTTGCCCCTGCCAGTCGCCGGGCGTGCCTTCAATCACCAGGCTGCTCATCGGCGTGAGGTATTCGAGCAGCAAGGCAGGCTGGTGCGGTTGCGCGGCGGGCTGTTCCAGCCGATGGCGCAGCGGGCCCTGGATGTCCAGCACGCGGCCTTGGGCGTCCAGGTAGAACAACAGGGCGGCGGTGGTGGGCAGTGCTGCCGGCGCGTCCGCATCCAGGTGGTTGCCACGGCCGAGCAGGCGGCCGAACAATTTATCCCCTGAGGTCAAAACTGCATGCTCGATTGGGCCGAAAGCGTGGGAGGCAGGGCGGGGACGGTCCCAAAGCCTGGCAGTACCAGAAACGGCAACACGTTCTGAAGGCTGGACGTTGGATAGTTGATTTGCACCGTCAACAGCGAGCTCGCGCTATAGGTTGCCGTGACATACGTGGGCAGGAACTTGAACGACGAGGGGATCCAGGACAATTGTGCCTGCGCCGCGGCGACGGCCTGATTGGGCAGTGCCGTTATGTAGTTAGGCGTGGAGGGGTCCAGCGCGACGCTACGCCTTACGCCTTCAGCGGCGGCTTGGGTAAAGGACTGCATCAACAGTAACGGCAGGCTGTAGCTGACCAGACCATAAAACACGGCAAAAAAAATCATGAAGACCATCGCGAACTCCAGCGCGGCGGCACCTTTTTGCTTTCTAGGGAGGTCTTTTTTCATGACTCGTCTACCCTGACTACCACTACCTGATATCAGCATAGAATCAATCAGCAAAAAGGGATTTTTTTTACGTGATTCAAAGCCTCGTCCTATTCGTTTGGCTGGCGCTGTGCGCTGTGCAAGATATCCGTCTACGTCAGATCTCCAACCGCTTGACCCTCGGCGCAGGCTTGCTGGCGCTGGTTTACCTGCTCTGGAGCGGTACCACCTGGCTCGGCGCGCCTGCCGCCGAGGGTGGCGGGGCATTTGCCCTGGCGCTGTTGTTTACCCTGCCGGGTTACGCGCTGGGCCGTCTGGGGGCCGGTGACGTGAAGTTGATCGCGGCATTGGGACTGGCGACCAACTACCTCTACGTATTGGGCACTTTCATCGGCGCAGGCCTCGCCAGCGCGGCGTGGCTGCTGCTGGCCCCCAGGCTGTGGCCGCTGATGAATCAAGAGCTTAAGAACACCTTGCAGTACCTGCATCCGGAACGCTCGGCCAGACAGCCGTTCGTGCCGTTTTTATGGGTCGGGTTTTGCCTGGCCTGGCTTTGGATCCCATTAGTCGCCACGTAGGCTATCGCTATGTACATAGTAGGAAAGTACGTCTACGTTTATGGGTATGTTGTATAGGAAAGTGGTCGGAATGGATCGGTCGGTCTTTGGCTTGCCCAGGCATGGAGTAGCGCGTGAACAAGCTTACCTCTGAAGTGAAAGTGCTCGTTGTCGATGATCAGCCCCTGATCGTGGAAGAGCTTTGCGAATTTCTTGAAAGCAACGGTTACCGTTGCGTCCCTTGTGCCTCCAGCCAGCAAGCCATCGAGCGTTTTCGCGACGATGCCGAGATCGGCCTGGTACTGTGCGATCTGCATATGCCGGACATGGATGGCATCGAACTGGTCCAGGCTCTGCAACGCCTGGCCGGCAAGCAACGGGTCTTTGAGGCCATCATGTTGACGGGGCGTGCGGACAAGCAAGACGTGATCAAGGCCCTGCGTGCCGGGATTGCCGATTACTACCAGAAGCCAATCAATCTGGGCGAATTGCTTGAAGGGTTGCAACGCCAGGTTGTGGCGCTGCAAGACCGGCAGAAAAACCTCGACCTGGGGCATCTGAACCAGAAGCTGCAGTTTCTCTCGGCGTCCATCGACGATCTTTATCATGACCTCGACAAGGTGCGCAGCAGCCCGCAGTCGACCCTGTCGAATGAAGCCGATGGCGAAGTCAGCGACACTGACCGCGTTGAAATACCGGCGATCTTCAATCAGTTGTCCCCACGCCAGTTGGATGTCGCCAGGCTGGTAGGCAAGGGCCAGACCAACTATCAGATTGCCTGTGAGCTGGGCATCACCGAAAACACGGTGAAACTCTACGTGTCCCAGGTGCTGCGCCTGACCCATATGCACAACCGCACCCAGTTGGCGCTGGCGCTATCGCCGAATAACTCACCGGCACGCCAGCGCGTGACTGCCCACTAGTTACTGCTGCCGCCGCCTGGGGTGTTGCCGCCCTGTTTCTGGTCGTAATACTCAGGAATAGGGTGTTTGTAACTCTCCAGCAGGCGTTGCATGGTCAGGTCACGTTCAGCGGGCGTGGCCTTTTGCAGGTGGGTGGATGCTTGTTCGCCGCTGACTTGCAGCTGCAGCCAGCCTTCGGTCTGTTTTTGCTGTGGCGACGAAGGTCCTGGTTCAATAGCCAACGCCGTCAGCGGCAGGCTGGCGAACAGCAGAGTGGCGAGCCGTGTGAGTTTCATCCTGTGTACTCCCTTCAAACCTATTTGACCGGCGCTTGCAGTGCGTCGCTTACGGTTGCGACCTGATCTTTGGGTGGTGTCGCCGGTGAGGCCGGTGCCTTGAGTTGCTGCGCCCGGGCTTGGGCCTGCGTCACTTGTTCCGGGCTCAGGCCCATGCGGCTGGCCACTTGTGCGGCTTGTTCCCAATTGTCCTGATAGATCATCAGCGTCACCAGATTGATGGCCGCCAATTGATCACTCTGCTTGAGCTCCATGGCTGTGAGGAATTCAAAGCGTGCGTCTTCCAGGCGCCTTTGATTGAGGTACACAACACCCAGGTCGTTACGGATTTTCTCGTCGGTGGGCGACATCCTGGCCGCGCGTTGCAAGTGCGCCATGGCTTGGCCGTTGTCCCCCCTGGCAGCAGCCAGCTGCCCAAGGCCGTGCTCGCCTTCGGCGGCCATGCAGGTGCCGAGCAGGCTGCGGTACAGCGGTTCGGCTTCGCTGCGGCCCAGCAGGCGGTACACCTTGGCCTGGCGCTGGCGCACCTGGGGCAGGTTGTCCGGCAGGTTTTGCAGGTTGGCCAGGCTGGCGTGAAGCTTGCCCTCGTTGGCCATGTCGTCGGCCAGGTTCAGTGACAACTCCTGATTGGAGTTTGGCTTGGCACAACTGCCTTGTGCGCTGAAGCCCGCCCACGGCAGTTGCCCGTTGCTGGCACAACCGCCTAACAACAACAGGCTGCAGGCGATCATCAATGTCTTCATTGCATGTCCTCTCAAGGCGCGAAGGCTTTGGCAATGGCGATAAAGCCAGGGCCGGCCAGTACGATCAGTAACGCAGGAAACAGGAACAGCATCATCACCACGGACATCTTGGCGGACATCTTGGAGATGTATTCCTGCAAGCGGGTCAGGCGCCGGTCATCCAGCAGTTGCTTGAGCGACTGCAGCGACTTCATCGCACCACCGCCCTGATGCAGCAGTTGCTGGAGGATCAGGCACGTGTCGCTGAGCTCATCGACGGCCAGCATCTCGCTGGCCTTGTTCAACTCCTCGCCCAACTCCAGCCCGGAATCGACGCGTGCCAGCACCAGGCGCAGTTCGGCGGTCAGCACCGGCAACAGTTTCTGCGCGTCGTATGCCATGACCCTGAGCGCCTGCTCTACGGCCATGCCTGACTCAAACAGAATGCGCACCAGGGGAATGAAGGTTGCCACTTCCCGGGCGATTTTGTCCTGGCGCCTTTTGGCGAGTGAAACCAGGATTCGCTTGGGCAGCAGGTAGCCGATGATCAGGGCCAGCAGGGGGATCACCCACCCATGCTCGGTGCCGGGAAAAAACAGCTCCAGTGCCAGCGCGGTCAGGCCCATCAGAAGTATCGGCGAAGCGATCTGGCAGGCGGCGAACATCGAACGCTGGCTGGCCTTTCTCCAGCCCATGCGGTTGAGCAGGGTTTGGGTTTCGTTATCGAGGCTGACGGTGCGCTGGCCGATCCGGGTGCTGCCCAGTTGGTGCAACCACTCACTCATTTTGTCGTTACGGCTTGGCTCGCCTTGCAGCCTTTGGGTGACCAGGCGTTGCTGACGACGACTGCTCAAGATGTTGGTCACCAGCAGCAATAACGCGGCAAGAAATAATACGGCACTGATCACTATCGCCATCTCAGATACTCCGCAACATGCGCCACAGCGCCACGCAGCCGATGACTTGCAAGGCGAACGCACCGAGCATCAGGCGTTGGCCGCTGTGGTCATCCCACATGGCCATCAGGTACACCGGATTAACGATCAGGAAGTAGCCCGCAACACTCACCGGCAGCACTGCGAGTACCAATGCGGTCACCCGGGTTTCACCCGTCATGGCGCGTAATTGCCGTGCGCCCTGGTCGCGCTCGCGAATCATCTTGATCAGGTTTTCCAGCAGCTCGCTGGCGTTGCCTCCGTAGCGGTGGTTGACCTTGAGGCCCAGGGCAAACAGGCGCAGTTCATCCTGTTCATAAAATTCGGCATAGTCATGAGCGGCCTCTGGCAGGCTGACACCCAGTTGCACATTGCGCTTGATGCGGCCCATGGATTTTTTCAACGGGTCGTCACTGGCATCGATGCCGCTCAGGATGGCGTCCGCCAGGGTGCGTCCGGATTTGAGGCTGCGCACTGCGTGGTCGAGCAACTGCGGCAGTTGCTCGACCATTCGGCGCAGCCGGCGCTGGTAGCGTACGGCGATGTACAGGCGCAGTGCCAAGGGCGGTGCCGCCACCATGACAAACAGGCCTATCCACTCGCCTACCAGCCACCCCAGCAGGGCACCGAAGGCCCAAAGGCTCAGCCACAGGCCCAGGCGTTCGGTCGGCCTGCCAAGGCCTGCACGGATAAAGGTGCGTTCCAGGCGGGTGGCTACTGTGTTGTCTTTCAGGGACTGGGGTTGCCCTTCGGCCAAGCGCTCCAACACCCTGTCGGTCTGGGCCTTGCGCAAACCGTTGCGCATCAGGCCTATCCCCAGCACCAGAAGGGCCACGGCGAGCAGGCTAAGCAGAATCGGACCGATCATGGGATGGCCTCCTAACCCGGCAGGTGACTTTCTTGGCGCAACTTGTCACCGGCCGGATTGACGGCTTCCCGCAGGAAGCCGAAGCCGGTGCGCTTGTCGTGGCGGAACAGGGTATTGGTGACATACACGTCCTCGCGTATGCCCACCACTTCCACCACTTCGCTGACACAGCGGCGGCCATCGGGCAGGCGCGTCAGCTGGATCACCACATCCAGGGCCGCGCAAATCATTTGCCGCAGGGTTTTTTCCGCCACCACCCGCCCGGTGAGACCCACCAGGGTTTCCAGTCGCAGCAACGCGTCCTGGGCATTGTTGGCGTGGACGGTACTCATTGATCCGTCGTGGCCGGTGTTCATGGCGGTCAACACATCGATGACTTCCACGCCCCGGATCTCGCCGAGGATGATCCGGTCGGGCCGCATCCGCAGGGCGTTGCGGATCAAGTCACTGGCTTTCACCTCACCATGGCCCTCAGCGTTGGGCGGCCGGGTTTCCAGGCGCACGACGTGGGGATGGCCCAGCTGCAACTCGGCCACGTCTTCGATGGTGACCAAGCGCTCGCGAGGGTTGATCAACTGGCTGAGAATGTTCAGCAGTGTGGTTTTACCGGTGCCGGTACCACCGCTGATCAGGATGTTGCAGCGCTTGCCGACGGCGTCCTGGAAGAATTCGAAAATCCCTTGGTCGATGGTTTGCATGGCTACCAGGTCGCTGCTCTTCAGCATGTCTTTGCGAAACTTTCGAATCGACAGGCAGGGGCCGTCCAGGGCAATCGGCGGGATGATCGCATTGACCCGGCTGCCATCGGGCAGGCGCGCATCCACCATCGGCGACGACTCATCCAGCCGGCGTCCCAGGGGCGCTAGGATGCGCTGCATTACCCGCTCCACATGGTGGTCGTCAATGAAGCGCAAATCACTTTGTTGCAGCAGGCCATCGCGCTCGACGAACACCCGATGCGGGCCGTTGACCAGGATCTCAGTGACCGTCGGGTCCCGCAGCAGTACTTCCAGCGGGCCGAAACCGGTCAGTTCATCGACGATCTCTTCTGCCAGGCGTTCCATCTCGTAGCGGGAAATCGCCAGGTGCATACGTGTGATGTATTCGGCGACCTTGTCGATCACAAACTGCGCCAGGGATTGGCGTGAGCTCTCCAGGAGGTTTTTTCCCGACTCTTCGATGGCATCGATGATGTAGCGATGCAGCACCAGTTTCAGGCCGTCATGATCGGTGTTGCCGGCGCTACCGCGCGGGGTAACGCCAAACAGCTTCTCGCCGTTCATTTGGTCCTCAGAAGGCGGTTAAGCCAGTTGGTGGAGGGTTTTTCCAGGCCTTCGGAGCGTTTTGCCAGGCGCTCGCCCAAGGCACGCAGCGCTTGCGTCAGGCTTTCCCGCGGGGCCAGCGAGAATAAGGTTTGCGCCTGGTTTTTGGCACTCAGGCGAACTTCCGGGCTCCAGGGCAATACGGCGATCACTTCCAGCCCGAAGCTTTTGCCCAGCGCTTCCGAGTCGGGGGCGGCACCCTTGAGGTAGCGGTCGACCAGCAGCCGGGCATGGTCCAGCTTCATGCCTTTTTCTCGCCACAGGTTGAGTACCGCCAGGTTACGGCGGCAGTCCGGTACGCTTTGGTCGGTACACCACAATAGTTTGTCGCAATGGCTGACAAAGGTGCGCAAGGCTTCGCTGTCGGGTTGGCCGGTCAGGTTCACCACGATGTGCTGGAAGTGCTGGCGCAGGGCACTGAGCAACATGTACAGCTCAGCTGCACTGGTGCGGTCCAGCGGCTCATCGTTATTGTGATAGGCGAGAATGCGCAGGCCGGCTTCGGCCGAGGTGAAGGCGCTGTTGATCAGGGTGGAGTCCAGGCGTCGCAAGTGGCGCAGGGCATCGCCGAAATGGAAAGAGCTTTCCAGCCCCAGCAGCGCCAGGCTGTCAGCGAGAGGCAGGCCCAGGTCGAGCAACAACGTTTGCTGCCCGCTTTTTTGCACCACCAACGCCAGGTGGCTGGCGATCAGCGCACCGTCGGCATTGCCTTGGGTGCCGTAGAGTACGGTCAGCCCGCCCAAGTGGGCATTCGGGGTAACGGCCGGCAAGCGTTTGCTCAGGCGCCGAACCAGGCCGGCAACCTCACTGGCGCGCGAGCCGTAGGCGACGAAATCCCGCGCACCGGCACGCATCGCGTTCAGCACAAGCTGGTTGTCCATGCCATCGCCCAAGGCCACGATGGCAAGCAGAGGCTTGGCCTCCAGGGCGCCTTCGATCAGGGCGCACTGGGTGGTCACGTGTTCACGGTCCAGGCCAATAAACACCAGGTTGGCAAACGTCACGTCCACCAGTGCCAGCAGTTCATCGAGGCTGCCGGCGCCGGCGCTGACCACCTGTCCCAAGGGCGCAAGCGCCCCCTGAAGCCATTCCAGATCCGTGGTGTTGCGGGTAATTGCCAAAAAGGTCTGGCTCAGGCTTTCGCTCATTCGGACAGTCCACTGCGGCGGTCGAAATTACCGTTTTCGAGGAAATACAGGCGGTACCAGTTCGGGTCGTAATTGCGCAGTTTTTCACCCGGCAATGAGGGCAGCTTGGCGTTGGCGGCCAGCGGCTGTACCAGGTGCGGGGTGACGATCATAAGCAGCTCTTTTTCCTGGCGGCTGACGTTGGAGTCGCGAAAGAACGCACCGAGGATCGGGATGTCCCCCAGGCCGGGGAATTTGCTGACGCTTGAGGTGTTGTTGGTGCTGATCAGGCCGCTGATCACGAAGCTTTCGCCGTCGGCCAGGGAGATGCTGGTGTCGGTGCGCCGGACCGTCAGTGCTGGCACCGAGATACCCTGGATAGTGACTGCGTTGCTGTAGTCCAGCTCACTGACCTCTGGCGCGACCTTCAGGGAAATTCGCCCATGGTCGATGACGGTCGGGGTCAGGGTCAGGCGGATGCCGAACTCTTTGTATTCGATGGAGATGGTGTTGCTGCCGCTGCTGGGCACCGGGATTGGTACTTCACCACCGGCGAGGAAGGTTGCACTTTGCCCGCTGAGCGCCACCAGGCTCGGACGGGCCAGGGTGTAGGCAAACCCACTGCTTTCCAGGGCGTTGATCATGGCCGAGACACGGCCACCGCCGAAGCCGATGTTGAAGGTGTCATTGTTCACCGGCAGTCCGCGAAATCCCGTGGCCGCCGCGTTGGCGACATTGTTGGGGGCGCCGAACAAAAAGTTGCCGCCCCGGCCAAAGATCGAGGTACTGGCTTCCTTGAGTTTGGTGCGGCTCACTTCCACAAAGCGGATGTCGGTTTGCACCTGGCTGGGCAACGTCGGGTCATCGGACGGCGACAGGGCCAGACTGGTCAGGGCCGACGTGGCCTTGCCCTGGACAAACACCATGCTCTGGCGCGGGCTGCTGGAACAGGCCGTCCAGACCATCAGGCTGGTGGTGCCGGAGGCGACGCCAGTGAGCAGGAACGCCTGGTTGCCATTGACCTGCACGTCGGCCACTTTTGGATCGCCAATGGCCAGCCGCGTAATCGGTACCGGCGATTGGATCGCCTGTTGAGCGCCTTCACCCAACTCCAGTACCGCCGGCAGTTGGCCCAGGCCTGTGCAGTTGCCGGACGCCGCCAGCGCCACCTCGACAGGCAGGCTCAAGGCGAAGAGACCCCAGAGTACTCGTGAAAAAAACCACACGGAACGACTGCTCATTCAAGGCATCCTTAGCTCTTTCAGGGCGTTTGTTGAGTCACCTGGTTGCCGCGTATTACCTCGACCCCCGAGCGTTTTGGAGCGCCATTGGCTGGGCCGATGCTGTTGAGGGGCACCGGGCTGAAGGACAGTTGGTTGAACTGATAGAGATCGCGCTTGGTGTTTTCCAGGTTGATCGCGGACTCCGTTTCACCGGCCCAGTACTGGCTCAGCAATTGTTCGTCGGCGCTGCGTACGGCCAGGCGCAATACGCCGGATTGGGCGGCGAGCATCAGCCGGCTCATGAGCTGCTCCGGTACGGCGAGGACGACCGTACGTGCGCTGGCACGACTCTGTTGTGCCTTGAGTTTTTCATCCGCGGTGGTCGGTGGTACAGAGCCTGGCTGGCCATCGTTGGTCAGCCCCAATTGGTCGCCCACACTCAGCAGACGCAAGGCGGGCACGATGACTTGTGCAGACTGCTGCGGGTTGCCGCCTTCCTGACGCAGGAAGAGCAGGACGTCCACATAATCGCCCGGGGTCAGTTGCCCGCCGGCACCGATCACTTCATCCACCGCTACGGCGAGGGCGCGCTCGTTGGGACGGATCATCCGCGCCAGGGTGCCGCCGGGGTTGAAGCTTTCCTCCGTCAGCCAGGTACCGGCCGACAGCGGCCGCCAAGGGACTTTGCCCACGGCCTGGTCGAGGCGGGTCAGGCTGCCGGCAGGTACGGTGCGCAGTCTTTCCAGGACCAGGTCGGCGGCGGTGAGCTCAACAAAAGGTGCAACGTCATGGGCCAGGACCACCACCGGTTGGCGTGTCTGGTCTTCGGTGACGGGCTGCACCACTTCAGGTGATTGGGCCACGGGCGGGGGGACAGGGGCAGGGCGGCTGAGAACCAGGCCCCAGTAGCCTGCAATCAGTGCACCTACCAATAGCAGCCCGGCGAGGATCAAGCTAATCCGACTGTTCATGAAGGCTCTCCCTTTCCTGCTGCATCCACTGCGCTTTCCTACTAATGCCTGCGTATTCGGATCGCTTCGAGCTTCTAACTATTTCGCTATTTGAAGGTAGTTCAGCTAGGACAAAACGCCATTACCGGGCGAAAAATATCTCCAGAACCTCTGCAAAAGTTGGATTTTTGGCGTCAGCCCGCCGACTAATACTTTGTGATTAATCAGTTCTTACAGTTGTTGGTATGGGGTTTGTTGACAATGCTCTAGTGGCACACCGAAATCATTTTTGTGATGCCGCGATACCAGCGCCGTTGGCGCAAAGGAGAAGTCATTATGTTCCTTGATCTTATTCGCATGGGTTTCATCAAAGTCCAGGTTTTTTTCTATTCGAAAGAGGGCGCGTCGGGTATCGAGTATGCTCTGGTAGCGGCGATGGTTGCGGTGGCGCTGGCTGCTTTTATTACACCCATCCGGACGGCGATAACCGGCGTCTTTACTGCGATACAGGCTGCCATTCACACCTGACCCCTGGTCCTCGCGCAAGCACGTGCAGGTTCCGCTGAATGATCTATTGCGTATCAGGCATTTTCCCATGAACGCCTCTTTGTCTCCCCGGCAACAAATCCTTTTGGTGGATGACGAAGAGGACGCCCTTATTGAACTGGCGGAGTCGCTGGAGAATGAGGGCTTTGTCTGTTTTACCGCCACCTCGGTCACCTTCGCTTTGCAGGAGCTGACCCTGCACCCCGATATCGCCCTGGTGATCACCGACCTGCGCATGCCCGAGGAGAGTGGTATTTCCTTGATCAAGCGCCTGCGCGAACACACCGCTCGCCAGCACCTGCCGGTGATCGTCATGTCTGGCCATGCCGAGATGGATGATGTCAGCGACATGCTGCGCTTGCAGGTGCTGGACCTGTTTCGCAAGCCGATCTATCTGGTGCGCCTGATCGACACCCTCAACAACCTCTTCCCCATCCCGAAAATCAGACTGATGTAGGAGCGAGCTTGCTCGCGAAAAACGTCAACGATAACGCGGGCAGTCTGGTTCCCCGCGTTGTCTGGACGCTCTTCGCGAGCAAGCTCGCTCCTCCAGGGGTCAGAGTTGGTAGCTGAAACTCAGCGTATACCGCGGCCGCCGATTGAAGCTGTCCAGGGCGATGTCCGACATCGGCTTGGCCGCTTCCAGCGCAATGTTGTAGTACTTGTTATCCCCGAAGCGCAGGCCCACCGCCGCCGATGACATGTTGTTGCCCTTGACCGGCAGCTCGTTGAACCAGGTCTTGGCCTTGTCCAGCACCACATACGGCTGCAGGATTTTTACCCACTCGCCACTGCGGTTGAAGCTGTAGTTGACCTCATACGCCACGCCCCAACCCTTGTCGCCCGAGCCCTGGTCATCCGGATAACCACGCCCGAAATTCTGCCCGCCGAATGTCGCGCGTTCGCTGTCGGGCAGGGTGTCGTTGCTCCAGTAGAAGGCACCCGATGCCACGCCTTGCCAGTGGTCGAAGAACTTGTTGCTTTGCACCCCCGACAGACGCAGGCGGAAGAATTCCAGGTCCGGCTGCGTGCCTTCGATATCGCTGTGGGTGCGTGCCCCCAGGCCGTTGATTCCCTGGTAGAGCCCGGCGCTGAGAATCCGCAGCTGGCGGTCGTCGGACTTGCGCCAGTCGCCCTCGAACGCGAGGGCTCGCAGGTCGGTTTCCACGTCGAAGCGCAGCGGGTAACCCACGAGTTGATAGCGGGTAGTTTGGTCCACCGCGTAAAGGCGCGTGCCAAGGGTCAATGACTCCGTGGGGGAGGCAATCAAGGGGTGAGACAGGCCGATGGAGTAGCGGTCAATCGCCTGGTGCGGCTTGAGCTCAAAGCCACCGTCCAGTTGTACGTTGCTGTTGGGGTCGGCGCGGTAGCGTTCAGCGTTGAGTACCAACTGGCTGCCTTCGGCATTGATGAACTGGCTGTAGCCCAGGCGGTAGTAATGCTCATCATCCTTGCCCGGCGGGAACAGGCCACTGAGGCTCAATTGCTCGCCCATCGAGGTCTGGGAGTTACTGGTGGCGGCCAGCAGCGCCTGCGTGCCGCTACGGTTGTCTTCGTCCAGGCTCATGCTGGTGGTGAACGGTTTGCGGCTGGCCTGGATCTGCATGTGCGTGCCGCCATCGGTGGTGCCGGGTGGCGGCACTTGTGCCTGCAACGTCACACCCGGGATACGCCCCATCAGCGTGGTGTAGCGCTCGAAGGTCTTGCGGGTCAGCGGGCGTTCACCCAGCAGCTTGGCCGCCAGCTTGTCGACGTAGGCCGAGACTGAGCCGATGTCGCCCTGCACGTTGTAATCCTTGATGTAGCCCTCCACCAGCACCACGTGCACCAAGCCATTTTCGAAGCGCTGGTCGGGCAGGTAGGCGTAAGACAACAGGTAGCCGTCCTGCTGGTAGCGGCGGGTGATGCCGCGGGTGGCTTCGATCAGTTGGGCGAGGGTGGTTTCGTGGCCAATCAGCGGCTCGAAAACCTGGGCCACGTCCTTGAGTGGATAGATCGTGCCGCCGTCGATTTGCAGCTTGCGGATGGTCACTTTGGTGTCCATCAACAGCGGCTGGTTCTGGGTGGCGGCCGGCTCGGGCAACTGGGTCTGCGGCGTGACCGGGCGATAGGCGTCGGCGGGGAGGTTGGGCACCGGCAGGTTGCGAATGGTGTCGTTGCTGTTGAGGAAGCTGGGCAGGGTCTCGGCGTGGACACTGGCAGCAATCAGGGTGAGTAGAAACAAAGGCGTCAAGGCGCGCATAGGACACTCCATGGTCAAACTGCAGCAGCGTTTCGCGGATTCCCGCCGGGCTCTGGGGCGCGGTTCGGGAGGGCCTTTCACTGGCCAATAAAAAAGACGAGAGACTCATTGGAATCTCTCGTCTCAACCAAGCGTAGGCGCTGGAGGGGAGGCCGTCTAATGGCCAGGTGCAATTCTATTTTTTGCCGGTCAGCCCGCCGAGCAAGCCGCCCAGGCCTCCACCGGTGTTTGTGTTTGCAGTGCCTCCGGCGGATGCGCTGGCACCCACGTTCAAGCCGCCGAGCAGGCCGCCACCGCTACTGCTGGTACCTCCGGTGACCAAGCCGCCCACCGAGCCGACAGTATTACCCACTGCATTCAGGGTACCGCCTACGGCGTTGGTGATCGGGTTGGCATTGGCTGCCGTCAGGTTGGTGCCCAGACCGCTGACTGCGCCGCCGACTTGGGTCACCAGGCCGTTCACCGGTGCACCGATACCCGTGCTGGTGCCGATGTTTTGGGTCAGCCCGGTAACGCCCGTCGTCACTGGGTTCAGTGCGGCGCCGACATTGGTCGCCAGACCCGCGACCGGAGCCGTGGCGCCGGTGTTGGCTACGCCATTGCCGCCAATCAGGGTGCCGAGGGACGCGACGGTGTTGCCCACGGCACCACCGGTTACGCCCGCAGCACTGACAGTGCCATTGGTGTTGCCGATGTTCAGCCCGTTGCCGACGTTGGCGACGAGGCCACCGACCAGCTCAGGCAGACCCGATTGCGGGGCCGTGGTTGCCGGATTGACGTAGCCACTCGACTTATCAAGGGTGGTGCCGACGCCAGTCAACACGCCGCCGACGAGTGTCCCGACAGGGTTGCCTGCACCGCCGGCACCGGCCACCTGGCCACCCAGGCCGGTGACAGTGGCGCCCACTTTATCGATCAAGCCACCGACCGGATTGCCCAGGCCCGTCTTATTGCCCAGATTACCCGTGGTGTTTTCCACCAGAGAGACGACGGGCACCAGTACGCTTTTACCGACCGTATTGGTCAAGCCGCCCAGTGGCCCGGTGGTGCTGGCCGTGCTCAAGGTGTCGCCAAGCATGGTCACGGTTTGGCCGACTTTATCGACCAGGCCACCTGCCGCGCCGCCTACACCGCCGGTCAAACCTCCGACCACGGGAATGCCACCCAACGTAGTGCCCAGGGACTTGCCGGTGTTGGACACGCCGGTACCAAGGTCGGCCACGCCATCAGCCACACCGGCAACGGTGGTGCCCAAGGCGTTGCTATTGGTACCCAGGGTGCCCAGGCCGTTAGTCAGGCCGCTGCCGATGCTGTTGACGGCAGTGCCCGTAGCGGTGACTAACCCGCCAGCGGTAGTGCCGACAATTGGCACCGTGGTCAGGGTCGTACCCAGATCGCCCACTGCGGTGCCGACATTACCGACAACACCGCCTACAGCGCCCACTACCTGGCCGGTGACCAGAGGAGTGGTGGAACCTGTACCGCCACCGGTGCCACCGCCAGTACCACCACCTGTGCCGCCACCAGTACCGCCACCAGTACCTCCGCCGGTGCCGCCACCAGTACCTCCGCCGGTGCCGCCACCTGTGCCGCCACCAGTACCTCCGCCAGTGCCACCACCTGTGCCGCCACCAGTCCCTCCGCCAGTGCCGCCACCGGTACCTCCGCCGGTGCCACCACCAGTACCTCCATCTGTGCCGCCACCGGTACCACCGCCAGTGCCTCCGTCAGTGCCACCGCCGGTACCGCCGCCAGTGCCGCCACCCGTTCCGCCCCCCGTTCCGCCGCCACTACCACTGCCAGCATCCGGAGATGACGCCGCAACGCTACTGTGATGACCACCACCACCGCTGCTGCAGCCTCCGAGGCTAACTGCCAGAATCAGGGCCAGCGCGGTACTTGCTTTCCACAACACGACTTGAGTTTTCATGATTGAGTTCCTTGCACCAGATACAGCCTTTGCTGTTATCGAAGTTCGCTGTTTCTAGGGGCAGCGATACATTCGTCCGTTGTGGCTATAACAGACCCGGGTGCGTTATCTCGCAATGCTCAACTTGGTATTAACAATTTATATACAGATAGAGTTAGTCTGCTTAGCGACTAATACCAAGGATGTAGTGGGGGAGGGTTTAGAAGCTGCGAGGTGTTTAAAATCATAGGGTTAATAAAGATAGCGGGCTATCGATAGCCCGCTATAACTTAGGATGTATATATACAATTTATCAGGAGATTGGCCGCCAACGCCCCGTCATGTGTTCAATATCCCCGGCGCCCTTTAGTTGTAACTCGCCACTGGAGCCGGCGGCACTTGTCAGTAAGGTTACTTCACTGGGTAAGCGCACCGGCTTTTTAAACTCGACGTCTATTTCGATATTGGCCGCAGGCAAATGCTCGCTCAGTGCGGCCAGTGTGCGTGCCTTGTTCCATAACCCATGGGCGATGGCCTGGGGGAAGCCAAACAACCTGGCAGTGAGGGCACTCAAGTGAATCGGGTTGTAGTCGCCGGACACCCGGGCGTAGCGGCGGCCGATGTCGGTGGGGGCTTTCCAACGGGTCAGCTCGCTGACGCTGGTAGGGGCTTGCAGGGTGTGGTCCGCCGCAGCGCCATCGAGTTTCACCCCGCGACAGAGCATCCGGCTTTCGGCTTCCCACAGCAGCCCCAGTGAATCCTCGACCGTGGTTACGATATCGAAGGTCGCGCCCTTGGCATGGGGCTGCAAGTTCTGCGCGTAGACACCGACGGTCAGGTCACTCACACCTCCCAATGGGCGCAGGATGCGGATCCGGTTGCTCAGGTGGATCAACCCCAGCAGCGGGAATGGAAACGCCTTGTCGGTGAGCAATTGCATCTGCAGGCCGAACGCCAGGATATGGGGATAAGTGGCCGGCAGTACCGGGCTCTCGGCAAACCCGCAGACCTTGCGATAGGCGTCCACATCCTTGGGGTTAACGCTGACCCGGCAGCGCAGCCCTTGTTGCGGCAACGTGGTACCGGTGATCTTGCGCTTGAGCGCCGCACGCCAATACAGCGGCGGCAGAGACGGGGTGCTGCCTAATGTGTGCCACTCCATGTTTACGCTCCCAATAGACTTTGCCCACACACCCGCAACGCTTGCCCGCTGACCGCGCCCGATCCAGGTTGGCCGAGCCAGGCCACCGCTTCGGCAACGTCCTGGGGCAAGCCGCCCTGGCCCAGGGAGCTCATGCGCCGCCCGGCCTCACGCAAGGCGAAGGGAATATGTGCGGTCATCTGGGTTTCGATGAAGCCTGGGGCCACGGCGTTGATGCTGATCCCGCGTTCCCCCAGCAACGGCGCCCACGCCTGTGCCAGGCCGATCAGCCCCGCCTTGCTCGCGGCGTAGTTGGTTTGCCCGCGATTGCCGGCGATTCCGCTGATGGACGCCAGCAGCACCACGCGGCCGTTGTCGTGCAGGGTGCCGCCGTCCAGCAGCGCCTTGGTCAGCACTTGCGGCGCGTTGAGGTTGACTGCCAATACCGCGTCCCAGTATTCGGGCGTCATGTTGGCCAGGGTTTTATCGCGAGTGATGCCGGCGTTGTGCACCACGATGTCGAGGCCGTCCGGCAGGTGTTCGATCAACTGGGTGGCGGCGTCTTCGGCACAGATATCCAGGGCGATGCTGCGGGCGCCCAGGCGCGCGGCCAGGGCATCGAGGTCGGCCTTGGCTTGGGGCACGTCCAGCACAATCACCTCGGCGCCGTCACGAGCCAGGGTTTCGGCAATCGAGGCACCGATACCTCGGGCCGCCCCGGTCACCAGTGCCTTGCGCCCGGCCAGTGGTCGGGTCCAATCCTCGACCTGGGTCGGGCAGGCATTCAAACGAATCACTTGGCCTGAGATGTAGGCGCTTTTGGGTGAGAGGAAGAACCGCAGCGCACCTTCCAGCTGGTCTTCGGCGCCTTCGCCCACATACAGCAACTGCAGGACGCCGCCGCTGCGCAGCTCTTTCGCCAACGAGCGGCTGAAGCCTTCAAGGGCGCGCTGGGCGCTGGCGGCGAACGGGTCGCTGAGGCTTTCCGGAGCGCGGCCAAGGATCACCAGATGCGCGCTGTGATCGAGGTTCTTCATCAACGGCTGAAAGAATTCCCGCAGCTGCTTGAGTTGATCGGTGTGCTGCAACTGGCTGGCGTCGAACACCACGGCCTTGAGCTTGGGCCCGTGGCCGGGAATCCAGGTGGTTGCCGTCGACGATTCGGTGCCGTAGCTATAGATAGCGTCGGTCAGCTTATTGGCGAATGGCAGGATTTTTGTTGCCAGCGGGCCGCCGCCGATCAGCAGCGCACCCTCCACCGGGCGCAGGCGTCCAGCCTGCCAGCGTTCCAGGCGCACCGGTGACGGCAGGCCAATGGCGGCGACCAGGCGATGGCCGAGGCTGGAGTTGGCGAAGTCGATATAACGGTCAGACATGGAACGCTCTCCGAGTGCTGGGGTTCAAACGGTGGACCATCAATAGGTGAAAGTCGTTCGATTGAGCCTAGGCTAGGCTCAGAGATTCACCCCATAACCTCAAGGGAGCTTTCCATGACTCAATTGCGCCGTGTAGCGATCATTGGCGGTAACCGCATCCCCTTCGCCCGCTCCAATGGCCCTTACGCCACGGCGAGCAACCAGGCGATGTTGACCGCCGCCCTGGAAGGCCTGATCGAACGCTACAACCTGCACGGCCTGCGCATTGGCGAGGTGGCCGCCGGGGCGGTGCTCAAGCATTCCCGGGACTTCAACCTGACCCGCGAGTGTGTACTGGGCTCGCGGCTGTCACCACAAACCCCGGCCTACGATATCCAGCAGGCTTGCGGCACGGGGCTGGAAGCCGCGTTGCTGGTGGCGAACAAGATTGCCCTGGGGCAGATCGAAAGCGGGATTGCTGGCGGCGTCGACACCACGTCTGATGCGCCGATCGGGGTGAATGAGGGGTTGCGCAAAATCTTGCTGCAGGCCAATCGCAGCAAATCCATGGCGGATAAATTAAAAGTCCTGTTACAACTTCGCCCCCATCACCTTAAGCCGGAACTGCCGCGCAACGGCGAACCGCGCACCGGGTTGTCCATGGGCCAGCACTGTGAATTGATGGCGCAGACCTGGCAGATCCCCCGCGCCGAGCAGGATCAGCTGGCGTTGGAAAGCCACCACAAAATGGCCGCGTCTTACGCTGAGGGCTGGCAAAACGATTTGCTCACGCCCTTTCTTGGCCTGACCCGCGACAACAACCTGCGCCCTGACCTGACCCTGGAAAAACTCGCCAGCCTCAAGCCGGCCTTCGAGCGCAGCGAAAAGGGCACCCTTACCGCTGGTAATTCGACGCCGCTCACCGATGGCGCCTCGTTGGTGCTGCTGGGCAGTGAAGCCTGGGCCAAGGAGCGCGGTTTGCCGATCCTCGCCTACCTGCGCGATGGCGAAGCGGCGGCGGTGGATTTCGTCAACGGTGCCGAAGGCTTGCTGATGGCGCCGGTGTATGCCGTGCCGCGCTTGCTGGCCCGCAATGGCCTGACGCTGCAGGACTTCGATTACTACGAGATCCACGAAGCCTTCGCTGCCCAAGTGTTGTGCACGCTGAAGGCCTGGGAAGATCCGGAATACTGCAAGACCCGCCTGGGGCTGGACGCACCGCTGGGCTCCATCGACCGCAGCCGCTTGAACGTCAAAGGCAGCTCTTTGGCCGCCGGTCATCCGTTTGCCGCCACTGGCGGGCGGATCGTCGCCAACCTGGCCAAGCTGTTGGACGCGGCTGGCAAGGGCCGGGGCCTGATCTCGATCTGCGCCGCCGGAGGCCAGGGCGTCACCGCGATTATTGAGCGCTGATCTCGGCTATGATTCGGCCGCCGGTCAATTTGGCATATTGGATGCATTCTTAAGCGGTCAAAGGTCGGTACCCTCTCCCCGCGGCGAGAGGATTGCCGTATAACGAGTGCCATACGCGTGTTTGGTAATAAAGGACCCACAATAAAAGCTGATGAAGACTCCTAAACGCATTGAACCCCTGATCGAGGACGGTCTGGTCGACGAGGTGCTGCGCCCACTCATGAGTGGTAAAGAAGCAGCTGTTTACGTGGTGCGCTGCGGCAACGAGTTACGTTGCGCCAAGGTCTACAAGGAGGCGAATAAACGAAGTTTTCGTCAGGCGTCCGAATACCAGGAAGGCCGTAAGGTCCGCAACAGCCGCCAGGCCCGGGCCATGGCCAAGGGCTCCAAGTTCGGCAAGAAAGAAACCGAAGACGCCTGGCAGAACGCCGAAGTAGCAGCGCTGTTTCGTCTGGCCGGTGCGGGCGTTCGCGTGCCCAAGCCGTACGACTTCCTTGAAGGCGTGCTGCTGATGGAGTTGGTGGCCGATGAATACGGCGACGCGGCGCCACGGCTGAACGACGTGACGCTGGAGCCGGACCAGGCCCGCGAATACCACGCCTTCCTGATTACCCAGATCGTGCTGATGTTGTGTACCGGCCTGGTGCACGGTGACCTTTCCGAGTTCAACGTGCTGCTGACGCCGACGGGCCCGGTGATCATCGACCTGCCCCAGGCGGTGGATGCGGCGGGCAACAACCACGCGTTCACCATGCTGGAACGGGATGTGGGCAACATGGCTTCCTACTTCGGGCGCTTTGCCCCGGAGTTGAAGAAGACCAAGTACGCCAAGGAGATGTGGGCGCTGTACGAAGCCGGCACTCTGCACCCGGCCAGTGTCTTGACCGGCGAGTTCGACGAGCCGGAAGAGCTGGCTGACGTGGGCGGTGTTATCCGCGAGATCGAAGCGGCGCGGCTCGATGAAGAGCGTCGCCAGGCGATCCGTGCGGCCGATGATGCTCCACCGAGCAAAGCGTCGGAAGAGCCACCGCCGCCGCCTTGGATGCAGTGATCTAACGGCGAGTGGATATCCAACTGTGGGAGCGGGCTTGCTCGCGAAAGCGGTGGTTCAGTCAACTGATGTATTGACTGACACTCCGCATTCGCGAGCAAGCCCGCTCCCACATTTGGTTCCGCGCATGTCTGGTTAAACTTGCTCAGGCGCAACAACTGCCCGACGCCAACTCCTTGAGAATCGGGCAATCCGGCCGATGATCACCCTGGCAGTGTTCCACCAGGTCCTGCAACGTATCGCGCAACTGCCCCAACTCGCGGATCTTCTGGTTCAGCTCATCGATGTGCTGGCGGGCCAGCGCCTTCACGTCGGCACTCGCGCGCCCTCGGTCTTGCCAGAGGGTCAGTAGCTTGCCGACCTCCTGAAGGGAGAACCCCAGGTCCCGCGATCGCTTGATAAACGCCAGGGTGTGCAAATCATCGGCGCTATAAATGCGGTAGCCGCTGTCGGTGCGATGGGCGGCTTTCAACAAACCGATGGACTCGTAGTAACGAATCATCTTGGCACTCAGGCCGCTTTGGCGTGCTGCTTGGCCAATGTTCATGGACGTTCGTCCTCCAGATCCTTGGGTTTCCAGGTTTTCAACAGCAGCGCATTACTCACCACGCTGACACTGGACAGGGCCATGGCCGCGCCGGCCATCACCGGGTTGAGCAGGCCGAACGCGGCCAGCGGAATGCCGATCAAGTTATACACAAAGGCCCAGAACAGATTCTGTCGAATTTTCGCATAGGTCTTGCGACTGATTTCCAGGGCGGCGGGCACCAGTCGTGGGTCGCCGCGCATCAGGGTGATCCCGGCGGCGTGCATGGCCACGTCGGTACCGCCGCCCATGGCGATGCCGATGTCGGCCGCGGCCAGGGCCGGTGCGTCGTTGATGCCATCGCCGACCATCGCGACGACGCCGGTCTTTTTCAGCTCGGCGACCGTGGCGGCCTTGTCGGCGGGCAGTACTTCGGCGTGCACGTCATCGATGCCCAGGGCGTCGGCGACCACGCGGGCGCTGCCACGGTTATCGCCGGTCAGCAGGTGGCTGCTGATATGCCGCGCCTTGAGTGCTTGTATCGCTTGCAGGGCGCCCGGTTTAAGCGTGTCACCGAAGGCGAACAAACCCAGTACGCGAGGCTGCGGGCCTTGCTCGATCAGCCAGGACAAAGTGCGGCCTTCGGCCTCCCAGGCGCTGGCCGAGTCGGCGAGATCACCGGTGCTCAAGCCGGTTTCTTCCAGCAGGCGACGGTTGCCCAGCGCCAGTTGCCGACCGTCGAGAGTGCCTGCGATGCCGCGCCCGGTCAGGGACTGGCTGGCGCTGACATCAGCCACGTTCAAGCCCTGTTCGGCGCAGGCATCCAGCACTGCCTTGGCCAGCGGGTGTTCACTGCCGCGTTGCAGCGCGCCGGCCTGTTGCAGCAGGACCGCTTCATTGCCATCGACGGCGGCCAAGTGCGCAATTTTCGGGGTGCCGGAGGTCAGGGTGCCGGTCTTGTCGAACACCACGGAGCTGACTTCATGGGCGCGTTCCAGGGCTTCGGCGTCCTTGATCAGAATGCCATGGCGGGCGGCGACGCCGGTGCCGGCCATGATGGCGGTGGGTGTAGCGAGGCCAAGGGCGCAAGGGCAAGCGATCACCAACACGGTCACGGCATTGATCAGCGCAACTTCCAACGGCGCGCCATACAGCCACCAGCCGGTCAGCGTGGCCACGGCCAGCACCAGCACCACCGGCACGAACACCTGGCTGACTTTATCCACCAGCTTCTGGATCGGAGCCTTGGCGGCCTGGGCGTCTTCCACCAGGCGGATGATCCTTGCCAATACGCTCTCTGCACCAAGAGCCAGGGTGCGCACCAGCAGCCGGCCTTCGCCGTTGATGGCGCCGCCGGTGACGGCATCGCCCGGCTGCTTCGGCACCGGCAGACTTTCACCGCTGATCAGCGCTTCGTCGGCGTGGCTTTGGCCTTCGACTACTTCGCCGTCCACCGGGAAGCGTTCGCCGGGTTTGACCAGCACCAGGTCATTCAGCTTGAGGGCGGTGATGGCAACGTCCTGCTCGCGGCCATCGATCACTTGAATCGCCCGCTCCGGGCGCAAGGCTTCCAGGGCGCGGATGGCACTGGCGGTCTGGCGCTTGGCGCGGCTCTCCAGGTATTTGCCCAGCAGGACCAGGGCGATCACCACGGCCGAGGCTTCGAAATACAGATGGGGCATCGTGCCGGCGGACGCTGTGAGCCATTCATAGATACTCAGGCCGTAACCGGCGCTGGTGCCGATGGCTACCAACAGGTCCATATTGCCGGCCCCAGCGCGTACGGCTTTCCAGGCGGCGATATAGAAGCGTGCGCCGAAGATGAACTGCACCGGGGTGGCCAGGGCAAATTGAACCCAGGCCGGGAGCATCCAGTGCAGGCCGAACGGTTGCACCAGCATCGGCAGCACCAACGGCGCGGCGAGCAGGATCGCCAGCAGCAGCGACCAACGCTCATGGCTCAGGCGTTGTTCCTGGCTGGCCTGGGTGGCGGTTTCGCTTTGGGGCAGGGTGGCGGTGTAGCCGGCCTTGTCGACGGCGGCGATCAGCACGCTGGGGTCCATTTGGCCGAGCACTTCAATGTGGGCGCGTTCGTTGGCCAGGTTGACGCTGACGCTTTGCACCCCGGGCACTTTGCCCAGTGCCCGTTCAACCCGCCCGGCACAGCTGGCGCAGGTCATGCCGCTGATCGGCAGGTCGAAGGTGGTGGATCCGTTCATGGGCAGTACTCCAGGAGAGATTGCCCATAGGATCAACCTTGACCTGTGGGGAAGGTCAAGGCACTTTTTACTGTAGGAGCGAGGGGGACGCCTAGTGCTTGCTCGCGAAGGTCGTGAACGATAACGCGCCTATCCTGAATGAACGCGGCGCTCTCAGGTTTTTCGCGAGCAAGCTCGCTCCTACAGGTTTTCGGGGCTTAATACTCCAGTGCTGCCGGCTTCAGGTACATGCCGTCCGGACCTTGCGCGATACGCAACTTGCGCACGTCGCCCGCCTTTAATGTGATGTTTTGCGCAGGTGGCGCGAGCATGCCCGGCAAGCACCCCTGGGATTGCCCCGGCAACAACTTCAGGCGCAACGACACATTCCCGGCCGGCAAGTTGAACGAGGTGGCCTGCTCCTGGAACAGCCGCCCGGCCAACTGGTCCTGGATGTACAAGCCAATCTCGCAGTTGGTGGGCACTTCCAGGCGCTCCCGGGAAATAATCAGCACCGCATAATCTTCATCTGCGCTGACCGGTGGCACAGCAGCAAACAAGCCCATCAGGCTGACAAGGCCAAAAAACGACCAGCGCATGGTGAATTCTCCGAGGTTTACATCGTGGATAGGTGCAGCTTGGCCGAGGGCGCGAATGAATGCCAGCCCGGCCGATGTTTTCAGAACTTGACCTTGCCATCGTGGCAAGGTCAAAACTGCGGGCAACCTCATCAAAGGAGTCATGTCATGCAAGTATTCAGCGTTGAAGGAATGACCTGCGGCCACTGCGTTCGCTCGGTCACCCAGGCGGTGCAGGATAAGGACCCGGCGGCCAGCGTGCGCGTCGACCTCGCGGCAAAGGAAGTCGGCGTGGAAAGCAGCCTGCTGTCGCCGGCGGAGGTGATCAACCTGATCAGCGAGGAAGGCTACAGCGTCAAGCTCGCCTGACTTTCTGATAGTTAGCGAGCTAACTTAATGTTCAAGGCACCCATGCCCGGCTAGACTGTCGGGCTGCCGACTCACCTGGGTGCCTGATGAACCTTCGTATAATTCTGATTTTGGGGGCCTTGAGCGCGTTTGCGCCGTTGGCCATCGACTTCTACCTGCCGGGTTTTCCGGCCATGGCCGTGGCATTCGGTACCGACGAAAAACACATTCAGCTGACCTTGGCCGTGTACTTCACGGGCCTGGCAATCGGCCAGTTGATCTATGGGCCGCTGGCGGACCGCTTTGGCCGACGCGGGCCGCTGCTCAGCGGTGTCACCCTGTTTACCCTGGCGTCGTTCGCGTGTGCGTACGCGCCTTCCCTGGAGTGGCTGATCGGCGCGCGTTTCGTCCAGGCCTTGGGCGGTTGCGCAGGCATGGTGATCTCCCGGGCGGTGGTCAGCGATAAATGCGACGCGGTGGGCTCGGCCAAGGTGTTTTCCCAATTGATGCTGGTCACCGGGCTGGCCCCGATCCTCGCGCCGTTGGCGGGCGGGGTGATGGTCGGTATCTGGGGCTGGCAGTCGATATTCCTGGCGCTGACGGCATTCAGCGTGATGGCGGCCATCGCGGTAGCGGTCGGGCTGCCGGAAAGTTTCCCGGCCCATCAACCGCGCCAGCCGCTTTCGGGCGCGTTGCGCCAGTACGGTCGGTTGCTGTCGGACCGGGTGTACCTGGGCTATGCCTTGACCGGTGGCATCTCGATTGCCGGCATGTTTGCCTACATCGCGGGCTCGCCTTTCGTCTTTATCAAACTCTATGGCGTGCCCGCCGAGCACTATGGCTGGGTATTCGGCTCCAACGCCGCCGGCTTTATCCTGGTGGCACAGGTCAATGCGCGTCTGCTGGCCTCGCGCGGCCCGGCGTTTCTGCTGTCGCGCACGGTGTGGGTCTACCTGGCGGCGGGCCTGTCGTTGCTGGCCATTACCGCTTTGCGCACTGACGCCTTGTGGCCACTGCTGGTACCGCTGTTTATCTGCATCGCCAGCCTGGGCTGCATTCTGCCGAATACGTCGGCCTGCGCTATGAGCGGGCAGGGCGCACGGGCGGGCAGCGCGTCGGCGTTGCTCGGGTGCATTCAGTTCGGTGTGGCAGCAGGCGCTGCATCGTTGGTCGGCGTGTTGCACGACGGCACGGCGATGCCGATGGCAATGGTCATCAGCTTGTGTGGCGTGCTTGCGGTGACGTTCGCGATGCTGACCCGGCGCCTGCAGCGCCAACGGGCACTGCAAGCGGCGGACTGAGCGGGTCAGCCAGCAGAACGCTGCTGGCTTTCGGGGAATCGGTGAGGGGCCTGGATACGGGTTTGCAGGGTGTCGGCAAACGCGCGGGCTTCGGCCTCACTGCGGAAGGTAAAGGCGTTGTGGTCGAGACGGACCTGCCATTTGTTGCCTTCGGATCTTGCTAGCGCTTTTATCAGGATCTTCATTGCTGACTTCCTCACGTAAATTGCGTGGCAAAGGCGGCCAATATAAACCCGAATACGCTCACAAATATGACAAGGATCAAGTCTCTGACTAGCGGTGTCGTCCATTACTCACATGAATAACAGACGACACTGACAGAACCTTTCGTTAGAACCCTTCCAGCACGATCTTGCCCTTGGCCTTGCCGCTTTCCAGCAGTTCGTGGGCGCGGCGCAGGTTGGCCGCGTTGATCACGCCAAAGTGCTCGCCCACCGTGGTTTTCAGGGTGCCGGCGTCGATCAGTTCGGCGACGCGATTGAGCAGGTTGTGCTGCTCGATCATGTCACTGGTCTCGAACATCGAGCGGGTGTACATGAACTCCCAATGCAGCGACAGGCTCTTGCGCTTGAGCTTGCTGACGTCCAGCACCTTGGGATCATCGATCAGCGCCAGTTTGCCCTGGGGAATCAGCGCTTCCACCAGTTGGTCCAGGTGCTGGTCGGTCTGGGTCAGGCTGGCGACGTAGTTCACCTGCGGATGGCCGGCGTTTTTCAGCTCTTCGCTCAGCGGTTTGCTGTGGTCGATCACCAGGTCGGCGCCCAGGTCCTTGGCCCACGTTTGGGTTTCAGGGCGGGAGGCGGTGCCGATGACTGTCAGGCCGGTGAGCTGTTTCGCCAATTGGGTCAGGATCGATCCCACGCCACCGGACGCACCGACGATCAGCAGGCTTTGGCCTTCATCGGTCTTGCCTTCACGCACTTGCAGGCGTTCGAACAGCAACTCCCAGGCGGTGATGGCGGTCAGCGGCAGGGCGGCCGCGTCGGCGAAACCCAGGGTTTTCGGCATGTGGCCGACGATGCGCTCATCCACGGTGTGCAGTTCGCTGTTGCCGCCGGGACGTACCAGGGAGCCGGCGTAGAACACCTTGTCACCGACCTTGAACAGGCTCACTTCACTGCCCACGGCCTTGACCACACCGGCCACGTCCCAGCCCAGCACTTTGGCGGCACCGTTTTCCGGGGCGACGTTCTGGCGCACCTTGGTGTCCACCGGGTTCACCGAGATGGCTTTGACTTCCACCAGCAGGTCGCGAGGGCCGGCGACCGGTTCTGGCAGTTCGATGTCTTGCAGGGATTTTGGATCGTTGATGGGCAATGCAGCGTAGTAGGCAATGGCTTTCATGAGGGTTTCCAAAAAGGGGTCGGTTGATCAGGCAAGAAACTTCAGGCGCTTGAGTTCGAAATGCTCGAGCACGTCGGCAGCCTTGGCGCGGAAATTCTGGATATGGGCGCTCTGGTCGTGGTCGGCCAGCGCGGCGTCGTCACTCCAGCGTTCGAGCATGTAGAAGGTCTCGGGGTGTTGCAGGTCCTGATGCAGGTCGTACTGCTGGCAGCCGGCTTCGGTGCGGGTCGGCTCCAGCAGCTCGCGCAGCAGGGTTTCCAGGGTAGCCTGTTGGCCGGGTTTGGCGATCAGCGTGGCGATGACGTTAAAGGCAGCGGACATATTCGACTCCAGACACGTGATGAACGGGATGGACAGATAATTGGCTATTTCTCTCGAAGATAAAACCCGCTAAAAGAGCAGTCTCTTTCAATGTTTTTTTGATAATGGGCGGTCGACGTGCTGCGTTTTGATGACTTGCAGTTGTTTGTGCGTGCGGCAGACCTGGGCAGCCTTTCGGCGGCGGCGCGGGTCATGGACATGTCGGCGGCGGTGGCCAGCGCGGCGTTGAAGCGTATCGAGCAGCAACTGGGCGCGCGGTTGCTGGCGCGCTCCACCCGCAGCCTGCGCCTGACCGCCGAGGGTGAGGGCTTTCTGGAGTACGCCCGGGCCGCCTTGAGCAGCCTGGATGAAGGCCGGCGCTTATTGGCCAGTGGCCAGGACCAGGTCAGCGGGGTGCTGCAACTGTCGGCGCCGTCGGACTTTGGTCGTAACCAGCTGCTTCCCTGGCTGGATGAGTTTCAGCGTGAATACCCCGACTTGAGCGTACGCCTGCTGTTGGGCGACCGGATTGCCGACCTGTTCCGCCAGCCGGTGGACATCGCCTTGCGCTACGGTGAACCCGAAGACTCCAGCCTGATCGCGCTGCCCATCGCCCCGGACAACTACCGCGTGCTCTGCGCCGCCCCCAGCTATCTGGCGCGGCATGGCGAACCGCGCCATCTGGAGCAGCTCACCCAACACAATTGCCTGCTGTATATGCTCGGCAGCCGGGTGCATGACCATTGGGGTTTCAACGATGGCAAGCGCGACGTCAGCCTGACGGTGACCGGTGACCGATTCAGTGACGACGCCGATGTGGTGCGGCGCTGGGCGGTGGCTGGGGTGGGTATCGCCTACAAGTCCTGGCTGGATGTGAGCTCTGATGTGCTGGCCGGGCGCCTGCGCCTGATCCTGCCGGAGCTGCGGGGCGAGCGCACGCCGCTCAACCTGTTGTGCGCCCATCGAGCGCAGCTGAGCAAGCCGATCAATCTTCTGCGGGAAATGCTCGTTGCTCGTTGTGCGACATTGACTGCGCAGTTGCCGGAGCGGTCGGCCTCTACACCCTGACTCCGGGAATATCGGGAAATTTCCTTCAGCCTCTGTCCTTGGTTGCGCTGTAAGACGGCACGGAACCGGGCGTTTTCACGCTTATACTTTTCTGCGAACTGCAGCAGACGAATGATTCAACAGGGAGTGAATGAGCACATGGAACAGGCACCTTGCATCAGTCAGATTGCCACTTTGCTGGCCGACCCGAAACGTACCGCAATGGTCTGGGCGTTGATGGATGGCTCGGCCAAACCCTCCGATGAATTGGCTCTACTGGCGGGGCTGTCGCCGGCCTCGGCCAATGCTCACCTGACGCGATTGACGGCCGGCGGCCTGCTGCGCGTCGAAGCCCGTAGCGGCAAACGCTTTTTTCGTGTGGCCGCTGCCGACGTAGGGGCTGCCGTGGATGCCTTGGCCTGTACCACCATGGCCAGAATCACCCGCAGCACGCCCGCTCATTCCCAGTCCCTGATTGCGCCTGCGGCATTACGGCGGGCCAGGCTTTGCCAGGGGCATCTCGGTGGCGAGCTGGCGGCGGGGTTGTATCAACGGATGATGACGGCAGGGTGGATCGAGCGTGCGGAGCAGCGCACGGAAGTGACGCCCCTTGGCGCACGCAAACTCGCAGCGCTGGGGATTTTTACCCAGGCACTGGCTCAGCCGATCGTGTGCGATTGTTTTGATTGGAGCGAACAGCAGCCGCACCTGGGCGGTGCGTTGGGGGTCGCGCTGTTGCAGCTGTGTTTGCAGTCGAACTGGGTCAGTGTGATCAATGAGTCCCGGGCGCTGCAGGTCAGTGAAGCCGGGCAACTGGAAATTGCCCGGCTCGCCAGACCGGTCGGTGATTAAGGCTTGACCAACCGTGCATCCAGGCTGTTTTGCGCCAGACGTTTGGCCTGGTCCTGGGTCATGCCCAGGGAGGTGTACAGCGCATGGAAGTTCTCGGTGACATAACCGCCGAAGTACGCCGGGTCATCCGAGTTCACCGTGACCTTCACCCCACGCTCGAGCATGTCGAGGATGTTGTGTTGCGACATGTCGTCGAACACGCACAGCTTGGTGTTGGACAACGGGCACACCGTCAGCGGGATCTGCTCGTCGATGATCCGCTGCATCAGGCGTTCGTCTTCAATGGCGCGTACACCATGGTCGATACGCTGGATTTTCAGCAGGTCGATGGCTTCCCAGATGTACTCCGGCGGGCCTTCTTCGCCGGCGTGGGCGACGGTCAGGAAACCTTCGTGACGGGCACGATCGAACACGCGCTGGAACTTGCTCGGCGGGTGACCCATTTCCGAACTGTCCAGACCCACGGCAACAAACGCATCACGGAACGGCAGCGCCTGGTCGAGGGTTTTCTCGGCCTCTTCTTCGCTCAAGTGGCGCAGGAAGCTCAAGATCAAACCACTGGTGATGCCCAGTTGTTGCTCGCCGTCTTTCAACGCGGCAGCGATGCCATTGAGCACCACTTCGAAGGGCACGCCACGGTCGGTGTGGGTCTGTGGGTCGAAGAACGGTTCGGTGTGGATCACGTTCTGCGCCTTGCAGCGCAGCAGGTAGGCCCAGGTCAGGTCGTAGAAGTCCTGGGAGGTGCGCAGTACATCGGCGCCCTTGTAGTACAGGTCGAGGAACTCTTGCAGGTTGTTGAAGGCGTAGGCCTTGCGCAGGGTTTCGACGTCGTTCCACGGCAGCGCGATCTTGTTGCGTTCGGCCAGGGCAAACAGCAGCTCAGGCTCCAGCGAGCCTTCCAGGTGCAGGTGCAATTCAGCCTTGGGCAGGGCGTTGAGCCAATCGTACATTTATAAATTCTCATCAGGTGCAATGGCGGCATTCTACAGGCGCACGCCGAAATAATCGGCAAAACCTGACCAAGCGGTGAGCATCCGCGATCGTCGTGCAAGCGATGCGTGAACTAAGGTGTAACGAAACGTTAGCGGCGCGGTGCAGTCTGTACCCCATCAATGACGGATTCGCCGCGTTTAAAAGGCCTGCAATGCTCACATCTATCAAGCAAGAAAAATTCATGCTGCTGGCGCTGATTGCCGCCATCGCCGCTTACCCGCTGGAGCACTGGATGCTGGGCAGCGGGCAGATGGTGGCGCTGCTCAGCGGCATCGCGCTGATTGGCTTTATCGTCGTGGCCTCGATGCGCGTGGCCCATCACGCCGAGCAACTGGCGGAAAAGGTCGGCGACCCCTACGGCACCATGATCCTGACCCTCGCCGCGGTGCTGGTGGAAGTGGTGATCCTGGCGATCATGATGAGCAACGAGCCGTCGCCGACCCTGGTGCGTGACACCATTTATTCGGCGGTGATGCTCGATATCAACGGCATCCTTGGCCTGGCTGCACTGATGGGCGGGATCAAGCATGGCGAACAGTCCTACAACGACGATTCGGCACGCACCTACAGCGTGATGATCCTAACCGCCATGGGCGTGTCGATGGTGGTGCCGGAATTTATTCCCGAGGCCGACTGGAAAATCTACTCGGCCTTCACCATTGGCGCGATGGTGGTGCTCTACACGTTGTTTCTGCGGATGCAGGTGGGGCCCCACAGTTATTTCTTCAGCTACAGCTACCCGGAAAAGCGCCGCAAGAAACAGCCGGAAGAAGAGTCGCCGCCGATCAACCTGGCGTTCTCCATCGGAACCCTGGTGTTTGGCGTGATCGTGATTGGCGCGTTGGCCGAGGTGATGTCCAAGACCCTCGACCTGGGCCTGGAAGGAACGGGTGCCCCACCGGTGATCACGGCGATCATCGTGGCCGCGATTTCCGCCGCCCCGGAGATTCTGACTGCGTTGCGCGCGGCGCTGGCCAACCGCATGCAGTCGGTGGTGAACATCGCGCTGGGTGCGTCGCTGTCGACGGTGATCCTGACGGTGCCGGTGATGGAAGCCATGGCCTTGTACACCGGCCAACCGTTTCAGATGGCAATGACGCCGGTGCAGACGGTGATGGTGTTTATTACGCTGATCGTCAGCGCGATCAACCTCAACGATGGCGAAACCAACGCCATCGAAGGGATGACCCATTTTGTGTTGTTTGCGACGTTTATCATGCTGTCGCTGTTGGGGTTGTAACCGATCCTGAACACACCGCAGAAATAATTGTGGAAACCGGGCTTGTGTGGGAGCGGGCTTGCTCGCGAATACGGAGTGTCAGTCGCCAGATATGTTGACTGACCCAACGCTTTCGCGAGCAAGCCCGCTCCCACATTTGGAAAGTGTTTCTTCAGTTAAGTCCGGTTGATCAGTTCCCGCGCCGCCTGGCTGTGATCGGCAATCAAACCTTTCAAATCAAGGCCCTCGACCTGCCCGTCGATCACCCGCCATTTACCGCCAACCATCACCCGGTCCGCCCGGTCGGCGCCGCACAGCAGCAGGGCCGAGATCGGGTCGTGGCTGCCGGAAAAGCGCAGCTCATCCAGTTTGAACAACGCCAGGTCGGCCTGTTTGCCTACGGCCAGTTCGCCGATGTCGCTGCGACCAAGTAACTGCGCCGAGCCTTTTGTAGCCCAGCCCAATACCAGCTCCGGGGTGATCTTTTCCGCGCCGTAACGCAGGCGCTGGATGTACAGGGCCTGGCGCGTTTCGAGGATCATGTTCGATGCATCGTTGGATGCCGAACCGTCCACGCCCAGGCCAATGGGCGCGCCGGCGGCGAGCAGGTCGAGGGTCGGGCATATTCCGGAAGCCAGGCGCATGTTCGAGCTCGGGCAATGGCAGATCCCGGTACCGGCAGCACCGAGGCGCGCGATTTCTTCCGGGTTGAAGTGAATGCCATGGGCCAGCCACGTGCGCGGGCCGAGCCAGCCGACGCTGTCGAGGTAGTCCACGGTGCGCAAGCCGAAACGCTGCAGGCAGAAGTCTTCTTCGTCGAGGGTTTCTGCCAGGTGGGTGTGCAGGCGCACGTCGAGGTTGTTGGCCAGTTCGGCGCTGGCTTCCATGATTTCCGGGGTGACGGAAAACGGGGAGCAGGGCGCCAGGGCGATCTGGATTTGTGCGCCGTCGCCGCGCTCGTGGTACTGACGGATCAGGCGGCGGCTGTCTTCAAGGATCACCTCGCCCTGCTGCACGGTTTGTTGCGGTGGCAGCCCGCCGTCGGCTTCGCCCAGGCTCATGGAACCGCGAGTCAGCATGGCGCGCATACCCAGTTCGCGCACGCTGTCGACTTGCACGTCGATCGCCTGTTCGAGGCCGTCCGGGAACAGGTAGTGGTGGTCTGCCGCGGTGGTGCAGCCTGAGAGCAGCAATTCAGCCAGGGCCACTTTGCTCGCCAGGGCGAGTTTTTCCGGGGTGAGTCGGGCCCAGACCGGGTACAGGGTTTTCAACCAGGGGAATAGCGGCTGGTTAACTACCGGTGCCCAGGCGCGGGTCAGGGTTTGATAGAAATGATGGTGAGTGTTGATCAGCCCCGGAAGGACGACATGCTCGCGGGCATCGAAGACTTGTCCGCAGGGCATGGCAGGCTCTTGGCCGAGGCCAAGGACTTCGACGATCACACCGTCCTGCAGCACCAGGCCGCCACGGGCGTCGAGGCCATTGGCGGTGAAAATCGCGAGGGGGGTTTTTAACCAGATACGGGTCGCAGGCATTGGCCGGCTCCTCTGAATGATGGGTTCAGGTTTGCCAGCTCAGTGTTGCCCTGTCTGCTGATCCAGGGTCGCCGGGAAGGGCGAGGTGCGCAGTTTACGTGTGGATCGTTATCGACGGCAATCGGCCGATAACGATCCCGGGTTGTTTACCAGGCGATGGTGTCGCCTTTGTAGTCCACAAAGTGATGGCCGCCTTTGCCGCTGTAGGCATTCACTTGGTCGATCAGGCCGCGCACGCTGGTGGGCACGTCGATGTGTGCGTTTTCGCCGCCCATGTCGGTTTTCACCCAGCCCGGGTGCAACGACAGTACGGTCAGTTTCTGGTCGCCCAACTGGGTGACGAAACTGTTGGTCATGGAGTTGAGGGCGGCCTTGCTGGCTTTGTAGAGCGCCAGGTCCGAGCCGTCGGGGATGGTCACGCTGCCGAGGATCGAACTCATAAAGGCCAACACGCCAGTATCGGGGCGGATCTGCCCGACGAAACGCTGGGCCAGGTTGATTGGCGCCACGGCGTTGGTGAAGAACAGTTGGCCGACTTCAGCCAGGGTGGCGTGGCCCGGTTCCTGATTGGCCGGGCCTTTGACGCCGGCGTTGACGAACAGCAGGTCGAAGGTTTTTGCCTTGAGGCGCTGGCTCAGGGCGATCACGGCCTGTTGGTCATCCATGTCGAGCTTTTCGATCTGGACCGGGCCCAGGGCCTTCAAGGCATCGGCCTTTTGCGGATCGCGCACGGTGGCGGTGACGTCCCAGCCGTCCGCCAGCAGTTGCTTGGCCAGGCCAAGGCCCAGGCCCCTGGAGGCGCCGATAATCAGTGCGGTTTTTGAAGTGGACATGAATGGCTTCCTTTGACGGTGGAGGTTCACGGGTTCAGTGGACAACGCTGGCCGAGCCTTTGCTGCAACTCCTGGCGCAGTTGGTCGAGTTCGGCGATGCGGGTTTCGATCAGGTTAAGCTTGTCTTGCAGCAGTTGGGTCACGGCGCTGTCGGGGTCTGGAGCTTGCCATAGTGCGCCGACGCTGTTGCCGATTTCACCCAGGCTGAAGCCCAGGCGCTGGGCGGTCTTGATGTAAAGCACCAACTGCACCATGTCGGCGGGATAGTCACGGTAACCGTTGGCACTGCGTTGCGCGGCAATCAATCCGCGTTGTTCGTAGAAGCGCAGGGTGTCGCGGCTGACCTGGCTGGCCTGGGCTAATTCGCCGATACGCATGCAGAGGGCTCGAAGGGGCTTGACCCTGGAGCATACTCCAGGCTTTAGCGTGCTGGCTTCTTGAATTGAAGGAGCTTGCTGCTATGTGGACTGCACACCAATACCGTCAACTGGTTCGGGCCAGCGGCTGGTACGACTTGATCGTCACCGCGGCGCTGGTCACCCCCTGGACCTTTGTTCTGCTGCACAACGCCTTGGTGGCGTTGAATCTGCCCGGCGAACTGCCACCGTTCGCGCCAGTGCATATGTTGATGGCCAACCTGATGGGCTCGATTGTGTGCGTGTGGTCAGTGCTGCGAATCCGCGATCCCCAAGCGATATTTGGCCGCTATGACGCGGCCGGCCGGGTGTTATTTGCCACTTGGCAGATTTACGCGCTGGCCCACGGCGCAAGTTTAGTGCTGGTGATTGTCGTGGTGTTTGAAGTGCTGTGGGCGGTAGCGCAGTTGATGCCGGTGCGCCGTCCGGCAAGTTGATCAAAAAATGCTCAGTTACGCCGGGGCGTTGCGGGCTCTGCCGCCGGCTCACTCTTGCACGGGTTATCCACAGGTTGCTCCACAGTAATTGTGCGCAAGCGTGTTCGGTGGATATAAGCGCTGCGGCCCTTTGTTCTAAAGGACATAACCCGCCTAACTGACTGTTTTTGAGCCGGATTAATACTTTAGTGTGGCGGGCTGAGCAAAAACTGAACAACCGCCTGAAAGGCTTGTGACAGAAGGGTTACAGGCGAGTGTGCTCAGGTTATCCACAGGCAGGTGCACAGCAGATGTGGGCAGTTTCAGCGCTCTAGCAGAATGCGCCCGCGGCTCAGGTCGGCGAGCTGAGTTTGCAAGGTGTCGATATGCGCTTCGCCGAGGGCCAGTTGCAGGTCGACGCCATTGGCGGTGAAGGTTTCTTCCATCACCAGCCCGCCCAGTTCGGCCACCCGTAGCTTCACCAACTGCAGCTCGGCAAAACCACAGGAGCAACTCAGTGGCACACGTTTGATCAGCTCGACGCGTTCGGCCGCTTGCAGGCACTTGTTGGCGCCGCCGCCATAGGCCCGGGCCAGGCCGCCGGTGCCCAGTTGGATGCCGCCGTACCAGCGGATCACCAGCACTACGACCTGGTCGCAGTCCTGCGCCTCAATCGCGGCCAGAATCGGGCGCCCGGCCGTGCCGCCGGGCTCGCCGTCATCGTTACTGCGGTATTGGTCGCCCAGTTTCCAGGCCCAGCAGTTGTGCGTGGCATTCAGGTCGCTGTGCTGGTCAATGAAGGCCTGGGCGTCCTGAGGGGTGCTGATGGGGGCGGCGAGGGTAATAAAGCGGCTTTTGCGAATTTCTTCGCGAAACTCGCAAAGGCCGGTAAGCGTGAAAGGCATGGGCAACTTCGTTTAGAGGGCCGGCTTGATGCCACAGCCTTTGAGAATGATGTGGATAAGGTTGGTGCCAGCGTCTTCCATGTCCTGCTTGGTCAGCTTGGTACGCCCGGTCACGCGGCAGATTTGCGTGGCAAAGTCGGCGTAATGCTGAGTGCTGCCCCACAGCAGGAAGATCAGGTGCACCGGGTCGATAGGGTCCATCTTGCCGGCGTCGATCCAGGCCTGGAATACCGCCGCACGGCCGCTGAACCAGGCGCGGTAGTCCTGGCTGAAATATTCGGTCAGGCACTCACCGCCGCTGATGATCTCCATCGCGAAGATCCGCGAGGCTTGTGGCTGGCGCCGGGAAAATTCCATCTTGGTGCGGATATAGCGGGTCAGCGCTGCGGCGGGGTCGTCCTCGGCGGTCAGGGTGTTGAAGGTGCTGTCCCAGAGTTCGAGGATGTTGCTGAGCACGGCAATGTACAGGCCCAGCTTGTTGGTGAAGTAGTAGTGCAAGTTGGCTTTCGGCAACCCGGCACTCGCCGCGATGGTGTTCATGCTGGTGCCCTTGTAGCCATGACGGGCGAACTCGTCTTCGGCAGCCTGCAAAATCGCTTGTTCGTTCTTTTGCCGAATGCGGCTTGCAGGTTTTCCGGCGTGGTTGCTGTGGGCAGGAACTTCGAGGCTCATGGAGGTTTCCGTGCAGATCGATGAATACGACGTGTGCACAGATAACCCACCCTCAAGCCCCAGACAAGTCCCGATACGATAAAACCGTCAAAGCGGCTCCAGAGTGTCGCTTTCCAGGGCCCGGTTTGCGGCATCTGCGGTGGCTTTGGGTTCAGGCAGTAACAAGCACAACGCAATGGCGGTCAGGCCGCCGCTGGTGATGGCGGAGTCGAACAGGTTCTGCACCAGCGTTGGCATCAGGTGCAGCAGGTTCGGTTGGGCCGCGATCCCCAGGCCGACGCCAAACGAGGTGGCGATGATCAGCATGCTGCGCCGGTCCAGCGGGGCCTGGGCGAGGATGCGCACGCCGGCGGCGGCGACACTGCCGAACATCACCAGGGTTGCCCCACCCAGCACCGGCTTGGGGATTTGTTGCAGCACCGCGCCGATCAGCGGAAACAGCCCGAGGCAAAACAGCACCACGCCGATGTACAGGCCGACGTAACGGCTGGCGACGCCGGTCAGTTGGATCACGCCGTTGTTCTGGGCAAAGGTGGTGTTGGGGAAGGCGCTGAAGGTGGCGGCGATCATGCAGCTGATGCCGTCCCCCAGCACGCCGCCCTTGAGCCGGCTTATATAGGAAGGGCCGCTGATGGGTTGGCGGGCGATCATGCAATTGGGGGTGAGGTCGCCGACGGTTTCGATGGTGCTGATCAGATAAATCAGTGCCACCGGCAGGAAAGCGCTCCAGTCGAAGTTGAAACCGAAGTGAAACGGTGTGGGCAGGCTGATCAATGGCAAGTCAGGCAGCGCTTGGGGCACCAGTTTTCCGCTGAACCAGGCGGCGAGGCTGCCCAATGCCAGGCCGATGATAATGGCACTGAGGCGTACCCATGGGGTGTTCGAGCGGTTGAGCAGGATGATGGTCATTACCACGAACACACCGAGTGCCAGGTTGGTCGGGGCGCCGAAGTCCGGGGCGTTGAAGCCGCCACCCAAGTCGGTGATACCGACCTTGATCAGGCTGATGCCAATCAGGGTGATGACGATGCCGGTGACCAGGGGTGTGATCACTCTTCTCAGTTGGCCGATAAACCGGCTCAACACCACCTGCACGGCTGCACCGAAGAAGCACACGCCAAAGATCATCGCCAGGATGTCTTCCGGGCTGCCGCCGCGTTGCTTGACCAGAAAACCTGCCGACAACACCGCACCGAGAAACGCGAAGCTGGTGCCTTGCAGGCAGATCATCCCGGCGCCAATGCCAAACGGCCTACGCGCCTGAATGAAGGTACCTACACCGGAAACCATCAATGCCATGCTGATCAGGTAGGGCAGGTGAGCGGTCAGGCCGAGGGTGGAGCCGATGATCAGTGGGGGAGTGATGATGCCGACAAACGCGGCCAGTACATGCTGCAACGCAGCAAGCAATGCAGGCAAAGGTTTGGGCCGATCGTTGAGGCCGTAGATCAGGTCACTTGGGTTTTCGGATTCTGGCGACATGGTGGGGAGCTCATGGCTGATGGTTCGAGATCCCCTTGTCTTGCAAAAAGCTGTCCAGCTGCTCAGGTTTTTCTGCGAGGCCCGTGTTAGCGCGTTGCGGCCAGACTTTCGAGGAAGCTTTCCAGCACCAAATGAGGGCGACGGCCCTTGCGCGTGACCGAAGCGAGGCTCAAATCGTAAAAGCGTGTAGCTGGTTTCAGCGCGCGCAGTCGGCCTTGTTGTACCCACAGACTGGCGTAGTGGTCGGGCAGGTAGCCGATGTAGCGGCCGGTCAGGATCAGGAAGGCCATGCCTTCGCGGTCCGAGGCGCTGGCGGTGCAGTTGAGTGCCTGGTAGTGCGCCTGGATATCGGCGGGCAGGCGGAAGGTCGGGGCGATGGCGTCCTGGCTGTTGATGCGTTCGTCGTCCAGTTGCTTGTCGTCGGCGTAAAACAGCGGGTGGCCGACTGCGCAGTAGAGCAGCGAGCGTTCGCTGTACAGCGGCTGGTATTCAAGCCCCGACAGGGCGCTGGCCTGGGGGACTACGCCGACGTGCAGGCGACCGTCGAGCACACCTTGTTCGACTTCATTGGGGGCGATCATGCGGATCTGGATCTGTACGTCCGGGCCGCGCTCCTTCAATTGCGCCAAGGCGTGGGTGATGCGCATGTGGGGCAGGGTGACCAGATTGTCGGTCAGGCCGATGATCAGCTCGCCGCGCAAGTGCTGGTGCAGGCCGTTGACCTCGGTGCGGAAACTTTCCAGGGCGCTGAGCAGCTGCAACGCCGACTGGTACACCTCGCGCCCTTCCTCGGTCAGGGAAAACCCCGCCCGCCCGCGTTGGCACAGGCGTAGGCCGAGGCGTTGCTCAAGATCACTCATTTGCTGGCTGATGGCCGAGCGACCAATCCCCAGGACGGTTTCCGCCGCCGAGAAGCCGCCGCATTCCACCACGCTGCGAAAGATGCGCAACAGGCGGATATCGAAGTCGCTGACTTGGGCCAGTGGGTCGGGTCGACGGCTGCTCATAGTTTAGTGAAGGCCTGACTGAAGGTTAGAAGAGTTGGATTTCACCGACTTTATCCCCGTGGCAATTTAGCTGCAACAACGCTTTTCAAATCCCTACGCTGCCTTTCGCCTTGCGAGGTTTTGCTCATGAACATGCCCGAAAACGCTCCGTCCACCCTGGCCAGCCAACTGAAGCTGGACGCGCACTGGATGCCGTACACCGCCAACCGCAACTTCCATCGTGACCCGCGTCTGATCGTGGCGGCCGAGGGCAGCTGGTTGACCGATGACAAGGGGCGCAAGGTGTATGACTCGTTGTCGGGTCTTTGGACCTGCGGCGCCGGGCACACCCGCAAGGAAATCCAGGAAGCGGTCTCCAAGCAACTGGGTACGTTGGACTACTCGCCGGGCTTCCAATACGGTCATCCATTGTCGTTCCAACTGGCAGAAAAGATTACCGACCTGACCCCGGGTAACCTGAACCACGTGTTCTTCACCGACTCCGGCTCCGAGTGTGCCGATACCGCCGTGAAGATGGTGCGTGCGTACTGGCGCCTGAAAGGCCAGGCGACCAAGACCAAGATGATCGGCCGTGCCCGTGGTTACCACGGTGTGAACATCGCCGGTACCAGCCTGGGCGGCGTCAACGGCAACCGTAAGATCTTTGGTCAGGCGATGATGGATGTTGACCATCTGCCTCACACCCTGTTGGCGAGCAATGCGTTCTCCCGTGGCATGCCGGAGCTGGGCGGTATTGCCTTGGCGGATGAGCTGCTCAAGCTGATCGAGTTGCACGATGCGTCGAACATCGCCGCAGTGTTTGTTGAACCGATGGCAGGCTCTGCTGGCGTGCTGGTTCCGCCACAGGGTTACCTGAAGCGTCTGCGTGAGATCTGCGATCAACACAACATCCTGCTGGTCTTCGACGAGGTGATCACCGGCTTCGGTCGTACCGGTTCGATGTTTGGTGCTGACAGCTTCGGTGTGACCCCGGACCTGATGTGCATTGCCAAGCAAGTCACCAACGGTGCGATTCCGATGGGCGCGGTGATTGCCAGCACTGAGATTTATCAGACGTTCATGAACCAGGCGACGCCTGAGTACGCGGTGGAATTCCCACACGGTTACACCTACTCGGCTCACCCGGTGGCATGCGCGGCTGGCTTGGCGGCACTCGACCTTCTGCAGAAGGAAAACCTGGTGCAGAGCGTGGCCGAAGTCGCACCGCATTTCGAGAATGCGCTGCACGGCCTGAAGGGCAGCAAGAACGTGATCGACATTCGTAACTACGGCCTGGCCGGTGCGATCCAGATTGCGCCGCGTGACGGTGATGCGATTGTGCGTCCGTTCGAAGCCGGCATGGCTTTGTGGAAAGCCGGCTTCTACGTGCGCTTTGGCGGCGATACCTTGCAGTTCGGGCCAACCTTCAACAGCAAGCCGCAGGACTTGGATCGCTTGTTCGATGCGGTCGGCGAAGTGCTGAACAAGATCGACTGATTTCTCCTTCTATATAGAACAACTTTTCAGGAGCCCTGCATGAGCCTCATCCAGCATTTGATCAACGGCCAACTGGTGACCGAGAACGGTCGCACGGCTGACGTGTATAACCCGTCGACTGGCCAGGTGATTCACCAGGTGCCGTTGGCCAGCCGCGAAACCATTCAAAGCGCCATCGACTCGGCCAAGGCGGCCTTCCCGGCCTGGCGGAATACACCACCGGCCAAGCGTGCCCAGGTGATGTTCCGTTTCAAGCAATTGCTGGAACAGAACGAAGCGCGGATCTCCCAACTGATCAGCGAAGAGCACGGCAAGACCCTGGAAGATGCGGCGGGTGAGCTGAAGCGTGGGATCGAGAACGTGGAGTACGCGTGCTCGGCGCCGGAAATCCTCAAGGGTGAGTACAGCCGTAACGTTGGCCCGAACATTGACGCATGGTCTGACTTCCAGCCGTTGGGTGTGGTGGCGGGTATTACGCCGTTCAACTTCCCTGCAATGGTGCCGCTGTGGATGTATCCACTGGCGATCGTCTGCGGCAACTGCTTCATCCTCAAACCGTCGGAACGTGATCCAAGCTCGACGCTGCTGATTGCACAACTGTTGCAGGAAGCGGGCTTGCCTAAAGGTGTGCTGAGTGTGGTGCACGGCGACAAAGGCGCGGTGGATGCGCTGATCGAAGCGCCGGAAGTCAAAGCGTTGAGCTTTGTGGGTTCGACGCCGATCGCCGAGTACATCTATTCGGAAGCTACCAAGCGCGGCAAGCGTGTACAGGCGCTGGGCGGGGCGAAGAACCATGCGGTGCTGATGCCGGATGCGGATCTGGACAACGCAGTCAGTGCCTTGATGGGCGCGGCGTATGGTTCGTGCGGTGAGCGTTGCATGGCAATCTCTGTTGCCGTGTGTGTTGGCGACCAGGTAGCGGATGCGTTGATTGCCAAGTTGGTGCCGCAGATCAAGGCGCTGAAGATTGGTGCGGGCACTTCCTGTGGCTTGGACATGGGGCCGCTGGTGACTGGCCAGGCGCGGGATAAAGTCAGTGGCTATATAGAAGACGGCGTTTCTTCGGGCGCTGAGTTGGTGGTCGACGGGCGTGGGTTGAGTGTTGCGGGCCATGAAGAAGGTTTCTTCCTGGGCGGTAGCTTGTTCGATCGCGTGACCCCAGAGATGCGTATCTATAAAGAAGAGATCTTCGGGCCGGTGCTGTGCGTGGTTCGGGTGAGCAGTCTGGAAGCGGCTATGCAACTGATCAACGATCACGAGTATGGCAACGGTACCTGCATCTTCACCCGTGACGGTGAAGCGGCGCGGTTGTTCTGTGACGAGATTGAAGTGGGCATGGTTGGCGTCAACGTGCCGTTGCCGGTGCCGGTGGCGTATCACAGCTTTGGTGGCTGGAAGCGTTCGCTGTTTGGCGACTTGCATGCCTATGGGCCGGATGGGGTGCGTTTCTACACCCGTCGCAAGGCGATTACCCAGCGCTGGCCGCAACGGGCCAGTCATGAGGCGTCGCAGTTTGCCTTTCCCAGCTTGTAAGTTCGGTCAGTAGAAGGCCGGCCCCTTGGGGCCGGCCTTTGCTTTTCAGGGCTTTTTTGACCGATATGACAGTATTGTGAAAAAAGGTGTTGACGGCAGATTCTGGAAGTCTATAATTCGCCCCACTTCCGGCGCAGTCGAAACGGAAAACTCCTTGGTAAACAAAGAGTTATGTAGGTTTCGACAGCGGGCTGCTTCAGATCATCGAAGCCCAGAAGGAGTTGATAGGGACGTGTTGTTTAGCTCTATTAACGGTTCGATCTTCTCGGTCGAAAGCGGAGAAAAAGAGGTGTTGACAGCAGCGTGTAACGCTGTAGAATTCGCCTCCCGCTAACGAGAGATCGGAAGCGCAAGTGGTTGAAGTTACAAAGGAAACTTTGAAAACTTCTGAAAATAATCACTTGACAGCAAATGAGGCTGCTGTAGAATGCGCGCCTCGGTTGAGACGAAAGATCTTAACCAACCGCTCTTTAACAACTGAATCAAGCAATTCGTGTGGGTGCTTGTGGAGTCAGACTGATAGTCAACAAGATTATCAGCATCACAAGTTACTCCGCGAGAAATCAAAGATGTAACCAACGATTGCTGAGCCAAGTTTAGGGTTTCTTAAAAACCCAAAGATGTTTGAACTGAAGAGTTTGATCATGGCTCAGATTGAACGCTGGCGGCAGGCCTAACACATGCAAGTCGAGCGGTAGAGAGAAGCTTGCTTCTCTTGAGAGCGGCGGACGGGTGAGTAATGCCTAGGAATCTGCCTGGTAGTGGGGGATAACGTTCGGAAACGGACGCTAATACCGCATACGTCCTACGGGAGAAAGCAGGGGACCTTCGGGCCTTGCGCTATCAGATGAGCCTAGGTCGGATTAGCTAGTTGGTGGGGTAATGGCTCACCAAGGCGACGATCCGTAACTGGTCTGAGAGGATGATCAGTCACACTGGAACTGAGACACGGTCCAGACTCCTACGGGAGGCAGCAGTGGGGAATATTGGACAATGGGCGAAAGCCTGATCCAGCCATGCCGCGTGTGTGAAGAAGGTCTTCGGATTGTAAAGCACTTTAAGTTGGGAGGAAGGGCAGTAAATTAATACTTTGCTGTTTTGACGTTACCGACAGAATAAGCACCGGCTAACTCTGTGCCAGCAGCCGCGGTAATACAGAGGGTGCAAGCGTTAATCGGAATTACTGGGCGTAAAGCGCGCGTAGGTGGTTCGTTAAGTTGGATGTGAAATCCCCGGGCTCAACCTGGGAACTGCATTCAAAACTGACGAGCTAGAGTATGGTAGAGGGTGGTGGAATTTCCTGTGTAGCGGTGAAATGCGTAGATATAGGAAGGAACACCAGTGGCGAAGGCGACCACCTGGACTGATACTGACACTGAGGTGCGAAAGCGTGGGGAGCAAACAGGATTAGATACCCTGGTAGTCCACGCCGTAAACGATGTCAACTAGCCGTTGGGAGCCTTGAGCTCTTAGTGGCGCAGCTAACGCATTAAGTTGACCGCCTGGGGAGTACGGCCGCAAGGTTAAAACTCAAATGAATTGACGGGGGCCCGCACAAGCGGTGGAGCATGTGGTTTAATTCGAAGCAACGCGAAGAACCTTACCAGGCCTTGACATCCAATGAACTTTCTAGAGATAGATTGGTGCCTTCGGGAACATTGAGACAGGTGCTGCATGGCTGTCGTCAGCTCGTGTCGTGAGATGTTGGGTTAAGTCCCGTAACGAGCGCAACCCTTGTCCTTAGTTACCAGCACGTAATGGTGGGCACTCTAAGGAGACTGCCGGTGACAAACCGGAGGAAGGTGGGGATGACGTCAAGTCATCATGGCCCTTACGGCCTGGGCTACACACGTGCTACAATGGTCGGTACAGAGGGTTGCCAAGCCGCGAGGTGGAGCTAATCCCAGAAAACCGATCGTAGTCCGGATCGCAGTCTGCAACTCGACTGCGTGAAGTCGGAATCGCTAGTAATCGCGAATCAGAATGTCGCGGTGAATACGTTCCCGGGCCTTGTACACACCGCCCGTCACACCATGGGAGTGGGTTGCACCAGAAGTAGCTAGTCTAACCTTCGGGAGGACGGTTACCACGGTGTGATTCATGACTGGGGTGAAGTCGTAACAAGGTAGCCGTAGGGGAACCTGCGGCTGGATCACCTCCTTAATCGACGACATCAGCTGCTCCATAAGTTCCCACACGAATTGCTTGATTCATTGAAGAAGACGATAAGAAGCAGCCCGAAATTGGGTCTGTAGCTCAGTTGGTTAGAGCGCACCCCTGATAAGGGTGAGGTCGGCAGTTCGAATCTGCCCAGACCCACCAATTTTGTGTGGGAAACGCCTGTAGAAATACGGGGCCATAGCTCAGCTGGGAGAGCGCCTGCCTTGCACGCAGGAGGTCAACGGTTCGATCCCGTTTGGCTCCACCACTACTGCTTCTGAAAGTTTTGAAAGCTTAGAAATGAGCATTCCATCGTTGTGATGGTGAATGTTGATTTCTAGTCTTTGATTAGATCGTTCTTTAAAAATTTGGGTATGTGATAGAAAGATAGACTGAACGTTACTTTCACTGGTAACGGATCAGGCTAAGGTAAAATTTGTGAGTAATTGCGAATTTTCGGCGAATGTCGTCTTCACAGTATAACCAGATTGCTTGGGGTTATATGGTCAAGTGAAGAAGCGCATACGGTGGATGCCTTGGCAGTCAGAGGCGATGAAAGACGTGGTAGCCTGCGAAAAGCTTCGGGGAGTCGGCAAACAGACTTTGATCCGGAGATGTCTGAATGGGGGAACCCAGCCATCATAAGATGGTTACCTTACACTGAATACATAGGTGTATGGAGCGAACCAGGGGAACTGAAACATCTAAGTACCCTGAGGAAAAGAAATCAACCGAGATTCCCTTAGTAGTGGCGAGCGAACGGGGACTAGCCCTTAAGTGGCTTTGAGATTAGCGGAACGCTCTGGAAAGTGCGGCCATAGTGGGTGATAGCCCTGTACGCGAAAATCTCTTAGTCATGAAATCGAGTAGGACGGAGCACGAGAAACTTTGTCTGAATATGGGGGGACCATCCTCCAAGGCTAAATACTACTGACTGACCGATAGTGAACTAGTACCGTGAGGGAAAGGCGAAAAGAACCCCGGAGAGGGGAGTGAAATAGATCCTGAAACCGTATGCGTACAAGCAGTGGGAGCAGACTTTGTTCTGTGACTGCGTACCTTTTGTATAATGGGTCAGCGACTTATTTTCAGTGGCGAGCTTAACCGAATAGGGGAGGCGTAGCGAAAGCGAGTCTTAATAGGGCGTCTAGTCGCTGGGAATAGACCCGAAACCGGGCGATCTATCCATGGGCAGGTTGAAGGTTGGGTAACACTAACTGGAGGACCGAACCGACTACCGTTGAAAAGTTAGCGGATGACCTGTGGATCGGAGTGAAAGGCTAATCAAGCTCGGAGATAGCTGGTTCTCCTCGAAAGCTATTTAGGTAGCGCCTCATGTATCACTGTAGGGGGTAGAGCACTGTTTCGGCTAGGGGGTCATCCCGACTTACCAAACCGATGCAAACTCCGAATACCTACAAGTGCCGAGCATGGGAGACACACGGCGGGTGCTAACGTCCGTCGTGAAAAGGGAAACAACCCAGACCGTCAGCTAAGGTCCCAAAGTTATGGTTAAGTGGGAAACGATGTGGGAAGGCTTAGACAGCTAGGAGGTTGGCTTAGAAGCAGCCACCCTTTAAAGAAAGCGTAATAGCTCACTAGTCGAGTCGGCCTGCGCGGAAGATGTAACGGGGCTCAAACCATACACCGAAGCTACGGGTATCACCTTCGGGTGATGCGGTAGAGGAGCGTTCTGTAAGCCTGTGAAGGTGAGTTGAGAAGCTTGCTGGAGGTATCAGAAGTGCGAATGCTGACATGAGTAACGATAATGGGTGTGAAAAACACCCACGCCGAAAGACCAAGGTTTCCTGCGCAACGTTAATCGACGCAGGGTTAGTCGGTCCCTAAGGCGAGGCTGAAAAGCGTAGTCGATGGAAAACAGGTTAATATTCCTGTACTTCTGGTTATTGCGATGGAGGGACGGAGAAGGCTAGGCCAGCTTGGCGTTGGTTGTCCAAGTTTAAGGTGGTAGGCTGGAATCTTAGGTAAATCCGGGATTCTAAGGCCGAGAGCTGATGACGAGTTATCTTTTAGATGACGAAGTGGTTGATGCCATGCTTCCAAGAAAAGCTTCTAAGCTTCAGGTAACCAGGAACCGTACCCCAAACCGACACAGGTGGTTGGGTAGAGAATACCAAGGCGCTTGAGAGAACTCGGGTGAAGGAACTAGGCAAAATGGCACCGTAACTTCGGGAGAAGGTGCGCCGGTGAGGGTGAAGGACTTGCTCCGTAAGCTCATGCCGGTCGAAGATACCAGGCCGCTGCGACTGTTTATTAAAAACACAGCACTCTGCAAACACGAAAGTGGACGTATAGGGTGTGACGCCTGCCCGGTGCCGGAAGGTTAATTGATGGGGTTAGCTAACGCGAAGCTCTTGATCGAAGCCCCGGTAAACGGCGGCCGTAACTATAACGGTCCTAAGGTAGCGAAATTCCTTGTCGGGTAAGTTCCGACCTGCACGAATGGCGTAACGATGGCGGCGCTGTCTCCACCCGAGACTCAGTGAAATTGAAATCGCTGTGAAGATGCAGTGTATCCGCGGCTAGACGGAAAGACCCCGTGAACCTTTACTATAGCTTTGCACTGGACTTTGAATTTGCTTGTGTAGGATAGGTGGGAGGCTTTGAAGCGTGGACGCCAGTTCGCGTGGAGCCAACCTTGAAATACCACCCTGGCAACTTTGAGGTTCTAACTCAGGTCCGTTATCCGGATCGAGGACAGTGTATGGTGGGTAGTTTGACTGGGGCGGTCTCCTCCTAAAGAGTAACGGAGGAGTACGAAGGTGCGCTCAGACCGGTCGGAAATCGGTCGTAGAGTATAAAGGCAAAAGCGCGCTTGACTGCGAGACAGACACGTCGAGCAGGTACGAAAGTAGGTCTTAGTGATCCGGTGGTTCTGTATGGAAGGGCCATCGCTCAACGGATAAAAGGTACTCCGGGGATAACAGGCTGATACCGCCCAAGAGTTCATATCGACGGCGGTGTTTGGCACCTCGATGTCGGCTCATCACATCCTGGGGCTGAAGCCGGTCCCAAGGGTATGGCTGTTCGCCATTTAAAGTGGTACGCGAGCTGGGTTTAGAACGTCGTGAGACAGTTCGGTCCCTATCTGCCGTGGACGTTTGAGATTTGAGAGGGGCTGCTCCTAGTACGAGAGGACCGGAGTGGACGAACCTCTGGTGTTCCGGTTGTCACGCCAGTGGCATTGCCGGGTAGCTATGTTCGGAATAGATAACCGCTGAAAGCATCTAAGCGGGAAACTAGCCTCAAGATGAGATCTCACTGGAACCTTGAGTTCCCTGAAGGGCCGTCGAAGACTACGACGTTGATAGGTTGGGTGTGTAAGCGCTGTGAGGCGTTGAGCTAACCAATACTAATTGCCCGTGAGGCTTGACCATATAACACCCAAGCAATTTGTATGCTCCAAGCTGAAAGGCGAAAGAGACCAGATTGCGGTGTGTGAAGACGAAACGAACCGAAAGTTCGAAAGACTCACAAAACACCGAAGCTATCACATACCCAATTTGCTGAAGCGAGGCCAACTGGCCACGACTCAGTACCCGAATTTCTTGACGACCATAGAGCATTGGAACCACCTGATCCCATCCCGAACTCAGCAGTGAAACGATGCATCGCCGATGGTAGTGTGGGGTTTCCCCATGTGAGAGTAGGTCATCGTCAAGATTAAATTCCGAAACCCCTGATTGCTAACGCAATCAGGGGTTTTGTTTTGGGCGGTCGAAAACATTCCGGCCGACCTCGCTTGCAGCTTGAAGCCGCCTTCAATGCTAAAGTCCATCCCTCGATTTTGCTTTTCCCAAGGAAGCCGTTATGCCGGATGCGACGTCCCTCAGTGCTGGATTCATGGTGGTTCACGGCAACCGCCTGGATGAGCTGCGCAGCCTGGTTGTCAGTTGGATGCGTCGTTACCCGCTGGCTCCCCTCGAAAACGAAATCGCCTTGGTACAAAGCAACGGCATTGCCCAATGGCTCAAACTGGCGCTGGCCGAAGACCCTGAAGATGACGACATGGGCGGCTGCGGCATCGCTGCCGCAATCGACGTACAACTTCCCGGCAGCTTCATGTGGCAGCTCTATCGCATGGTCCTGGGCAAAGATGAAATCCCGGCCAAGTCCCTGCTGGACAAAGCCCCACTGACCTGGCGTCTCATGCGCCTGCTCCCCGAACTGATCGACCAGCCCCACTTCGAGCCCCTGCAACGCTTCCTGACCCACGACACGGACCTACGCAAACGCTACCAACTGGCAGAACGCCTCGCCGACCTGTTCGACCAATACCAGGTCTACCGTGCCGACTGGCTGGAAGATTGGGCTGCCGGGCGTCATCAACTACGCAATGGCCGAGGCGAATCCAAACCCCTGAGCCCAGCCAACTGCTGGCAAGCCGAACTATGGCGTGCCCTGCTGCTGGATGTCGGAGAGGAGGGCATGGCCCAGAGTCGTGCCGGTGTTCACCAGCGCTTTATCGAGCGCATCAACACCCTCGAAAAGGCCCCGGTTGGCCTGCCTTCCCGCGTGATCGTTTTCGGCATTTCTTCCCTGCCAGCCCAAGCCCTGGAAGCGCTCGCCGGCCTCGCCCGTTTCAGCCAAGTGCTGCTGTGCGTGCACAACCCATGTCGCCACCACTGGTCTGACATCGTCGCCGACAAAGACCTGCTCCGAAACGAATACAAACGCCAGGCCCGCAAAACCGGAATGCCGGTCACCATCGACCCACAAACCCTGCACCAGCACGCCCACCCGCTGCTCGCTGCCTGGGGGAAACAAGGTCGCGACTACATCAACCTGTTGGACAGCTACGACGACCCCAACAGTTACCGCTCGGCATTCCGCGACGGCCGTATCGACCTGTTCAGCGAGAGCGAGCCCACCACCTTGCTCAACCAGCTCCAGGACGACATCCTCGAACTGCGCCCGCTCAACGAAACCCGCGAACTCTGGCCAAGCGTCGACCTGAAGCGCGACACTTCCATCCGCTTCCACATAGCCCACAGCGCCCAACGCGAAGTAGAAATTCTCCACGACCAGCTACTCCAGCGCTTCAGCGCCGACCCCACGCTACGTCCACGGGACATCATCGTCATGGTCCCCGACGTCGACAGCTACGCGCCGCATATTCGTGCCGTATTCGGCCAACTTGATAGAAGCGACCTACGCTTTATTCCGTTCACACTGACAGACCAAGGCCAGCGCGGCCGCGACCCATTGCTGATCGCCGTCGAACACTTGCTCAAGCTCCCCGACAGCCGCTTCCCGGTCAGCGAAATCCTCGACCTGCTCGACGTCCCGGCCCTGCGCGAACGCTTCGGCATCAAGGAGCGCGACCTGCCGACCCTGCACCGCTGGATCGAAGGCGCAGGCATCCGCTGGGGCCTCAACGCCGAACAACGTGCGGGTCTCGGCTTGCCCCAGGAGCTGGAGCAAAACAGCTGGCGTTTCGGCCTGCGCCGCATGCTCCTGGGCTACGCCGTCGGTACGGGATCTGCCTGCGACGGCATCGAGCCTTACGATGAAATCGGCGGCCTCGACGCTGCCTTGATCGGCCCGCTGGTCGCGCTGCTCGACGCACTGCACGACGCCCACCAGGCACTGTCACAACCCGCCGCGCCAACAGAATGGGGCGAGCGCCTGCAAAACCTGATGCAGCTGTTTTTCCTCCCGAGCAACGAGCACGACGACTACCTCCTGGGCCAACTCGAGCAACTGAGAGAAACCTGGCTGGAGACCTGCGAGTCCGTTGGCTTGCACGACGAGCTACCCCTGACCGTAGTCCGTGAGGCCTGGCTGGCAGGGCTCGACCAGGGCCGACTGTCCCAACGCTTCCTCGCAGGTGCTGTCAATTTTTGCACCCTGATGCCCATGCGTGCGATCCCGTTCAAGCTGGTGTGCCTGCTGGGCATGAACGACGGCGACTACCCGCGTGCGCAACCGCCGCTGGACTTCGACCTGATGGGCAGCGACTACCGCCCAGGTGATCGATCACGGCGCGAAGACGACCGCTACCTGCTGCTCGAAGCCCTGCTCTCGGCCCGCGACCAGCTCTACATCAGCTGGGTTGGCCGCAGCATCCGCGACAACAGCGACCGCCCGGCATCCGTCCTGATCGGCCAGTTGCGCGACCACATCGCCAGTGGTTGGCACACCACCAGTGGCGACCCCCTCCTGGAAGCCACCACCCAGGAACACCCGCTCCAGCCCTTCAGCGCCCGCTATTTCCACGAAGGTGACGAGCTGTTCAGCTACGCCCGCGAATGGCAGTTGCTCCACGCAACCCCGGACAGCCTCCCCGAGACTGACAGCCTCGCACCCTACACCCAGGAAGAACCGCTGAGCCTCGGCCAACTGCAAGACTTCCTGCGCAACCCGGTCAAACATTTCTTCAGCCAGCGTCTGAAAGTGTTTTTCGAAGCCGCCGAAGTTCCGCTGGAAGATGAAGAACCCTTCGTCCTCGACGCACTGCAGCGCTATAGCTTGAGCGACAGCTTGCTCACGGCGGCACTCACTCGCCCCGACAACCTCGACGAAGCCCTCAACGCCCAGGCCCTGCGCCTGCAAGGCAGTGGCTTGTTGCCGATGGTTGGTTTCGGCGAATGCCTGCGTAAAGAACTGATAGAACCTTTGCCTGATCTGCTGCAACGTTACCAGCAGCTCCTGGCCCTTTGGCCCACCCCGCACACCAGCGCCGAGCCGATCAGTTTTGAGCATCAGGGCATCCAGCTGGAAGGTTGGATCAGCGGCCTGCATCAACGCAGCGACGGCAGCTTTCTAAGCGTCACCGCCATCCCCAACAGCATCGGCTCGATCAAGACCCGCAAGTGGCATCGCCTGATTCGCCCGTGGGTGAACCACCTGGTGGCCTGTGCCTGCGGACTGCCATTAAGCACCGGCCTGGTTGCGAGCGACGACACCCTGCTATTGGCCCCGCTGGAGCAAGCCACCGCCCAGGAGCTCCTCGGTAACCTGCTGCTCGCCTGGAAAACCGGCATGAGCGAACCGCTGCCGATCGCCGTTAAAACAGCGTTCGCCTGGCTCGGCCAAACCGACCCGGCCAAAGCGCAAGCCGCCGCCAGCAAAGCCTACGAAGGCGACGGCCAAACCACCGACGGCGAGCGCCGTGAAAGTCCCGCGCTCACCCGCCAGTTCCCCGACTACGCGGCCTTGATCGCCAGCGAAGAATTCGAGGGTTGGTGCGAAACCCTCTATCGACCGTTGATCAACGCCCCCTGGCGATCACTCACCAGCGCGGAGGCCAGCGCATGAGCGGCACAAAACCCCTGGCCCTGGCGTTCCCGCTCAAGGGTAGCCAGCTGATCGAAGCCAGCGCCGGCACTGGCAAGACGTTCACCATCTCGGCGCTTTACCTGCGTCTGGTACTTGGCCACGGCGGTGACGAGTCGGGCTTTGGCCGCGAGTTGCTGCCGCCGCAAATTCTCGTCGTGACCTTCACTGATGCCGCCACCAAAGAGCTGCGCGAACGTATCCGTATCCGCCTGGCGGAAGCCGCACGTTTTTTCCGTGAAGAAATCGAAGAACCCGATGCACTGATCGCCGAACTGCGCGACCAATACAGCCCCGAACAATGGGCCGGCTGCGCCAATCGCCTGGACATCGCTGCCCAATGGATGGACGAAGCGGCCGTCTCGACCATCCACAGTTGGTGCCAGCGCATGCTGCGCGAACACGCTTTCGACAGCGGCAGCCTGTTCACACAGACCCTGGAAACCGACCACAGCGACCTGCTCGGCGAAGTGCTACGCGACTACTGGCGATTGTTCTGCTACCCGATGCACGACGACGCATTGAACTGGGTGCGCAACAATTGGGGCGGCCCGGCAGCGCTGATGCCACGGGTACGCGCGTTGTTCAACAGCGAGCGGCCCATGGATGAAACTCGCGACCCCGCCGAGCTGATCAACGAATGCCTACAAGAACGCCGCCAAGCCCTCGTCGCGCTCAAGGCGCCCTGGCAACAATGGGCAGAAGAGTTGCGCAACATTTGCCTCCAGGCCGTCGCTGCCAAAGCCGTCGATGGTCGCAAGATGCAAGCGCGTTACTTCGAGCCCTGGTTCGAAAAAATCAGCGCCTGGGCGGCTGATGAATCCCTTGAGCAACTGGACATCGGCACTGGTTTCACCCGCCTGACGCCCGACGGCATGGCCGAAGCCTGGAAAGGCGAACCACCACGCCATCCGGGTATCGATGCCATGGCCAGCCTCAAGGTCAGCCTCGACGCCCTGCCAACGCCGGATGCCGCCGTGCTGCAACACGCCGCCGGCTGGGTAGGAAAACGCTTCGAAGAAGAAAAGCGCCGGCGCGCCGAAATGGGCTTCGACGACATGCTGATCCGCCTCGACGCCGCCCTGCAAGCCGACGGCGGCGAGCGCCTGGCCAGTGTGATCCGCGAGCAATTCCCGGTCGCCCTGATCGATGAATTCCAAGACACCGACCCGGTGCAATACAGCATCTTCGACAGCATCTACCGCATCGAAGAAAACCACCTCGACAGCGGCCTGTTCCTGATCGGCGACCCGAAGCAGGCGATCTACGCCTTCCGTGGTGCCGACATCTACACCTATCTGCGGGCGCGCCAATCCACCACCGGCCGCCATCACACCCTGGGCACCAACTTCCGTTCGAGCCACGCCATGGTCGAGGCGGTAAACCATGTGTTCCAGCGCGCCGAAAAAGGCCGTGGCGCGTTCCTGTTCCGCGAACCCGACGGTACGAATCCGGTGCCGTTCCAGTCGGTATTGTCTCAAGGCCGCAAGGAACAACTGCAGGTCAACGGTCAGACGTTGCCCGCGCTGAACCTCTGGCACCTGCCCACCGACCAGCCGATCTCCAACGTGCTCTACCGCCAACAGCTGGCCGCGACCTGCGCCAGCCAAATCGTTGCATTACTCAACGGCGGCCAGCAGGGAACTGCGGGATTCCTGAGTAAAGACGGTAGCTTCAAAGGCGTTCTGCCGTCGGACATCGCCATCCTGGTGCGCGATGGCAAGGAAGCCCAAGCTGTGCGCAGTGAGTTGGCTGCCCGTGGCGTACGCAGCGTTTACCTGTCTGATAAGGATTCGGTGTTCGCCGCCCAGGAAGCCCACGACCTTCTGGCCTGGCTCAAGGCTTGCGCCGAGCCGGACGTCGAGCGCCCGCTGCGCGCCGCCTTGGCCTGCGTCACCTTGAACCTGTCACTACCCGAATTGGAGCGTCTGAACCAAGACGAACTGGCGTGGGAAAAACGCGTGATGCAGTTCCGCGACTACCGCACGATCTGGCGCACCCAAGGTGTGCTGCCGATGCTGCGTCGTCTGTTGCACGACTTCCAATTGCCGCAAACCCTGATCACCCGCAGCGATGGCGAGCGGGTACTGACCAACCTGCTGCACCTCTCGGAATTGCTGCAACAGGCGGCCGCGGAGCTGGACGGCGAGCAGGCATTGATTCGCCATCTGGCCGAACATCTCGCGCTCTCCGCTCAGGCCGGTGAAGAGCAGATCCTGCGCCTGGAAAGCGATGAGCAACTGGTCAAAGTAGTGACGATCCACAAGTCCAAGGGACTGGAGTACGACCTGGTCTTCCTGCCGTTTATTTGCTCGGCAAAGCCGGTGGACGGCAGCCGCTTGCCATTGCATTACCACGACGCAAACGGCAAATCCCAAGTCAGCCTCAAGCCCACCGCCGAGCTGATCGCCCAAGCCGACGACGAGCGCCTGGCCGAAGACCTGCGCCTGTTTTACGTGGCGCTGACCCGCGCCAAACACGCTTGCTGGTTGGGGATCGCAGACCTGAAGCGCGGCAATAACAACAGCTCGGTGTTGCACCTGTCGGCCTTGGGCTACCTGCTCGGCGGCGGTGCTTCACTGGGCGAGTCCGCCGGCCTGACCCGCTGGCTGCTCGACCTGCAGGAAGGTTGCCCGGCGCTGCATTACGCAGAAATGCCCGAAGCCGATGCGGTCATATTCCACCCGCCGCGCAACGAAGCCACTTTGCTCGCGCCGCTGTTGCCCAAACGCAAGGCCGCAGAAAACTGGTGGATTGCGTCCTACAGCGCCCTGCGTATCGGCGAGAGCATGAGTGCTGCGAGCCTTGAAGCGCCGGAGAGCCCACAAGCGCAGAAGCTGTTCGACGACGAACGCCTCGACCCGGATGCCCCGCGCGAAGTGCCGGCTTCCGGTGGAGATATTCACCGCTTCCCACGTGGGCCAAACCCTGGCACCTTCCTCCACGGCTTGCTGGAATGGGCGGGCGGCGAAGGCTTCAACGTGACTCCGGAGGCCATCGAAGATGCTGTCGCCCGCCGCTGTAACCGGCGTGGATGGGAAGGCTGGATCGGTACTCTCAGCGGCTGGCTCGGGCACCTGTTGCAAGCCCGGCTGCCGCTGGGCAACGGGCAGATGGCCCTCAATGAGTTGCAGCACTACCAGATCGAAATGGAATTCTGGTTTGCCAGTCACAAGGTCGATGTCCTCGCGCTCGACAAACTGGTGTGCCAGCACACTCACAATGGCGTGTCCCGCGTGGCCGCCGAACCGGTGCTGCTCAACGGCATGTTCAAGGGCTTTATCGACCTGACCTTCGAACACGAAGGCCGTTACTACGTGGCTGACTACAAATCCAACTGGCTCGGTCCTGACGATTCGGCCTACACACAACAGGCCATGGAACTGTCGATCCTCGATCATCGTTACGACCTGCAATATGTCCTTTACCTGCTGGCCCTGCATCGCCAGCTTAAGGCTCGCCTGCCGGATTACGACTACGACCGCCACGTCGGTGGCGCGTTGTACCTGTTCTTGCGCGGCACCCATTCCGCGAGCCAGGGCGCGTATTTCACCCGTCCGCCCCGGGAATTGATCGAAGGCCTGGACCTGCTGTTCCAAGGCAAACCGCTACCACCCAAGGCCGAGCCCGCCTGGGAACAAGGAGAGCTGCTATGAGCCTGTCGCCGTTACCGCTTGAGGAGTTGACGCCCCTCAGTCGCGCCGCCGACCTGGTGCAATTGCTCAATCTCTGGGTGCAGCGCGGCTGGTTGCGTGCGTTGGATAAAGCCTTCGTCGGCTTCCTCCATGAGCTTGATCCCCAGGCTGATCCCCTGGTGTTGCTGGCCGCCGCCCTGACCAGCCACCAACTGGGCCACGGTCATGTGTGCCTGGACCTGTTCGAAACCCTCAAGGCGCCGGACTTTGCTCTGTCGCTGCCGCCCGAAGGCGATGCGCAAACGGGCGTCATGCTGTTGCCATCGCAATTGCTCGACGGCCTGGACGGCGCCCATTGGTGCCATGCCCTGGCCGCCAGCCGCCTGGTGGCACTGGCCGTCGATGGCAGCGAGGACGCGCAAAGCCGGCCACTGGTGCTGTCGGGCAAACGCCTGTATTTGCGCCGCTACTGGACTTACGAGCGACGTATCGACAGCGCCCTGCGCCTGCGACTTGCCACCCGGGAAAGCGTTGCCAACGATCTGCCCGAGCGTTTGAATCGCCTGTTCGACCAGGCCCCGCCGGACGGCGTTGTCGACTGGCAAAAACTCGCCTGCGCCCTGGCCACACGCGGTGCATTCAGCATCGTCACCGGCGGCCCGGGCACCGGCAAGACCACCACGGTGGTGCGTTTGCTTGCGCTGTTGCAGGCACCCGCGGTAGAGAACGGCAGCGCGTTGCGCATCCGCCTGGCGGCACCTACCGGCAAGGCGGCCGCGCGCTTGACCGAGTCCATCAGCCAGCAAGTGCTGTCGCTGAAAGTGCCGGATGCGGTGAAGGAAAAAATCCCGACCCAGGTAACCACCGTTCACCGGTTGCTGGGCAGCCGGCCCGGCACCCGACACTTCCGACATCACATCGGCAATCCGTTGCCCCTGGATGTGCTGGTGGTAGACGAAGCCTCGATGATCGACCTGGAAATGATGGCCAACCTGCTGGATGCCTTACCACCCCATGCCCGTCTCGTGCTGCTGGGCGACAAGGACCAGTTGGCCTCGGTTGAAGCCGGTGCGGTGCTGGGTGATTTGTGCCGCGATGCCGAAGCCGGTTTCTACAGCCCGCAAACCCGCCAGTGGCTGCAACAGGCCAGCGGCGAAGACCTCGGCGCCAGCGGCTTGCAGGAAGACCTCGACGGTAGCCACCCCTTGGCGCAACAAGTGGTGATGCTGCGTTACTCGCGGCGTTTCGGCGAAGGCAGCGGCATCGGCCAATTGGCCCGTTGGGTCAACCAGCAAAACCCTGAACAGGCCCGCAAATTGCTGGCCGCCCGCAGCCATGCCGATCTGTTTTGCGTCAGCCTCAAGGGCGAGCACGACCATGCCCTGGAGCGCCTGGTGCTGGACGGCCATGGTGAAGGTGCCCTCGGTTATCGCTATTACCTGAAGCTGCTGCAGACGGCGCGTCCGTCCCTCGACACTCCACGGGATGACGAAGCCTGGACGCTCTGGGCGCAAAAGCTGCTGAAAGCCTTCGATGCATTCCAGTTGCTCTGCGCCGTACGCAAGGGCCCGTGGGGTGTCGAGGGCTTGAACCTGCGCATCACCGCCGCGCTGCTAAAGGCCCGGCTGATCGACAACGACCAGCAATGGTACGAAGGGCGCCCGGTGTTGATGACCCGCAACGATTACGGCCTGGGCCTGATGAACGGCGACATCGGCATCGCCCTGAAACTGCCCGAGAGCGACGGTGGGCCGCAGGTGCTGCGCGTGGCGTTCCCGCGTAACGATGGGCAGGGCGGCGTGCGCTTTGTGCTGCCAAGCCGGCTTAACGATGTGGAAACCGTTTATGCGATGACGGTGCACAAATCTCAGGGCTCTGAGTTCACCCACACCGCACTGATTCTGCCGGATGCCCTGAACCCGGTGCTTACCAAAGAATTGATCTACACCGGTATCACCCGGGCCAAGGACTGGTTCAGCCTGATCGAACCCCGAGGGGGCGTATTTGAAGAGGCGGTGAGTCGCAAGGTGAAGCGCTTGAGTGGACTGATGCTGGAACTGGGCACTTGATCGATAAAGAAGCTGACCGATGGGTCATCTAAATTTTCTGATCCAAATGTGTGATTTTTCTTAATAAAATGTCGGAATCCTCCTGGGTGTCGCCTCGGGGGTTTTCCGCCGTTGTGCTATCGTTGCGGCATCATCCCGAGAAGATCAAAGAGAATCGCTGCATGAACGTGGCTGTCTCGCCCACAGAGCGAAGTTTGAGCTGGAGACGAATGCTGCTGTTGGCGCTTCTGTGGATCTTCACGCCTCTCGCTTTTGCCCAGCCCCTCGCCGGCATGGCTGATCAGCGAGCCAAGTCGGTCACGCAGGTGGTCCTCGGAATCCTCAGTTACGCCCGTTGGCCGGTAGAACCCGCGCAATTGCGCCTGTGCATCGTCGGGCCGACCCAATACACCGATGACCTGGTCAAAGGCACCACCCAGGCTACCGGCCGTCCGGTAGTGGTCCAGCGTTTGCTGGCTGACCATCCGGACATCGCCAATGCCTGCGATGCCGTTTACATCGGCCAATTGACCAGCGATGAGCGCAGCCGCCTGTTCGCATCACTGATCGGCCATCCGGTGCTCAGCATCAGCGAAGGCGGCGATCAATGCACCGTGGGCAGCCTGTTCTGCCTACGGGTGGCCGACGAGCAGGTGTCGTTCGAGGTCAACCTTGACTCGGTTGCCCGCAGCGGTGTGCGCATTCATCCGAGCGTACTGCAACTTTCCCGACGTCGAGCGCCGGGGTCATGAGTATCGATAAAGGGCCAGTGCGGCCTACCTTGCGTTCGGTGATCGGGCGTGGGCACCTGAGCCTGGCGCTGCTGGCAGTCGGTATGGCGAGTATTTCCCTGACCCTGCTCGGCGTGCTCGCGCTACGGGTGTATGCCGACCACAACCTGCACCTGATCGCCCGCTCCATCAACTACACCGTGGAAGCGGCGGTGGTGTTCAACGACAGCGCGGCGGCCACTGAAGCATTGGCCGTGATTGCCTCAGAAGAAGAGGTGGCCGAGGCCGAAGTCTTCAACGTTGAAGGCAAGCAACTGGCACATTGGGAGCGCCCGGAAACCGGGATGCTGTCGATGATTGAGCTTCAGTTGGCGCATGCCTTGCTCGAGCAGCCCATCACCCAGCCGATCCTGCACCAGGGCCAGGTCATCGGCAGCGTGCACCTGACAGGCCACGGCGGCAGCCTGTTGCGCTTCCTGCTCAGCGGCCTCGCCGGGATCCTGGTGTGCACCGCCCTCAGCGCCTGGGTTGCACTGTACCTGGCGCGGCGTCTGTTACGCGGCATCACGGGGCCGTTGCACAGCCTGGCCTCGGTGGCCCACGCCGCCCGCAGCGAGCGAGCGTTTGACCGGCGCGTACCGCCGGCGAAAATCGCCGAACTCGACAGCCTGGGCAACGACTTCAATGCCTTGCTCGACGAACTGGAAGCCTGGCAGACCCACCTGCAAAGCGAAAACGAAACCCTCGCCCACCAGGCCAGCCACGACAGCCTGACCGGTCTGCCCAACCGTGCGTTTTTCGAAGGCCGGCTGATCCGCGCCTTGCGCAGCGCCGCCAAGCTCAACGAGAAAGTGGCGGTATTGTTCCTGGACAGCGACCGCTTCAAAGACATCAACGACAACTTCGGCCATGCCGCTGGCGATGCAGTATTGGTGGCAGTGGCCACGCGCATTCGTGCGCAACTGCGCGAAGACGATTTGGTGGCACGCCTGGGCGGCGATGAATTCGCCATTTTGCTGTCACCTCTGCACAGACTCGAGGACGCCCAGCGCATTGCCGAAAAAATCATCGCCAGCATGGACGCGCCCATTGCGCTGCCCGGCGACGCCCACGTATTGACCTCACTCAGTATCGGCATCGCCGTCTACCCTGATCATGGCGCCACCCCCGGTAACCTGCTCAACGCCGCCGACGCGGCGATGTACCAGGCCAAACGGCTCTCCCAGGGTGGTCAGCAAACGGCGGAATCCGAGTCTCCCGCCGCCAACGTTCAACACAGGAGTTGATCCCTTGTTCTCGACCGCACGCTTTTTATTCATCACCTTGCTCGTGGCCTTGCTCGCCCTGAGTGGCTGCCAGACACCGCCGCCCAAAGGCCTTACACCGGCGCAAATCGCCGTGCTCAAACAGCAAGGCTTCGAACTGACTGACGAGGGCTGGGCCTTCGGCCTGTCGGGCAAGGTACTGTTTGGCAGCGATGTCGAAAGCCTGAATGCCCCCAGCACCGAGATCGTCCAGCGCATCGGCAAGGCGCTGATGGGTGTGGGTATTGAACGCGTGCGGGTTGACGGTCACACCGACGCCTCGGGCAAGGAAACCTACAACCAGCAACTTTCCCTGCGCCGGGCCAAAAGCGTCGCGCACGTGTTGGCAGGCGTTGGCATGAAGGAGGAAAACGTACAACTGCGCGGGCTGGGCAGCAGCGAGCCGGTGGCGTCCAACGCGACAGCGGCGGGGCGCACCGAGAATCGCCGGGTGTCGATTGTGGTAATTGCGGACTAGTCTGGCTTTCGGGCAATTCGAGTTGGAATGCAATCAATGTGGGAGCCGGGCTTGTCCGCGATAGCGGTGTATCAGTTGATGTATTGGGTGACTGACACACTGCTATCGCGGGCAAGCCCGGCTCCCACAGTTTATTTAATCCGCAAACACCATCTCCCGCGTTTCCCCCATCAACAACGGCTGATTCTGCTCCGTCACCTCACGGATGTAATCCCACAGCAGGGTGATCCGTTTCAACTTCCTCAAATCCTCGCGGCAGTACATCCAGAACTGCCGCGTAATGTTGATCTCCTTGCCCAGCACCGGCAGCAACCGCGGATCCTGCGCTGCCAAAAAGCACGGCAGGATCGCCAGCGAGCGCCCTTGCTGCGCCGCCACGTACTGCGCAATCACGCTGGTACTGCGCAAGCTCGCGCTGGCGCCGGGCACCACATTCGCCAGGTACAACAGCTCTGAACTGAACGCCAAATCATCCACGTAGCTGATAAACGGATGCTCGGCCAGGTCCGCTGCGCGCTGGATGGGCGGGTGCTGGTCCAGGTATTCCTGGGTCGCGTACAACTGCAGCTTGTAGTCGCACAGTTTGCAGCACACGTAGGGCCCATGCTCCGGCCGCTCAAGAGCAATGACGATATCCGCCTCGCGCTTGGACAGGCTGATGAAGTGGGGCAGGGGCAGGATGTCCACGGAGATCGCCGGGTAGGTGTCGACGAAGTGGCTCAGTTGCGGGGTGACGAAGAAGCTGCCGAAACCCTCGGTGCAGCCCATGCGCACGTGGCCTGACAACGCCACGCCGGAGCCGGAAACCTGTTCGCAGGCCATGTGCAAGGTGCTTTCGATGGACTCGGCGTAACCCAGCAGACGCTGGCCTTCGGTGGTCAATACGAAGCCGTTGGTCCGGGATTTTTCAAACAGCAGAGTGCCCAAGGATCCTTCAAGGGAGGTAATGCGCCGCGACACGGTGGTGTAGTCCACCGCCAGGCGCTTGGCGGCGACGCTGGCCTTGCGGGTGCGGGCGACTTCGAGGAAAAACTTCAGGTCATCCCAGTTCAGGGAGCCTAATGACGTGATGTTTTTTTGCATATTGGACCGGCTTTTATGTGCGTTCTTATTAGAAGTTTGCACATCTATACTCCAAAAACAGTCCGAACGCCTCATCCTCAAGGCGATTCAACGCCTTGGTTCTCTGCATACCTACAAGAATTGGAGACCACATGAACGCATCTGCCGATATTTCCGTGCAACAGGTCAAGCTGCTGATCAACGGCGAGTGGGTCGAGTCCAAGACCACTGAATGGCAAGACATCGTCAACCCCGCTACCCAGCAAGTACTGGCCCGTGTGCCGTTTTCCACCCCAGCAGAAGTCAACGCTGCCATTGACGCCGCCCATCGCGCCTTCCAGACCTGGAAGCTGACGCCGATCGGTGCGCGCATGCGCATCATGCTCAAGCTGCAAGCCTTGATCCGCGAGCACTCCAAGCGCATCGCCGTGGTCCTTAGCGCCGAGCAGGGCAAGACCATTGCCGACGCGGAAGGCGATATTTTCCGTGGCCTGGAAGTGGTCGAGCATGCGTGCTCCATCGGCACCCTGCAGATGGGCGAATTCGCTGAAAACGTCGCGGGCGGTGTGGATACCTACACCCTGCGCCAGCCGATCGGCGTGTGCGCGGGCATCACCCCGTTCAACTTCCCGGCGATGATTCCGCTGTGGATGTTCCCGATGGCCATTGCCTGCGGTAACACCTTCGTACTGAAACCTTCTGAGCAGGATCCGCTGTCGACCCTGCTGCTGGTTGAGCTGGCGCTCGAAGCCGGCGTGCCAGCCGGTGTGCTGAACGTGGTTCACGGCGGCAAGGATGTGGTGGATGCGTTGTGCACCCACAAAGACATCAAGGCGGTGTCCTTCGTCGGCTCGACCGCCGTGGGGACTCACGTCTACGACCTTGCCGGTAAACACGGCAAGCGCGTGCAATCGATGATGGGCGCCAAGAACCACGCCGTGGTGCTGCCGGACGCCAATCGCGAGCAAACCCTGAACGCCCTGGTCGGTGCCGGTTTCGGCGCGGCTGGCCAGCGTTGCATGGCGACTTCCGTGGTGGTGCTGGTGGGCGCGGCCAAGCAATGGCTGCCGGACCTCAAGGCCCTGGCGCAAAAACTCAAGGTGAATGCCGGCAGCGAAGCCGGTACCGATGTGGGCCCGGTGATCTCCAAGCGCGCCAAGGCACGTATTCTCGACCTGATCGAAAGCGGCGTGAAAGAAGGTGCCAAGTTGGAACTGGATGGCCGTGGCATCAAGGTTCCAGGTTTCGAGGACGGCAACTTCGTCGGCCCCACCCTGTTCTCCGGCGTGACCACCGACATGCAGATCTACACCCAGGAAATCTTCGGCCCGGTGCTGGTGGTGCTGGAAGTCGACACCCTCGACCAAGCCATCGCCCTGGTCAACGCCAACCCGTTCGGTAACGGCACCGGCCTGTTCACCCAGAGTGGCGCGGCGGCGCGTAAATTCCAGAGCGAAATTGACGTCGGCCAGGTCGGCATCAACATCCCGATCCCCGTGCCGGTGCCGTTCTTCAGCTTCACCGGCTCCCGTGGTTCGAAACTCGGTGATCTTGGCCCGTACGGCAAGCAAGTGGTGCAGTTCTATACCCAGACCAAAACCGTCACCAGCCGCTGGTTCGACGACGACAGCGTCAACGATGGCGTCAACACCACCATCAATCTGCGCTGATCGAGGAGACGACCATGAAGATTGCATTTATCGGCCTGGGCAACATGGGCGCGCCGATGGCGCGCAACCTGATCAAGGCTGGCCATGCGCTGAACCTGTTCGACCTGAACCAGGCCGTGCTCAAGGAACTGGCCGAGCTGGGCGGCACCATCAGCGCCTCACCGCGCGCGGCAGCAGAAGGCGCCGAGCTGGTAGTGACCATGCTCCCGGCTGCGGCCCATGTGCGCAGCGTATGGCTCGGTGAAGATGGCGTGCTGGCCGGCATCGGCAAAGGCGTGCCAGCGGTGGATTGCAGCACCATCGACCCGCAGACCGCCCGCGATGTAGCCGCGGCGGCAGCAAAACAAGGCGTGGTGATGGCCGATGCCCCGGTGTCCGGCGGCACCGGCGGTGCCCAGGCCGGGACGCTGACCTTCATGGTCGGCGCCACGCCGGAACTGTTCGCCACTCTGCAACCGGTATTGGCGCAGATGGGCCGTAACATCGTCCATTGCGGCGAAGTCGGCACCGGGCAAATCGCCAAGATCTGCAACAACCTGCTGCTGGGTATCACCATGGTCGGCGTCAGCGAAGCCATGGCCCTGGGCGATGCGCTGGGTATCGACACCCAAGTGCTAGCGGGAATTATCAACAGTTCCACCGGACGCTGCTGGAGTTCGGACACCTATAACCCATGGCCCGGGATTATCGAAACGGCGCCGTCGTCCCGGGGTTATACCGGTGGGTTTGGTGCGGAACTGATGCTCAAGGACCTTGGGCTGGCCACTGAAGCCGCCCGCCAGGCGCACCAGCCGGTGATCCTCGGCGCAGTGGCGCAGCAGTTGTATCAATCGATGAGCCAGCGTGGGGAAGGGGGCAAGGACTTCTCGGCGATCATCAACAGCTATCGCAAGCCCCAATAGGGGATTTTCCGGGAACCCGCCTCAAGCGGGTTCCCGGGTTTTTGGCCGTCAGGCAAACACAAAATACTTACGCACCGTCTCGACCACTTCCCACGTCCCTTTCATTCCCGGCTCCACCACAAAGATATCCCCAGCTCGCAAATGGATCGGCTCCAGGCCGTCCGGGGTGATCACGCAGTAGCCTTCCTGGAAGTGGCAGTATTCCCACTTCACATACTCCACCCGCCATTTGCCCGGGGTGCAGATCCAGGTGCCCATGATCTTGCTGCCGTCTTCGCTGGTGTAGGCATTGAGGTTGACGGTGTGGGGGTCGCCTTCGAGTTTTTCCCATTTGCAGGCGTCCAGCACCGGCAGTGGGTGGGTGTCGCGCAGTACGGTGATCGGCTTGGACATGATGATTCCGAGGCAGTGGGAGGGAGTCCGAACCCTATCGCCTTGGGCGGCCCACCAGTGGTCTGAACTCGACATCGGGATGCCCAGAAGCGCAGGTGCGCGGATTGAAACATCCAATCACCAATCAGCCATTTCCTCGCAGTAAGTGCGAAAGATTTCCCGCTTTGCGCTGGAATTCGCAAGAATATTTACAGCTGGCCCTCGTATCATTCACCCCAGTAACGACCGAGAGCCTTGAAATGAATCCAATAAAAACGTGGTGGGACATCAGCCCGCCCTTGAGCACCGCGACCCCGACCTGGCCGGGTGATACGCCGTTTCAGGAAGAGCGGGTCTGGCAGTTCGGCCCCGAGTGCCCGGTGAATGTCGGACGCATCACCCTGTCGCCCCACACCGGCGCCCATGTGGACGCGCCGTTGCACTACAGCGCTGACGGTGCGCCCATCGGTGAAGTGTCCCTGGATGTGTACATGGGCCCGTGTCGGGTGCTGTATTGCCTGGACAGCGGCGCGCTGGTGCAGCCACATCAACTGGAAGGCCGCCTGGAGAACCTGCCGGAGCGGGTGCTGCTGCGCACTTATCAACAGGCGCCACTGGATACCTGGGATTCGAATTTCACCGCCGTCGCCCCGCAAACCGTCGAGCTGCTGGCCAACCTCGGTGTGCGCCTGATCGGCATCGACACGCCGTCCCTGGACCCGCAGCAGTCCAAGACCATGGATTCCCACAACGCCGTCGCCCGTCATGGCATGGCGATTCTCGAAGGCATCGTCCTCGACGACGTACCGGAGGGCGATTACGAGTTGATCGCGCTGCCGCTGCGTTTCGCCAACCTCGATGCCAGTCCGGTACGAGCCATTCTCCGCCCGCTCAAGGAGCCCACGCGATGAGCCAGTGTCCTTTCTCCCCTGACTACCAGCCGCCGGAAGAATGGCATAACGCCGAGCTGAATTTTTCCGAGTCCATGAGCTATGGCGACTACCTGGACCTGGGCAAAGTGCTCAGCGCCCAGCACCCGCTGTCGCCGGACCACAACGAGATGCTGTTTATCATCCAGCACCAGACCTCCGAGCTGTGGATGAAACTGATGCTCCACGAACTCAAGGCCGCCCGCGAACACGTGCGCCTGGGTGAGTTGCCACCGGCGTTCAAAATGCTGGCGCGGGTGTCGCGGATCTTTGACCAACTGGTGCACGCCTGGGCAGTGCTGGCGACCATGACGCCGTCGGAGTACAAGTCGATTCGCCCGTACCTGGGCCAGTCGTCGGGCTTCCAGTCGTTCCAGTACCGGGAAATCGAATTCATCCTTGGCAATAAAAGCGCGGCGCTGTTGCGGCCCCACGCCCATCGTCCGGACCTGTTGAACGAGCTGAAAGTGGCGATTGCCACGCCGTCGCTGTATGACGAGGCGATCAACCTGATGGCCAAGGCCGGCCTGGCGATCGACCCCAAGCGCGCCGAACGCGACCCGACGGCGCCGACGGTTCACGATGAATCCGTGGAGGCAGCGTGGCGCGAGGTTTATCGCGACCCGAGCCGTTATTGGGACCTGTACCAACTGGCCGAAAAATTTATCGACCTGGAAGATTCCTTCCGTCAGTGGCGCTTCCGCCACGTCACCACTGTAGAGCGGATCATCGGTTTCCAGCCAGGTACGGGCGGCACCGAAGGCGTGGGTTACCTGCGCAAGATGCTCGACACCGTGCTGTTCCCCGAGTTGTGGCGAGTGCGTTCCACGCTGTAATCAAGGCCCAACAAAAAGCCCCGGTACTCATCAGTACCGGGGCTTTTCATTTGAAATACGATCCAAATGTGGGAGCGGGCTTGCTCGCGAAAGCGGTGTGTCAGTCGACCTACCCGCTGACTGACACTGCGCCTTCGCGAGCAAGCCCGCTCCCACATGGGTTATTGCGCTGTTACTGCCTTCGCGTTGTTCAACCGCAACCGGTACGCCACATAGATGATCCCGACCCAGACCGGAATCGCATACACCGACGCCCGTACACCCGGAATCGCCAGCATCACGCAGATGATCATCAGCATGAACGCCAGGCACAGGTAGTTGCTGAACGGGAACCAGAAGGTCTTGAACGACGGCACCACGCCTTGCTCGCCCATGGCCTTGCGGAACTTGATGTGGGTCAGGCTGATCAGCGCCCAGTTGATCATCAGCGAGGCAACCACCAGCGCAAACAACAGCTCCAGTGCGTCATGCGGCGCGACGTAGTTGATCACCACACACAGCAGCGTCACCAGGGCCGAGATGCCCAGGGCACGCAGCGGCACGCCTTGCTTGTTCAACTTCATCAGCGCTTTCGGCGCGTCGCCCTGCTCGGCCAGGCCGAACAGCATGCGGCTGTTGCAGTACACGCCGCTGTTGTACACCGACAGTGCCGCGGTCAGGACCACGAAGTTGAGGATGTGGGCGGCGGTGTCGTTACCGATCAAGGAAAAGATCTGCACGAACGGACTGCCGCTGTAGGCATCGCCCGACGCGCCGAGGGTTTGCAGCAGTTGGTCCCATGGGTACAACGACAGCAGCACGGTAAGTGCGCCGACGTAGAAAATCAGGATCCGGTACACCACCTGGTTGATCGCCTTCGGGATCACCTTGCGTGGCTCACTGGCTTCGGCGGCGGTAATGCCCACCAGCTCCAGGCCGCCGAACGAGAACATGATGAACGCCATGGACATCAACAGCCCCATGCCGCCATTGGGGAAGAACCCGCCGTGGCTCCACAGGTTGCTCACCGAGGCTTGCGGGCCGCCGGTGCCGCTGAACAGCAGATAGCAGCCGAGCACGATCATGCCGACAATCGCCACCACCTTGATGATCGCGAACCAGAACTCGGTCTCACCGAAGAACTTCACGTTGAGGGTGTTGATCAGGTTGACCAGCACAAAGAACACTACCGCACTGACCCAGGTCGGAATTTCCGGCCACCAGAACTGGATGTACTTGCCCACCGCTGTCAGCTCGGCCATGCCCACCAGCACGTAGAGTACCCAGTAATTCCAGCCGGCCAGGAAGCCTGCGTAACCGCCCCAGTACTTGTGGGCAAAGTGGCTGAAGGAGCCGGCCACCGGTTCCTCGACGATCATCTCGCCCAGCTGGCGCATGATCAGGAACGCGATGAACCCGGCTACCGCGTAGCCCAGGATCATCGACGGCCCCGCCGACTTGAGCACGCCCGCCGAGCCGAGGAACAGCCCGGTCCCGATTGCCCCTCCCAAGGCAATCAGCTGAATATGCCGGTTCTTCAGGCCACGCTTGAGGCCCACCGGGTTAACCATGTCATCCGCCATTAACATTCCCTTCTACTTGTTTTTTTCAGGGTTGATCGCACACCGAACCAGCCCCTCATACCGCTGAGGGGTCAGATATTACTCTCGGTAAACTTTTCGTAATACAGCTGAACGCCATCAAGTGCCTGATCCAGCAGCCATTGTTTGATGGATTCGACCATCGGTGGCGGCCCGCACACGTACATATCCGCCGATTGATCCCGCAATTCGGCCAGGTCGAAATGCTCAGTGAGGTAGCCGCGTTTGCCGGGCCAATCCGAAGGTGGGTCGCTGAGTACTTCGGTGTAGCGAAAGTTTGGGATTTTTTCGGCATAAGCGGCGATGCGGGCGGCCTCGCACAAATCTGCCGCACCGCGCACGCCGTAATACAGATGCACCGGCTGTTGGCAGGCGCTGGTGGCCAGGTCATCGAGCATGCCCACCAGCGCCGATAAACCAGTGCCACCGGCCACCAACACCAGCGGTCGGGTGACATGCCGAAGGTAGAAGGCACCCAATGGCGCCTCCAACAGCACCTCATCGCCGACCTGGCAGCGCTCGCGGATGTAGTTGCTCATCACGCCATCGGGCAGCAGGCGGATCAGGAACTGCAATTGATTGCCCGGGCGGTTGGCGAAGGAGTAGGAGCGCCAACTGTCGGTGCCGGGAATCGACAGGCGGGCATATTGGCCCGGCAAAAAGTCCAATGAGTTCTCAAGCTGCAGGTGCAGGATCGCCGTGCTGGTCGAGATCTGCTGCACATTGCTCACCGTGCTGCGGATTTGTACTGGCTCCGGCGCGTTGCACAGGCTGGAATCAAAATCGAAATAAAACGCCGCGTCGGACTGGACCCGGGTCTGGCAGCTGAGCATTTTGCGTTGTTGCAGGTCGAGGCTGGAGAGGGCTTCCTCATCCACGTAGTCCTGGGTGAAATCGCCGGACTCGCAACGGCCCTGGCAAGTGCCGCATACGCCTTCGCGGCAGTCGAGCGGGATCTTGATGCCGTTGCGCAAGGCTGCGTCCAGCAGGATCTCATTGGCGCCCACCGGGAAAAACAGGGTCTTGCCGTCGGCAAAACTGAAGGCCACTTTGTGATTCATATGATCGCTCTCTAAAACGCCCCGTAGCAGCTGCCGAGCCTTGGCGAGGCTGCGTCTGCGGAGTGTCAGGTGCGCCGCAGACGCAGCCTCGCCAAGGCTCGGCAGCTGCTACGGGGGAGGTGTTCAAAGGTGATAGAAATCCAGCACCGAGTTGATGGTGTCGTTGAGCAGCAGCGCATGCTTGCGGGTGATCAACCAACTGTCGCCATCGGGCTTGAGGCTGTAGGTGGCGCTGCCATAGAACTGCTCCGATGTGGCCAGCCGATAGAACAACGTGTGCCAGTTCAGTTTCACTTCCAGCAGCCCGCCGGATTGCTCTGCAATCCGTACGTTGTTGATCAAATGCAGCGTCCTCGGCATCGGCGTGGCCGACGCGGCCTTGCCTGTGCGCAAGCGAAACACCCGGTCCTCCAGCCCTGAACGGTTGGCGTAGTAGATCAGCGACATCTCGCGCTTCGGGTCGCGGGTGTAGACGTGTTCCGAGTCCCACTGCGGCAGGTGGAACTCACTCTGCGGGTCGAACAGCTGCACGTAGGCGTCCCAATCCTGGGCATCGCACAGCTCGGATTTACGGTAAAAAAACTGCTCGATCCGGTACTGCAATTGCGCATTCATCATTTCACCTCCCGCAGTTTCAGGGCTTGGGCATCGAGCCCGTCCAGCAGGAATTTCTGCCAATTGCGGTGCTGGTTGACGTACAGCCCTTCGTGGGTGAATTCGGTCCCGGTCATCGCCGGCTGGATGCCGATGGCTTCGCTGTTGGGCGTCGGCCCGGTTTCCCAACGGTGGCTGCCGCGGGAGATATCGCTCCAGCGCTCCAGGCGGCCCTGGAAGCCGCGCTGGGCTTCGCGAAACTCCACCAGGTCATCCGGCGTGCCCATGCCCGAGACGTTGAAGAAATCCTCGAACTGGCGAATGCGGTTTTCTCGGTCGGCGTCAGACTCGCCTTTCACCCCTAGGCACTGGCTGATGATCTCGGTCTTGTTCCAGGCGATGGGGCGGATGATTCGCAACTGCGAGCTGATCTGGTCGAGAAAGAACAGGCTCGGGTAGATGTTCAGGTTGCGCAGGCGGTGCATCATCCATTCGGCCTTTTGCTGGCCGTGTTCTTCGATCAGGCGCGGCATGATGGTGGCGTAGCCGGAGCGGACCGTCGGATTCGGCATGTCACTGAACAACAGGCTGTGGCCATTGTTGAACGCGAACCAGCCGTCATCGGTATTCGCGTCGCCGGCGCCGAGCTTGCTGTAGTCCAGCGTTGTGGCGGAGCCCGTGCCGTTTTCCGTGTTGACCTGCTGGCGATGCTGCACCGTGGCCACGTAGTTGTAGTGCACGGTGCTGACGTGATAACCGTCCAGGCCGTTTTCGTTTTGCAGTTTCCAGTTGCCGTCGTAGGTGTAGGCGGATTTGCCCGGCAGCACTTCCAGCTCACCGGTGGCCGACTGGGCGACCATCATGTCGAAGAACACTTTGGCGTCGCCGAGGAAGTCTTCCAGGCTGTCACTGCCGTTCACGTCGAGGCTGATGAACACGAAGCCCTTGTAGCTCTCGATCCGCGCCTTTTTCAGGCCGCGGGTGGCTTTGTCGAACCCCTCCGGGTATTCCCCCGGCGCCTTGACCTTCACCAGCCGGCCATCGCTCTTGTAGCACCAGGCGTGGAACGGGCAGGTGAAGGTGGACTGGTTGCCCTTGCCGACTCGGGTCAGGGTGGTGCCGCGATGCTGGCAAGCGTTGATCAGCGCGTTGAGCTGGCCTTCGCCGTCGCGGGTAATGATCATCGGCTGGCGCCCGGCGCGCATCGTCACGAAGTCATGTTTGTCGGCCAATTCGCTTTCGTGACAGGCGTAGATCCAGTTCTTTTCGAAGATCAGTTCCATCTCCAGGTCGAACAGCTCCGGCTCGGTGAACATGTCCCGGGCGATGCGGAACACTTCATCCACCGGACGAAAGTCCAGGCAGCCTTCGATAAAGCTTTTCCACTGCTCGACGCTTCTTGCACCACTCATGGGAGGCACCTTTTTTGATAATGGCTAAACGGGTAGGCCATTAAGAGGCTGCGGCGGGGTGGCGGGCTATCCGGTTAATGGGGGAAGGTGGGCCACTTAGTTGGGCACGAAATACCCACGGCGGTGCAGGGCAGGGGGGGAATGCGCTACTGTCTTGCAAGGCGATTGTCGGAAAAGTCGGTGCGTTATCCACTTAATCGACGGTTGCTATCCACCCAGTGGCAATGCCGCTGGCGTGGCGCAAAACTTGCTGTTGCTCTACCAGGACGCGCCGTCAGAGCGCGCCGGCCACAATTGCCGTGGGTGCCCCGTGATGAGTAGCAATACACGCGATATACGTATCGAGCGCTTCGACCTTGAAGGCGCCTGCAGCTGGATGTCCGGCATTTGCGGGCCGCACCGGCTGCAGACCGCGACGCCGGAACGCATCCGCTTTCACCACAGTGCCAATGTGTTCAAGTCCCGCGCCACCACGCTGGGGATTATCGAATACGGCACCGACGTCACCATCGACATCGAAGACGCCGAGCACTTCAGCAGCTACAGCCTGAGCCTGCCGTTGGTGGGCGAGCAGGAACTGAGCAAGAACGGCGAACGGCTCAGTTCCAACCGCGATCAGGGCGTGATCATCTCGCCCAATGAGCATCAAGTGCTGGCGATCTCCGGTGACTGCCGCAAGTTGCAGGTAGTGATCACCCGCGCGGCGATGAGCGAATCCCTGGAAGGCCTGCTGCAACGGCCGATTGAAGCGCCGCTGCGCTTTGAGTCGGTGATGGATGCGGTGGATGGCGCCCCGGCGTCGTGGTGGCGCATGGCGCGGTATTTCATCGCCGAACTGGAGCGCAGCAGCGAGCTGTATGACCAGGCGGCGTTTACCCGGGATCTGGAAAGCTCGCTGATCAAGGGCCTGATTCTCGCCCAGCCGAATAACTATTCCGAAGAACTGCGGGACGTGCTGGGGGTGAAGCTGCCGCACTATCTGATCCGTGCGCGGCAGTACATACACGACAACGCCCGGGAGGCGGTGCATCTGGAGGACCTTGAGGCGGCGGCGGGGGTTTCGCGCTTCAAGCTGTTCGATGCCTTTCGAAAATACTTCGCCCTGTCGCCCATGGCTTACCTGAAGAAATACCGCCTGGGTGCCGTGCGCCAGGAAATTCTCGAACACGGTTCGACCCGCACTATCTCCGAGATCGCCCTGGGTTGGGGCTTTACCCATCTGGGGCGATTCTCGGCCGAGTACCGCAAGCTGTTCGATGAATCTCCCAGCCAGACCCTGCAACGCAACGACGCCCGACGCATGCGTGGATGAACACTTTACGCAAAAACAACGGAGATCAACTGTGGGAGCGGGCTTGCCTGCGATAGCGGTGGCTCAGCTTGTATCTTCTTGGCTGACCCACCGCTATCGCAGGCAAGCCAGCTCCCACAGGGGATTTGTGCCGGTTGTGAAATCTCAGATCAACTCTTCCACCAGTTGCAGGCAATGACTGAGCCCCGGCGACTGGTCATTGATCCGCCGGCTGAGAATGATCGGCGAAGTGGCCGTGGCTTCCACCACCGGGGTATAGCCGATATCGGCACGATGCAGCACCTGCACCGAGGCCGGCACCAAGGTCACGCCCATGCCCGCGCCCACCAGGCCGATGGCGGTCTGCAATTCATTGGTCCACTGCGCCACCTTCAGGCTCAAGCCATGGGCATCGAACAGCGCGATCACATGGTCGGCGTAGCTGGGCCGCGGGTTACCGGGATACAGCACGAAGGGTTCAGCGGCCAATTGCGCCAGGGTGGCCGGGGCGCCCAGCAGGGGATGCCCGGCGGGCAACACGGCCACCAGCCGATCTTCCACCAACACCCGCTGCACAATCGCCGGATCGTCGATGCGAATCCGCCCGAAACCCACGTCTATGCGCCCGGCCTTGAGGGCTTCGACCTGTTGCAACGTGGTCATCTCGGAAAGGCCCAACTCCAGTTCCAGGCCATCATGGCTGCGCAGCCGTCGAATCAACTCCGGCAACACCCCATACAGCGTCGACGGCGCAAAACCGATACCCAGCCAGGTCTTTTCGCCCAAGCCAATGCGCCGGGTGCTATCGCAAACCTTGCCCAGTTGCTCCAGCAGCGCGTTGGCGTGCTCATAGAAAAACCGCCCGGCCTCGGTCAGCCGCAACGGCCGCCCGCGTTCCAACAGGACCACGCCCAGTTCGTCCTCCAGTTGCTGAATCTGCCGGCTCAACGGCGGCTGGGCAATGTGCAGGCGTTCGGCGGCGCGGGTGAAGTTGAGGGTTTCCCCCAGCACCTGGAAGTAACGCAGATGGCGCAGTTCCATAAGGACTCCATTCATACCTTGAGGGTATTGTTCGAGACTCATTCTATATTGGAAGCCAGCAGAGATCCGGAACAGAATCAGGCCAAATCTATAAAGAACCCAACGGGTATTGCCATGCCGATTTGCGCCATCGAGTCGATCGAGACCATCATCGTCGACCTTCCTACCATCCGCCCGCACAAGCTGGCGATGCACACGATGCAGAACCAGACCCTGGTGGTCATCCGTGTGCGCTGCGCCGACGGTATCGAAGGCATTGGTGAATCCACCACCATCGGCGGCCTGAGCTACGGCAATGAAAGCCCCGACAGCATCAAGATCAACATCGACCGGCACTTCGCGCCGCTGCTGCTCGGTCAGGACGCGAGCAACATCAATGCCGCCATGTTGCGCCTGGAGCGCAGCATTCGGGGCAACACCTTTGCCAAGTCGGGCATCGAAAGCGCCTTGCTGGATGCCCTCGGAAAACGCCTGAATTTGCCGGTCAGCGAGCTGCTCGGCGGCCGCGTGCGGGACGCCTTGCCGGTGGCTTGGACCCTGGCCAGTGGCAACACCGAAAAAGACATCGCCGAGGCCGAGAAGATGCTCGACCTGCGCCGCCACCGCATCTTCAAATTGAAGATCGGTGCCGGTGAAGTCAGCCAGGATTTGGCCCACGTCATCGCGATCAAAAAAGCCCTGGGCGACCGCGCCAGTGTGCGGGTCGACGTTAACCAGGCCTGGGACGAAGCCGTGGCCCTGCGCGCCTGCAAGGTGCTGGGTGACAACGGTATCGACCTGATCGAACAGCCGATTTCGCGCAACAACCGTGGCGGCATGGTCCGGCTCAACCTGTCGAGCCCGGCGCCGATCATGGCCGACGAATCCATCGAATGTGTGGAAGATGCCTTCAACCTGGCCCGCGAAGGCGCGGCCTCGGTGTTCGCCCTGAAGATCGCTAAAAACGGCGGCCCGCGTGCGGTATTGCGCACCGCGGCGATTGCCGAAGCGGCGGGCATCGGCCTGTACGGCGGCACCATGCTCGAAGGCGGTATCGGCACCCTGGCCTCGGCCCATGCCTTTCTCACCTTGAACAAACTGGCGTGGGACACCGAGCTGTTCGGCCCGCTGCTGCTCACCGAAGACATCCTCGCCGAGCCGCTGGTGTACCGCGATTTCCACCTGCATGTCTCCACCGCTCCGGGCCTGGGCCTGGCCATCGATGAAGAGCGCCTGACGTTCTTCCGTCGCGATAAATAACCCGAGGACACTTGCGATGTTGTTCCACGTAAAAATGACCGTGAACCTGCCCGTCGACATGAACCCCGAGCGCGCTGCCGGCCTCAAGGCTGAAGAAAAAGCCTTCTCCCAGCGGCTGCAACAAGAGGGCAAATGGCGCCACCTGTGGCGCATTGCCGGGCTGTATGCCAACTACAGCGTGTTCGATGTCGACAGCGTGCAGGAACTGCATGACCTGTTGATGCAACTGCCGCTTTATCCTTACATGGCCATCGAAGTGAATGCCCTGTGCCGGCATCCATCGTCGATCCGTGAGGATGATCGCTGAGTCTGTTTTTTCACCTAATAATTACAAGATGAGGATTGCACCATGTCCATCCGACTTTCCCAGACTGCTCACGCCCAACAGTTTCTCGAAGAAGCCAGCGGCAACCTTAACGACGGCGGCAACCCACGGGCCAAGGCGCTGATCTACCGGATCCTGCGGGACACGGTGAACATCATCGAAGACCTGGAAGTGACCCCGGAAGAGTTCTGGAAGGCGGTCAACTACCTCAACGAACTGGGCAAGAATCAGGAAGCCGGGTTGCTCGCGGCCGGCCTGGGCCTGGAGCATTACCTGGACATGCTGATGGACGCGGCAGACGAGGAAGCCGGCAAATCCGGCGGCACTCCGCGCACCATCGAAGGCCCGCTGTATGTGGCCGGTGCGCCGCTGTCCAAATACGAGGCGCGGCTGGATGACGGGCAGGACCCGGGCGTGCCACTGTTCATGCAAGGCCAGGTGCGTGACACCAACGGCAAGCCGCTGGCGGGCGCGATTGTCGATGTGTGGCAGGCCAACACGGGCGGCACGTATTCGTGGTTTGACGGCACGCAGTCGGAGTTCAACCTGCGTCGGCGAATCGAGACCGATGCCCAGGGCAACTACCGTTTCCGCAGCATCGTACCGTCCGGGTATGGCTGCCCGCCGACCGGCCCGACCCAGCAGTTGCTCGACCAGTTGGGGCGCCATGGCCAGCGGCCGGCGCATATCCACTTCTTCATCTCGGCGCCGGGCCATCGGCACCTGACCACGCAGATCAACCTGTCGGATGACCCGTACCTGCATGATGATTTTGCCTATGCGACGCGGGATGAGTTGATCGCCGAAATTCGCTTCAGCGAGGACGCAAACCTGGCGAAGGAGTTTGGTGTGGAGGGGCAGTTTGCACAGATTGATTTTGACTTCGAGTTGCAGCCTGCGGCAGCGCCGGTAGAACAAAAGCGCATGCAGCGAGTGCGCGCACTCGAAGACTGAACCCGGTAAAAAAGGTGGGAGCTGGCTTGCCTGCGATAGCGGTGGTGACTGACACACCGCTATCGCAGGCAAGCCAGCTCCCACCTTTGATGTGTGGTGTTCGTGCTATTTGCGAACAACCAGATCGAGCAAATCATCCCGATCCTTGATCTTCTGCAACACAATCTCCGACCGAATATCCATCACCCCCGCCGTGCGGTTCAGGTGGTTCACAATGAAATCCGAAAAGTGCTTGAGGTTGCGCGCCTGCACCCGCAGCACATAATTGCTCGCCCCCGTAATCACATACGCACTGGCCACTTCCGGCCACCCCTGCACCTTCTTGATAAACGTCTCGTGCCAATCCTCCACATCCTGACGCAACGACAGGTGGACGATGGCCTCCAGCTCAATCCCCAACTGCTCGGCGTTCAACACCGCTCGATAACCGCTGATGATTCCTTCGCTCTCCAGCAGGCGCAAACGCCGCAGGCAAGCCGAGGGCGACAGGGCGACTTTCTCCGCCAGTTCCTGGTTACTGATACGGCCATCCTGTTGCAGGAAATGCAGAAGGCGCAGGTCGGTGGCGTCGAGAATCATGGTTAGAATAAATCCGCGTGTTTGGGGGTTAAATTCGAATTTCCTACAGCTTAATTAGCCTGTTGCCCGCCACTTTGCACGAAAATTCTCTAAAGCTTCGTTCATTATTTGGCTCATTGTCACTACAAGAACAGGACTGACCATGACCACCCGCACCCATTGCCTGACCCTCGACGCCCAGGATCCGCTGGCACCATTGCGCAACCAATTCGCCTTGCCGGCCGGGGTGATCTACTTCGACGGCAACTCCCTCGGTGCGCGCCCGGTAGCGGCACTGGAGCGGGCGCAAGCGGTGATCGCCGAGGAGTGGGGCAATGGCCTGATTCGCAGCTGGAACAGTGCCGGCTGGGCCGACCTGTCCCAGCGCCTGGGCAACCGCCTGGCCCCGCTGATCGGTGCTCGCGACGGTGAAGTGGTGATCACCGATACCACCTCCATCAACCTGTTCAAAGTGCTCAGCGCAGCGTTGACTGTGCAACGCGAGCGAGCGCCAAGCCGCAAGGTGATCGTCAGCGAAGCGAGCAATTTCCCCACCGACCTGTACATCGCCGAAGGCCTGACCGAACTGTTGCAACAGGGCTACTCCCTGCGCCTGGTCAATAGCCCGGACGAACTGCCCCAAGCCATCGACCAGGACACGGCCGTGGTGATGCTCACCCACGTCAACTACAAGACCGGCTACATGTACGACATGCAGGCCCAGACTGCCTTGAGCCATGAATGTGGCGCACTGGCGATCTGGGACCTGGCGCATTCGGCGGGGGCGGTGCCGATCGATCTGCATCAAGCCGCGGCCGATTATGCGATTGGCTGCACCTACAAGTATCTCAACGGCGGGCCGGGCTCCCAGGCGTTTGTGTGGGTCAATCCGGCGCTGGTGGATGTGGTCACGCAGCCGCTGTCGGGCTGGTTCGGGCATACCCGACAGTTCGCCATGGAATCGCGTTATGCGCCGAGCCAGGGCATCGCCCGCTACCTGTGCGGCACCCAGCCGATTACCTCGCTGGCGATGGTGGAGTGTGGCCTGGATATTTTTGCCCAGACCGACATGGCCAGCCTGCGCGCTAAGTCCCTGGCGTTGACTGACCTGTTTATCGAGCGGGTGGAAAGTCGTTGCGCTGCCCACGACCTGACCCTGATCACCCCGCGTGAGCATGCCCGACGGGGTAGCCATGTCAGCTTCGAACACCCGGAAGGCTATGCGGTTATCCAGGCCTTGATCGCCCGTGGCGTGATTGGTGATTATCGTGAGCCGCGCATCATGCGGTTCGGCTTTACCCCGCTGTACACCAGCTTTGCTGAAGTGTGGGATGCGGTGGAAATCCTGGGTGAGATTCTCGATCAGAAAGCCTGGGACCAGCCGCAATTCAAAGTTCGCCACAGCGTCACCTGATACAACACAAAACCCCTGTGGGAGCTGGCTTGCCTGCGATGCAGACACCGCGGTATTTCAGTTAAACCGAGGTGATGCCATCGCAGGCAAGCCAGCTCCCACAAGGTTCAGGGCAAGCAACAAACAGTGCAATCACAATAATAAAGGGGCACGCCACGTGACCACGCCAGACCAAGGCTTTGCCGAAATAACCAATCGCGAACTGGGCCTCAGGCGCCAGCTCACTTCCGGCCAGATGAGCATGATCGCCATCGGTGGCGCCATCGGCACCGGGCTGTTCATGGGCAGCGCCTACGCCATCGGCTATGCCGGGCCCAGCGTGCTGGTGAGCTATGCCATCGGCGCACTGATCACCTTGTTGCTGATGGGCTGCCTGGCAGAGATGACCGTGGCGCATTCCACCTCGGGCTCGTTCGGCGCGTATGCGGAGTTTTACGTCAGCCCGCTGGCGGGTTTCCTGGTGCGTTATGCGTACTGGGCGGCGATTGTGCTGGCGGTGGGCGCCGAGGTCACGGCGGTGGCGATGTACATGAAGTACTGGTTTGCCAACGTGCCGGAATGGGTGTGGATCGTCTCGTTCTCCAGCGTGTTGATCGTGCTCAACGCCATCAGCGTCAAGACCTTCGGCAACTTCGAGTACTGGTTCTCCACGATCAAGATCAGCGCCATCGTTGGCTTCATCATCCTCGCGGTGTATGTGGTGTTCGGCTCCGGCAATCCGGATTACGGCGTGCAGAACTACACCGCCCACGGCGGCTTTTTCCCGAACGGGTTGAGCGGCATGTGGATCGCGGTGATCGTCTCGATCTTCAGTTACCTGAGCGTGGAAATGATCGCGGTGGCCGCCGGTGAAGCGGCCGACCCGGAGCAGGCGGTGAAGAAAGCCTTCCGCGCGACCATCGTGCGGCTGGTGGTGTTCTACCTGCTGACCCTGGCGCTGATGCTCGCCATCGTGCCGTGGAACCAGGCCGGCCATGCCCAGAGCCCGTTCGTCACGGTGATGCAGACCATCGGCATTCCCGGCGCCACCGGGGTGATGAACTTTGTGATCCTGATCGCCGCCTTGTCGGCGATGAACAGCCAGCTCTACATCACCACCCGCATGATGTTCAGCCTGTCCCGCGCCGGCTTCGCGCCCAAGTCCATGGGCGCCTTGAGCAAGAGCGGGATCCCGTTGAACGCCTTGTTGCTGTCCAGCTCGGGCATTGCCCTGGCAACCCTGCTGAACGTGGTGTACCCGGAAAGCTCATTCACCTTGATGATGGCGATCTCGATGTTTGGCGCGATCTTCACCTGGTTCATGATCTTCCTTACGCACCTGTTTTTCCGCCGCTACCGCAAGCGTCACGGCGGGCCGAAGCTGTCGTTCCAACTGGCGCTGTTTCCCTACAGCACGTTGCTGGGCCTGGTGCTGATGGGCGCGGTGATGGTCACCACGTTCTTCACCGATGCGTTCAAGATGACGCTGGTGTTCGGGGTGCCATTCCTGCTGATTCTGTCGCTGGTGTACTACGTATTTTTCCGCAAGGGCGCGGCCAAGGCGTCGAACAAGGCTTTGGCATAACCCGGTAATTGCTCGAACTCGCGCGCGCATAACAGCAGTTTGCGACAGGCCCAATCCTCGGTCAGGGGTTGGGCCTTGAAGCGCCGTTCCAACGGCCAGCGCTCCAGCGCGGCCAGGGGCACTATGCCCAGCCCGGCGCCCCGGGCAACCATGCGAATCAGCCCGTCAAACCCATCTGCACGGATACGTGTCTGCAAGCGAAAGCCTGCGTGCAATGCCTGTTCTTCCAGGTACACCGCCAGCGCGCTGTCGGCGGCCAGGCCTACGTAGTCGTGCTGCAAGCTGTCGATAAAACTCACGGTGCGCCCGGCCAGCGGGTGATCCAGCGGCATGATCAGCACCAGCGGGTCGTCACGAAAGGGCAGGGTTTGCAGGCCGTGGGTGTCCACCGCATCGGAAATGATCCCCAGGTCTGCCGCGCCCTGGCGCAAGGCGTGGGTGATGCGCAGGCTCGGCAGTTCCTGCAGGTCGATGTCGAGGTTGGGGTGCTCGTGCAGAAAGTCCGCCAACAGTTCCGGCAGGTATTCGCTCAGGGCGGTGGTGTTGCACAGCAGGCGCACCTGGCCTTTGACGCCGTTGGCGTATTCCGCGAGGTCTTGTTGCAGGTGCTCGGCTTGCTGCAGCAGCAGGCGGGCGTGACGGGCCAGGGCTTTGCCCGCCGCTGTCGGGGTGACGCCACGGCGGCCACGTTCAAGAAACTCGATGCCCAGGGAGGCTTCCATCGCCCGGATCCGTGCACTCGCCGCCGCCAGGGACAAATGGCTGCGGCTGGCGCCGGCGGTGATGTTGCCGGTGTCGAGGATGTGCAGGTACAGGCGCAGGTCGATCAGGTCAAAGTGCATGGGCTGGGATTTCCGAGTGGATGGACCGGCCTCCTCGCAGGCAAGCCAGCTCCCACAGTTGGAATGCGATCAACTGTGGGCGCTGGCTTGCCTGCGATGACGTCATCAGCCTCATGCAAAACAAGAGGCTGCCTCAGTATATGGCGAATTTTCAGACATCACCCAAACCTGCAAAATCGACCCATGAATACCTTACTCGCGTTCTACCAAAACCTCGGTCCAGCCCTGACATTGCTGGTGATCGGCACCTTCCTGCTGGCCGGTACGGTCAAGGGCGTCATCGGTCTGGGCTTGCCCACTGTCGCGATGGGCATGCTCGGCCTGGCTATGCTTCCGGCGCAGGCTGCGGCCTTGCTGATCATCCCGTCGACGGTTACCAACCTCTGGCAACTGGCGTTCGGCGGTCATTTGAGTGCCTTGATCAAACGCCTGTGGCCGATGCTCCTGCTGATTTTTCTCGGCACCGGGCTGGGCTCGTTGTGGCTGGGCATGGACGGCGGGCATTGGGTGGTGCGGGCGTTGGGCGGGGCATTGCTGATGTATGCCCTAAGCGGGTTGTTTCTGCCGACCTTCAAGGTGAGCCCGGCCACCGAGCGTTGGCTGGGACCGTTGTGCGGCGTGCTGACCGGTATTATCACCTCGGCCACCGGCGTGTTCGTGATTCCGGCGGTGCCGTATCTGCAAGCGTTGGGTTTGAATCGCGATCAACTGGTGCAGGCGTTGGGGCTGTCGTTCACCGTGTCGACCCTGGCGCTGGCGGCCGGCCTATTCTGGCGTGGCAGCCTGGGCGGCGGCGAATTGAACGCCTCGTTGCTGGCGCTGCTTCCCGCGCTGCTCGGGATGTGGCTGGGCCAGGCCCTGCGCCAGCGCATCAGTGCCGTGCTGTTCAAGCGGGTGTTCTTTGTCGGCATGGCCGCGCTGGGAGGTCATCTGCTGATCAGTGGTTAAGAATCAACTGTTGATTCGTGCTTTTTAATCAAATGTATTTTGCCTTTCCGACGCTTATTCCAAAGCATCGGCCCCGTTACCCTGCCTTCAGACATTTTTAATCTTTAGGCACACCCCATGAAGAAAGTTCTCTTGCTCAACGGCGGTAAAAAATTTGCCCACTCTGACGGCCGCTACAACAGCACCCTGCATGAAGCGGCGCTGGCGGTGCTCGACCGTGGTGGCATCGATGTCAAGGAAACCCACATCGACGCCGGCTACGACGTGGCCGAAGAAGTCGCCAAATTCCTCTGGGCCGACGTGATCATCTACCAGATGCCCGGCTGGTGGATGGGCGCCCCGTGGATCGTCAAGAAATACATCGATGAAGTCTTCACCGAAGGCCACGGCAGCCTCTACGCCAGCGACGGCCGCACCCGCTCCGATGCATCGCAGAAATACGGCAGCGGCGGCCTGATCCAGGGCAAGCAATACATGCTGTCCCTGACTTGGAACGCACCGCAACAAGCCTTTGACGACCCTACCGACTTCTTCGAAGCCAAGGGCGTGGACGCGGTGTATTTCCCGTTCCACAAAGCCAACGAATTCCTCGGCATGACCGGCCTGCCGACCTTCCTGTGCGTGGACGTGATGAAGCGCCCAGCCATCGAAGCCGACGTGGCGCGGTATGAGCAGCATCTGGCACAGGTGTTTAACCTGAGTCTGTAATGCAGCTAGTATCCGTGCAGCCGCTATAAAGAGGATTCACGTTGAAAGCCCGATCCGATGAGCTACAGATCTTTGTCTGCGTGATTGAATGCGGGTCGATTTCCGCCGCAGCCGAGCAGGTCGGGCAGACGCCGTCAGCGGTCAGCCGCACTTTGTCGCGCCTGGAAGCCAAGCTCGACACCACCCTGATCAACCGCACCACCCGGCGCATGGACCTGACCGAAGAGGGCAAGTATTTCTTCGAGCGGGCCAAAGTGATCCTCGAGCAAATGGACGACCTGGAGGAGCGCCTGTCGTCGCGCCAGCAAACACCGTCGGGGCGCCTGCGGATCAACGCGGCGTCGCCGTTCATGTTGCATGCGATCGTGCCGTACGTCGCCGAGTTTCGTGGCCTGTACCCGGATATCCAGCTGGAACTGAACAGTAACGACCTGATCATCGACCTGCTGGAGCAGAGCACCGACATCGCGATCCGCATCGGTGCCCTGGCCGACTCGACCCTTCACGCCCGCTCACTGGGTTGCAGCCCGCTGCATATCCTCGCCAGCCCGGCTTACCTGAAACAGCACGGTACGCCCGCCACCGTTGCCGAACTGGCCGAACACACTTTGCTCGGTTTCACCCAGACCGAAACCCTGAACCATTGGCCACTGCGCCATGTGCACGGGGATCGCTGGCAGATCCAGCCGGGCGTTGCCGCCTCCAGCGGCGAAACCTTGCGCCAGCTGGCACTGGAAGGGCAGGGCATCACCTGTCTGTCGGACTTCATGACCGCCCAGGACATCAAGACCGGACGCCTGATACCGGTGCTGGCCGAGTTCAACAGCGGCTATCGCCAGCCGATCAACGCCGTGTACTACCGCAACTCGCAATTGGCCTTGCGCATCCAGTGTTTCCTGGACTTTATCCAGGGCAAGCTGGCCAGTTACGCCAGCTGATTCGTGACCCCTGCGCAAGATTGAATTGGGCAATACGGACTTATTCCGCATGGATAGGTCCGCAATACTGACGCCATCAATTACTCACGCAGGGAGACACCTCCATGAACGTATTCATTACCGGCGCTGCCGGTTTTATCGGCGGCTCCATCGCCACTGGCCTGGTCAAGGCCGGCCATAACGTCACCGGCCTGGTGCGCAGCGCCGAACAAGCCGAAGAAATGACTGCACTGGGCATCACGCCGGTGATCGGCACGCTGGATGACAGTGCGCTGTTGACCGAGCAAGCGAAGAGAGCAGACGCCGTCATCAACGCCGCCAGCAGCGACCATCGCGGTGCCGTGGAAACGTTGCTGGCCGCACTGCGCGGCTCCAACAAAACCTTCCTGCACACCAGCGGTTCGAGCATCGTCGGCGATGCGTCGGGCGGTAAGTCCAGCGATGTCATCTACTACGAAGACAACTTGCCGGAGCCGACTGTCGACAAGGCCGCTCGCGTGGCCATCGACAACCTGATTCTCGCTGCCGCCCAAGACGGCGTGAACTCGGCGGTGATCTGCAACACCCTGATCTACGGCCACAGCCTGGGCGTTAAGCGCGACAGCGTGCAGTTGCCGCGCTTGCTCAAACAGGCGCGCAAAAGCGGTGTAGTGCGGCATGTGGGCACCGGGCAGAACATCTGGTCCAACGTGCACATTGAAGACGTGGTCGCGCTGTACCTGCTGGCGCTGGAGAAGAATGTGCCGGGCACGTTCTACTTTGTGGAAAGTGGCGAAGCGGCGTTTGTCGACATGACCACCGCGATTGCCGAAGCGTTGAAGCTGGGTAAACCGCAGGATTGGCCATTGGCCGACGCCGAGGCCGAGTGGGGTTATGAAATGGCCAACTATGGCCTGGGCTCCAACAGCCGTGTGCGCGGCAAGCATGCGCGGGAATTGCTGGGGTGGGCGCCGAAGCGGACTTCTGTAGTCGAGTGGATTCGCAACGAGATGGTTTGATGTTCGCTTGAGACCGAGGCGAGCCCTTCGCGAGCAAGCCCGCTCCCACATTTGACCGAGTTCCAAAGTTGGAACTCGATTAAGTGTGGGAGCGGGCTTGCTCGCGAAAGGGGCGACTCGGTCCAACGGTCTTACCCAACACTAGCCCCACCCCGCCCAATTCCGTACCATCCCCCGCCTTATCCCCGCAACTCCCCGGTACTTCAATGAACCTCACCCGTCTGCGCGCCGATGCCCTGGCCGGACTCACCACGTCTTTCGCCTTGCTGCCCGAATGCATCGCCTTTGCCCTGGTGGCTCACCTCAACCCGCTGATGGGCCTCTATGGCGCGTTCATCATCTGCACCCTCACCGCGCTGTTCGGCGGCCGGCCCGGTATGGTCTCCGGTGCCGCCGGTTCGATGGCCGTGGTGATCGTTGCACTGGTGGTGCAGCACGGCGTGCAGTACCTGGTGGCCACGGTGTTGCTGGGCGGCTTGATCATGGTCGCTTTCGGCCTGTTGCGCCTGGGCAAGCTGGTGCGCATGGTGCCGCACCCGGTGATGCTCGGGTTCGTCAACGGACTGGCGATCATCATTGCCCTGGCGCAGTTGGAGCATTTCAAGAGCGGTGACACCTGGCTCAGCGGCACGCCGTTGTACGTGATGACCGGGCTGGTCGCGGCAACCATGACCATTGTCTACCTGCTGCCGCGCCTGACCCGCGCGGTGCCACCGGCCCTGGTGGCGATCCTCGGTGTGGGCCTGGCGGTGTACCTGCTCGGCCTGCCGACCCGCACCCTGGGCGACATGGCCCACATTGCCGGTGGCCTGCCGACCTTCGCGTTGCCACAGATTCCCTGGACCCTCGAAACCCTGCACATCATCGCGCCCTACGCGATCCTGATGGCCATGGTCGGGCTGCTGGAAACCCTGCTGACCCTCAACCTCACCGACGAAATCACCGAAACCCGTGGTTACCCCGACCGCGAAAGCGTGGCCCTGGGCGCGGCCAATATGGTCTCTGGCCTGTTCGGCGGCATGGGCGGCTGTGCGATGATCGGGCAAACCGTGATCAACCTCAGTTCCGGCGGGCGTGGGCGCTTCTCCGGGGTGTTTGCCGGGGTGATGATCCTGTTGTTCATTCTGTTTCTGTCACCGCTGATCGAGCGCATTCCGCTGGCGGCGCTGGTAGGGGTGATGTTCGTGGTGTCCCAGCAGACGTTTGCCTGGGCGTCCCTGCGGGTGATCAACAAGGTGCCACTCAACGACGTGCTGGTGATCATGGCGGTGACGGTGATTACCGTGTTCACCGACCTGGCGACGGCGGTGCTGTGCGGGATTGTGATTGCGGCGCTGAACTTTGCCTGGCTGCAAGCGCGTGAGCTGTACGCGGATGAGCATATGGAAGCGGATGGCAGCAAGCTCTATCGGGTGCACGGCACGCTGTTTTTTGCCTCGACCACGCCGTTCCTGAACCGGTTCGATCCGGCCAACGACCCGGCCCAGGTAACGCTGGATTGCCGTCACTTGAGCTTCGTCGACTATTCAGCGATTGCCGCGTTGATGACCCTGCGCGAGCGCTACACCAAGGCCGGCAAGCATTTGCGGGTGCTGCACCTGTCCGAGCGCTGCCGCAAACTGCTCAAGCGCGCCCGGGTGCAGCACGACTGACAGTTGTTGAAGCGCAATGATCGTTCCCATGCTCTGCGTGGGAACGCCGCTTTGGACGCTCCGCGTCCGCTCTTAAAGTCGTGACGCGGGGCGTCACAGGATGCATTCCCACGCAGAGCGTGGGAGTGATCATGGGCCGACCAGGTTTTCCAGTTCCTGGGCGCGGGTCTGGGTCATGTCCAGCACGCAGCCGGAGCCGTTGACCTGATCAATGGTGCCGCCGGTTGCCGAGCCGATGAAGCCGCAGTTCGCATCGCGAAACTTGAGCCACTGGCGCTGTACGTCTTGCAGCTGCTGCTTGCGGTTGCCTTCCATCGCCGTCATGGCGGCTTTGTAGGCGGTGTTCAGGCGTGCGTCCTGCACCTTGGTTTCCTTGGCGTTGCAATCGACCATGTCGGCGGTGGTGTTGGCGCCGTCCATGCATTTTTTCAGCGCCGCGTTCTCATCGGCCGAAGCCGTGCCGCCCAAGGCCAGCAGCAGCGCGCCGGCGGCGAAAGGAACAAGCAGGTGTTTACGATTCATTCTGGGTTTTCCTGGTCATGAGTCGGTGTGCAGTCTAAGACTAGGCCTGCGCAGTTGAGTTTCCAGCCCCGCCAATCTTCATGTAAGAACGCCCCCCGGATTTTCATCCGCTGACCCCGGGCATATCCCTGTGCGACATGGCTTGTCTGTGGGCGAAAATTACTTTCATAAAAATTGAAAATCCACCTCGGTAATGATTTATGACTTTCACAACCTATTCGACGTGACCCTTTCCGAGGAGTACCGCATGGCCGCATCACCGGGGTATTGGCTGTTGATCTACGCCGCCATCGCCATCATTGCATTGATCGTATTGATCGCGCGTTACCGGCTCAACCCGTTTATCGTCATCACCCTGGTGTCTATCGGCCTGGCGCTGTTGGCCGGGATGCCGGCGGATACGATCATGGGCTCCTACGAGGCGGGTGTCGGCAAGACGCTGGGGCATATTGCGCTGGTGGTCGCGCTGGGCACCATGCTCGGCAAGATGATGGCCGAGTCCGGCGGCGCCGAGCAGGTGGCGCGCACGCTGATCAACCGGTTTGGCGAGCGGAATGCGCACTGGGCAATGGTGTGTATTGCGTTCCTGGTGGGGCTTCCGCTGTTTTTCGAGGTCGGTTTTGTGTTGCTGGTGCCGATCGCGTTTACGGTGGCGCGGCGGGTAGGCGTATCGATCCTGATGGTCGGACTGCCGATGGTGGCCGGCTTGTCGGTGGTGCATGCGCTGGTGCCGCCGCATCCGGCAGCGATGATGGCGGTGTTGGCCTATAACGCGTCTGTCGGGCAAACGGTGTTGTACGCGATTTTGATCGGTATTCCGACCGCGATCATTGCCGGTCCGCTGTACGCCAAGTTCATCGTGCCGCACATTCACCTGCCAGCGGAAAACCCGCTGGAACGCCAGTTCATCGACCGCGAACCGCGTACCCGTTTGCCGAGTTTCGCCCTGACCATGGGCACCATCCTGTTGCCGGTGGTGCTGATGATGATCGGCGGTTGGGCTAACCTGATTTCCACACCGGGCACCGCGTTCAACCAGTTCCTGTTGTTTATCGGCAACTCGGTCATCGCGCTGCTGGTGGCGACCCTGGTGAGTTTCTGGACGCTGGGCCTGGCCCAGGGTTTCAACCGCGAATCGATCCTCAAGTTCACCAACGAATGCCTGGCACCAACGGCCAGCATCACCTTGCTGGTGGGCGCGGGCGGTGGTTTGAACCGGATTCTGGTAGACGCTGGTGTCACCAATGAAATCCTCGGCCTGGCCCATGCCTTCAACCTGTCGCCCTTGGTAATGGGTTGGCTGTTCGCCGCGTTGATGCGTATCGCCACGGGCTCGGCCACGGTAGCCATGACCACTGCCTCGGGCGTGGTAGCGCCGGTTGCCATGGGCCTGGGTTATCCCCACCCGGAATTGCTGGTGTTGGCCACCGGTGCGGGTTCGGTGATCTTTTCCCACGTGAACGACGGCGGCTTCTGGCTGATCAAGGAATACTTCAATATGACGGTGATCCAGACCTTCAAGACCTGGACCGTGCTGGAGACCCTGATTTCGGTGGTCGCCTTCGGTCTGACTTATGGTTTGTCCTGCATCTTGTAACCCGGAGCCCAACCGATGGACATCCTCTACCAGATCCGCGCCCGCCAGGATTCCTTCAGCGCCGGCGAAGGGCGTATCGCCAAGCTGATGCTCGATGATGTCGGCTTTGCAGCGTCCGCCAGCCTGGAAGCGTTGTCCCAACGGGCCGAGGTCAGCACCGCCACCTTGTCGCGTTTTGCCCGCAGCGTCGGTTGCCGCGACCTGCGTGACCTGCGCCTGCAACTGGCCCAGGCCAGCGGTGTCGGCAGCCGCTTTCTCGACCCGGCGGGCCTGCCTGAGCAGTCGGCCTTTCACCGGCAGATTCTCAGCGATATCGAATCGACGTTGCGCCGGCATTTGTCCGGTTTCAACCAGCGCAGTTTTATCGACGCCGTGAGCCTGCTGGGCAAAGCGCGGATGATCCACGCGTTCGGCATGGGCGGGCCATCGAGCCTGTGCAGCGATGAGTTGCAAGTGCGCCTGGTGCGCCTGGGCTACTCGATTGCCGCCTGCCACGACCCGGTGATGATGCGCGTGACCGCCGCCACCCTGGGCCAGGAGCATGCGCTGATCGTCTGCTCGCTGACCGGTATCACCCCGGAAGTGTTGGGAGTGGTGGCGCTGGCGCGTAACTACGGCGCAAAAATCATCGCGATCACCTTGCCGGATTCTCCGCTGGCGCAGTTGGCCGATGTGCTGCTGCCGCTGCAACCGGCGGAAACCAGTTTTATCTACAAGCCAACGGCGGCGCGCTACGGAATGCTGTTGGCCATCGACGTGCTCGCTACCGAGCTGGCCTTGGCCATGCCCGACGACAATCAGGAACGCCTGCGACGGATCAAGCTGGCCCTGGACGATTATCGCGGCGGCCCCGACAGCCTGCCGCTTGGAGATTGAAATGAAGTACCACACGTTGATCCGCCAGGCGCTGATCATTGATGGCAGCAACACCCCCGGCTATATCGCCGATGTGGCAGTGCACGAGGGGCGTATCGAGAAGATCGGCGACCTGTCCCGGGACAGCGCCGAGCATGAAATCGACGCTACCGGGCGCGTATTGGCGCCGGGGTTTATCGACGTGCACACCCACGATGACACGGTAGTGATCCGTCACCCGCAGATGCTGCCCAAGCTCAGCCAGGGCGTGACTACGGTGATCGTCGGCAACTGCGGCATCAGCGCTTCGCCGGTCAGCCTGCGGGCCGATCCGCCGGACCCGATGAACCTGTTGGGCAAGCGCGACGCCTTCGCCTATCCGCGTTTTGCCGATTACCGCGCGGCGGTGGAAAGTGCCCACCCGGCAGTCAACGTGGCGGCGCTGATCGGTCACACGGCACTGCGCAGCAACCATATGGACGATCTGCACCGTACTGCCACGCCCGGTGAAATTGCCGCCATGCGCGTGCAGTTGCAGGAGAGTCTGGCGCACGGTGCCCTTGGGTTATCCACCGGGCTTGCGTACGCCAGCGCCTTCAACGCCGAGACTGATGAAGTGCTGCAGTTGAGCGAAGAACTGACGGCTTATGGCGCGGTGTACACCACCCATTTGCGCAGCGAATTCGAACCGGTGCTGGAAGCCATGGACGAGGCGTTTATGATCGGCCGTCATGCCAAGGCGCCGGTGATCATTTCCCACCTCAAATGCGCGGGCGCCGGTAACTGGGGGCGCAGCCCGCAACTGTTGGCTTCTCTGGAACACGCGGCGAAGACTCACCCGGTGGGCTGCGATTGCTATCCCTATGCGGCCAGCTCTTCGACCCTGGACCTCAAGCAAGTCACCGATGCGTTTCGCATCACCATCACCTGGTCCACGCCGCACCCTGAAATGGGCGGGCGGGATTTGCAGGACATCGCTACCGAGTGGGCGATGCCGTTGATAGACGCGGCCCGTCGCCTGCAACCCGCCGGGGCGGTGTATTACGGGATGGATGAGACCGACGTGCAGCGCATCCTGGCGCATCCACTGTCGATGATTGGTTCGGATGGTTTGCCGGAAGATCCGTTTCCTCATCCGCGTTTGTGGGGCGCGTTTCCCCGGGTACTGGGGCACTTCAGCCGGGACCTTGGCTTGTTCCCGCTGCACACCGCCGTGCACAAGATGACTGGCTTGTCGGCAGCGCGCTTTGGCTTGGCTGAACGCGGTGAAATCCGTGAAGGGCATTGGGCCGACCTGGTCCTGTTCGATCCGTTGCGGGTGCGGGATGTGGCGGACTTCAAGGCGCCGCAGCGCGCGGCGGAAGGGATTGACGGTGTGTGGGTCAATGGCGTGCTGAGCTACAGCGACGGGCAGGCCAATGGGCAGCGGTCCGGACGATTCCTGGCGCGCAGCGGGGATTTGCGAAAGGGGTTTGCGGCCGTATAGTGGCCGCTCTCAAACACGGAGCAATCGCCATGCACTTAGGAAAAGTCACTCCCATTTTGCGCAGTTTTGACGAGGCCAAAACGTTGGAGTTCTACGTCGATTTCCTGGGGTTCAAGGTCGATTGGCAGCACCGGTTTGAAGACAACTTTCCGCTGTACTTGCAGGTGTCGCTTGGGGAATGTGTGCTGCACCTGTCCGAGCACCATGGCGATTGCACGCCGGGTGCAGCGGTGCGGATTCAGGCTCAAGGGCTGGAAGCGTACCAGCAACAGTTGCTGGCCAAGCATTACCGCAACGCCAAGCCGGGGATTGAAGACACGCCATGGGGCAGCCGCGAAATGAGCATCAGCGACCCGTCGGGAAACCGGTTGGTGTTTGTTGAAGAAGTCAGCGGCTGAGGCTGCGCGCATAAATCGCAGGCAATAAAAAACCGCCTTAGTAGGGCGGTTTTTTTGCAAACCCAGTTTAGTGGCTGGGGTTGCGCCTCACCGGAAGCATTGACCTGCTGACCGGATACTACTGTCGGTTCAGGCATCACGCAAGGCGAAGCATTGACCTGCGTCCGAAGGCTCACGTGTTCCGGTAAGTGCGCTGGAGGTAGGCCCAACTGATGGAGGGCCGAGTATGTCCAAGTTTGCACGACGTACGTGGGACCTCGTAGTGAACTCCCTGCGTGTTTATCACGTGTGGAAATTCCTGCGGGATAGCTTCGATGACCGTTAAGGTCTGAGAAGTGGGCCGCCCTGGTTTCGACCGGGGCGGCTTTTTTATGCCTGGGATTTACACCCGGAAATGGCTGACCATCTGCTGCAACTGCCCGCCCAAGCGCGCCAGTTCCACACTCGACTTGGCCGTCTCGTCACTGGCCGCTGCGGTCTGCTCCGACACGTCCCGCACATTCACGATGCTGCGGCTGATCTCTTCAGCCACGGCACTTTGCTGCTCGGCGGCCGCGGCGATCTGCTGGTTCATCGACTGGATATTCGACACCGTACGGGTGATGTTTTCCAGTGATACACCGGCCTTGCGCGTCAGTTCGACGCTGCTGTCGGTGAGGCTGCGGCTGTTGTTCATCACGGCAGCCACTTGCTGGGTGCCGTTCTGCAAACCGGCCACCAGGCCTTCGATTTCTTCGGTGGATTTCTGGGTGCGCTGGGCCAGGCCACGGACTTCGTCGGCGACCACCGCAAAACCCCGACCGGCTTCACCGGCACGGGCCGCTTCGATGGCGGCGTTGAGTGCCAGCAGGTTGGTCTGTTCGGCCACGGCCTTGATCACGTCCATCACGCTGCCGATCTTGTTGCTCTCTTGTTGCAGGTGCGTCATGGCGTCGGTGGAGCGCGCCACTTCGGCTGCCAAACGCTCGATCTGGGCGATGGCTTCGGCCACCACCTTGTCACCGGCACGGGCTTCACCGTCGGCGGCCGAGGCAGCCTGAGACGCTTGTTCGGCGTTGCGTGCGACTTCCTGCACTGTGGCGGTCATTTCGTGCATGGCGGTGGCCACTTGATCGGTCTCGATCTTCTGGCTGTTAACCCCGGCGCTGGTCTGTTCGGTCACGGCCGACAGCTCTTCGGCGGCAGCGGCGATCTGGGTCACGCCGTCGCGGATGCCGCTGATCAGTTCACGCAGGGTGGTGCCCATGCGCTGGATGCCTTGTTGCAATACGCCGAGTTCGTCGCGGCGCGTCACCTGGATGTTGTGGCTAAGGTCGCCGGAAGCGATGCGCTCTACCACGGCGAGGGTCTCGCGCAATGGGCGGGTGATCTGGCGAGTGATGATCACGGCTGCCACGATGCCCACCAGCAACGCCAGCAGCGTGCTGATCAGTTGCAGGCTGCGGGCCTGGGCGCTTTCCGCGTCACGACGTTGCAGCTGAATGTCGTACAGCTTGTCGCTGATGGTGACGATGTCGGTACCCTGGGTGGTCATTTCTGCCCGGGCCGAGACGATGTTGGCGTTGGCCGCCTTGTAGTTCTGCACCGCGCTGCGATAAGCACCGAGGGCGGTTTCCAGGGCAGTCAGTGCGGACTGTTGGCTGGCGCCAAACGCGACATGCAGGCCTTTCAAACCGTCGATGGCTTTCTCGATTTGCGCGGCGGCACGGGCTTCAGTCTCGGCGTTGACGTTGCCGGTGTAGCCGCGCACTTCGTAGCGGGCCAACTGGAACTGTTCCTTGGCGGTGGTCACGGCCTCGAACTGGGCAAAGCGCTCGGCGCTATCGGGCATCTGGCGCACGCTGGAATCCAGGGCGTCGATCTGTGTGTTGGCGATGTCTGCCTTGTCGCCCATGACCTGGCGCGCGGCGTTACCGTTGCGGTAGGCCTCGCGCATTTTGTTCAAGGACTGCTGGTAAGCGGTGATGATCGCTTTTTGATCGTTGAGCAGCTTGAGGTTGTCCGGGCTCTTGAAGCTGTCCAGCAGCTTCTGTTGTTGGGCGACAAAACCGTCGAGGTTGGTCTGTACGTTTTGCGCCACGGCTTCGTCGCCGTTGGCCAACATGTATTGCAGGCGCACGATCCGCAGTTTGGTCAGCGAAGCGTTGAGCTGGGTGATGTCGCTCATCCAGTTACTGCGGTCGATCAGGCCGCCCAGGCTGGTCCAGCCGGTGAGCGCGAGGATCGAGGTGAGGACCAGTACCAGGCCGAAGCCCAGGCCCAGTTTCATATTGACGCTGATGTTGCCGAACCAACTATTCATCGCATTCCTCCAGGAACAGATTTGCGGGTACATCCGGTTGCTGGAAGTAGCGACCAGCCGATGGGTAGTCAGGAGGTATCGGCAGCCCTGGCGAGAGCTGAAACGGTTTTTTCGTGAGGGGAAGATTTATGGACCGTGAGCGACGAGCGGTCGCACCGCCCTCATGCAGAGGGCGGTGCGAGGGTCAATGGACTTGGCGCATTCTTTTGCTGGTGGTGATGATGTCGATCAACGCTTCCCTGCTGCTGAAACGGCGGTCATCCAGGTTCCAGCGATTGACGAAGTGACCCCTGGCATCCTGCTGCAACGAGGTGTGGACCAGTACACCTTCGCGGTTTTTATGGACCATCTCCAACCCGTCGTCCAAGGTGCGCTGAAGCAGGTAATCGCCTTTGCGCCGCAGGCGTTGTTCGAGGCTGAGGGATGGCGCGGGCGCGACCGGTGGCGGCAATGGCGCACCGGCGACTTTGACGTTTTTCTTGAAGTCGTAGCGCACCAATGGCCATTGCTGCTCGCGCGGTAGCGCCTGGACGCTGGCGGGCTCACGCACAAAGCCGCTGGCCGACCCCGGAGGCACATCGTCCAACAGTAAACTGATGCCGTTGTTGAGCTCGGCAATGCCCGGCACGCCGCGATGGGTATTGGCGTGCGTTTCGCCCACCAGCGCGACCCACTTGTGTGGCCCCTGTTGAAGCTGATCGGCGCGGATCACCTGGGTCGCAAAGTAGTTGAACATTGATGTCCTGGAGGCGGTCATGCCGTCCACCCGCAAGCTGGCGACACAGTCGAGTGCGCGGATCCGCACGTTATGCTTCATCGCCACCTGCACCAGGCTGACAAAGCTGTAGGGGCTGTCGGCCGGTACGCCGTGGCCTTTGTCCAATGCGTTGAGGTAACTCCACAGCTCATCGGGCATAAAGCCCAGGCTGTGGACGATATCCAGGTCGGCCTGATGCAGCTCGGTGGTGAGTTGCTCCATGTACAGGGTTTTTACTTCGCGCTGGCCCTTCAGGTATTCCATGTGCCGGCTGAGGAAGCCTTTGCTCGACGTACCGGCGTGGGATTCGCCGACTACCAGGCCATCGGCGGTGTCCAGCAGTTGATCGATAAACTTCACCTCATCCACGGCCGGGTCGACCGCAAGCAGTGCTCCCCGCGCAGGCGGCGTGTGTTCGGTAAAAAATGCCTGGGCCTGGGTCTGAAGTTTTTTGCGGGTCTGGTCGAACGTGGTTTGTGCCGCGCGACGGCTACTGGCGGTCTCCCTGTAGGCGGTGGCGAAGAGCGCTTCACGCGTGCCTATCGGCAGGGTGATTTCATCGCTGATCAGGTTCAGGTGTTCATGCGGCAGGTCAAAGGTGCTGAAGTGATGCGGCGCTTCCGCAGGCAGGGGGCGCGTTGGCCGTAGCGAGTATGAGCGCTCCACCGAGGAGCCCGGACGCGGTGCCGGTTGGCTTGCCGTGTACAACGACAGCTTCAGGTCGCCCTTGGCCAGGGCATCGCCGGGAATGCCGCCGGCCACATCGGCGATGACTCGGGTGGGTTGGTCGAAGGCGTCGTCGACCCGCAGGGCAATGCTCTTTTGCAGGTCGGCCAGGCCCGGCGTGCCGCGATAGGTACTCATGCGTTTTTGATCAACCAACGCTATCCAGCGTTCGCCCGGTTTTTTGGCCTGGTCGTCGTTGATGAGGGTGTGGGAGTAAAAGTTGGTCAGCCGGTTGGAGCGAATCGGTGCCGGGCGTGAATCAAGCAGGCACAGGGTGTTTTCCAGATCGTAGGAGCTTGAGGCGTTCAACGGCCGAACCTCTATCCCGTGCTGTTGTGCGGTTTTTACCAGCATCCAGTGGCCATGCAACCCTTCGGGGTCGCGGTAATTTTCCTTGTCGAGGGATTTGAGCTGGCCCTCGGCCCGTTTGGAGAAACCACTGGAAAACCGTGAATGGGTTTTCAGGTGATGAATGTCGCGCCACAGCGGCTCGATATAGAGAACCGTCACGTTCAGTTCGCGCAGGTACTGCATGTTTTCGATCAGCACCTGTTTAGCCACGGTGGAAAACGGAGCCTCGCCCACCACCAGGTTGTGCGCGTCATCGATCAGCAGCTTGAGCAAGTCACGCACGGCAATGTCTGGCGCTGGGTTCAGGGTTTCGGCCCGGGGAACCACGGCGGGCAACCGTGCAAAAAATGCGTCGGCGTCATCCGTCAGTGCCCTGACGTTGTCCAGGTGTTGCCTGAGTGCCGGGTCGAGTTGCCGGCGCGAGATCCAGATGGTGTGAGTATTGAGATCTCGATCCAGATAGGCGATCTGCTGGAAAAGCGCCGACCTGTCCTCGGGGGCGATGATGGCCGCTACGTCCCTGCGATATTTTTTCGACAACTCATAGGGCTGCCCGAGCCTTTCAGGGTCTGGCATGCCACCGATGACACCGGAGCGCTGCCACTGGCCGTCCACCGTCTGGTTCACCAGCTTGCCGGTGGAGCGCAATTGCCCGCTGGTGTTGTCATAGCGAAATAACAGGAATCGTCCCAGGCTGTCCGGGGTATGCGAGGCCCACAGGTTGTCGCCAGCAAACAGCACGGGCTGCATGCCCTGAGGCAATGGGGGTTGCGGTTGCAGTTGCTTGATCAAGGTCATGGCCTGCTGATCCTTGGCCACCCGCGCAACATGGCGCAATGGCGGACGGGCGAGCTTGACGGGGGCGAAGAGCAGGGGCCGCAGGTCGGTCAACAACGCCCCGCCGGCATTGAGCAGCGCGCCCAGATAGTGTCCCAGCGCGGCGGCGGTGTCGTTGCGGCTGTAGGCATGCAGGGCGAGCATCGAATCCTTGAACACCAGCAAGCCGCCCAAGGCCAGGCTCAGTGTCGGGAAGGGCGCGGTCAGCACGGCAATGGTGATTTCGCCGATCACGCTGACCAGCTCCATGATCATCTGCAAGCGCCCGGTGGTGGTGCTTTTGACTTCGTCGATACGGTGACGCAGCTTTTTGTCGTAGGTGTGGTAATGCAGGTTCTTGAGCGACAGTGCGGTGCGAGGCACTTCGTCGAACACCGGCTTGGAATACACCCCCTTGAGCTGTGCCGGCAGGCCGGCCACCAAAGCATGCAACCTCGGCTCGAACGCCGTGCGCTCAACGCTGGCGACCCGGCTGATGTAGTAGGTGTCCATGCCTTCAAGGTTTTTCAGGCGTTCGTTGAATTCCTGTTGCGGCCTGAAGGCGATGCCATCCGGTGCGTGCGGGGTGTAGAGCAGGGGCAGGTCGTCGGCATGGTGGAACAGGTAGCAGCCATCGATCACTTGCCCGCTGATTTGCAGGGGATAGAGCCGATGCCGATTGCGCACGGCATCGCTGTTATCGGCCAGGCTGTCGATGCTTTTTTCCAGCCAGGCCAGGTCGCTTGTTGCCAGACAGCCTTGCAGGCAGCACTCAAGCGCGGCGACGTGCATGTGCAGTTGGGTAACCTCCAGGGCCATATTGCGGCGCCATGCATAGTGGGGGGCTTGTGGGTCCAGCAGGGTTTTCTCGACCTCGGCGACATAGCGATCACCGATCCAGGTGCCTCTGACCGAGTTGCTCACCGTTTGCGCGGTGAGTCGATTCAGGTCGACGCCGGGCGGTCCCTTGAACTGCGCGGTGGTGCTGGCGTCGGGGTTGATAAAGCCCAGGCTGGCGTCGTAGCCGTTGCGGTACAGCGTGGTGTAGCTGACGCGTTCGCGCGGGGTGATCACGCCCACGAGGTTTGGGTCTACCGTCGGGATCGGGTTGCCGAGCAGTTGGTTGAGGGCAGTTTTTGCCGCCTTGTGCAAGTAACTGTCGAAGTCGGGAAACTGTTGTGGGCTACCCGGGCTTGCGGCGTAGGCCTGTGCAGCGCCCTGTGCCTGTTCCTTGAGGTCGGCGAGTTTCTGTCGGTCGGCTGCCGATGCCTGGCTCAGCCACTTGGGCATCTGATGCAGGTATTCATCGGCCTGCATGGCCAGCGTCGTGGTGCTCATTTCCACCAGGCAGGCCTCATAGGTGGAGGGCGCGCCGAAACTGATCATCAAATACTCAAGGCTGGCCGGGGTAAAACCCAGGGCGGAAAGCATCGCGCTGTATTTGGGCCGGATCCGGCTGACCAGTTGTTCAAGCAGGTAGTCTTTCATGCTGCGCGAACCGGGGACGGACGCTACCTCCTGGCTCCAGCCGAGGATGTGCGCCTGCAATTCCCGCTCGCTGCCAAAGGCCTGGAACTGTTCGGCGCGCGGCGCGTGAGGCGTGCACAGCAGCAAGCGTTTGACCGCACCCATTGCATCGGTCTGGCGCAGCACCCACAGGTCTTTGAGCGGAGCCTTGTGCAGGAACAGGCAGCAGGCGGTGAGTGTGGGCGATGGCCCTTCACTCAGGGTCTGGATCAGTGCGTAGTCATCTGCACTGATATGGTTTTGCAACGACGCACTGTAGGCCAGCGCGTGCAGGCGGCTGTCGAGCATCTGCTGCATGGCTTCCTGTACGGCGGGCAAACTGTGGGCACGTTTTTGTTCTTCGGCGAAGGTCAGGCTTGGTTGAACCTTGGCCAGCAGCTCGGCGAGGTAGGCCGGGGTGACGTCCTGGAACTCGGGCGGCAATGGCTGCTGGGCGTAGGTCAGTTGGGTGTGCTCGAGAAACTCGGAACCGGCTTGTTCATCGCCACGGTGCAAGCCACGTACCGCCAGTTGCACCAGGTTGTTGTGCTGGTTGTACGAGTTGCCTGACTTAAGGGTGCGCTCGGTGCCGATCTGCAGTTGCTCGGGGATCAGGCCCTGGATATCCAGGTCGTCATCCAGGTGCTCAAGCAATTGCAGGCGTGCCATGGTCTCGGGCGAGGCCGCCGGGCCGAGCAGCGCCAGCACTTGCAGGCTGAGGTGTTCGTAAGTACGCAGGTGTTCGGCGAGGGTTTTGCGCTGAGCTTCATTGGCGCTACGGTACCAGTCGGGGGCTGATTCGTGGAGCAGTTTTTCCAGTAATTGTTGCGCGCGCAGTTCCAGGCGCGAGGCCAGGTCCCAAGGCGAGCAGCGCAGCGCCTGGTCCAGTTCGAGGGTCATTCTGGCGACGTCTGCCGGCGCTGGGTGGCCGTCCAGGCCAAGGGCAAACGCGATGTCCTGATGTTGTTTGTCCTGCAGGGCGTTGTAGGTGTGTTCGTTCAGCGGGAGGCTGTCGATAGGCTCTGGCACCAGCGGCCAGATACTCGCCGCGCGCAAGTGCTGGTAACGGCGCGGCAAGTGTTGCAGCAGTTCCTGGCGCCAGGCCGCCTGCTTCATACGCTCTTGCAGCGTGCGATCCAGGTGTTTGAGCGAGGTGAAAGCCTCCAGTCCTCTGGACGGGGTGAACAGCAATACATCGCCGTCCTCGATCTCCAGGTGGGTGGCCGGTGTTTGGCTGCGCGTGAGGACGAACACCCCGGCGAACTCGATGGTCTGCTGACGGTAGCGAAACGTCAGGCGATGGATGCCCGGGCGCAGCTCGGGGCCGCTGACGATATTCGTCACCAGCAACTGGTCGGCAGGGCTGAGCAGGCGATCCTTGACCTTCAGCCTGGCCTCGGCCTCCAGCATCGGCTGATGGCTGTCGAGTATCCAGTTCTTGCGTAAATGGCCGTTGGGCCGCCGTTCGATTTCCAGGGCGGCCAACTTCTTGTGCAATGCCTGGCTGATGCGCGTGCGGTTCAATCGGCCGGGTTCGCCCTGGATCACCCAATTGCCGGGGACGGTGTAATGCACTTGTGCGTTCTGCAGGCTCCAGCGGCTCTCTTCTGCCAGGGCTGCGTGCAGCGCCTGCATCTCCAGCAACTCGGCAGAGGACTGCGCAGCGGGCGCCTGGCCATTGGGGAAAACCTGCAAGCGATGACCGATTTGCAGCAGGTAGTTGTTCAGTTGTTCGGGGGTGAGTGGTGATGTGTTCGGGGGCAGGGCGGGCATGGCCGGTCCTCAGGGTGGATTGATCCCTGAGGGTGCGCAGTCTTGCAGTGTCGATGGCGGTAGTTAGTTACTCGTGGCAGGCGCCTCTTTCATCACTGCTCGATGAAATAGTACGGCTGACGGTTAATCGCCATCTCCTTGACCACTGTCACCGGTACGTTCAGCCGGTCAGTATTGTCCACCAATGCCACGTTGCCGGGCTTGGCCGCGAGGTAGCTCTTGAGTTCTTCCGGCGTTTGCAGAATCGTCAAATAACCCTGCATGTAAAACACCCCGGCCCCGGCGATTCGCTCGTTGGCCTGATACAGCACCACCTCTTTGCCCTGCGCCTGCATCGCCTGGATCTGGCTGATCACCGGCACAAACGACTGACGCACATCGGCCTTGGGTGCGAACCAGAAGGCGGCAATCAGGTAGCAGGCCACCACCATGGTGAAGAAGCCACCCACCAGGCCGCGGCGGTGGCCATAAACGTGCTCGGCAACGTTGGAAACCTGCCCGCGGCTTTTCAGCCAGCCCAGCAAGACGCCACCATACTCGGCGGCCAGCACTGCGCCGGCGGGCGTTAGTGCCATCAGGTAAACCGTGCGCTTGCTGGAGGCGAGCGTCAGCAGGGTGAACTGCGCCACCAGCCACACGCTGAAAAACAGCCGGTAGCGGTTGCGCACCAGGCTTTTACGGAAGTGCCACAGCCCCAGGTACACCAGGATATTCCAGGGCAAAAAAGCTTCAGGCAGTTTGACGATGTAGTAATAGAACGGCTCGTAGTGACCGGCTTCGACAAACGAACCGCTGAAGCGCCCGACACTGTTGGTCAGCAGCACTTCACGTACTGCTTGCAGCCCGTCGCGCTGGTACAGGAACCCCAGCCAGATCATCAGCGGCACCAGCGCCAGCAGCGTGAACAGCCCGGGTTTGATCCAATCGCCGAGCTTGAACCGTTTATCCATCAGGCTGGTGCTGGCCAGATAGACGAAGATCACGACGCCCGGCATGGCCAGGCCCAGTACACCTTTGCTCAAGGTGGCGATGACCATCCCCAAGGTGAACAGCAACCAGGTGCCCAGGTTGGAACGGTCGCGCTCCGACTCGGGGCGGTTGGCCTGATAGAACGCCAGCAGGGCCATGGTGACCCCGAGGGTGAGCAGCGAATCTTCACCCACACCGCGTACGTTGCTCCAGTAACTGGCCATGGTCGCCAGCATCAGTGCCGCGACAAACGCCAGGGTCTTGGGCCGGCCAAACTTGCGCAGCATCCCGTACAGCAGCATCACACTGAACAGCCCGGCAAAGGCTGACGCCAGGCGCACTGCCCATGTGGTACCGCCAAACAGCCGGATCGCCCCGGCGTCGAGCCACAGGCTCAGTGGCGGTTTCTCCAGGAAGGGTTCACGGAACAGTCGCGGCACCACCCAGTCGTTATCCAGGTGCATGGCCATGGCGATCCCGGCCACACGGGCCTCGGTCGAGCCTTGCAACTCGTGATTGCCAAGGGCGAAGAAGAACAACAGCGCAGTAAGCAGGAGCAGCAGAGGGGCGGAACGCGTCATGGATTCTGGCTACCGGGGCAGGGGACCGTTCGGGGGAACAGTCCGGGCAATCGGTGAGTATACGAGGGGGATTCTTAATAATTCGTGAATGAGTGTGAGGTTTTTGTGGGGTCAGGGTTGTTTCAGCAGTGGCCAATGGGTTAGCCAGCGTTTGGAGGTGATGCGTTGTTGGTAAATGGCGTGTTTCTCTTCGACAAAGCGGTGGGTGGGCCTGAGTTGCAGATTGAACAAGTCCTCCAGGCCAAGTGGCGCTGAAACTTCGCATACGTCCGCTGCGGTTCTTCTGACGGCGACTGCGGTGGCGGTCTCCGGCCAGAAGCGCATGGCATCGCTGGCGTCGCGATAGGGCGCATCGCCGTTTCGCAGGTGCATGCGGGCCTGGTTTTTAACGGACCAGTCGATGGAAGGTTCTGCTGCATGTAACAGGGCTTCGAGGCGGCGGTCTTCGCTGGGGTTGGTGCAGGTGGGGTCGAACCACAGTACGTCGACGTCACTCGTCAGTGGCGATAGCGCGCGACCGTGCAGGTGATCCCACACGGCGTTACGTACAAAGCCGGCGCCGATCCAGCAATCGGGGAGCGCGAGGGCGCGGACGACGTCCAGCAAGTGCCAGCGCAAAGGATCGCCCCCGATCAGCATCTGCACCATCGCGTGATGGTTATGCACTCAAGGCATCTTCAAGCTGGCAAGTGCGGCTTTACCCTTGGCCGACAAAACAGGCGCCAACTGCTCCCAGGTGAAGCTCAGGTCATTGTCGCAACCGTCGCCATTGGCCGGTGTCGACAGCTTCATGCCTTGAGTGTCGAAGCTCAGGTCGAAGCTCGAGTAACTGGTGATCGCCGGGCAACCTTCATCGGTGGTGGTTTGCTTCTCCAGCCAGGCGCTGAATGTAGCGGGCAGTTTCAGATGGCCGGAGTAAGCGTCATACCATTCCTGGTGCCCGCCGAGCCAAGTCCATGGATCGACGCTCTCGCCGGTTTGCAGGTTCCAGGAATGCAGCCCCCAACTGATACCCCTGGCGCCCGTACCGGCGGCCCATCGGTAAAACCTGACGGTGATCCACTGGGATGACCAGTACGTGGGTTCGACGCTGATTTCGCTGGTATAGGCTGCGCCGTTGCGCCCCAGGTATTCACGTCGTTCGCTGAAGTAGTCGGCTTGACCATCGGCGCTGATCGCCAGGCTCGCCAACTGCCGGTTGATCTTCTGAATTGCCGGGCTGTCGCCCTCAAGCTTGAGCGTCACCTGGGCGCCTTGGGTCTTTAGCTGGTAGCTGTGCCCGGCGAAGGATTGCTTCTGCGTCTTGACCGGTAGGGGCGCGGCTTCCATGGGAGCGTTATACGCATCGCTGGCACAACCTTCGGGCGGCGTTGCCACGCGCTGCAATGCCAGGGACAGTGGATTGCCGCCCTTGGTTTTGCTCCAGACGCCCTTGAGCGAGTCGCCCTGTGGCACCTCCAATTGCCAGACACCGCTGTTGCCTTCTTCGACCCAGGGAGCATCGGGTGTTTCCTGGGTGAGCTGGATCGGTGTCAGGAAGCGCTGATAGTAGTAGCTCCCGCCGGTGTTGGGCGCGGCGTTGAAACAGGCGGTGATCGTCGTCTTGCCGAGCGAGCCTTGCCAGACCCCAGCGAGGTCGGCGTTGGCGAGCGTGGAGAGCGTGGCGAGGGCCAGGAATAAACAGGGCTTGAGCATGAGGTATCGGACTTCCGGTTGTCTGATAGAGGCGAATTGAGGTGGAGCTGTGCTGGGCACGGGATGGAGAAGTATCACAACCATCCTCAATAGAAAAAGGTGACGGATTTATTTTCGAAGAAAATAACCCGCTCACCCTTTGGTTACTTTTTGGCGCTTTCCTGCTGAGTCGCTATTTTTAATACTCGGAAGCTGTCCTTCCCTGCGTTTTCGAGTCTGCTGTTGGCACAAGAATGTCCAGTGCGCGAGTTACCAGCAACTCACCCAGGACGCTCAATTGCTGGGTGGCCAGAAGTTTATGGCGAAAGGCTCCGTCAAGTTCGAAAGCGAGGTCAGTAGTAAGCGCGTTTAGTGAGACGAGGGTTTCGCAGGCCTGTACGAGCAGGGTTTCTGGGTCGATGCCTTGAGCGATGCAGAAGATATCCGTGCAGGATTGGCTCGGGCTCGGAGGATTGGGACTGTTCTTTTTCATGAGTGCAACTCCTTGATTGGTGGAGTCGCCAGACATCGCTGCTAAACGAAAAGGGTGGCGACCGTACGCGGGTTAGCAGACCAGGAATCAAGGAACCCAGCGCACTCGAAAGTGCCCCACGCACAGCCGCCATAACGTGGACAAGCGGACGCACGATGCTTCGCTTGGACAGATGGTGGCATTGCATGCCTTGATATTAACCGAGCTGCTAAACCCGGTCGCTGATTTTGCAGCGACGTTTCAAGGCTAGTCGTGTCGATTGATGAGCACCAGTTCACCAAGGGCGCGATGTCTTGCGGGAAAAATCCGAAGGTTCATTCGGCGGTGTGTTTTCAGGAGCCCAGAAACAACAAAACCCGTACAAGGCGGGTTTTGGTGGTGCTTCGTATATGGTGGGCCGGGGTAATCTGAATCAACTTAGTATGTTGTTGATTTAAAATAGATTGATCAGATATGAATTCTTGTTGGAATACCGATAGGAATACCGCTCTAAATCTTTTCACCATCGCTGGATTCATATTTAAGGATCCCGTCATTCTGTGTGATTCTATGTTTTTTCTGTTAAGAGCTCATTGAAAACAGAGGTGGCTGCGCAAAGCAGATGGACTTTTAAAGCATTCCTAAGCGGCAAACGATGCCGAGATGGGGTAACAGGTTGCTTTTTATCTGCTGAACTCAAATGTACCGAAGCGTTGTGGGGCATTTATTTTCTTTCATTAGGGCGGAGCGACGATGTCTCATAGAAATGGAGCGGAGGTCAGCAGGGAGTTTCAGTTTCCCGCTGAGAGACTTGCCCAACGCTCCGAGTGCATAGATGTGCTGTCCGCCTGAATTCCTTCCCCCTCAGCCTAGGACAGCCAAAACGAAGCGCGATGTGCTGACCTGAAAATCAGTTTCGATCGGGGCATCAGCTGCCATCCCGCATCACGGTTTGAATAAATAGAGTCCCTAGATGCGGAAATGCTACTCAACGTCCCTACGGATCATCTGAAAAAGCCCTGAATTTGCAAAGCAGTCGCTCTGTAACCCGCAGGATTGCTGGGGTGAATATTTCAAGGGCTGGCTTTTTCAGGCCATACCTAGAGAGAGTATCGATAGGTTGCGAGGTGAAGGTCAGGGGGCCACGGTGATCACCAATGTCCACCGACTTATCTTCGGGAGCCTTGATGGAATCCTGTCTGGATCAGGTAGGCCTTCCGTCGAATATGGTACGATGGGAGAATTTTTGTGCTATAGCGATTAGGCTATAAAAAACGAGTTATTGAATGTTTAGATATTTCGGGTCTAAGGCCTCAACGGCGCCGGTTGTTGCTGATATAGCTTTAGATGGCTATAAAAATGCCACCGTTGCGGATGCATTCGGGGGGCTCGGTAATATCGGCGCTGAATTCAAAAAAAGAGGGTGTTTAGTCACAGCCTGCGATTTGCTGCATTTCCCCAATGCATTTCAGCACGTAAGATTAGTTTGTGATGCTCTGCCGAACTTCAGCAGAGTTAGGAAGTTTCTAAGCGTGAGTTCGCAAGAGGGTTTGTTAATTCATCTGAATTCTCTTTGTTCTGATGAGAGTTGGTTTGTAAAAGAGTACGCAGAAGTACGTGGTTTTTTTACGACCGAGAATGCAGCAAAAATAAGCGCTGTTTGGTTAGAGATTAAGTCTTGGAAAACTCTTGAGCTTATTGATGTTGATGAAGAAAAGTTTCTGATCGCTTCCTTGTTGAATAGTATGGATGCTGTTGCGAATACGGCGGGCACCTATTATGCCTACTTGAAAAATTGGGACAGGAAGGCATTGAAAACATTCAGTTTTGAATGGTATCTGGGATTTGTCGAAGGGCCTAGAGGGGTAGCGGTAAGAGGTGATGCCCTTAATTATCTAAGTGATAAGGCGTTCGAGGTCCTTTATCTTGATCCTCCCTATAATGGACGAGATTATTCTAGATATTATCATCTTCCTGAAACTCTGGCTAAGTTCGAAGAGGTTTCAGTTGATTCAAATAGCAAATGTGGACAGCCTGTTGTACGTTCGACAATGGGCAGCCAAATAAGAAATGCAATGAGGTTGCCTTATCTCTTGGATCTTATTAACTCCGTTAGTTGGGAACGCTTGGTGGTGCAATACGCAGATGGAGCTCATATTTGCCTAAATGAGTTAGAGCGAGCTCTGGTCACGCAGGGTACTCTCAAGGTACATGAAATTCCTGCTTTAGGATATCAGTCGACTAATGGCACAAGGCAGCAAATGCATCATGTCTTCATCATTAACAAGTGATCCTCGCTGCCTACCCGACGCTCTTTGTAACCCTCAGGAGCTACTTCCGTTTGCTCGGGTAAAACTCATAGCCTTTGATCTGGATGGAACGCTTATATCTAGCCCGCGCGAAGTCTTGGGCGAACGCCTCATCCATTTGTTT